>CAZZNE010000005.1:57088-135597 GCA_964655525.1 uncultured Clostridium sp.
TGAAAAGTGAAATGGGGGACATGAAAAGTGAAATAGGGGACATGAAAAGTGAAATAGGGGAATTGAAGTGTGAAGTAGAGGGATTGAAATATGAAGTAGGGGATTTGAAATATGAAGTGGGAGAATTAAAAAGTGAAGTAGTAAAATTGGACAACAGGGTAGGAAAGTTGGAAGTGGAAGTAGGAGGATTGGGGAACAAAGTAGGAAAATTAGAAGTGGAAGTAGGAGAATTGGGGAACAGGGTAGAAAGATTAGAAACGAATGTAGAAGGATTGAAAGACCATGTTCAGAAACTAGACCAGCACGTGATCAAACTTGACCAGCGCGTGAACAAACTAGACCGGAATGTGATCGGAATCAACTTGACCATCGAGAATGAGATTCGCCCCAATATACAAAGGATTGCGGAAGGTCATTTGAACTTAGTGAGAAATCTACAGGATGCGATGAAAGCCGGAAAGGAGATGGAAATGACGGCAATCAGGGTTGGTGTATTGGAAACGGATGTTCGGGATATAAAAAAGAAGCTTGCGTAATCAGGATGAAGATTCTGTAATGCGCTCTGCCGCAACAGTCTTTTTTACCAATTATAGGCGACAAAAATTGTGAAATGATACAAAATTCACATAAAAAATATAAAAATTTTCAAAAATATTGGCATATTCGTGTAAAGGGTGTATAATGAAAAGCAACAAAAGGTTGCGAGGGTGTGACGAATTGCCCAAGCAAATTGCTTGGGCAATTTGCTTGGGTGTTCCCGCAGCGTAAAGCAGACGGTCAATAGACCCGAAGACAGTACATATTTGGTTTAATCAGTCTGCAAGTAGGGGCAGGCTGCTTAAATAATAGGGGGGAGACTCCTAGAAACCAATCAAAAAAGGAGAGAAAAAATATGGAAAAGAAGAGAATGAATGACAAGGGCTTCTCCCTTGTCGAGCTGATTATCGTTATTGCCATCATGGCAATCCTCATCGGCTTGTTGGCACCGCAGTACTTAAAGTTCGTAGAGCGTTCCAAGAAGTCCGCGGACAGAGATACCGTAGATCAGATCATCAGAACGGTACAGCTGGATTATGCGGATCCGGAGAGCACGACCAACGTAGAGGGTGCAAAGATTACGCTTACGACGAGCGGTGCAACGGTTACTGAGGATACCGGTACGAATTTAGGAACGGCACTGTCCAATTTCGGTCTCAATACTTCTGATATGAAACTGAAATCCTCAAAATGGCTGGTAGCAGGTACCACTACTCCTGTGACAGATGTTGTAATTACGTTCTCGTATTCAGGAGAGTCGGTTACGGCGACGGTAACTGCGAATGCTACTACCAGCGCCCCGGTGGATGACAGCGGTACATCCATCACCGGAAAGAGCACTACAACACCTACCCCGTAAGCAGTGAACTGCTCTTCCCTACAGGATTTCACAGCGGAATCCTGTAGGGTGGGGTATTCTTCTATGACAGATGGGAGTGCACCCTACGCGCGAACCTGTCTGGAACGTAGTAATTACCGATACATTTGCTTAAAGAAGGCAGAAGAAAACCTATGACAACACCGACCATCCTGCTTGGCGTCGTGATTTTATACGGAATCGTGATCGGCAGCTTTTGTAACGTCTGCATTTATCGGATTCCGGCAAAAGAGAATATTGTAAAAATACGTTCGCATTGCATGGGCTGCGGGTATCAGCTGAAGTGGTATGATCTGATTCCGCTTGTAAGCTTTGTTGCTTTGGGAGGGAAGTGCCGCAAATGTAAGCAGAAGCTATCCGTCCAGTATCCTCTGATTGAGGCTCTGAACGGAGTCTTGTATGTAGTGGTCTTTTATGTGAATGGAGTGAATGTAGATTCGTTACTCTACTGTCTCCTGACCTCAGCGCTTTTGGTGCTGAGCATAATCGATTTTAGGACCTATGAGATTCCTTTTGGGATCAATCTTTTTATACTGGCACTGGGGCTGATTCATCTGGTACTTCATTTTGGTGACTGGCTGGACTGGGGGATCGGCTTCCTTGCTGTCAGTGTCTTTCTCTACATACTTTATCTTCTCTCAAAGGGAAGGGCGATCGGCGGCGGTGATATTAAGCTGATGGCGGTCTGCGGTTTATTGCTTGGCTGGCAAAAGATCCTGCTCGGCTTTGTACTCGGATGCATGATAGGTTCGGTGATCCATTTGACGCGCATGAAAGTAGTAAAGGCGGATCATGTGCTGGCAATGGGACCTTATCTTGCGGCGGGGATTTGGATCGCGCTGCTGTGGGGTGAGACATTGATTTCGTGGTACATAAAGCTTTGCTCGTGAGTTGTCGCTGCGACGAAAAGAAGTAGGATGCCGCGAATACTGCGTATAAGTGAATAGACATCAAATGCAGGCAACTACGGGTGGTTTTCGCTGTGGTTTTTTTGCGTATTTATAGGTTGTGAACAACGGAAAGTTCAGAAAAGGCTATTATTTACATTTTGTATAACGACTGTGTTGAAAGCGTGTATGAAGCTGCGGATTGCAGGGACTGCAATTGCATGGATTGCAATTCATAGCTTTGCATACGACAGAAAAATTCAGTTGAAGGGGGAAACATACAGATGGCAAAGGTGCTAAGCGTGGAAATCGGCTATTCACTGATCAAGATCATGGAGACCGATTTTAAGGCGAAGAGTCCCAAGATCTATCGTTGCGTAAATCTTCAGACGCCAAGCGGGGTATTGAATGACGGTGAGCTGAATGTGACGGGCGATCTGGTTGCGATCATTAATGACGCGCTCATGGCAAGAAGGATGAAAACAAAACAGGTTGTGTTTACGATCACGTCCTCTAAGATCGCAAGCCGTGAGGTCATTCTACCAAATGTCAAGGAGAATAAAGTGGAGACGCTTGTCCGCGCAAATGCTTCCGATTATTTTCCGGTAGACCTCAGCCGGTATGAAATTTCCTATACCCTGCTTGGCATGGTTGGCGAAGAAAAGGATAAGATGCAGCGCAAGGTGATGGTATTCGCAGCGCCGCAGGCGCTTCTTGAGGGTTACTATACATTGGCGGAACGGTGCGGACTGACGCTTGTCGCCCTGGACTACAGTGGAAACAGTATCTATCAGGTTATCAAAAAAGAATGCGGCAGCGGCATACAAATGGTGGTCAAAGTGGATGAGCGCTCCTCCATCATTACGGTTTTGGAGGAGGGACAGCTTGTTTTACAGAGAAGCATTCCCTATGGTGTGGATGAGGCAGTCGAAACACTGATCAGAACCAGAGCATATGAGGTGGCGGATTACAAGGAGGCAGTAGAACTGCTGAGAAGAAAGACCTGTGTCAACCGTACGCTGCGGGCAAGGGCGGATTTTGTGGATGTGGAAGAGGACGAAGGCGAGTTAGACGAGGGCGAGCAGTTTGCTTCTGCCAGACAGCAGGTGACAGGAGCCTTAGAGGCGCTCGTCAGCGGTATCGCGCGCGTGATCGATTTTTACAATTCCCGCAATTACGGCAAGCAGATCGATAAAACGTATCTGACAGGATTAGGCGGTGATTTCAGCGGGCTCAGCAAGCTTTTAACGAATGAACTCGGTATGCGGATCGTGGTACTGACGAAGGCGGAGGGCTTTAATCTCGCAAAGGCATTCCGTGAGACCGGATTCGGCGGGTATATCGCATGTCTCGGTGCGGCTGTGGCACCGCTTGGTTTTCTTCCGTCTAAGAATGCGGAAAAGAAGGAAAAGGAAAAAGTGACATTGACGCCGCTGTTAGCGGTATCGGTGCTGATCCTCTGTCTGATCATTTCCATTGCGTGGTTTGTGGTCGCTTATATGCCATATAGTGAGGCGGCGGAAGAAAATTCGCGCCGACGTGCGGAGGTACAGTCGCTGGCTCAGCTGTATGTATCGGATTATTTAGAATATACGACGACAAAGCAGGCTTATGAATATATGTTTGCAGCATATGGGCAGACACAGCTTGTAACGCAGTTTGTTGTAGAATTCATTGAAGAGATGGAACGGAAGATGCCGCATGCGTTTTATATCAGTACGCTGCATGTCAATGCGACGGGCTTTACCATGGCTGTGACCGTTGCGACGAAAGAGGAAGCGGCGGAGTGCATCGAGCAGCTCCGCACGTTTTCGAGCATTGCGGCCTTAAGTGTCAATGGTATTAATGATGGCAGGGAGGCTATATTCGTGGATGTGGACGGTGACGGGACACTTGAAATGATAGTCGGCGGTCAGGTCATCGGAGATACGGTAGAGAAATATCATGATTTTGACTTAACGGAAAACACAACAACGCAGGGCGTGACGTTCAGCGTACAAGGCGAATTTTCCGGTTTGGGTGCGTGGCTCGGATCGGCTGAAGAAGACAATGCAGGGGACGATACAGGCGTCGGTATCCGTGATGCGGTAGGAAACACGGACGGCGGCGCGCCGGAAGAGGGAAGCTCCGGTGCAGAAAGCGCGGACAGCGGCGAGGATTTGGATTCTGCGCTCAGTGATTAACGACGGCGGGTAAAAAAGGAGAAAACGGCATGAAGGTAACGAAACAACAGGTGAACGTGCTGATCATGGTGCTCGGTGTCATCATCATCGCGCTGACATACTTTTACGGAGTACAGAAATTAAATGAGAAGACCCAAGTTTTGGAAACGGAAAACGGACAGCTTCGAGGTGAGATTGATACGCTTCAGCAGCTTCAGCTCAAACAGAACAGCTACATTGCGGATACGGAGATGATGAAAGGCTTATGCGAGGTGATCGTGGAAATGTTTCCGTCCTATGTTTTGACTGAGGATGAGATCATGTATGCGGTGAAGCTGGAAAATCAGGTTGGCTGTTATTTTTCCTATGTCGGGACACCGGTTACGGAGAACATGGATATTCCGCTTGGGGCAAAGGAAAACATTCTTGCGGACTTACAGGATCTTACCGGTGCGATTGCCGCGAATTCGACCGTAAATCAGGAGCAGATTTTTAGTACGGACGGATTTATGCTTGGCAGGTCGGCGTCCACTAATAATTTTACCTGTACCTATGATCAATTTAAGGAGCTTGTAAAGTTGATCAGGGAAGAAGACAATCTGCTCAGCATTGATGAGATCAGTTTGTCTTATAACAATTCGACCGGAAGCCTGTCGGGAAACATGACGATCAATTACTATTCCATGAGCGGAACGGGCAGAAAATACGAGTTGCCGCGAACCGGTGTTGTCGGATACGGCGTGGATTGTATTTTCGGAGCGGTCATCCAGGAGGAAGAGCCGGTAACGGTGCCGGAAGACGATAGTTTGGGAGAAGAGGCGGAGGACGAAGTGCCGGAGGAGTAAAGTTAGCTTCGGCATAAAACAGGAAAGCCGGTATAAGGACGGGAAGAAACATGGGTGTAAGGACACGGGTCAGACAACTTCATAAAGATCAGAAAGGTTTCACCCTTTTGGAGGTGCTGATCGCCATGTTCATTTTGGCGATCATAGCCGTGCCGCTCTGCCGCGTATATGTGTCGGCTGCCCAGACGAACGCAAAAGCGAGAAAGCAGGCGAGTGCGACAGCGGTTGCCGAAAATACGATGGAGGGCATCAATGCGTTTTCATATGATGATGTGATCAGGCAGTTTGAAGAAGTGCCGGACGGGGAGTTCCTCATCTGCCAGAATGTGTCGCAGCGTCACGGCAGCGTCGGAGCTGACGGAAAAGCCGTTTATGTGTTGGAAGGAGTAGGCGAGGACGTTTATCAGTTTGATGTGAGGGTGACGATCGACCCTTCGGTTTATGAACGGGAGAATGAATCGGATGATCGCAAGGTCAATGATTATGAGCTCGTTGCCATGTCCGGCTATAACAGTGCAAAGGATTACCTCTATGTGTTGGCGGAGGGGTCGCTGCGAAGCCACTTTGGATTAGATTATGATACCATTCATGATCAGGTGAATCGTAAGCTGCGGATTACGGTGACGAAAGAAGGCACGGGTGAAGATCAGGGTGTTGTTGTGAGCATGGAAGTCGGGTATTGGCGGAACACAGAGTCAGAGCCGACCGTATTAGAGCCGTGCGGCGCACAGCGCTTTGAAGGTGAGGACGCTTTGAGGAGCGTCTATCTGTGTTATGAGCCGAATTATGCGGCGGGCTTCGGCACGGGGCAGGATAAGATTGAGATCATTAATACGGATAATGTGGAGTTTGAACTGTATCTGATCAAGCAGAGCTGTCCGACATGGTCCGATCTTGCGGTGCGTGAGGCGCACTATGCGCCGCAGATCACGGTGGAAGAAGGGCAGTGGGCAGAGGAAGATCAGGGTTCCTATATTAAGATTTATAACAATTACGGAACAAATTTAGCTTTGGATTCGGCGATCAGCGATGCGCCGGTGTCTTATCTCTATCGCTATCGCGGCGCGGAGGACGGAGCAATGAAAAGCCAGACGGGAAGAGCGACGGATACCGCATTGGCGCAGGCTTTGTATATCGGTGGTTCTGCGGTACATACAGAAAAGCGGTTCCGCATGTTTTCCGTGACGATTGAGGTATATGAGGCGGGGGCTTATGCAGAGGATTTTGACGGCAGCACCAAGCCGCGTGTGACTGCATTATCGAATCAATAAATAAAGGTACGACTACGGGGATTCTGAACGATTTATTTCATAGAAAGCGCATCATGCGCTGGATTCCTGCGGTTTGGAGGTGCATCATGTCAGAAAAGGGCAGGAGCAGGTTTAAAAACAGACAATTATATAAGGACAACAGGGGTTCTACATTGGTCGTAGTGGTCATGGCGATGTTTTTGCTTTGCGTGCTGGCCTCCATCATTCTCTATACCACCTATATTAATTATACGATCAAAACGACGGAGCTGCATTCCACGGACAATTTTTATACCGCGGAGGCTGTCATGGAGGAGATTAAAGCCGGATTGGAATTAGAGGTTTCCAATGCCTATACGGATGCGTATTTATATGTTATGCAGAATTACGGTTCTGGTGACGGCGCGGGTGAGGTGATGCGAACCGCCAATTTCCAAGTGCGTTATATTAATCATTTAAAAGAAAAATTTGATCCGGACAGGGATGACAATTTAGACCCGGTGATGCTGTTTTCTTATTTATCCAAGAGCTACACGGAGACAGGGGGTGAAGCTGTGTTTTCGGATGGCTCTACGGCAAAGCTGGAGCTTGTGCCGGAAGGAGGCAAGTCGCTGGTCGATTATGCGGACGGTTTAGGGATTAAAGGATTGCGACTGACTTACACCGACAGTAAGGGTTATGTGGCGGTCATCACGACGGATATTGTATTAAGGATTCCGAATATGACGTTTGAGGAGCAGAATAATCTCCCGGGCGTACTTTCCTATTCGCTGATCGCTGATAAAAAACTGTATCTCGGCACGACGGATACCATGACGGATGGTCATTATGTGCCGGTAGGCGGTACCTATACGGTGCGTGGCAGCGTGTATGGCGGATCGGACGGGATTTTCGTGAGGAGCAGTCATGCAAAATTTGAAGCTGCAGAAGCCGGCGGGGCGTTTTTGGTCGTGACCGGAGGGAATATAGAGGTGCAGGGCGCTTCGGGAAGCGAGGCGGGATTTGCGACGGACGGGAATGCCTCCCTATGGGCGGACGGGATCGTGATCGACTCCGGTATATTGGAGCTGTCGGGTGAGACCTATGTGCAGGATGATCTGACCGTCAACGGAAAAAACGGCAATATCATGTTGTCAGGAAGCTATTTCGGATACGGTTATCAGAGCGTGTCAACAACGGCGCGCGGACCAAAGAACAGCAGCTCTATTCTGATCAATGGAGCGGGGATCAAGCTGGATATCTCCGGTTTGGCGGAGCTTGGGCTTGCAGGGCAGGCTTATATCGGGACGACGGATGCGGACGGCGACGGTGTGAAGGATGATCCGAGGGATATCGTTGCAGAGGACGGAACCGTCTATGATACATCGGTGAATCAGGATGTGCGCATGGGAGAGTCTCTTTCCATAAAGAGTAATCAGCTTGCCTATCTTGTGCCGCCTGAGTGTATCGGATATATCAACGGAGAATGTGTTCTTGGCGCAAATCCGATCAGTTTGACACAATATCAGGAGTATCAGGCAGACCTTGCGGCAGAGGGGGGTCTGGAGGTCGATCTGTCGAAGGCGGGGCTTGATGCGATGTCGATGACACTGCAGGATTACGGCGCAGGTTGGCAGAGAGTGTTTTATCAGGCTGCGGGTACCGGAAATAATGCGTGGGTCTATTATTATTTGACATTTAACTCAGCGGCACAGGCCAATGCGTTTTTTAGTGACTACTACAGTCAAAACGAGTCATGGATGAACAGCTATCTGCATAATTATCTGGCGGAATATCGGGTTCCTGCGTCCTTTGAAAAATTAAATCTTGCCGGAAATGCGGTTTATTATGATGACGAAGCAGGAAAATTCATTCTTCAGCCTGCAAGCACCTCGGCGACGCCGGAGGATGTTCTTGCACTCTTAGCGGAATATGAGCGTTATTCCAATACGAACAAGGCGCTGAATACGAATCTGACGACGAATTATGCGGCGCTGACGCAGGATCAGCTCGACAGGGTAACCGTGTTCCCGAACATCGTGGATGTGGATAAGCTGCGTGAGTATATGGGCGGCGAGGACGAGAAGGAAGTCATTGCGGCAGGCGGACAGAAAGTGCTGCTGATTGACAATGAGGGTGGAAGCACCTACACGATTCCTGCGGATTCTGCGATCAAGGCGGTCATTGCGACGGGGGATGTGAAAGTCAGTGTAAATTATAAAGGAATGATCCTTTCAGGCGGTCAGATTTTTGTGACAAACAGTGCGGTAGTGGAACCGGATCCGGATGCGGTCAGCCTTGCATTACAGGCAGACAGCGGACGGCTGCTGGAGTGCTTTTGGGAGGGCAAATCCATTACGGGGGGACCGGCTCCGGCGCCGTCTCCGGGAGCGGAGGATAGCGATGTGGTAGCGACAGATGAATTGGTCGTTTATCGTAATTGGAAGAAAGATTAGGAAGGAATGGCGGTCTATGAGAGATGAAAGAGGGTTCTCCTTGGTGGAACTGATCGTTGTCATTGCCATCATTTCCGTCATAGGAGCAGGCGCATATAACATGTTTGGGATCATGAGCGGCAAATATGCAAAGGAATGCGCGACAAAGACGCAGGCAGCGCTTTCCCAGACGAAAGTTGCCGCAATGAGTAAGTCCAAAGGAGCGGCGCTCTATGATGTGTATATCCGTATTTATGCCGAATCAAACGGTTCTATTTATGTAGACAGCGTGACGGGTCGCGGCACGCCGGAGGAGGTTCGGACGACGGAACGAATAGGTAATTCGAAAGTGACGGTTACCGCCGTAAAGGGAAGACGTGGTACGGAAGCGTCCGACAGCACGGTGACGCTTGGCGGTACGACGGAGATCATTGTTGCATTTAACAGAGCGGATGGCACATTTAACGAGGTTTTGAGCAGCGAAGGCGGCGCAAAGGAAACGGACACCTATTGGAAAAAGATTATTTTTACACAGGGCAGCGTGGAATATGTGTTGGAATTAATTCCACTCACAGGAAAATTCTCATTATCGAGAAATTAAGTCGAGGAACAGATGTTGGAGCAGAAAAATAGGAAAAGAAACGATAATTTCATAATCTGCGCGAATCAGGGCTTAACGCTTATTGAGCTCATTATTGCAATAGCGATCATGTCTATCGTGCTGTTTACAGCGCTTCAAGTGGTGCTGAACGCCTCGAAGATGTATACCAAAACGAGTGAAAGCGTGGATGCGCAGACGGAAGCGCAGTTATTGGAAAGCCAGCTCAATAACCTGATCGTGGACGCGGAGTACTCTGTGTATGCTGAGGAAAGTTCTGATCCCGATGCTACGGTTACCGATGTGAGCGGTTTTTCTGCGGATGCATACATTAAGGTATTCAATAATTCCCTTGCATATTATATTGCATGGGACAGAGCAGAATCCAAGGTCTATTATTTAGAGAAAAACGTGGCGGACGGCAGCGTAGAGGATTTGTCCGATGCGGAGAAGGGCGGCTTCGGGAGCTGGCATCTCATGGGAGAAGGGGTTGTCGGTTTTTCACCCGATTCCTCCCATATTGAGGAGAAGCAGAGGATTGTCACGATCAAAATAAAAGTGAATAAGGGGAATGTGAACTATGAGACAATCCAAAATATTTCTCTGCGCAATAACGTGCTTGAATCAAATGACCTAAATGAGATTTATCGCGATGAAGAAGTAGAGCGGGGAGAAACGGTGACGGAGGTTCAAATATCACCGTTAGCGCCTGCCGTCAACAGAGGTTCGTCGGTGGAGTTCCATGCATTGGTGAAGAGCGGGGGCAGCGCTGCTGCGTCACAGAGTGTCACATGGAAAGTGAACGGCGCGGTTTCGCCGGGAACGACCATCAGTGATGCCGGGGTTTTGACGGTGGCTGCAGATGAGAGCGCAGCGATCGTTACCGTGACGGCAACCGCTGTGGGAACTGACATTTACGGGCAGACGAGCGTTGTTATCCCGATGATTGAGAGTGTACTTGTAACGACGGGGGACACGACGCCGCCGGCGGGGGGCAAATGTTATTTTACGGCGCAGGTGATCGGATTAAATTTAAATACAGAGGCGCGTGAGGTACTGTGGTCAGTGGAGCCTGCTGTGGCGGGAATTTCCGTCAGCGGTGAGGGAATGCTCTCCATTGGTTCCGGCGTAGAGCCGGGAACGGTCGTTACCGTGCGTGCGACCGCGCGTGTGACGGCGGGGGATGCGTCTCCTGTGACCGGGGCTTGCAGTGTAACGATTGGCGAGGCAGGTACGGGGGGACCGCATATTACATCGGCGACAGGAGATTACAAGCTAAAGCGCGGCGGACAGTTTGCACTGTACGCAAGCGGAGAAGGGCGGAGTGTCGTATGGTCCATCGTGAATGACGGCGGACTGGGAAGCAAAGTGAGCATTGATCCGGCGACCGGTGTTGTTACGACGGCACAGGATGTTGATTTTACTCAGGATTATACGATTACCGTGAAAGCGACTCCGGTGGGCGGAACTGCATCCGAGGCACTCACACAGACGATCACACTGCCGAAGGTTTCCATATCGTTTGAACAGACAGAAGGCTATACGGTGTCGCCCGGTACGATTGCCAGGATTCCCTATACTTTGGATGGATTGGAAAATACGGGGATGGAGCTTTCCGTATCCAGTACGCCTTCTGTATCAGGTCAGGTGGGAACATTTATGTATTGTACCGGTTCGGAGCTGGTGATCGTGGCGGGAAGCAATTTGGGTGCGCAGGAGCTTGCGGTAACGGTCAGTCTGGTCGATAGTGCGACGGTAAACAGTACGGTCAGAGTGAATGTGACAAATTAATCAAAATGCCGATCGAATAAAGAATAGATTTGACAGAAGATAGAAAGATGTCGGATGAATAGACGACATATCGGTATAGAAAATCAGTCAGAGGGTTTCCTTGAAAGGGGAGATAGCGATGAAAAAGAAAAATCAAATTTGGATGAAGGGAATATCAGTTGTATTGGCAGTGGTGGTTGCGGCAACTACCGTGCTGCATATTGATGAGAGGCTGTTAGCAAGGGAAACCTTCAGCGGTCTGAAAAGCATACTTGCCAATAATCAGCAGCTGACCATCGTTGAGGTCGTGGATGATTTTAGTGAGTCTTCCATGGGCTATCTTTTCGGAGGCTTGGAACCCTATGATGTGGAACAGGCAAAGCGGGAAGAAGGAAAGATGGATGATCTGCTCGATGATCTGCTCGGCAGAGGTCTGCTCACGATGGGCGATACGGATGATTGGAGTTCCTATCCGCTGCGCTATGAGGTTTTGGAGACCCGGTATTCCGAACGTGGCGGTGATGAAGATATTTTGGATCAGGCTGGATTTCGTCAACAGGAAGATACTTATGCGGAACTCAGCGGTTATTATGTGCCGATCGATGCAAGTGATGAAGAGGGTAATATAGCGTATTACTGTTGTTCGACAGACGAGTATAATAGCATGCGGGGCATGACGATTGCGGAGCTGCGGGGAGCTGCGAAGGATTATATCATAAATTCTTATGCGTTTGCGTTGAAGGAGAACGGTGAGCCATTAAATCAAGAGGCATATGGTGGATATGTGATTGATCCTGATGCTGACCTTCAGTATTTCCGGTTCTATGTAGGAGACCCGAAAGATGCGAGAGCGATGATGCAGAGCGTTTCCGTCATGTCTGTGGACGCGCGCGACAGCAGTGTGGGTGCCATGTATGGAATCAGGGTGACGGAGGAGGCATCGCTGGAGGATTCGGCACCGGCAGAGCCGGATGTTGAAGATGGAATTGAAGATGAGATGCCGTCAGACGGCAATGATGATCCAACGGAAGAGCCGGAGGTCGTTCCGACACCGGAGCAGCCCAACAATGATATAACGCCGACGGCTACGACAGAATCGGGCAATGTGGCGGATCCGAATAGCGAAACGATTGACAATGATGCGGCACAGGAAGAAAATCGTGCAGGACAGCCGGACAATGCGGTACGGTCAAATGATGCTGCAGTGCCGGAAGATATTACATCCCAGTCGGACAGTGAGGGTTCGACGGAGTCGGTGACAACGTCGAGTGACGAAGCTGAAAATGCGGGAACGGATATTGCTTCCGCAGTCATTTATGTGGAGCTTGATGAAAATAACAGCGTGCTGGTGGCATCCATTGAGAATGCAGGCGTAGGGACTATATTAGATGGCAGTGGTACTGGGACTCCGTCGCCAAGTCCGGCAGCGGAGAAGATCATCGACGGGGCGATTCCAGCAGTTACGTCGAGTGCGGAGTCCGGTCAGCCACAGACGCAGGAAAACGACACGCATACGTCGGGTTCAGACCAGAGCAGTGAGCCTGCGTCGAATACGGGCGATACACCGGTCACAACACCGGATCAGGATGAGAACACCGCTGACGAGAGCGGTTCAAATAATGAGAACACGGATGACGATGCTTTGGGTCAGGAGAGCACTGACGGCAGCGAGAACACCGATGGCGATGATGAGAATGCTGAAAACGAAGACGGCGAAGATGCTGAAAACGAAGACGGTGAAGTTGACGAAGACGGTGAAGATGGCAAAGTTGACGAAGATGGCGAAACAGATGAAGACAGCGTAGACGGTGAAGACGAAGTTGAATATATCGTAACGTATCAATGGGAAGAAGAGTTTGATCATGAGATAGGAATCTTTGAGGAGCCGGAATTACCGGAAAATGAAAATGTAAAGGATAGAGAAGAGATCACGAACCCCAATTTTGACCCGATCGAGGTCACCGATGAGGACGGAGTTAAGATCGGTACTTATGTGTTTGAAGGCTGGAAAATAGTCTCAGAAGAGGTTTCCGAAGAAATCGAAGAAATTTCAGGAGAAGACTCAGAAGATGCAGACACTCCGGTCGTGGAGAGTAAGAAGACTGTCACCATCACCTTAGCCGGAACATGGACCTATTATGACTGTGAGAGCGGACACTATCTGGTCACCTATCAATGGCGATTGACCGAAGAAGAAGGCAGTCTGCCGGACGGCTTGACTGTTGATAATATCGTGTTAAGAAGTCCGTTTCAGACGCTTGATATGTTTGGGCAGCCGGAGGAGATCGGGCTTCCGGAAGAGGAATCCGTTCCGGAAGGCTCGGCATATACCCTGCCGGACGATTATGAGGATGCTGTTTATTACATCTATGATACCGATGGAAACTATATTGGTGTTGGTACGTTTGTAGGATGGGAGAACTATGACGGAGAGACGCTGGAAGGTGAGATTGTTCCGGATGGAGATATGACCGTATACGGCGTATTGCGTGTCGCTTTTGATAACGAGGAGATGTTTAACTATGAGCGGAAGTGGATTGTAAGAATATGGGACAAAGAACAACAAAAATACATAGCCATTGAGGATAGTCACGATTACCTCGACCTAAAAGAGGGCGGGGAGGTTTACAATCCTCTGCTTTCTAATGTGCGCAACGTGGTAGAAGGGGGTACCCTTAGTGATATACCCCAATTTGTGGGAGAGACTGGATGGACAGAGGGGCAGGATCCGCCTGTGCTAAATGATCCGTCTCTAACAGAGATTTATGTTAAAGATTCTCACGGTGACTTGGTTGGAACGTATACCTTTAGAGGGTGGGGGCAGAAGAACGCTGACGGTGACTGGATTTTTGATGGTGAAGATGATGATTTTACAATAGAGGACGGCATAACACTTTTCGGTGTGTGGGACTATGAGCCCGCAGCGGATGCAAGTCAGGCGGTTCCCGGAAACGGATACTCGTATGTTTATGTGAATGATACGATCCATAATAATGACTGGTTCCGCTATTATGTACTGGGCTTGGAGGAGAACGAGTTCGGTAAGTGCAATATCCAGATCGTGACGTACTTGGCAGACGGATCCGATAAGCGTATGGCTGGTTATGGACCGCTTGGGTCTGACTGCTCGCTGGATGAAGCAATTCAAAAAGCGGATCTGGTGTATCTGAATACGGACGGTATATGGAGACAGGTGGATGACGAGGGAAATATAGAATTATGCTCATCCGATCGACGTTTTCCTACGGAAACGGCAAAGGCGCTTCTTGCGAGGGCGTGCAATGTGGATCGAAGTGCGCGCCTGGCGGTGATCTTAGACAATGATGTTCGGAATAATCAGGTGGATGTCAATATACAGAAAGTGGCAGCAATCCTTTGTCAGGAGGATCTCGCAGATGCGTATGCGTCGCTGAGTGAAGACGGCATGAGCTATGAGAAGGCATTCAGTTCTGTAGAATGGCAGAGGCTCAATGTGCTTGCAATCTCCCGGAATGGCGGAAACTTTGTACATGACAATGTTTATTGTGTCAGTCATCAGGAAAGTGAATTTAGAAAATCGACCTATTCGACGGACAGTTTTGCGGTCAATCCGGAGAGTATGGCAATGCTGGCGAACGCGGATTTTGAGAACCGCTTTACGGATCGTGTGACAGACGAGGGCTTTGCGGAGGTTTATCAGGCAATCCAAAAGGAGAATTATGAGCGTGCGCGTAACGGTGGGCAGGCGTCACTTGACGAATATGTCATGCCTGCGACGGCGGTTGCATATATCCTAAACTATCGGGATTATGATCCGATCATTTATAAGGATAAAATCCGGGTATTGGAATTGGAGCCTTGCAGGGATTACACCTATTATTATGATGAGCTTGACAATCCGACTTCCGAGGGAGAGATGGCAAGAAAGAAGAAGTTTGCAGAAGATTGGGCGCCCGATTTCCTCGATAAGCTAGAGGCGGATCCGGATGCGATTACAATCGACGGCATGACGACCTCGGAGTTCTGCGGAAAGATTTTGGACATTTATGAGGAGTATGATGTCATCTATATCGGCTCCAATGACGGTATTTTGCATACGGCGGATGTGGTGGCAGGCTTTAAGTGGGTGCCGATGGATGCCTATGATGGTACCATTTCTTCGTTCACGCTTCCGTGGGATTCGAGCCAGCGCTTTACTTACCATGACGGGAAATGGTATAAGCTTGAGGATTCGGGAGAGACGAAGCGGATCAGGGTTGGCAGTCCCGGTGGGGATTATCCTGTTAATAATTGGGATCAGCTCTGGCTTAACGGCACGCAATGGAGATGGGTGGACTCGGATAGCAGATGGGAAATACGCGTTGACGGTAGTTGGGTGCCGTCGGATAATCCGTACCCCAACTGGATTGGGAACTTCTCGCGGTGGGAGCAGGATGGAGAACATGTTTATTGCTATGATCACAGAGTTTCTTCTTGGTGTGAATTTTTGAAGCAATATAATGAAGTAGAGGCTACATCGAATGATAAACCGAACGGACCGGATGCGCCATGGTATGACAACGGGAGCGCCGAGACATCCGGGTGGTTGTGGAACAATCAAGTATGGGGGATGGATTGTAAGGTCAGCGAAAATGAGACGCAGAGGATAGAATCGCGCGGCTGGTATAAGAAGGAATATGTGGAGGCTGCTACCTATACGACTTATTATGATGCGAATATGAACGGCATGCTGTATACCCATGTTGGGGATAAGATGAGATATGCGTTTGGTAATTATTACGGGCATCTTGTCAACGAAGCGGATTATGGCTACCGCAGCTCCGGAAATGATATTTTGGCTACGCAGGTGGAAGAATTGATTGATTATCTCAACGGCGGCAGTCTGGTCATTCTGTCTTCAGATTTTATGACGACGGATGAAAACGGCAGGCAGATCCTCAACAGTTCTGACGTCAAGTATAAGACTGGGGCTCAGAGCTACTGCGGTATTATGGACACCTCCTCCTATGTCTATCAGTTTGTGAGAAGCTGTTTTGAGCGGAAAACGGATGGCAGCGATGTGCCGAAGTATTCGAATCTGATCGTGGAGGATTATGGAAACGGAGATTTGAGGGATACGGAGGCCTTTGTGGAAGCGTTGAATCAGCAGAAGGTGACGCTGAATCTGTACGCGATGCCGACGCAGTATGGCTATGAGGAGTGTGCGGTTAGCGGGACAACAGGCACCGTGACAAACAAATGGAACGGTCAGAAGGAAAGCTATACGCGGAACTACTCGCACGCTGTAACCCGAATTGATGAGGATACCCGTTCGTTGCTGCAAAAGGAGGCGGACGGAAGATATTATCTGAATTATGAGTTTATTATAGGAAACCTGAGCGCGATCGCGCCGCTGACAACACGCTATCATGTGCAGCTATTCCTTGATTCGAACAGCGACGGTATTTATAATACAGCGACAGAGGAGCTTGATGACATTACCGTCATCAATGCGCAGACAGGTGCTGTGCTGGAGAGAGAGGGCGGCAGATACCAGCTGCAGATGAATGTGCCTTATCGGGTGCGCAGAGAATTACCGGATGGGTATGTCGGCTGTATCGGCTGGAAGCTGATGGTAACGCAGAATGGAAATGAGCATATCCATGATTCGGTGACGGGCTTAACGGCAGCGGCGGTGCAGCCGGGCTACAGCGATGAAGTCAATCCGCTTACGGGCAAGAAGATCATTCATGTGTTGCAGATCACGCCAACCTTATATGGTAATCCGATGGATTTGGAATTACAGACGGATTTAACAAACGCATGGAGCGGGAACGGTAATTTCGATGAGGAGTGGTATGAGCTGTTGACAAATCTGCCGGATTTTGAGATTGATTTTGACTCGATCTATTATTGGGATTTTGCGCATAGCTTCTTAAGACCGGGAGAGAGCGGATATGAAGCGCAGTATGACAATGGCGGCGTGGATGGAAAGCTGACCGGTCCGGACGGACGAAATGATTATCTGAATTTTTATCAATATGATATGGTCATTATCGGCTTTTGTGATATGGTTCCTTCCATTCCTTCCCAGGCGGCGGTGGAGGCGCTCCTGCGCTATGCCGATATGGGAAAGAGTATGCTCTTTACACATGATACAACCTATTCCGGGTGGGAAAGCAACGGCGATCCGAGTGATTTTACATTTGCTGCCGGTCTGGGTCAGACCTTTAGTATGAGTATCCGCGATCTGTGCGGTATGGATCGATATGGCGTATCCGTCGATTGGTATAACTATGACGAGACAACGGGAAGGGCGATGAATAACAAAGAAGGAAGCCCGATCCGTACGCCGAGTGCGCAGGCAAGCGCATACAATGCGTCAAGTGCTGCGTATCAGTGGTATGCGTCTCATCCCGGTGGGAACAGCCGTGACGTGGCATATGCGCCGGGAACGAATCAGACGATGATGGCGGCGCAGACGCAGGGACTTACATGGAGTATGACGGATAATGAGTACTTTTATATGTATGACTGGGCGAGTCATGGAAAGATCACAATGCCGCATAAGAATCGTGATACGCTTGATGCGGCGGATACCAATACGGTAACGCAGGTAAACGGCGGTATTATTACACAGTATCCGTATGACATCCCGCTTCGGATAGAAGTAGGTGATACCCACGCTCAGTATTATCAGCTGGATCTTGAGACCGACTGGGACGGAGACGGCAGGGGTGATGTGGTATGCTGGTATGCGATGTCAAGCTTAAATGATGGAGACTGGAATGATATTTATGATTTCTCTCCGAATGATGTAAGAAATAATTATTACATTTATAATAAGGGAAATATTACTTATACCGGAGTCGGTCATTCCGTGGATCACATTACATTGGATGAGAAAAAGCTGTTTATCAATACGTTCGTTGCAGCGTATAGCGCGGGTATCCGTAATCCTTCCGTGCGGATCGTGGAGAACGGTTCCGTAAATGCGCCGGATCTTGAGAATGTGAGCATTCCGTTTAACGGCGTGGACGAGGAGACGGCCGGAACCTACCGCGTATACTATCAGGTAAAGGATAACAATATCACACAGGGAACGAGAAACTTAAGTGTGAAGTACTATATTGGAAATCCGGCGGGCAGCGATACGGCTATTTATCGGACGGAGGAAATCCCCGCAGACCTGTTTGCAGACGGTGAGTTGAAGACCTATAGCGCGGATACCGGTCTGGAGGTAAGCTATGACGCGGTGCGAAGCGGTCACAGCTATTATGTGGATATACCGCTTACCAGGCTGCTGAACAATGAGAGTTTTGATTTCTATGTGGAAGTTGACCTCTCGATGGCGGATGATCCGAGCAGGGTTGTGGCGTTTGACGTCGATAAGCTGACGATCGCAAAACTGAAAATGTTCTCGCTCGACTGATGAACGGAGGACGTAGGAACAAAATGCAATAAAAACGGATCAGGCTCCGGGAAAGCAGAAATGCTTTCCCGGAGTTTTGCGCAAGGAAAGTGTAGGATAATATGGAATATCCAATTCCATCCAATTCGAATCTGTGACTAATTGTTCATTGCAGAACGTACTATTTTTTCATATAATAGAAACATAATAGCAATTTTGAGAATTACATAACAGTCACAAGGCGGTGACAGAATGCAAAAAAAGGATTTTTGATGGGGCAGGGGAGTCTGAATGCCCCTCGTTTCAAATATCCTTTTTTATGGTTTTTTTGTGAAAAAAGCTTGTCTTTTTGAATAAAAGACCTATAATGGATAGTGAGAGTCTGTTTGATCCGGCAGACGGATACCACGAACAGGCGGAAAAGACAGTACAGGAAAGGCGTGAGGGAATAGGGATGTTTAAGAGCGATGTATTTGATTATATCAATGTATTAGACAGAGCGGCGGATGCCTCATGGACGAGACATGAGCTGATCTCACATAATATTGCAAATGACGATACGCCCGGTTATAAGAGGCAGGACATCAATTTTGAGAGAGAGCTTCGGCGTGCGCTCGGCAACTCACGGTATCAGACCATGGACGAAAAGGTGAGAAATTTAAGGTCCGGCGAGTTAGAGGGGCGGGTTTATACGGACGGCAGGAATTATTCTTACCGTTATGACGGAAATAATGTGGATATTGATGCGGAGAATACCTATCTTGCGGAGAATCAGATTACATATAATGCTTTGATAACGAGCATTAAACAGGAATTCAGCGACTTAAAAGCCGTGATCAAATAGGAGGGGTAAGAGATGGGAATGTTTGATGCGTTTGCGATCAGCGGTTCCGGTTTGACGGCACAGCGTTATCGCATGGATATTATTGCAGAGAATCTGGCAAATGTGGATACGACAAGGACACAGGACGGTACACCGTACCGCAGAAAAGTCGTGACATTTGAAGAACGCGGTGGTTCGCAGGGAACGTCGTTCGGGCATGCGTTGAGCAGGGCTTCGCGCAACTATATCGGTCTTGGTGTACGTGTGGACGGCGTATATGAGGATACGTGGTCGGATATGGTTATGGCTTACGATCCTTCGCATCCTGATGCGGATGAGAACGGCTATGTTATTTATCCGAATGTGAAGACGGTACAGGAAATGACGGACTTAATTGACGCAAGCCGCTCCTATGAAGCGAATGCAACGGCATTTCAGGCGAGCAAGAGCATGGCGATGAAGGCGCTTGAGATCGGCGGACAATAAGATGGACTGAAAGAATTACATAAAAGGGAGTCATAACCATGGACATACAATCATTATATAATGTTGGGGATACGAGGGTAATATCCTCCCAGAACACCCATATGATCAAGCAGCTGGATGAAAAGGGCGAGCTGAGCATACTCGGAGAAGATAAAAGTGACGCCAATTCAATGTTTCGGAATATCCTTAATTCTGCGATCAACAGCATTAATGTGACAAACGGCTATCTTTCCGATGCGGAAAATGAGAAGATCAAGCTGGCGCTTGGCGAGACGCAAAACGCGCATGATCTGACCATTGCCCTGTCTAAGGCATCCACGGCGCTGCAATATACGGTCGCGGTCAGGGATCGTTTTCTTGATGCGTATAAAGAGATTATGCAGATCAACGTATAGTTTCTTGAGGGGAGATACATATCATGATTGAGAGTATAAAACAATTTCCGAAGCGCTTTTTGGAATGGTGGAATAAGTTTACGGTCAAGCAGCGCTTTATTATCATGGGCGCGGTAGCGGCGGTTCTTACCGGACTGATCGTGTTGGTTCTCGTACTGAATAAGCCGAAATACGTAGAGCTGATCACCTGTGATTCGACGAAGCAGGCATCGGAGGTGACAGCACTTTTAGCGGATGCGTCATTGACATACCGTGTGGACGAAAATGCGCTGAAGGTCGAGATCCTGAAAGGACAGCTTTCCGACGCGAGACTGCTTCTTGGAGAAAACGGGATACCGAGTACCTCTTATACGCTTGCTGAGGCGCTCAGCGGCGGCTTAAGTACGACGGAATCCGATAAGGAAAAGAAGTATCAGCTTTATATGCAGAGCGAGCTCGAGGAGGACTTAGAGTGCTTCGAATTTGTTCAGTCTGCAACCGTGAACCTGAATGTGCCGCGAGATGACGGAACACTGATTTCTACGGGAGCAGAGACGACTGCGACTGTTATTTTGACCTTAAAATCGGAAATGACACTGGATATGGCGCAGGGAGTAGCGCGCGCGGTTCAGACGGCGCTTGGTAATGCCACAACGGATAATATCACCATCTTAGATGCCGAGGGAAACTCCTACTTTGTAGGCGGGGAAGATACCTCGGCTATTGGCACGGCCAATAATCAGCTCACGATCAAGCAGCAGATGGAAAATACTGTGACGGCGCAGGTACGCAACGTCTTAAATGGAACGGGAGAATTTAGCGCAATCTCTGTCGCACCGAACTTAGATATTGATTTTTCTACCACAGACCTTACATGGCATAATTACGGAGTACCGGACGGTATGAGTCAGGGGTACTATTCCAGTGAGCGGCAATATACCTCGTCAGCAACGAGCGGCGGGGGCGGCGTGCCGGGAACGACGTCGAATGACGAAACGGTAACTTATGATATTAATGTAGACGGTACGACCTCGGAAGAAGTCGAGGAATATGACAGGCAGTATGTAGTGGATGAGGAAATCGGCACTCAGACAGTGCCGCCCGGTGTGATCAAGTATGACACATCTTCGCTTGCAATCTCGGCGGTGAAGTATAATATCATCAGGGAAGAAGATGCGCGTGATCAGGGTCTTTTAGACGGTATTTCGTGGTCGGAGTACAAGAATCAGAACTCCGAGCGCACGAAGCTTGAGATAGATGAAGACTGGGTCGCGATGGCGGCGAGTGCGACGGGAATTCCGGCAGGAAATATTACGTTTGTTTTGTACAGTGAGAATATGTTTATTGATGCGGAGGGTTCTTCCATTCATGCATCAGATGTTCTGACAGTATTATTGATCATCATTATCCTTGCATTGCTCGCGTTTGTCGTGCTGCGGAGTATGCGCGGAGAAAAGAGAACGGACGAGGAGGAGGAGCTGTCGGTGGAATCCCTGCTGCAGTCTACTCCCGTGGAAGAGCTTGAGGATATTGAGGTAGAAGAAAAATCAGAGGTTCGCAGACTGATCGATAAATTTGTCGATGATAATCCGGAAGCGGCGGCAAATCTTTTGCGGAATTGGCTGAATGAGGACTGGGGGTAAACCTTTGTGGCAACGAAAGATTCGATAACCGGGCTGCAAAAAGCGGCAATTTTGTTGATTGCATTAGGACCGGAAAAATCGGCTAATATTTTCAAACATTTGAAAGAGGAAGAAATTGAGGAGCTGACCTTAGAGATCGCAAACACGAGGAGTATCACGCCGCAGGTCAAGGAGGAGGTCGTTACGGAATTTTATGATCTCTGTCTGGCACAGCAGTATATTGCGGAGGGAGGTATTACCTACGCGAAGGAACTCTTGGAGAAGGCGCTTGGCAGCGACAAGGCAATGGATGTCATCGGAAAACTGACGGCTTCCTTACAGGTAAAACCGTTCGAGTTTGTGCGCAAGACGGACGCGTCTCAATTACTGAACTTTATTCAGGACGAACATCCGCAGACCATCGCGTTGATTTTGTCCTATTTGTCGGCTCAGCAGGCTGCATTGATCGTATCAGCGCTGCCGCCTGACAGGCAATCCGATGTCGCAAAGCGTATTGCGATGATGGACAGAACAAGTCCCGATGTCATTAAGGAAGTGGAAAAAGTGCTGGAATCAAAGCTGGCAAGTCTGGTAAATCAGGATTACACGATCATTGGCGGCGTCGATGCAGTCGTAGAGATCCTGAATACGGTAGACCGCGGAACAGAAAAGCATATCATGGAAACACTGGAAATCGAAGATCCCGAGCTGGCGGACGAGATCAGAAAGAAGATGTTCGTATTCGAGGATATTCTGCTGCTTGATGATCGCGCGATCCAGCGCGTGCTGCGTGAGGTGGAGAACAGTGATCTTGCGGTTGCCTTAAAGGGTGCCAATGAGGAAGTGCAGAATGCGATCTTTGGCAACCTCTCCAAGCGTTTGGCGGCAATGATCAAAGAGGATATGGAATTTATGGGTCCTGTCCGTATGAAGGACGTGGAAGAAGCACAGCAGAAGATCGTGAACATTATCAGAAAACTTGAGGATTCTGCTGAAATCGTAATCTCCAGAGGCGGAGGTGACGAGATCATTGTATAGCAGTCTGATCAAATCAAACCTGACAGTCGTGCAGGATGAAGAAAAAATCGTAATCGATACCAATGCGCTCATCGCGCAAAAGCTGGAGGCGTTATCAGGCGACACGTTTTATACGGCGGCGGATTCGGATGCCTATCCGGATCAGGGCGTGTCGGAAACGGAGGATGACGGACTATCGGAGTTGTTCGGAGAAACACCGCCGGAAGGCGGCGGTTTTAAGCCGGGTATTCAGGCGGAGCCGATCGAACTGATCAAGGAGGATAGTGGTCCGTCTCCGGAGGAGCTGCTTGCCGAGGCGCGCGAGGAGATCGCACAAATGCAGCAGGATGCGGCAAGACAGATTGAGCAGCAGCGGGAAACGGCGCTTGCCGAGGCAAAACGCGAGGGATATGATGCAGGCTATCGCGAGGGCATGCATCAGGTGGAGCAGATCAAAGAGGAACTGGCGGAGACACAGCGGCAGTTGACGTCGGATTATGAGCAGAAGCTGAGTGAATTAGAGCCGCTCTTTATCGAAAAACTTACGGGCATTTATGAGCACATCTTCAAAGTCAATATGATGTCGGATAAGCAGGTGCTTTTGTATCTTGCGGAAAACGTCATCCGCAACGTGGAGGGGAACAGAGAGTTTTTTGTTCATGTATCCAAGGAAGATTATGCGGCAGTGAATATGCAGAAAAAACAGCTTGAAGCGGCGGCCGCAGGCGCGAATACGTCTGTGGAGGTCGTGCAGGATACCACGCTTTCGGAGGGCGAGTGCATGATTGAGACGGAAGGCGGTATTTTTGACTGCGGTTTGGGTACACAGCTCGCTGAATTAAAAAAGCAGCTGTTACTGTTGGCATATTCGGGAGAATAGCACAGAAAACATATGAATGCAATCAATTTTGATAAATACAATTCATTGGAAAATCAATCCTTTTTTAAGAAAATGGGAAAGGTCGTCAACATTGTCGGACTGACAATCGAATCAGCAGGGCCGGATGCAAAGCTCGGCGATCTCTGCTGTATTTATCCGGGTGGGGAAAGTAAACCAATTCGTGCGGAAGTCGTGGGCTTTAGGGATAAAAAGACGCTCCTGATGCCCTATGAATCGACGGAGGGCGTCGGGCTTGGATGTATCGTGGAAAATCAAGGCTATCCGCTAAGCGTTGCGGTGGGAGACTACCTGCTCGGCAGGACGCTCAATGGACTGGGAGAACCGATCGACCCGACCGGAATTCCAAAAGAAAGCAAACGGTATCCCGTAGAATCCGCCCCCCCTGACCCAATGGCCAGGGAAATCATTGACGAGGTGCTGCCGCTTGGTGTGCGTGCGGTGGACGGACTCATCACGCTTGGAAAAGGACAGCGTATCGGCATTTTTGCAGGCTCCGGAGTCGGGAAATCGACGCTGATGGGCATGTTTGCACGCAATACGCAGGCGGACATCAATGTGATCGCATTGATCGGAGAGCGCGGCAGGGAAGTGCGGGAATTTATTGAGCATGATCTCGGGCAGGAAGGAATGGCGCGTTCAGTTGTGGTAGTGGCGACGTCGGATAAACCTGCGTTAGAGCGTAAAAAGGCGGCAATGGCGGCAACGTCGATTGCTGAATATTTCAGGGATCAGGGCAGGGATGTCCTGCTGATGATGGATTCCCTGACGCGTTTTTCCATGGCACAGCGGGAAATCGGGCTTGCCAGCGGCGAACCGCCGGTGACAAGGGGATATCCGCCCAGCGTGTATTCCGAGATGCCGAAGCTCTTAGAGCGGGCGGGGCGTTCGGATAAGGGTTCCATCACGGGACTGTATACGGTGCTTGTGGACGGCGACGATTTCAACGAGCCGATCACAGACACGGCAAGAAGTATTTTGGACGGTCATATTATCTTAGACCGCAAGCTGGCGCATAAAAACCATTACCCCGCCATCGACGTGCTGCAGAGCATTTCGCGATGTATGAGCGCGATCGACACGAGAGAGCATAAGCAGGCGGCGGGAAAGCTCAAAAATGTGTTGGCGACCTATAAGGACGCGGAAGATCTGATCAATATCGGCGCATATAAGAAGGGCAGTAATCCTGAAATTGATTATGCAATTGACAAGAACAAGGCGGTCAACGAGTTCCTGATGCAGGCGACGGACGAAAAAGTGACATTTGAGGAGACGGTTGGGGCGTTGGAAGCGCTGTTTGCATAATCTTATTGGGAAATGAGGATAAGATCGGTGGCAAAATTTCGATACCGGATGCAGAATGTGCTGAATATCAAACTCAGCATGGAGCGGCAGGCAAAGCAGCAGTATGCCGAAGCGAATGCAAAGCTGCGGGAAGAAGAACAAAAGCTGAACGTTCTGTTCAGACGCAAATTTGAATACGAGCAGACGGCCAGACAGCTTCTTACGGATGACTTAAACGTCCGCGAAATCACACAGAACAATGAGGCGATTCTGCGCATGGAAGATTTTATCACGCAGCAGCAGAAAGAAGTGCAGATCGCGGCAAGAGCCGTCGAAAAAGCGCGCCAGAAGATGACGGAGGTCATGCAGGACCGGAAGACGCACGAGCGGCTGCGCGAGAAAGCATTTGATGAATTTCTGATGGAAGAAAAGCAGCATGAAAGCAAAGAAATCGACGAGCTGGTCAGCTATACATATGGGCAGAGACTAAGGGAGACGGGACATGGCGAGAGCACAAGCACCTGAAGAAATACCGGTAGTGGATGTTACCGCGGAAAAAAAGAAATTAAAAGAAGAACGAAAGAAGCTCAAAGCGGAGAGCCGCGCGCAAAAGAAAGAGGCGAAAGCGCGTGCAAAGGAGCTTGCCAAGCAGGAATCGGAGCTGGATGACGAGGATTCGGACAGCGGTACCGGTTCGGCGATTCTGGTTACATTTTTTATCATTCTCATATGGATCGCGATCTTAGGACTGCTGATCAAGCTTGACGTGGGCGGGTTCGGCTCCAATGTCTTACGCCCGATCTTGAAGGATGTGCCGGTGCTTTCGTGGATATTACCGGAGGATCATGAGACGGAAACGACGGATGAGGAGGCGTACGGCGGCTATACGAGTCTGCGTGATGCGGTCGATCAGATTTTAGTATTAGAGCAGCAGGTAGAGCAGCTTCAGACGGTCAACAGTGCGGATGCAGAGGAGCTTGAGCGTCTGCGCGCGGAGCTTGAGCGCCTGCAGAGCTTTGAAGACAGCTACCTCGAATTTGAGAAGATTAAAAATGAATTTTATCAGGAGGTCGTCTATGCGGCGAACGGACCGGGTGTGGATGCATATATCAAATATTTTGAATCCATGGATCCGACGACTGCGGAGGCGATTTATGCCCGCGTGATTGCGGAGCAGGCGCAGGATTTGGAAATGAGCGAATATGCAAGTGCTTATTCAGGAATGAAGCCAAAGAATGCTGCGGCGATTTTTGAGGAAATGAATGACCTGGAGTTGACTGCAAAAATCTTAGGACAGATGGGAGCGGAGGAACGCGGTGCGATCCTGGCTGCGATGACACCTGAATTTGCGGCGAGACTGACGCGCATCATGGATCCGGACGCATGATGGGAAATAAAAGATTTTTCCGTTTTATATCTTCATAATAATGAGCGGGAAACCGATAATCATTATGTACCTTGATAATCAAAGAAAGGAGGAAAAACAATGACCAGTGCAGTAACAGAACGTGGAACGATCATGAACCTTGCAGTTCAGGCGGCGCCGACAAAATCGGGCACATCGGACACGGGATTTACGCAGGTCATGGACAAGGCTGTAAGTGCTAACAAGAGCGGAGATTCATCCAGTGGTGCGGTAGTAAAAAAAGATACTGCCAAAACCTCTGAGCGTACCGAAAATTCTGAAGCCAAAGAGCAACCGACCACGGAAGAAGCCCGTCGGACGGATGATACGCAGCAGGAAAAACCGAATGCAGCCAGTGAACAGACGCAGCAGACAGACAAGACCGCCGCTGCGGACGATCAGCCAAACGAGGCAGGCGAAGAAGCCGCTGCTTCCGAGATGGCATCCATGTTCATTGAGAAAGCGTCAGAAGTGCTCACGCAGGTTGCGGAGAACCTTTCGGTATCCGTCGAGACTGTGACAGAAACGATGCAGGAGCTTGGTATGGAACTGACGGATCTGTTGGTTTCGGATCGCATGATGGAGCTGATGATGGCGCTGACCGGGGAAGATCAGATGTCGCTTGTAACGGACGAAACGCTCTACAACACATTGCAGGAGCTGACAGCATTGACGAAGGAGGCAGGCGAGGAGCTGATGAAAGAGCTTTCCCTGACACCGGAGGATCTTAGAGCGATGCTGGAACAGCTTGGCACACAGGAAGCGGATACGACGCATTCTGACATGCAGAACGTTCAGGCTGATGTCCCGGTTATAAACACGGATGAGAGAACTTCCGGTTTGATGACGGCGGACACGAAAGAGCAGACGGGTACGCAGCAGACAGATCAAAGTCACATGACCGACAATGTGCAGGACAAAACGCAGCAGGACGGGGCGCAGGTTGCGACCGGCTATCGGGCGGAGGAAGATTCTGCACAGACAAAAGAGAAAGGGGAATCGTTTGCGGAAGGCGGGCAGGGCTTTGCCGAGCATCTGATGAACCGGACGAATGAATTTGTGGAAGCACTGACGCAGGAGACAGGGAGCGCAGATTCCTATTTGGATGCGGAGCAGATCATGAAGCAGATTACGGACTTTATGAGAAACCACTTAAACGCGCAGGGATCTTCGGTAGAATTACAGTTACATCCTGCAAGCCTTGGCACGCTGAATATTTCGGTGACGGCCAAGAACGGAATCGTAACAGCGCAGTTTGCGGCGCAGGACGAGGCGGTAAAGGCCATACTGGAGGGACAGGTGGCTGAGCTTCGGAGTCGTCTGGATGAACAGGGCGTGAAAGTACAAGCGATTGAAGTTACGGTTTCCAGTCATGAGTTTGAACGCAACCTTGAGCAGAATGCCAATCAGGACGCAGATGAGCGAGGTGAGGCGGGAGCAAAGAGACGGACAACAAGAAGGTTGAATCTCGATGAACTCGGCGAAGAGGATGCGGAAGAGCTTGACGATGCGGAACAGATTGCACGTGATATGATGAGAATACACGGCAATCGACTTGACTACTTAGCTTAGTGATACGGAGAGGAGGAATCGTATGGCATCAACAGCGCAGGTAGTAGATGGCAAGATCGTCAACAACGGTTTGAGCGCAGCCGAGAAAGCGGCAAGCAACGAATCGAAAAAAACCACGGGCGGAGGCTCGCTCGGCAAAGATGCTTTTTTACAATTGCTTGTGGCACAGATGAAGTATCAGGATCCACTGGCGGCATCCAATAACAGTACAGAATATATCTCACAGCTCGCAACGTTCTCGGAGCTTGAGAGCATGCAGAATCTGCAGGAGATTTCGGAGCAGCAGCGCATGCAGGGACTTGTCGGCAAGACCGTCGTATTAGATGTGGACGGCAAGCAGTATACGGGACAGGTTGACTATTTACAGTATGAGAACGGAAAGGCAAAGATGTCCGTAGGCGGAACGCTGTATTCACTGGATGATGTTTATCAGGTGATCGACGGCGATTACTTAACGGCATATACGCAGGCAACCAACTTTATATCCAAACTATACAGACTGCCGGCACTTGAGAATCTGACGGCGAAGGACGCAGAGATCGTACATGAGTTAGAGGACGAATACAAGAACATGACCGAGTACGGTAAGTCCTTTATCGCAGACGAGGCGCTCGAGTTCCTGAACAGCCTTGGACCAAGGGCAGATGTGCTAAGTCCCAGAAAAGAGCCGGTTGACTATAATAAGCTTATCTCAGATCAGCTGAATGTGCTCATCAATCGGGCGGACAGTATCGATAAGGATAAGATCAACGATGTCCTTGATAAGCTTTTGGAAGCGGGCGTACAGCCGCCGGCGGAGAATGACGATAAGGATGATACGGAGAACGCAGGTGCCGTGACCGGCGCGGAGGGCACGGGGAGCGGTACGGATGGCACTGAAAACGCAGGTGCAGTGGCCGGCGCGGAGGGCGCAGGAAGCAGCGCGGACGACAATGAAGACGCAGGCGTAACAGGTGAAGAGAGCGCGGATGCATGAGGGCGGAAGCGCTGACAACAGGATATCAGAGTATAGCATGTCCGTTGTCATGAGGAAAAGATGGAATTGAAACGCGTGTAGTACTCAAGGAGGAGGAATTACAATGCAGGTAAATCAGAACCAATTCCTTTCCATCGAACAGTTAAAAGATCAGTATTTGAATCAGGCGAGAAAGCCGGAGACGACGCGTACACAGGACGGTTTTTCCTTTCAGGAAATTCTGGAGGGAAAGACCGCCGGTACCGCAGAGAGCACGCTTCGTTTTTCCAAACATGCGATGAACCGTTTGGCGGAGCGTAATATCAGGCTGACGGACGATCAGCTTGACCGCCTGAATGAAGGTACGATGAAAGCAGACAGGAAAGGGATCAAAGACTCGCTGATCATGGTCGATGAGTTGGCGTTTATCGTGAATGTATCGAGCAGTACCGTCATCACGGCAATGGACAATACTCGGACGGATGAGCAGATTTTTACAAACATTGACGGAGCCGTTATCATGTAACCGGACCTTTTTGGAGGTTATCGTTCCCGACTGACAGAAGGAACGACGCGGCTCTTATTAAAGGAGGGCATTTCACTATGATGAGATCATTGTTTTCTGGTGTATCCGGCTTGAAGGTGCATCAGACAAAGATGGACGTAATCGGTAACAACATTGCAAACGTAAATACGACATCCTACAAGTCGATGTCGATCAACTTTTCCGAGTTGATGTATCAGACGTCGGCAAATGCGTCCGGACCGAATGCGACGACCGGAACTGCTGGTAAGAACCCGAAGCAGATCGGTCTCGGTGTTGTGTCGGGTGCGATCAGCACGGCAATTACATCTGCGGGTTCGGCACAGACGACGAACAATCCGTTTGATATTCGTATCTCCGGCGATTCGTTCTTTATTGTCAGCGACGGAAGCAATAATTATTTTACACGCGACGGTTCTTTCTATGTTGATTCGGCAGGAAACCTTGCCATGACATCCACGGGCTATAACGTTATGGGCTGGCAGGTTGATGCGGAGACCGGCAAAGTAAGGCAGGATACCGTGACCGCGCTCCGTATCATGAGTCAGGAGAATCTGACCTATGATGCAGAGTATACGACCAACGGAAATATTACCGGTATCGTGGATAAAAAGGATACGGACATTAACTCTACAGCAGGTAAGACGATCAACCTTCCGATCTTCGATAATCTGGGTTACAGCTATACCGTGAAGCTGAGTCTGCATAAGGCCACCAACGACGGTGAGTTCTATTTGGAGATGGATGATATTCTTGATTCCGAACAGAAATCCATTACCGAGTATTATGGTGTGGATCTTGCCGATATCGCAAAACTTGGAGCACGTCAGAATGTGGATGTGCAGGAAACGCACAATCCGTTGACGGATACCTTTAATATATCAGTAACTGTGGACGGACAGCAGCAGGAAAAACCGATCACGCGTGCTGTGTCATATGATCAGACGACCCGTACTTATAGCATATCCTTTAGAGATGATAAAGGTAGTATTGTTACAGAGGCAGCTGACTTGGATGCAATCGGAGTAGCGTTAGGGGGAAATCGACCAACGTCAGGAGACTATACGATTGCGCTTGATGATATTGTTGCTGCGGGAGCGGATGTGAATGATCCGAGAGCGTTTGAGGTTACAGATGCACAGCGTCCAAATCTGCAGATGATTTTCGGTAATAGTATTGATAGTACGACCAATAATGCAACGATTGATCCGCTGACCGGTACACTGACGGTTACCAATAAGAATATACAGGGTGGTCTGATCCGTTTCAATACCGATACGGGTGCATTCATTTCTGCAAACGGAAATCCGACCGGTCTTACGATTGATTTTGCAGAGCAGCTTACACAGGGCGGTACCATAACGAGCCTTCGCAACTTCCACGATATTGAGATTGACATGACGAGGATGAAGAATGCCGATAATGGAGGTTCCGCGTCGTTGGCGGCGGACAGCGGAGACTTGAACGGGCTAGGCGCAGGCCGCAAGCTTGGCGATATGTCGGGTATTCAGATTTCCGATAACGGTGAGATTTGGGCGGCGTACGACAACGGTATGTCGAGACTGCTCGGTCAGATCGCGGTTGCGGAATTTGCAAATCCGTCGGGCTTGGAGAAGGTCGGAGACAATCTTTACAATAAGACGTTGAACTCGGGCGATTTTGACGGTATTGGTGTTGACATTAAGGTAAATGGCGGCGCGATGAACAGCGGTCAGCTTGAGATGAGTAACGTCGATCTTTCCACGGAGTTTACGGAAATGATCACAACACAGAGAGGTTTTCAGGCGAACTCCCGTATCATCACGACATCTGACAGTCTGTTGGAGGAGCTTGTCAACTTAAAGAGATAAGGCAGACAGCGTCTTAGCCGGCGAGGCCGCGTGACGCAGAAACACAGAATAAATCACAGCGTCAGAAAGCGCGTGAAGCGCATGTTGACGTCGGGTAATAGGGAACCGCGCGTGGGGGCGGTTCCCTTTCCGTATGTTTGGGAAACAATAGGTATTTGGTACTATAACAGGAATCCGGCTGCTTTTGAAAATGGATCATTGCAGCTGGTACATCTTGGAAGGAGGATCGGCATGATCGAAGTAACAAAACTCAATGATATCAAGATTTTGATCAATCCTGACCTGATCGAATATGTCGAGGAAACACCGGATACCGTTGTCGCTTTGACAACAGGACGGAAAATTATTGTAAAAGAAAGTAGACAAGAAGTGAAAAATCTAGTAAAATCGTATAGGAAAGAAATTTTTGCTGATTAAAGCAGAGAGTGGTGAGTTTCGTGGATTTAGCATCTTTAATTGGTCTGGTCGTATGTATTTCACTGGTATTATGGGCAGTAATCGCCGGTGCCGGAGGTCTTGCAGGAGCATATAAGGCGTTTGTCGATCTTCAGTCGGTTCTGATCACGATCGGTGGATCCTTCCTCAGCGTTATGGCGATGAACTCAATGAAAAATTACGTAAACGGTCTGAAGTGTTTCGTTAAAATTTTCAAGGTACCGATCATTAATATGTCAGAGAGCATTCAAAAGATCATTGAACTTTCCAATACTGCCCGTAAGGAAGGTCTTCTCCAGTTGGAGGAGGCAGCATCCGAATTGAATGATGACTTTATGAAAAAGGGGATCCTGTTGATCGTCGATGGTACTGACCCTGATCTGGTCCGTTCCATTATGGAGACGGAGCTCATCAGTATAGAGGGACGTCACAAGCAGGTCATTAAGATTTGGGAGGACATCGGTTCCATGGGACCTGCATGGGGTATGATCGGTACGCTCGTCGGATTGGTAAACATGCTTCAGAACATGTCGGATCCGAGTTCTATCGGACCTGCGATGTCGGTTGCGCTTTTGACGACATTGTACGGTTCCATGATCGCAAACTGGATCTGCGCACCGGTTGCCAGCAAACTGAAAGTCAATAACGATGCGGAGATCATGTTAAAGGAGATCGAGATTGAAGGTCTTCTCTCCATTCAGGCAGGCGAGAACCCGCGTGTTATAGAAGAAAAATTAAAATCGTTCCTTGCACCGAAGGATCGTGTGTCTACGGATGAAGGTGGTGAGGAGAATGGCTAAGCGTAAAGAAGAGGAACCACCAAAAGGGGCCCCTGCATGGCAGTCAACCTTTGCGGATCTGATGAATCTCTTGCTCTGCTTTTTCGTGTTGCTTTTTTCCATGTCTAAGATAGAGGAAGATAAGTGGCTGGCGGTTGTGGAGTCCTTCAAGAGTACAGTGAGTGTATTTGACGGAGGTGCGGAAGCAATCGGCGACGGTGTTCTGATCAGTAACGGCGTCAGTCAGTTGAACGAGCTGTCGGAATACATAAACAGCAGTGGGCAGGCGCAAGAAGTAGACGAACCGGACGATACGTTATATAATGAGATGGAGCGTGAGGGGCTTGCCGAATCCGAGGAGATGGCGGAACAGATAGAGGAAGCGTTGGCGGAGTTGAATCTGGATAAGGAAATTGATGTGGACTTCAATTCCCAGTATGTACTCCTTACGATGAAGGGAGCCATCCTGTTTGACTCGGGACGTGCCGAACTGAAGCCGGAGATTTATCCGACGCTTGACAGGCTGGGACTGATCCTCATGGCGTATGCGGACAGCCTCATTGAGATTGAGGGACATACGGATAACGTGCCGATCCATAATGCGGCGTTTGCGAATAACGATGAGCTTTCCAGTGCAAGGGCGCTATCGGTATTTCACTATTTTATGGAGACCACCAATCTAGACCCCGTTAAGCTGAAGCATTCCGGCAGGGGGGAGTATGTTCCGGTTGCGGATAACGGCACAGAGGAAGGACGCGCGCGGAACAGGCGTGTTGAGATCAAGATATATAATACATTAAGCACGGAACGCTGATGCATCCGTGGGAGCAGAGAGGTGCTTGCTTTGAAAAAGAATCTATTATCCATTATCATTCTTGCTTTATTAGTTGTTAATTTGGTCATGACGGGAATCATGATGTTCTCGGTCATTAATGTTTCAAACAAAAACGCAAAACTGGTAGGCGATATCGCGTCGCTGATTGGCATTCAGACGAAGCCGGACGGCGAGACGACGGAAAAGGAAAATGTTTCCATTGACGATACGGATGTATATGTGATCTCTGACCGCATGACGATTCCGTTCCAGCGGGTGAGCGAAGCGGATGGAGGAGATGGCAAGGATCATTATTTTGTTGTGAATGTATCTCTTTCCATGAATATGAAACATAAGGATTATAAGTCATACGGAACCGCCGAGGCATTGGAGGCAAAGGAAAGCCTGATCAAGACAGAGATTCAGTCCGTGATCGGCAGTTATACGATGGATCAGTTTAAGGAAAATCAGGAACTGATACGCGAAGAGGTATTGGAGCGTATTCAGAATTTATATGATTCTACATTTATTTTTAATGTGAATTTCAGTGACTATCTATATTCATGATGGGAGGTGAGCCGTTGTGGGTGAGGTCTTATCCCAAAGTGAGATAGACAGTCTTCTCAACGCGTTAAGTACCGGCGAACTGGATATGGATGACGTCAAGGAGAATCCTGAAAAGCAGGTCAAAAATTATGACTTTAAACGACCTGCAAAATTCTCCAAAGAGCATTTGCGAACGCTTGAAATCATTTTTGAGCATTACGGCAGACTGGTGTCAACGACGCTTCCCGTTTATCTGAGAAAAGCGGTTCAGGTTACGGTGGCAAGTTCGGAGACGGTCACTTTTTCGGAGTTTACGAATGCACTTGCCAATCCGGTTGCGCTTGGTATTGTGAATTTTCAGCCGCTTGGCGGCACGGTGATCGTAGAGTTGGCAGCAACGCTTGCATTTGCGATCATTGACCGGATGCTTGGTGGTTCAGGAGAGCCGCTTGCAAAGAACCGGGAATTCTCTGAGATAGAGATGAGCATTGTCGAAAAGATCATGGTAGTCTGTATCCAGTTATTGAGGGAGCCATGGAAAAACGTGGCAGACATCAATCCGCTTCTGGAGCGGATTGAGACGAATCCGCAGTTCGCGCAGGTCATATCTCCGACAGATATGATCGCGATTATTACATTGAATCTCAAGATTGGAGACGTTGAAGGTTTTATGAATGTCTGCCTTCCGTTCTTTACTCTGGAGAGTATTATGGATCGCCTGAACACGAAGTTCTGGTATGCCAACATGCAAAAGGGCTCTGATGAGAGTTATGATGAACAGCTTGAGACGATGATCCGCAGAGTGGATGTGCCGGTCAAGGCGGTTCTCGGACGCACCAGAGTTGCAGCGGGCGATTTTATGAATTTACAGCCGGGAGACGTCATACGATTGGATACGAAGGTAGACAGCGAACTGGATGTTTTCGTCGGCAATATCAGAAAATTTAAGGCAATGCCCGGATCGGACGATGAACATTTTGCTGTGCGGGTAACGTCTATTATAAGAGAGGAGGAGTAGCCAGATGGATGGAATGTTATCCCAGGACGAGATCAATGCTTTGCTGGGCGGCATGGATAATTCAGATGGGGCGGATGCCGGCGCATCCGAAACGACGCCGGAAGCGGCGGCTCCGGGGGCGGCAGAGATTGATGAGAATCTTTTGACGGAGATGGAGAGGGATGCGGTCGGTGAAGTTGCCAACATCAGTATGGGAACATCGGCGACGACCTTATACTCCTTGGTAAATCGTAAGGTAGATATTACGACTCCGGTCGTGACGCTTGCCAATCTTGATACGGTGATCAAGGATTATCCGAAGCCTTGCGTGTTTATTTCAATTAAATATACCGAGGGACTTGACGGAAGTAACATTCTTGTGTTAAAAGAACATGATGTAAAGGTGATCACGGATCTGATGATGGGAGGGGACGGCACCAACACGGACGGCGAGTTGGGCGAGCTGCATCTAAGTGCCATTTCCGAGGCGATGAATCAGATGATGGGCTCGTCGGCGACATCCCTTTCGTCCATGCTTGGAAAGAAGATCGACATCAGCCCGCCTGACGCAACGCTTGTGGATTTGATCGAGCTGCGCGATCAGGGACAGTTGTCCGGTTTCCTCTGTGGAACCTTTGTCAAGGTTGCATTCCGGATGCAGATTGACGAATTGGTAGACAGTACGATCATGCAGCTCTATCCGATTGATTTTGCAAAGTCGATCTATGAGACCGTTATGAATACACAGGCGGGAGGAGACGGGGCAGCAGCGGCAGAGCCTGAACCCGCACCGGCACCGCAGCCGGCACCTGCACCACAGCCGCAGATGTCCGGACCGGACATGAGCGGTCAGGGAATGGGTACAATGGATATGAACCAGATGCAGATGGGTATGAACCAAATGCAAATGGGCATGAATCCGATGATGATGGGCATGAACCCGATGATGATGGGTATGAACCCGATGATGATGGGACAGCAGATGCAGAATGTGAATGTACAGCCTGCACAGTTCCAGAGCTTTAACAGAGATGTTCCGGGCATATCGAATCAGGAGAACATCGGACTAATCCGGGATGTGCCGCTTGAGGTTACGGTTGAGCTGGGGCGTACAAGCAAATCTATTGCAGAAATATTGGAGTTCGCACCCGGTACGATCATAGAGCTCGATAAGATTGCAGGAGAGCCGATTGACGTACTTGTCAACGGTAAGTTCGTTGCAAGAGGCGAGGTAGTAGTCATAGAAGAAAGCTTCGGCGTTCGTGTAACCGAAATAATCAAATAAAGGATAGGAGAAAAAAAATGGCAAAGAATATTTTAATTTGTGATGACGCAGCATTCATGAGAATGATGATTAAGGACATTCTGACCAAGAATGGCTACAATGTCGTCGGAGAGGCTGAGAATGGCGCAAAGGGCGTAGAGAAATATAATGAATTAAAGCCCGATCTGGTGCTGATGGATATTACTATGCCGGAGCTTGACGGAATTCAGGCGCTCAAGAAGATTAAGTCGATGGATGCCTCCGCAACTGTCATCATGTGTTCCGCTATGGGACAGCAGGCGATGGTTATCGAGTCCATTCAGGCAGGTGCCAAGGATTTCATCGTAAAACCGTTCCAGGCTGACCGTGTATTGGAAGCAGTGAAGAAGGTTGTCGGATAACATGCTGTTAAGTAGTACGCTGGATTCTGTCTTTGACCTGCTGACCGTGTTGTTTATTTTTGTTTTTGTTTTGGCGCTGACATATTTTGCAACACGGTATATTGCCAATTATCAGAGGGGAAAGTCCGTTGGGCGTAATATTGAGGTGCTCGAGAGTTATCGGGTTACCTCTAATAAGTATCTCCAAATTGTGCGCACTGGCAGGAAATATTTGGTAATTGGGATTGGAAAAGACGAGATCCATGTATTGGCAGAACTTTCCGAGGAGGAGCTTACTCTGCCTTCCGAGAAGGAGGAGACCGATATGCTCAGCTTCAAAGAGCTGCTTGACAAGGCAAAACACATGAAAGACAAGAAACGAAATGAAGAATAGGAAGAGAATATTCCGATATCTATGCCTGCTGTTTACGGTAGGCATATTGTTTATCGGAAACAGCTTAACTGCACAGGCAATCGGTTCCGGTCTCGGAATAGAGGATACGCCGCTGACGGGCGAAACGGAGAACGGTACGACGGCGACACAGCCGGGAACAGCCGAGAGTGGCGAGGATTTAGAGGACTTAAATATCGCCAACGGCTTTAACATTACGTTTACAACAGATAATGGCTCTATGGCAGGCACATTGAGGATCCTGCTGACTTTGACGGCGATCGCGGTTGCCCCGATGCTGATCATCTGTCTGACCTCTTTTACGCGGATCCTGATCGTGATGCATTTTACAAGGACAGCCTTAAACACCCAAACAGCGCCCCCGAATCAGGTGTTGATTGGGTTAACTTTGTTTCTGACCTTTTTCATTATGAGCCCGACGATCAATACGGTCTATAATGATGCGTATAAGCCCTATGAAGCCGGCGAGATGGAGCAGGGGGAGGCAATCGATATTGCGGTGGATGCGGTCAGGGAATTTATGTATCCCCAGACACAGCGCAAGGACATTCGGATGTTCATGGAAATTGCAAATCTTTCATGGACTTCGGAGATGGAGAACAAGGACATACCGACGTATGTACTGATCCCCAGCTTCTTGGTGAGTGAGCTTCGTACGGCGTTCATCATCGGCTTCCTGATCTATATTCCGTTCCTGGTGATCGATATGGTGGTTGCATCGACCCTGATGGGAATGGGTATGATGATGCTGCCGCCGACAACGATCTCCATGCCGTTTAAGATTTTGCTTTTCGTGTTGGCGGATGGCTGGAATCTGATCATTGGCGGTGTGGTGAAATCCTTTTATTAGCCGAAAGGAGGAATTAGAATGACTACAGAAGACGTGGTAACCATTGTCAGAGAAGGTCTGTTCGTTGTCATAAAAACGGCGGCGGTGCCGCTTGTGGTATCTCTTTGTGTCGGACTGGCTGTTAGTATTTTTCAGACGGTCACTTCCATTCAGGAGCAGACATTGACGATGATACCGAAGATTTTAAGTGTGTTTACGGCGCTGATACTGCTCGGACACTGGATGTTAAATAATATGTCGACATTTATGACAAGCCTTTGGTCGGATTTCTCATTATACATTAGATAGTGCGATGATAGATTATTCATTTTCGGCATCAGATTTAGAATATTTTCTGCTTGTGTTTATCCGGATCGTAAGCTTTATGCACCTTGCCCCGTTTTATGGGGACAGCAGCATTCCGTCGCGGTTTAAGGTGGGGTTGAGTCTGGCGCTTTCGTACATGGTCTTTTTGCTTACGCCGCATACGGAGCTGGTCTACGACACGGTGATGGGGTATGCGGCGCTTGTGATCATGGAAGCGTCGGTCGGACTTTTGATCGGGCTGGTTTCGACCGTCTGTATGCAGGTTGCATCCATGGCGGGACGGCTTGTTGATATGGAAATGGGATTATCCGCGGCAAGCACAATGGATCCGACATACCACGATAATGTGACGGTCAGCGGTCTGATCTATCGTTATGCGTTTACGCTGCTGCTCATGACGTCAGGGATGTATCAATATATCATTAAGGCATTTATCCAGACGTATGAACTGATTCCGGTCGGCAATGTGCATTTTGCGTTGGATAAGATCTTAAGCTCGCTGATCACCTTTATGGGACAGTACTTTTTGATCGGATTTCAGATTGCCATGCCGGTGTTTGCGGTCATTACGGTCATGAATGCCGTGCTTGGCATTCTTGCGAAGGTCGCGCCGCAGATGAACCTGTTTGCGGTCGGCATGCAGTTAAAGATCCTGGCAGGACTCGGCGTGATGTATGTGTCCGTATGGTTGATTCCGATGGCAGCGGACAGTATGTTCACACAAATGAAAAAAATGATCGTTTCAATGGTGGAGGCAATGATGTGATACTGGAATATCAGCTTCAATTTTTTGCAAAGGACGGGCCGGGAGGCGAAAAGACAGAGGAGCCTACCGGTAAGCGTTTAAAGGATGCCCGCAAGGACGGTCAGGTGGCAAAGAGTAAGGAAATCAGCAATTGCGTTATGCTGTTTGCGCTGTTTCTCATATTGAAGATATGGGTGGGAAATCTGGGAAACAGTCTTCTTCAATTGTTCCATGCCATCTATCAGAAAATACCCGAGCTTTCCTCTTATAACTTTACGGGCGAGGAAGGGGTCGGTGTATGGATCATGCTCAAGCAGACGCTGCAGCAATATCTGCTCATCATGCTTCCGATTTTTGTGATCGCGGTGTTTTTGGCGTTTGTGACGGATTTACTTCAGGTAAAATGGCAGCCGACGAGAAAGCCGCTGCAGCCGAAGCTTAGTAAGCTTAATCCGGTGAAAGGGGTTAAAAACCTGTTTTCTAAAAGTAAGCTTGTAGAGCTGTTAAAGTCCATTGTGAAGATTGGGATGATCGGGTATATCGTGTATTCCACACTGATCGGAAGCGTCGGTTATGTGTTTCAGTTTTATTCCATGTCGCTGATGCAGGGAATCCGTATTGTCGGGAATGTCACGATCAATCTGGGACTGAAAATTTCTGCTTTTTATGTTGTCATTGCTGCACTGGATTATGCGTATCAAAAGCATAAGTTCCACGAGGATATGAAAATGACAAAGCAGGAGGTTAAGGACGAATATAAAAACGCCGAGGGAGATCCGCAGGTCAAGAGCAAAATCCGTCAAAAGATGATGGAGGCGTCAAGACGCCGTATGATGCAGGCAGTGCCCCGCGCGGATGTGGTCATTACGAACCCGACGCACTATGCCGTGGCATTGAAATATGAGCCGGAAAAGATCGACGCGCCCTATATCGTTGCGAAGGGCGAGGACTATCTCGCGCAGAAGATCAAGGAGATCGCGCGGGAGAACAATGTCCAGATTGTGGAAAATAAGCCGCTTGCGCGAATGCTCTACCATAATGTGGAAGTCGGGGAACCGATTCCACCCGAATTGTTTCAGGCTGTTGCCGAGGTGCTCGCATTCGTATATAATATACAGGGAAAGCTGCCGAAGGAGAATCCGCAGGCTGTATAAAAAAGATTTGCGCATAGCGCAAATCTTTCAAAGAATTTGCATTCGCAAATTCTTTCGGACTGAGGAATTTCTGATAGGTTAAAGAATATCGAAATATCGTAAGAGAAAGGAGGAGTATAGATGAAAGCGCTGTATAAACGGCTGTCGGGAGACATCTTTATTGCCATTTATGTATTGGCGGCGTTTATTATGTTGATCATTCCGCTGCCGATCGCGCTTTTGGATGTGCTGCTCGCTTTTGATATGTCTCTTGCGTTCACGATCATGTTTTCGTGTATGCTGACAAAGGAAGTGCTGGATATGGCTTTTTATCCGACCATCCTTTTGTTTACGACCATATTTCGTATCGCCTTAAACGTCTCCTCCACACGTTTGATCCTCTCCAAGGGAGACGCCGGTAATGTCATTGATACGTTCGGCCAGTTCGTCGGCGGAGGCGATCTCGTCATCGGTGTGATCGTGTTCATTATTTTGATCATTGTCCAGTTCATGGTAATCAATAAAGGTTCCGAGCGTGTCGCTGAAGTAACGGCGAGATTTACGCTCGATGCGATGCCCGGTAAGCAGATGGCGATCGACGCGGACTTGAATACGGGCGCGATCGATGATGAGGAGGCAAAACGCAGACGTGATAAGATTCAGGCGGAGTCCACGTTCTTCGGTAACATGGACGGTGCCGTAAAGTACGTTAAGGGAGATGCGACGGCAGGTCTGCTCATCACGGCAGTCAACATCATCGGCGGTATCGCGATGGGCGTTCTGCGTATGGGGCTGACGTTTGGCGAGGCGGCGGATAAATATCTGATCCTGACGATCGGAGACGGCCTCGTCAGCCAGATTCCGTCCCTGCTCATATCGCTTTCCACCGGTATTCTTGTCACGAAGGGCTCTAAGGAGGCGGAGTTCGGAACGGAGATTCTCCATGAGCTGTTCAGTCTGCCGCGCGTGCTTTACATTGTCGGTGCGGTTATGTGCCTGCTTGGTATTGCAACACCGTTAAATCCGGTACTCTTTATTTTGATCGGCGCAATCTTTTTCACTGCGGCAACGCTTATGAACCGCACCATCCGCACGGCGGAGATCGAGTCGAGTGTGGATACGGAGGAGCAGGAAGCGGAAGAGATTAGGCAGCCGGAAAATGTAAACTCGCTCTTGTCCGTCGATCCGATTGAATTGGAGTTCGGTTATGGAATCATTCCGCTTGCAGATGTGAACCAGGGCGGCGACCTCTTAGACCGCGTCGTTATGATCCGGCGTCAGATTGCGATGGAGCTTGGTACGATCGTGCCGATCATCCGTCTACGCGATAACATTCAGTTGAATCCGAACCAGTATATTGTCAAGATCAAGGGGATACAGGTGTCGGAGGGTGAGATTTTATTTGACCATTATATGGCAATGAATCCGGGCTTTGTCAAGGAGGAGATCACGGGTATCCCGACGTTTGAGCCGTCCTTCCATCTGCCGGCGATCTGGATCACGGAAAATCAGCGCGAACGCGCAGAGAGCCTTGGCTATACAGTCGTAGATCCGCCGTCCATTATTGCGACACATTTGACCGAGCTGATCAGACGGCATATTGCCGAGTTGTTGACGAGACAGGATGTACAGAATCTGATTAACAACTTAAAGGAGTCGAATCCGTCCGTTGTCGAGGAGCTTGTGCCGAAGCTGCTTGGCTTAGGTGAAGTACAGAAGGTATTGCAGAATCTCTTAAAAGAGGGCGTATCCATCCGTGATCTTTTAACAATCTTCGAGACGCTTGCGGATTATGCAACGTCAACGCGCGATACGGATATTTTGACCGAGTATGTGCGTCAGGCGTTGAAGCGGGCGATTTCAAGCCGCTTCTTCCCTGCGAATGAGACGACGAGCGTGGTGACGCTCGATCCGAAATTGGAGCAGGAGATCATGGGAAGCGTCAAGCAGACAGAGCAGGGGGCTTATCTGAATCTTGACCCTGAAAAGACGAAGCAGATTATGGCGTCCGTTGAGAAGGAGACAGGCAAGCTTGAGAATCTAGGCAAGAATCCGATCGTCATTACGTCGCCGATCGTGAGGGCGTATTTTAAGCGGCTGACAGAAGATTATTTCAGGGATTTGATCGTCGTGTCATACAATGAAGTGGAATCGAATGTGGAATTACAGTCAGTGGGGATGGTGACAGCATAAGATGATTATTAAAAAATATCTTGCGGATACGGAAGCCGAGGCAGTAGATGCGGCAAAAAAAGAATTAGGGCCGGGCGTTGTGGTCATGAATATCCGAAGCGTGAAGCATAAGGGTATCATGCGTTTTTTCAAAAATCCGATGAAAGAGGTCACAGTGGCGCTTGAGGAGGACTCCGAGCGGTTTTCTTCCGCAGTCAAAGACATTGCGCGCGTTGTTTCGGAACAGAATGCACAACAGGAGACATGGAAAACGGAAGAGAGAGAGATTCCGGCAGGAACAGGAGCGTCAGCACGGACAGCCGTGAGCGCAGGCACGCAGCCGACGTCTGCGTTGGGAAGCGGCGCGCAGGGAACGGCAGGAACGGGCGTACAGACGACAGGTTTCATAGGGACGGGCGAAAGGGCGCGCGGAAAGAGCGCTGCGAAAGAAACGGCAGGCGGCCGGCACATCTTAGAGCAGGCAGTATCCGAGAGCAATGTTTTGGAGAATAAGCTGGATTCTCTGCAAAGTCTGCTGGAAGAGACGCTGGTGAAGACGGATGACAAGGGCGCTTCCCTTTCAAGCGAGGATGAGGAACCGTCCGAGGCGGAAAACTTCTTAAGACTGTTATACAATACGATGGTAGATAATGAAGTGGATGAGCATTATGCCAACCAGATCATAGATACGCTGGACGTCAAAGAGACACAGGATACGCCGATCGATTATTATTTGGCGAGCATTTACCAGAAGATGGTGTTAAAGTTTGGCAAGACGACGAGGATCACGGAAGCAAAGAAGCGTCCGAAAGTCGTATATTTTATCGGTCCGACCGGCGTTGGAAAGACAACGACGATCGCAAAAATTGCTTCACGTTTCTGCGTGGAACAAAAGAAAAAACTTGCTCTTTTGACAACAGACACCTACCGGATCGTGGCAGCGGAGCAGTTGAAGACGTATGCGGATATTTTGGAGGTTCCTATCCGTGTCATCTATTCGGTTGAGGAGATGGAACATGCGTTTTCCGATTTTAGGGATTACGATTATATTTTAGTGGATACGGCGGGACATTCCCATTATAATGAGGAGCAGAGGCAGGTAATCGGGCAGTTTATCCATGCCGCGGACGATAAGGTGGAGAGAGAAGTGTACCTTGTGATGAGCGCGACGACGAAATACCGGGATATGATCAGCATTGCCGATGCATATTCCGAGGTGACGGAGTATAAACTTATTTTTACGAAATTGGATGAAACGACGGCACTGGGAAATCTGTTTAATCTGCGTATGCGCACGAATGCGGAGATGTCCTATGTGACAACGGGTCAGAATGTACCGGAAGATATTGAGCCGTTTAATCCACAGGTAGTAGTGAAACAGCTTCTGGGGGGAAGCAGGCAGGAAATAAAGGGGTAAAAGATGGATCAGGCTGAAAAGTTACGAAGTATCATCAAAGCGAATCAGATCAACCGTCCGCTTGCGCGCGTCATTGCCGTGACGAGCGGGAAGGGCGGAGTCGGAAAATCCAATACGGCGATCAATCTGGCGATTCAGTTTCGCCGTATGGAGAAGCGCGTTATTATATTGGATGCCGATTTCGGACTGGCCAATATTGAAATCATGTTTGGTGCGGTCCCGAAATATAATCTGTATGACCTGATCTATCAGGGAAAGAGTATCCGCGACATTATCACATGGGGACCGATGGATGTGGGATTTATCTCAGGCGGATCGGGCATTGCGGGGATGTCGAACTTAGACCGTGAATATCTCAACTATATCATACAGAATCTTTCGGAGCTTGATACGCTGACAGATGTGATCATTGTGGATACGGGTGCGGGAATTTCGGACGCCGTACTGGAATTTTTGGTTTCAAGCGGAGAGATCTTGTTGATCACGACGCCCGAACCGACGTCCATCACGGATTCGTATTCTCTGTTAAAAGCGTTAAACCGCCATTCCCGTTTCAAAATGGATAATACGCAGGTGAAGGTCATCGCAAACCGCGTGGACAACGAGGAGGACGGAACGGATCTGTTCTTAAAGCTCAATGCGGTCGTCACGAAATACTTAAAGATTCCAATCACATATTTAGGTGCCGTTCCGCGCGATGAGCAGCTTGCCAAGGCGGTCATGCAGCAAAGTCCGATCTCCATGCAGAATCCGAATGCGAAATCGGCAAAGGCGTATGAGGAGATCGCCATGAAGCTGATGGACAAGGAGGTCAGTACGAGCGTACCGAAAAGAGGAATGGCAGCATTTTTTTCGCATATTCTTGCGGGAAGAAAAAAATAAGAGCGTTGGAAAAAGAATAAGATAAGGAGAGATATCATGCTATCAAGTTATATTGTACCGGGTCAGAAAGTAGAGCTGCATGCTACAGCGGAAAACAGGGATGTGAAGGATAAGAAGAAAATGTATTTAAGCCGCGTGTATGAAGTGCTCTCCGATGACAGGATCGAGATTACGATGCCGATGGAGCAGACGAAGCTCATTCTGCTTCCGGTCGATGGGGAGTATGAGGTGTTCTTTTACACGCAGAGCGGGCTTTATCAGTGTATCTGCCGCATCATTGACCGTTATAAGAGCAATAATGTGTACATATTGGCGATCGAGCTGGTGAGCAACCTGCGAAAATACCAGAGAAGAGAATATTACCGGTTCAGCTGCGCATTGGATATGAGCGCGCGTGTGTTGGAGGAGGAGGAGGTTGAGGCGCTTGATGAGCGGCGGGGGTATCTTGTTCCGGGACTTCCGCTAAAGCACAGCATCATTGTGGACATCAGCGGCGGCGGGCTTCGGTTCGTGGCAAATCAGAAATACGATGAAGGATCGCTGATCTATTGTAAGTATTTTCTCACAGTCAACGGAATGAATAAGGAATATAATCTGGTCGGGAAAATCCTGCATGTCAGTGAGATAGAAAAGCAGAAGGGAAATTTTGAACACCGCGTTCAGTATATCAATATCGACTCAGCGGAGAGGGAAGAGATCATACGTTACATCTTTGAGGAGGAGCGCAAAAACTTAAGGCGTGATCAGAAAAAAGAATAATTTTTTTGGAATGGTGGGATGGTATTATGTCGGACAAAAAAAATATTTTGGTAGTTGATGACTCTGCACTCATGAGAAGCGTTCTTTGTGATATAATCAATTCTGATGAACGATTCCGTGTGACGGACAGAGCCATTCACGGTGCTGATGCATTGGATTTACTCTCAAGAAAACAGTACGATGCGGTCGTGCTGGATGTGAATATGCCAAAGATGACGGGCGTGGAGTTGTTACGCGAATTGCAGGTCCGTAAGATCGCGGCACGCATTATGATGGCGAGCACGGATACCCGTGACGGGGCGCAGATTACGCTGGACTGTTTGGAGCTTGGTGCACTGGATTTTGTACATAAGCCGGACAAAGCGTCGGATGCGCGGGATGTCGACTTCCGCAGACAGTTTTTGGATACACTGTATGCCGTATCACAGTCTGCCATTCCTTCTTACACCAAAAGTCTCAGCATCAGGGAGATGAAGGAGACAAAGAAGGTCGTTGAGTTGGTCGGGAAACATGGGGCAAAAGTGAGCGGCAGGCAGATTGTCGCGATCGCAAGCTCAACAGGCGGGCCGAAAGCACTCCAGAGTGTGATTCCGCAGCTGCCGGGTAATTTAAGGGCGCCGGTTGTTTTGGTGCAGCATATGCCGGTAGGTTTCACTAAGTCCTTGGCGGAGAGGCTGGATAATATGAGCGAGCTTCATGTCAGAGAAGCGGAGGAAGGCGACACAGTTCAGGCGGGTAACGTCTACATCGCACGCGGCGGTGTGCACCTGAATCTTGTAGAGCAGGGCGGAGTATGCCGGGTACATTACACAAGCGAGCCGCCGAGAGAAGGCGTCAGACCGTGTGCGAATTATATGTACGAGTCATTGCGGGACTGCAGCTACGAACGGGTCACCTGTGTAGTCATGACCGGAATGGGAGCGGACGGAACAAAAGGAATCACAGCATTACATGAGGCAAAGAATATCCATGTGATCGCGCAGGAAGAGTCTACCTGTGCGGTATATGGTATGCCTAAGAGTATCGTTAATACGGGTCTCACGGATCAGATTGTTCCGCTTGAGGATATTGCCCGTGAGATTATCATGAACGTGGGGGTAAAATGAGATGGATGTAAGCCAATATCTTGAAATCTTCATTGACGAGACAAAGGAGCATCTCCAAAGTCTGAACACGCAGATTTTGGAGCTGGAACAGGATCCGGAAAATGAAAATACGATCAACGAGATCTTCCGTGCTGCGCATTCCTTAAAGGGAATGGCGGGGACGATGGGGTACAAACGGATGCAGACGCTGACGCATGACATGGAGAATGTTTTTTCCGAAGTGCGCAACGGAGCGATCAAAGTCAGTAGCGAGATGATCGATATCCTGTTTCAATGTCTGGATGCGCTGGATGAGTATCTTACCAATATTCAGCAGAGCGCGGATGAGGGAACCAATGAGAATGAAGCGCTCATCAAGGCGTTGAACGAGCAGATGGGCTCAAAGGGCGCCGCGGCAAAGCCGGCGGAGAAGAAAGAACAGAGCACAGAGTCAGAAGAAACGTCAGATGAGGCGAAAAAGTGGCTGGAGATCAAGCTGGATGACGCACAGAAATCCGTGATCGGCAGAGCAGCCTCGCAGGGACAGAATGTGTACGGCGTGAATGTCACGGTACATGAAACCTGTCTTTTAAAGGCGGCACGCGCGTTTCTGGTATTTAAGGCAATTGAGAAATACGGAGAAATTATTGTATCGAATCCGAGCGCGCAGGATATTGAAGATGAAAAATTTGATCTGGAGTTTAGCCTTATCATTGTTTCCGCGAGTGAGCTTGCTCCAATTCTGGAAGCGATCAAGAATGTGTCCGAGATTGACAATGCCGTCGGAGAGAAGATGGATGCGTCCGAATACATAACCGAGGAGCCGAAGCAGCAGGAGACAGCGGTTGCTGAGGCCGGCGGTCAGGTGGCTGTGGCGGAGCAGGCCAAGCCTGAGGCGGCGAAAACAAAAGAGAAAAAACAGGGCGCCGTGTCTAAGCCTGTCGTGAACCGTACGGTCCGCGTTGATATTGAAAAGCTAGATGTTTTGATGAATCTGGTCAGCGAGCTGATCATTGCCAAAAATTCCCTTGTATCCGTGTCGGGTACAGAAGGGACGATGGATACGAGCTTTAATGAGCAGATCGAATACTTGGAGAGCGTTACGACCAACCTGCATGAGTCTGTTATGAAAGTGCGCATGGTGCCGATCGAGAGCGTTGTCAATAAGTTCCCGCGAATGATTCGTGACCTGTCAAAGAAGCTTGACAAGAAAATGGAATTGTATATGACTGGTGAGGAGACCGAGTTAGACCGTACCGTGGTTGATGAGATCGGAGATCCGTTGATGCATCTTCTGCGCAATTCCGCGGATCATGGTTTGGAGTCCGCAGAGATCCGCAGACAGAGAGGAAAGAGCGAAATTGGGTCCATTTTCCTGAATGCTTATCAGGACGGTAATAACGTCGTGATCGAGGTCGGTGATGACGGTAACGGTATTGATACCGAGGCAGTCAAAGCAAAAGCGATCGAGCGTGGTGTCATTACGCCGGAGCAGGCGGAGAACATGACGGAGAAGGACATTGTTGATCTTCTGTTTAATGCGGGCTTCTCTACGGCAAAGGTCGTGTCCGATGTATCGGGCAGAGGCGTCGGATTGGACGTTGTAAAATCCAAGATTGAGTCCTTAAGCGGTGAGGTTGAGGTAAAAACAAAGCTGGGAGAAGGAAGCACCTTTATCATCCGTCTGCCGCTCACGCTTGCGATTATTCAGGCGCTGATGGTTGTTGTCGGCGGAGAGAAATATGCGATCTCGCTTGGCTCCATCCAGACATTGGAGGATGTTCCGGTTTCCGACATCAAGCTCGTGCAGTCTAAGGAAGTCATCAATCTTCGTGAGAATGTCATTCCGCTGATCCGCATCAATGAAATGCTGGATATAGAATCATCCAAAGGGCCGGATGAGAATCTGATGGTTGTCATTGTGAAGAAAGGTGATAAGCTGGCGGGACTGGTTGTTGATGACTTGATCGGTCAACAAGAGATCGTTATTAAATCTCTCGGAAAATATATTAATAAATGCAAGATCATCAGCGGTGCGACGATTCTCGGCGACGGTGAGGTTGCCCTGATTCTTGATACGAATGCAATGCTGTAAGCGGAATGGAGGCGATAGGAATGGAGGAGTTAAGAGAAAAAGACGCGTTTGATACAGCGCAATATATCGTTATTCGTCTTGGCGATGAAAAATACGGAATCGACATCCGGTATGTCGATAATATACTGCGGATGTCGCAGATTACACGTGTGCCGAAGGTGGCGGCGTATTTTAAGGGTGTGCTCAATCTGCGCGGCGAGGTTGTTCCGGTCATGAGTGTCCGTGTAAAAATGGGACTGGAAGAGGTTGAAGATACAAAGGATACACGTATCATCATTTTGAAGGCGGAAGGCATTGAGAAAATCGGCATTATCGTGGATGAGGTAAAGGAAGTCGTTACGCTGGAGAGCACACAGGTTGACAGAGTGGCGTATGATTCTAAAGAAGAAAAGAGCGCATTTGTCACAGCAGTCGGGAAATGCAGCGATGATGACCTGATCTCATTGTTGGACATTCATGCCGTGCTTGCAGAGCAGGGTGTGTGATCGGCTGAAAAAAGATACCTGATGTGAGGCGGGGCAGCGACGAAAGGAATGGATAAAAGATATGTCGGATAAATTAGATCTTCATGCGATGTCGAGTCAATATGTCGATGTCCTGAAGGAATTAGGAAACATCGGTGCCGGAAACGCGATGACCGCGCTGGCGCAGATGTTGCAATGTAAAGTGGATATGCGAGTGCCTCTTGTCAGACTGCTGGAGTTTTCCGAAATCGGCGAGGTAATGGGCGGCGAAGAACAGATTATGGCAGGTATTTATTTGGCGGTGGACGGAGATATTACCGGAAGCATTATGTTCCTATTGGAAAAGGATTCCGCAAGGCATCTCGTCGAAAAGCTGATGGGGATGCCTGCGTCCGAGGATGGTAATTTTTCGGAAATGGAAATATCGGCACTGCAGGAGATCGGAAACATCATCACCGGTTCTTACCTCAATTCTCTTTCGGCAATGACCGGATTAAAGATCATGCCGTCCATACCGGCTCTGAGTATTGATATGGCGGGGGCTATTTTGAGTGTTCCCGCAATCGAGTTCGGATTGATCGGCGACAATATTCTGATGATTGAGACACAATTCAGCGATGATCGGAATATCGAAGGATATTTTATTTTGGTGCCGGACTTAGAATCCTATGACAAGATTCTGTCCTCGCTTGGCTTACGCTGATCATGCCGGAGGACAAAAAAGAAGGAACAAGACGCGATTAACGCGTATAAACACGGATAGGGAAAGAAGCATGATAAGCTATGAGTGAAATTATTAAAGTCGGTATGGCGGATCTTAATATATGTAAAAGTCCGAACGGGATCACGACACTCGGCTTAGGCTCTTGTGTTGGTATTGCAATAAGAGATCCCCTTACCAAGATCGGCGGTCTGGCACATGTAATGCTGCCGGACAGTACTGTGATCGCAAACAATTCGAATAAACCGAAGTTTGCTGATACAGGGATTGAGATGCTCGTGGATCTGATCGTGAAGGCGGGTGCGAACAGGGCAAGGCTTGTGGCAAAAATTGCAGGCGGTGCGCAGATGTTCGGATTTCAGAATAAAAACGATCTTGTGCGCGTCGGAGAGCGTAATGTGGAAGCATCCAAAAAAAAGCTTGCGGAACTCAGAATTCCGATCTTGGCGGAGGATACAGGATTAAATTACGGACGGACAGTGATTTTTTATCCTGAAACGGGTGACTATATTATACGTGCGGTAGGAAAAGATGAAAAAACAATCTGAGAATCAAAACGGCAGTCAGAAAGAGAAATCGGAACGGTTAGAGGACGATCAGGCAAAAGAGCAGCAGGAGAGTTTCGACAGGCTGAAAACAAAGCAACTGCCCGCACTGATCATGCTTTTAGGCGGCGCGGTGGCGGTGATCATTACCTATATCCGCGGCTTTTCTCTGCGGGAGATTCTTGTGATCGTGCTTATTAGTCTGCTCGGCTTTTATATTCTTGGGCTGATCTTAAAGAGAATCTTCGACTCATTCCACATCAGGCAGAAGAAAGAGGATGAAGACGGCACGCCGGAGGAAGGCGAAGTCATCGAAAAAGAGCCTGAGGAGAATCAGGGCAAGGGCGAAAAAAAGGCGAAATAGCGGCTCATAAGTAAGAGATTTTAGAACAGGCGAAAGCGGAGGACGGCATGGACGAGAGTCTGAGAAAAAGACTGTGGGATGAATATGCCAGAACGAAAGCGGCAGAAACCCGTGAAAAGATCATAATTGAATATGCACCTCTTGTGAAGGTCGTTGCCGGACGTCTCAGTATGTATCTCGGTTATAATGTGGAGTATGAAGATCTTGTCAGCTATGGGATTTTCGGATTGATCGATGCGATTGATAAGTTTGACTGCGCTAAGGATGTGAAGTTTGAAACCTATGCGAGCCTGCGTATCCGCGGCGCGATCCTTGATCAGATTCGAAAGATGGACTGGATTCCGAGGACAGTCAGGCAGAAACAAAAGCAGATCGATGCGGCGATACGCGATATTGAAGTTACGACGGGCAGAAATGCAACGGACGCCGAGATTGCGGGAAAGCTTGGCATTACCGATGACGAATATATTGACTTGCAGAGTCAAATGAAAGTAACAAACCTAGTGTCACTCAATGATTATCTTGATCAGGGCGGCAATGAGGTACCGAATGACGCTACGGCATCCAGTCAGTTTGATATGCCTGAAGATGTGGCGATGCAGTCGGAATTAAAGGAAATGATCATTGAAGCAATGGATTTACTTACCGAGAAGGAACGAAGGGTTGTGGAGCTTTACTATTATGAGGAGCTTTCCCTAAAGGAGATCAGCCGTGTTCTTGAGGTATCTGAGTCCAGAATTTCGCAGCTTCATACGCGTGCATTACAAAAAATGAAGGAGCGTCTTGGGAAATATATGGGAATATTACATGCGCTTTCATAAAAAAGAAGCTGTTTTGTTGCATGGCAATGGAACAGTTCTTTTTTTAAGAAAGTATTTAAGAAATTTTCAGGCTGTCGGCACTATGGAGGGGTAGAATGAACGGGTACTTTCAATTGATCACAAGCAAGAGCGGCACATTTATGCGCCTTATTCCGGAGACGGACGGTGGGGAGCCGATCCGCGTGAATGAGGTGGCGAATTATCTGAAATATCTAAGAATTCCGTTTCAGCTCAAACTCTTAAACGAGGGGATCGAAAAGCATGAGGATACGATCGTGCCGCTTAGTCAGGAGAGTCATTGTTCGGAGCAGGAAATGTGTCTGATCATGGCGAGCGAAGACAGAATGCACGCAACGGTCCGTTTTTATGCGCCGTCCGATGATGGTGCGGTCATGGATCTTGATGAAATCCTGAATGAGATTGCCCGCAATAAGATTGTGTTCGGTATTTTGCAGGAGAACATTGATGCATTTCTTGCGAACAGGGAATATTGCAGGGATTATGAACTGGCGGTTGGTCAGAACGCAAAATCGGGAAAAGATTCACAGATCGAGTATCTGTTTTCGACGGATGTGCAGTCAAAACCGAAATTAAATGAGGACGGGAGCGTTGATTTCTTTAATCTCAGTATGATCAACCACTGTAAAAAGGGCGATGTGCTGGCAAAGCTGCATCCGGAGCTGCGCGGTGAGCCGGGAACGACCATATACGGAGAGAACATTGCGCCGCCGTCTTTTGAAAAGAAAATACTCAAATTTGGCAAAAATGTCGCGATCAGTGAGGATAAGACAATATTGACGGCAGAAAAAGACGGTCATGTGGAATTAGAGGATGACAGAGTCTGCGTGTCGGATATTTTTGAGGTGGATAACGTAGATACCTCGACGGGAAACATAGAGTTTGAGGGCAGTGTGCATATCAAGGGCAATATCTGTGAAAATTATAGAGTAAAGGCACATGGAAACGTGGTGGTTGGCGGCGTGGTCGAGGGCGCTTATGTGGAGACGGACGGGGACATCATCATCAGCCGCGGAATGAACGGTATGGATAAGGGTGTCTTAAAGGCAAAAGGAAATATCGTTTCAAAATTTCTTGAGAATACAACAGCGGAAGCCGGGGGCTATATTGAGACAGAATGTATCCTGCACAGTAAGATCACGGCGGGGGACGAGGTCATTGTGACGGGGAAACGGGCATTTATCACAGGCGGTTATGTTTCGGCGTCAAACAGGATCACGGCAAGGACGCTCGGATCGCAGATGGCGGCAGTAACGACCTTGGAGGTTGGTGTAAATCCCGAACTCAAGCAGCGTTATACACAGCTTCAGAAAGAGACGGCGGAATTGCAGGGTGCTCTGAAACAGATCGAGCCGATCGTACAGTCAACCCTGCTCAAACTGAAACAGGGTGCGAAACTGACGCCGGAGCAGGTAAAATATGTACAGACGCTTTCTGCAACGAGCACGGCACATAAGAAGAAGATTGAAGAAAACCTCAAAGAGATGGATGACTTGAGCGGTCAATTTGATTCCACATCGGAGGCGTGCGTGATTGTTTCGGGAGTTGCGTATCCGGGAACTAAGATTATCGTATCCGATATTTCTCTAACGCTTAAGCAGCAATACCAGTACTGTAGATTTAAGCGCGTGAGGGGCGATGTAAAAAGTGAACCAATATAAAAGAATGGCGCTCATGCGCCAATCTTTCAAGAATGGGGCTCATGCGCCAATCTTTCAAGAATGGCGCAAAATAGGAAGAAAAATGAAACGCGGTGAAAAATTTGGAAAGGATGTGGGCATATGGCAATGACGATCACGCCGTTAGAGCAGTTTGGCACGATTGGCAGGACGCAGGATTTTTCCATCATGAAGCAGCAGGAGGATATGAAGGCGTCCAACGAACAGGCGAACATTCAGATAGAGGTGGAAAAGCAGGCGGATGAAAAGCTGAATCAGGTACGAAGTGCGGATGATGCGCAGCTGAATGAAAAAAAATTCGATGCCAAGGAAAAGGGCAGAAATGAATATGCGGGTGACGGCGGCCGGGCAAGAAAAAAGGCAGCCGATAAGCAGGTGGACGGCAAGGTCATCCTAAAGAGCACGCAGTCTTTTGATATGAAGATTTGAACGGGGAGACAAAGACATGGAAATCATCTTACTTATCATCGGTATCGGCGCATTTGTGGCGAGCTTTCTGGTTCCGGCTTCGGGTGAACAGTTAAGCAGAGAGGAACGCAAACATGCGGACGAGGAGATTAAAGCGTGCGTCGAAAAACATCTGAATGAGGCATCTTCCAAAATCAATCATTCCGTGGATGAGGCGGTGCAGTACGCGATGGAAAAGACCGAGCGGTCATTAGAACGCCTCTCAAATGAAAAGATCATGGGTGTCAGCGAATATGCGGATACCGTATTAACCGACATTCATAAAAATCACGAGGAAGTCGTTTTTTTGTATGATATGCTCAATGATAAGCAGACCGCACTGAAAAATACGGTTACGGAGATTGAGAAAACCGCGAAAGCGGCGCACGCACTCGCGAATCAGGCAAAGGAAACGGCGGGCAAGGCATCGCAGGATGTGAACGAGGCGGCTTTGAGCGCGGAGGAGGCAGCGAAAAGTGCGGAGGAAGCGGCAGGAAATGCGGATGAAGCCTCCCAGATCGCGGAGGAGGCATTGCAAAGTGCGAACGAGGCGCTTCTGAGTGCGGATGAAGCCGTGCAGCGTGCAGACGAAGCAGCAAGGCGTGCGAATGAGGCGCTCTTGAGCGCGGACGAAGCGGCATTGCGGTCGGATGCGGCAAAACAGACGGCAGGTGCGGCTTCTCAGGTGGCAAATGAGGCCATTCTGTTTGCAGATCGTGCAAAGCAGAGAGCCGGGGATGCGATGAAGAGCGTGAAAGAGGTTCAGAGGATGAACGGAATCGAGGAGGAGGAAGAAGAACCAAAGCCGCGCAAGATCAATATGGAATCACAGAATCTTAGCGGACTCGCACGTGTGCAGGGCATACAGGAGGCAGAGGCAGAAGCGGAACGCGCAAGGGCAGCGAAGGAAGAAGCAGAGCGCGTAAAGGCAGCGGAGGAAGAAGCAGAGCGCGTAAGGGCAGCGGAGGAAGAAGCGGAGCGCGCAAGGGCAGCGGAGGCGGAAGCGGAACGCATAAAGGCGGCACGAGCAGAAGCAGAACGTATGAAGGCAGCGCGGGCGGAGGCAGAAGCGGAGCGCATGAAGTCAGCGCGGGCGGAAGCGGAACGTATGAAAGCGGCGCGGGCGGAAGCGGAGCGAATGAGAGCGGCGCGGGCGGAAGCGGAGCGTCTGCGAGCCGCAGAGGCCGAGTCGGAGCGGGCAAAAGCAGCACAGGCGGAAGCAGAACAGATAAAGGCAGCGGATGAATGGCTGAAGGCAGCGCAGGCAGCCCAGGTGGAAACAGAGCGGGCAAAGCCGCCGCAGGAGGTGCAGGGCGCAGGAATTTCCGTCATGGACATCAGCCAGAGAACCGCACCGAAGGAACCCGATCATTTTCAGCCGTTTGTTGTGCCGCGTGTGAACATCATAGGAGAACCTGCGGACGATGCATGGGAAAAAGAGACGAAAAGAACGACAAGAACACGCTCTGCGGCGGGAAACAGGCGCAGCGTGCCGAAAAAAGCTTCCGCTTCGGATAATAGAACATGGGCGGAGAACGCTTCACAGAAAGAGAGCGGCTTAAACGGCAGAGGAAGCGTTACAGAGGAGCGCAATAATAACGAGAAGATTCTTAAGATGCATCGGGAAGGCAAATCAAACATTGCCATCGCGAAGGAGCTTGGCATCGGCGTGGGCGAGGTCAAGCTCGTGATCGATCTCTTTCGGTGATAGATCATATATAGGGGTGTAAATATGAAATTGCGATACTATTTGAGAGGGCTGGGCATAGGCATTGTTGTGACGGCCATTATAATGAATATTGCGTTTTCCCATAAACAGGAAATGACGGATGAGGAGATCAAAGCACGGGCGGCAGAGCTTGGGATGATCGAGAACACGGTGCTTGCACCAATTGAGACGCCGACACCGACAGCCGGGGCCGCAGCGGACGGGCAGGGACAGACGGGGATCGTGACGCCGTCAGGGACGATGGCAACGCCGACAGCAACACTGATACCGACGACAACGCCGACGCCAACAGCAACACCGACGCTGACGGCAACACCGACGCCGACGGCAACACCGACGCCGACAGCAACACCGACGCCGACAGCAACGGCAACACCGACGCCAACGGCAACATCGACGGCAACACCAACGCCGACACAGGCGGCACAGGAGACGGTAACGATCACGATCAACAGTGGGGAGGGTTCCGATACGGTAAGCCGTAAAGCGGCTCAGGCGGGTTTGATTGAGAATGCGGCGGATTTTGACCGGTATCTATGTGAAAACGGATATGATAAGAAGCTTGCAGCAGGAACGCATGTCATTCCTGTCGGGGCAACCTATGAGGAAATCGCAAGACAGCTCACCCGGCACGGAAACTAACGGAGGAGAATGAATATCTTATGGTAACAGGATGCTTTGGAGTGCGATATGACGTATAGCGAGCTGAGAAAAAAAGAAGTCATTAATGTGCGCGACTGCAAAAAGCTTGGGCACATTTGCGACTTGGAGTTGGACGAGTGCAGTGGCCAAATCCACAAGATCATCGTTCCGGGCTGTAATAAATGGTTAAACCTGATCAATTGTGAGAATTCGATCGCGATCTGCTATAAGGACATCTGTCAGATCGGACCGGAGGTTATTTTGGTCAATATTTAGAGTCGGAAAGCAATTGACATTCGGAAAACCACAAGATATACTAAAGCTATGGCAGGTAGATACATCGTATGGTGTCCGCTATAGCCGATTGCACAATGCAGGACCGTTTTCGATATATCCGGAAGAGCGTTTGCGATCATCCTAAGATACGTTGAAGATAAGGAGAGACAAGAATGAAGTGTCCGTTTTGTGGTCATGAGAATACCAGAGTAATCGATTCGCGTCCGGCGGAGGATAATAATTCGATACGAAGACGTCGTGTATGTGACGAGTGCGATAAGCGATTTACGACGTATGAGAAGGTAGAGACGATCCCTCTCATCATTATCAAAAAGGATAATAACAGGGAGACCTATGACCGTTCCAAGATTGAGGGCGGCGTACTGCGCGCCTGTCATAAGCGTCCGGTCAGCGCCCGTCAGATCAGCGAACTGGTCGATGCGGTGGAAACCGAGATTTCGAGCAGGGAGGATCGGGAGATTCCGAGTGCGGTCATCGGTGAGATCGTTATGGAAAAGCTCAAGGATCTCGATGCCGTTGCGTATGTTCGTTTCGCGTCCGTATACCGTGAGTTTAAGGATGTGAATACATTTATGGATGAATTAAAAAAAGTATTGCAGTAAACGGAAAGAAAAGAGTGAGAAAGGTATTGCAGGATGTGGAATATCCGGCAATACCTTTTAATATGTAAGAAATTTGCAGAAACACCTATGGATGTGCTATAATCAATAAATAAAAATGATACATCTATGGGGATAGGGTATGGGGAAGCAAATGGAACAGGAAAAGCAAAAAAAGAATAAGCAAAAAACGGGAGAAAAGAAACAATATATTCTGACCATTCTTTTTACGCTGCTCGCGCTGGCGGGAATGGTGACTTATAATTTTATTACCTTTTATTCCAACGCTGTTTCCGATATGATCGCGGTTGGAGAAAGCTCGCTGGCGCAGGAGTCGGAGCAGCTGCGGGGCTATCTCACAAAGGGAATGGATGTATTACAGGTAACGGCGATCACAGTGGAGTATATGATGCAGAACGGTGCGGATGCGGAGGAGATCGAGAAATTTCTAGTGGCGGAATCCGAGCGCTATCAGCAGGATATCGATCCGAATTTTTCGGGAATCTATGGTGTGTTTGACGGGGAGTATCTGGATGGCAGCGGATGGGTGCCGGATGAGGACTATGTGCCACAAGAGCGTGTCTGGTATTTGGAGGCACAGGCTGCGGGGGGCGCGCCGACGGTAGTGTCTCCCTATCTGGATGCGCAGACAAATACGATCATGATGTCCGTCAGTCAGATGCTCTGCGATCATGAAAGTGTGCTTTCTTTTGATATTGTGCTTGATCAGATTCAGATGATCACGCGGAATATCCGGCTCAATCGTATGGGTTACGGCTTTGTCGTTGACGGGCAGGGATTGGTCGTGGCGCATACCAATTTGGCGGAGCGTGGGAGAAATTATATGCTGGATGAGGACATGTCTGAACTGCTCTCCCGGGTATATGAGGAGCAGAGGACTACGTTCAAGACGCGTATTTATGGGGAAAAATGTACGGTTTTCACAGATACGGTTATGGATGACTGGCATGTTGTGATGATCGTAAACAATACAAGACTTTTTGAGTCTGTCCGGAGTATGATCGTGCGGAATGCGATGATCTGCATTTTTGTTTTTATCATCATACTGTTTTTTTGTACGCTGGCGTTCAAACGCGTCCACGTTCATATGCAAAATGCGGAGGAGAGCCGGCGAAACGTAGAAAGGATGAATGAGACGACCCTGCGTACGCTGGCGCGGGCGATTGATGCGAAGGACCGCTATACAAACGGACATTCCCAGCGTGTAGCAAAGTATGCGGCGGAGATTGCTAGACGCATGGGAAAGGATGAGGACTATCAGGATAAGATTTATCATGCAGGACTATTGCATGACATCGGTAAGATTCACATTCCCGATGCGATCATCACGAAACCGGCGCGTTTAACGGATGAGGAATTTGCTTTTATTAAGCTTCATCCCGTGTCGGGCTATTACATATTACGGGACATTCAGGAAAACGATATGGTGGTACAGGGTGCGAAGTGGCACCATGAACGCTATGACGGAAATGGTTATCCGAACGGATTGGTAGGCGAGGATATTCCCGAGGTTGCGCGGATCATTGGGGTGGCGGATGCCTATGACGCCATGACCTCCAACAGAAGTTATCGTCAGGTCATGCCGCAGGAGAAGGTGCGTGCGGAGATTGAAAAAGGAAAGGGAACTCAGTTTGACGCTCAAATTGCGGAAATCATGCTGCAGATGATGGACGAGGATACGGATTATCAGATGCGCCATCGGACAGATTTACAGTGGAATATTTTGGCGATAGACGATGAGCCGGACAGCTTGGAACAGATAGAGCTTGCGTTAAAAGATGAGCCGGATTATAAGCTATATAAGGAGACGTCAGGTAGAATCGCGTTAGAGCGAATGGGGAAAATATCATTTGACATGGTTCTTTTGGATGTGCAGATGCCGGATATGGATGGGTTTACGGTTTACCGGCAGATGAGACAGCAAATGAAATTGACTGCACCGGTCATTTTTTTAACGTCGGACAAATCTTTTAAGACCATCGAGCAATTAAACGCGCTGGATGCAGAAGGTTATCTGGTGAAACCGTTTATGCCGCAGGTACTTTTGGAAATGCTGCACAGTGTGCTGCAGGAAAAGGAAGGAGAGCGGTAATGGCATGATGGAGCATGAAAATTCTGAAACATCAAGTGATATGTGTGCGATGGCGGAAGAAATATCCGAGACTGTCTTGGAGCTTTCCTGTAATGTGGATGATATGACGGCGGAGGACATTGGCTTTGCCATTGAGCGACTTTATGAGAGCGGTGCGCTGGAGGTTTACACGATACCTGTCGGCATGAAGAAGAATCGTCCGGGCACACTGCTGCGTGTCGTGTGTACGGAATCACGAAAGCAGTCGCTTGTGGAATGTCTGTTTCGTCATACGAGCACGATCGGTATTCGGGAAACAGCAACGCGCCGCTACATTTTAAAGCGCCAAATGGAGACTTTGCAAACGCCTTACGGGGATGTGCGCGTTAAATCGGTAAGCGGCTACGGTGTATCGCGGCAAAAATACGAATACGAGGATCTTGCGCGTATTGCAAGAGAGCGTGGGATTGGACTTTCCGAGGTGCGGCGGCTGCTGCAGGAAGAAGTCGGTGAGCATGATACGTGCAGCGCGAAAGAATAAACGAAAACAATGTTGACTTTTTGCCGGAAATTTCTTACACTTTAAGGAAACACCGATTTAATCAGTGTTTCCATATATGCTCACCATATAAGCGATCATTTGTGCTGACACCCAAATTCATGGGCGTTGGCAGCATGGAGGAAGAACATGATGTCAGAGAAAGTAATACCGTATAAGATTTATCTGGAAGAAAGCGAGATGCCCAAACAGTGGTACAATGTCCGCGCTGATATGAAGAATAAGCCGGCGCCTCTCTTAAATCCGGGTACGTTACAACCGATGACGTTTGAGGAGCTGCAGGGAGTATTCTGCGACGAACTCGTAAAGCAGGAGTTGAATGACACGGATGCATACATTGATATTCCGCAGGAAATTCTGGATTTTTACAAGATGTATCGTCCGTCGCCGTTAGTCAGGGCGTATTGCCTGGAGAAAAAACTGGACACACCGGCGAAGATCTACTATAAATTCGAAGGAAATAATACGAGCGGAAGCCATAAACTCAATTCCGCCATTGCGCAGGCGTATTATGCGAAAAAACAAGGGCTTAAGGGTGTCACGACGGAGACCGGAGCCGGTCAGTGGGGAACGGCGCTCTCCATGGCATGTTCCTATTTTGATTTGGACTGTCATGTTTACATGGTCAAAGTTTCCTATGAGCAGAAACCGTTCCGCCGTGAAGTCATGCGTACGTATGGCGCGCAGGTAACACCGTCCCCGTCCGATACCACGAATGTGGGACGTAAGATTTTAGCGGAATTTCCCGGTACTACGGGAAGCCTCGGCTGCGCCATTTCCGAGGCGGTGGAGGCTGCTACCTCAAAGGAAGGCTATCGTTATGTACTGGGAAGCGTGCTGTCACAGGTATTGCTTCATCAGTCCATTATCGGTGAGGAGACCAAGGCGGCGCTCAGAAAATATGACATCAAACCGGATATGATCATCGGCTGTGCGGGCGGCGGCTCCAATCTGGGCGGATTGATCTCACCCTTTGTCGGTGAAAAGCTGCGCGGTGAGGCGGATTATCGGATCATCGCGGTAGAACCGGCGTCCTGTCCGAGTCTGACCCGGGGAAAATATGTATATGATTTCTGCGATACGGGCAAGGTATGCCCCCTTGCGAAGATGTATACGCTGGGAAGCGGCTTTATCCCTGCACCGAATCATGCCGGCGGGCTGCGGTATCATGGCATGAGTTCCATTGTGTCACAGTTATATGACGACGGACTGATCGAGGCGACCAGCGTCGAGCAAACCGCAGTATTTCAGGCGGCGGAGCAGTTTGCAAGAGTGGAGGGCATTCTTCCGGCACCGGAGAGCTCGCATGCGATCAAGGTCGCGATCGATGAAGCGTTAAAATGCAAGGAGACCGGAGAGGAAAAGACGATCGTCTTTGGACTGACGGGTACCGGCTATTTTGATATGGTGGCTTACGGAAAGTTCCATGACGGAGAAATGTCCGATTATATTCCCACGGACGAAGATCTTGCAAAGGGATTCGAGGGAATTCCTTCATTTCCGGGGAATGAATGAGATCGGATGTTAATTTGTAATGTGAGAGATTACAATTTGAAAGATGAAATTTGATTTGAGACTGCTGTAATAGCAGTCTCAAACTATTTCTGCGTGTTTTCCTATTGTCAAAAAAATATCAATGTGGTATGATGACACCGTATTGTATCTCAGACAGAGAATAATAACAGGAGGATTTGTACCATGAAAAATGAAAAGACCTATGAACTGGTGCTTACGGCACTGTTCACCGCCATAATCGTGATTATGGCATTCACCCCGCTGGGATATATCCCGCTTGTAGTCATCAATGCGACGATCATTCATATCCCGGTTATCCTTGGAGCGCTATTTCTCGGACCGAAGAAAGGTGCATTTTTTGGATTCGTATTTGGTTTGACCAGCTTTCTCAACAACACGTTTAAGGCAGTTACGGCATCGGCGTTTGTTTTTTCGCCTGTCTTAGCCTACAATGTAGTCGGCATCTCCGGTATCTTCAAAAGCTTATATATCTGCTTTGTGCCGAGAATCTTAGTCGGCGTGGTTCCTTATTTTATCTACATTCTGATCCGCAAAGCGCTTAAGAGCGGACAGAAAGCAGGCAGAATTGTTGTGAATGTGCTGGCATCTTTGATTTTGTTTATTTCCGTCAGGGCATTTTTGATCAGATTGTTTCCGGAGACGCTCAGCGCGCTTGTATGCACCCTGATCGGTCTGGCAGCAGGAGTGGTACTTATGATCGTGCTTACGGTCAGCGGCAGTAAAAAGAACTCAGTCAGCATTGCGCTCGCATATGCGGGATTAGCAGGAGCTTTTACCAATACGCTGTTTGTCATGAGCGGAATTTTTATTTTGTATAAAGACGCTTATGCAAAGGCGGTCGGTGTGGCAGGCGAGGCGGTCTTGGATGTCATTATGGGTGTTGTGACGTTCAATGGTATCGTGGAAGCTGTTGTGGCGGCAATCATTGTGGCAGGTGTCGGCTATGCGCTGTCAAGGGTAAAACCGGTCTATGACCGCGGGCAATGAGCCGGACGGGCATGGGCAGACTGTTACATAAAAAAAGAAAGCAGGAAGCGGGAATGATATTAGCGATTGACATCGGGAATACCAATATTGTGATCGGATGTATCGAGGGAGAGCAGGTGAGATTTGTGGAACGTGTGTCCACAAATCTCTCCAAAACAGAACTGGAGTATGTGGTGGAGTTTCGAACGTTATTCGAGCTTTATCATATCGGACTGAAGGACATTACGGGGAGCATCATATCCTCTGTTGTTCCGCCGCTCAATAATATTGTGAAGGCGGCGCTTGAGAAGTTGTTCCATAAGGCACCACTGTTAGTAGGACCGGGAGTGAAGACCGGGCTGAATATTCTGATGGATAATCCGGGACAGCTCGGCTCCGATCTGGTAGTAAATGCGGTTGCCGGACTGCACTATTACGGTGCGCCCATTATCATGATCGATATGGGAACGGCGACCACCATCAGCGTGGTGGATGAAAAGAAAAATTATATCGGCGGCATGATTCTGCCGGGAGTCAAGGTATCTTTGGATTCTTTAGTCAGCAGGACATCCCAGCTTCCGCGGATTTCTCTGGAAGCACCGAAGAAAGTGATCGGGAAAAATACCATTGACTGTATGAAAAGCGGTATCGTGATGGGGCAGGCGGCATGCTTAGACGGCATGATCGAGCGCATCTTTGAGGAGCTTGGCTATGAAGCGCCCGTGGTGGCGACCGGAGGGCTGTCCGGAAGCATTGTACCCTATTGTAAGAAAAAAATTGTTTATGACAATGAACTGACATTGAAAGGCTTAAATCTGATCTATCAGAAGAATGTGGATATAGAAAGATGAAGGGGAAGACTCCAAAAGAAAAATCTTTGATTTTTCTTTTGCAAGTTTGTGCCTGTGCACAAACTTGCGGATTATGTTAGAAAGGAAGGCTTTAAATGGTAGCAGGCAAACATATCGTGCTCGGGGTAACGGGCAGTATCGCTGCTTATAAAATTGCATCGCTTGCCAGTATGCTGGTCAAGCAGAAGGCGGATGTGACTGTGATCATGACGCCGAATGCCACGAATTTCATTCATCCGATCACCTTTGAGTCACTGACCGGGCATAAATGTCTCGTGGATACGTTTGACAGAAATTTTGAGTTTCAGGTGGAGCATGTGTCTTTGGCAAAACAGACGGATGTTTTTCTTGTGGCGCCCGCATCGGCAAATGTGATCGCGAAGGCGGCGCATGGGATCGCCGATGACATGCTGACGACCACGCTGCTCGCATGTACCTGCCCGAAACTGTTTGCGCCTGCAATGAACACTAGAATGTATCAAAATCCGGTGGTGCAGGATAATATGAAGACGCTCGCTCATTATGGGATGGAAGTAATCACACCGGCGTGCGGTTATTTGGCGTGCGGGGACACGGGAGAGGGCAAGATGCCGGAGCCGGAGGTGCTTTTTGATTATATCGTAAAAGCGCTGACGCCGAAGGATATGGCAGGTAAAAAGGTACTCGTCACGGCAGGTCCCACGCAGGAGAGGCTCGATCCGGTACGCTATATCAGCAATCATTCTACAGGAAAGATGGGTTATGCCATCGCAAGGCAGGCGATGATGCGGGGGGCGGAAGTGACGCTTGTGTCAGGAAAAGTGAATTTGCAGCCGCCGATAGGGGTGCGGATGGTGCCCGTGGTATCTGCGGCGGATATGGCGCAGGCAGTCAAAGAAGCGGCGCCCGAGCAGGATATCATCATTAAGGCGGCAGCAGTGGCAGACTATCGTCCACGTGTGATCGCGGATGAGAAGCTCAAGAAAAAAGAAGAAGAAATGTCCATTGAGCTGGAACGAACAGAGGATATCCTTGCTTATCTAGGAGCGCATCGCAGAGAAGGGCAGTTTTTGTGCGGTTTTTCCATGGAGACAGAAAACATGGTAGAAAATTCACGCGCAAAACTGGAAAAGAAGAAGCTGGATATGATCGTCGCCAATAATCTGAAACAGGAAGGCGCGGGATTCGGAACCAATACCAATGTGGTGACATTTCTGACAAAAGAGGAAACGGTGGAGCTGCCGATGATGAGCAAGGAGGAAGTGGCTGACAGGCTGCTTGACCATATTTTGAACATGATAAGGAAAACGGAGAGCATGCGATGATATTTGACCGTTTCTATCCCGATGAAGATGTGGACAGCGTCTATGATATTGATTTTGAGAAGAGAAAAGAGCAGGGCGTAACGGGCGTGCTGTTTGATATTGATAATACGTTAGTGCCGCACGGAGCGCCTGCGGATGAGCGCGCAAAGAAGCTGTTTGCAAAACTGGGCAGACTCGGTATGCAGGTTGTTTTTATTTCCAACAATAAAGAGCCTCGCGTGAAGATGTTCCGTGACGGCGTAAACTATGGCACGTACATCTATAAGGCGGGCAAGCCGAATCCGAAGAATTATCGGGAAGCGATGCGGCGGATGCATTCGGATGAGACGAATACGCTGTTTATCGGAGATCAGCTTTTTACGGACGTCTGGGGTGCAAAGCGCGCCGGAATCCATACGATCCTCGTAAAGCCGATCCATCCGAAGGAGGAGATTCAGATCGTCTTAAAGCGCAGACTTGAGGCGGTCGTGTTGTTTTTTTACCGCAGAAAAAAGAAAAAAGGGGAGAAAGCATGAAAGAGATCAAGGGAACAACCGCTGTCTGCGGACTGATCGGAAATCCGGTGGAGCATTCGATCTCGCCGATCATCCATAATACGCTTTCCGAACTTTTGGGCATCGATCTTGCCTATGTGACGTTTCGCGTGGAAAATGAGCGTGTGGGGGAGGCAGTGAATGGCGCGTATGCGCTTTCCATCCGCGGGCTGAACGTGACCGTGCCGCATAAAAGCGCAGTCATCCCGCACCTTTGCGCGATCGACCCGCTTGCGGAAAAAATCGGCGCCGTCAATACGCTTGTGCGCTGCGCGGGCGGATATAAGGGGTATAATACGGATATGCCGGGGCTGTACCGGGCGCTTGTAAGCGAGGGGATCACACTGGAGGACAGGGAAGTGCTGATCTTAGGCGCGGGCGGCGTCGGGCGTGCGGTCGCAATGATGTGCGCCGTAAACGGAGCGTCGCGGGTATATCTCCTTAATCGGACGTTAGAAAAAGCAAAAGAGGTTGCCGATGAGGTTCGTGAGCGGACGGGACGCGACTGCATTTTTGCAGAGGCGCTCTCCGATTATCGCGCGATTCCGAAAAAGCCCTATCTGGTCATTCAGGCGACGAGCGTCGGGATGTTTCCGCATGTGGAGGACGCGGTCATAGAGGAGCAGGATTTTTACGAGTATGTGGACGTGGGCGTCGATCTTATTTTTAATCCGGCAAAGACCAAGTTTATGAAGGCGGCAGAGCAGGCGGGCGCACGGACGATGAACGGTCTGAAAATGCTTCTTTACCAGGGAATCCTGGCCTATGAGTTGTGGAACGACGTGAAAGTGACCGACGGACAGGCTGCGATCGTATATCAGAAGATGAAGGAAGCGATGAACATTCATGAGTAAACATATCGTATTGGAAGGTTTCATGGGAAGCGGAAAAACGACCGTCGGCATCCGTTTGTCTTATAAAATGGCGATGACGGTGACGGATACGGATAAGCTGATCGAGAAGGAACAGCAAAAAATAATATCGGACATATTTGCCGAGGATGGCGAGGAGGCGTTTCGGCAGATGGAGACCGAATGCCTGCTCCATCTTGCAAAGCAGGGGCACGGACAGATCATTTCATTAGGCGGCGGCGTACCGATGCGCCCCAGGAACCGGGAAATCCTGAAAACGCTCGGCATGGTTGTTTATCTCAGGGCAAAGCCGGAGACAATCTATGCGCGTGTGAAAAACGATACGACCCGTCCGCTGTTACAGTGCGATGATCCGCTGACAAGGATCCGTGAGCTGATGGCGGAGAGAGAAAGCATGTATGAGGAGGCGGCCGACGTCGTCATTGACACGGACAGCTTATCCGTGGAACAGATTTTGACAGAGATTGTCCGCGAGGCGGAAAAGAGGGGAATACAATCATGCAGTTATTAGTGATCAACGGACCAAATCTGAATTTTTTGGGAATCCGTGAAAAACAAGTTTACGGCACGCAGAATTATGATGATCTGCTTCATATGATCGCCGAGAAAGCGAAAGAGACAGAAACGAAGATCGAGGTATTCCAGTCCAACCATGAGGGGGCGATCATCGACCGGATACAGGACGCATATTTTGACGGCACGCAGGGCATCGTCATCAATCCGGGCGCGTATACGCATTACAGCTATGCCATTCACGACGCGCTGCAAAGCGTCACGATGCCGAAGGTGGAAATCCATATTTCGGATATTACGTCGCGGGAGGAGTTCCGAAAGGTGTCCGTGACGGCGCCCGCCTGTGATCACCAGATTTACGGGAAGGGATTTCCGGGATATTTAGAGGCGATCGATCAGGTGATCGCGCTCATCAGAGAACGGGAATAGATAAAAATCAAAGATTTTACCTATTTCGCCAAAAAATAGTTGAAAAATATGCGTTTATAGTATAAACTAAATGGGAATTATAACGTGAATAGCGGGAGGATTATTTTATGATATCTGCAGGTGATTTTAGAAACGGCATCACCATTGAGTTGGACGGTAACATTTTCCAGATCATTGAGTTCCAGCATGTAAAACCGGGCAAGGGCGCAGCCTTTGTCAGAACGAAACTGAAAAATATTATCAACGGTGGCGTTGTTGAGAGGAGCTTCAGACCGACTGAGAAATGTCCGCAGGCACGTATTGACAGAAAAGATATGCAGTATCTTTACGAGGATGGCGGTTTATATAATTTCATGGATACCGAGACCTATGATCAGGTTGCGCTGAACGCGGATACGGTCGGCGACGCGCTGAAATATGTCAAGGAGAACGAAATGGTAAAGATATGTTCCCACAACGGGAATGTATTTGCGATTGAGCCGCCTCTGTTTGTGGAGCTTGAGATTACCGATACCGAGCCGGGCTTTAAGGGCGATACCGCAACGGGCGCGACCAAGCCGGCAACGGTGGAGACCGGTGCGCAGGTCAACGTTCCTCTGTTTGTCAATCAGGGGGACAAGATCAAGATCGATACGAGAACCGGGGAGTATCTTTCCAGAGCATAAAAAAGAATCTGCATAATAGAAAACTGATAAGACAATGGAGAAGATTTGAAACATGCTTTCTTTTTCATTGTCTTTTTTATTGTCTGAAATCAAATACATGGGGGTTACAGGTTGAAAAATCAGAGATTTTTCAACCGGCGAATTTGTGCTGACGCCCAAATTCGCGGGCTATTGACAGCATGGAGGTTAAAAATGAGGAATCAAAATACAACAGATCACAAACAATTAACACAGCAGGACTTTGTCGAGCAGGCAGAAAAAGCATTGCGCAAGGCTGTTGGCAGCGAGGCGGATGTCTCGGTTCAAAAAGTCTGCAAAAATAACGGCATCGTACTGACGGGAGTCAGCATTTTCGGGCAGGAGAGGAATGTATCGCCGACCGTTTATCTGGAAAGCTATTACGAACAATATTTACAGGGGGAGAGCATGGAGGAGATTCTGGAAGAAATTCTATCCTGTTACCGGGAACATGACCCATGGCTTTCCTTTGACACCGGATTTTTTGTGGACTATGAGCTTGCGAAGGAGCATATTGCGTACAAGCTGATCAGTTGCGAAAAAAACGAAAAGCTTTTGGAGGAAATACCGTACATTCCCTATTTAGATCTTGCGATCACGTTTTTCTGTAAAATAGAACATGAGGAACTTGGATGCGGAGCCATACAGGTGCGCAACGAGCATATGTGGATGTGGGGCGTTACCAAAGAACAGTTATTGGAAGACGCCAAGCGGAATATGCGCACATTGTATCCGGAACTGGTCTGTACCATGCCGGAGCTGTTAAAGAGCGTGGAAAAAGAGCAGGAGGTTCCGCAGGAGATGATCGAAGAGGTCGAAAAAGCAAAGGAAATCGCGATGTATGTTGTGACAAACACATATAAGAGCTACGGAGCGGCGGTCATGCTGTATGAAGGAATTTTTGACGGACTATCGGAGCGGTTGAAAAGCAGTCTTGCCATTCTGCCAAGCTCCGTGCATGAGCTGATCGTCCTGCCGGTGCGGAGTAAAGAGGAGGCGGCTTCCCTGCGTGATATGGTGCATGAGATCAATACAACGCGCGTAGAGCCGGAGGAAGTATTGACGGACAGCGTGTATTATTACGGACAGGATGCGCGCACTGTGACGCTTCTAGGGAAACACTGATTTAATCAGTGTTTCCCTAGAAGAAGCGGGAGCGTGAGAGCGCAGCGCAAGGGAGGCGCGGGATAAGAAAATCACGCAAATATATTGACGGATACGCGAAAAAAGAGCTATAGTGAAAGACAGTGAAAGAAAGGCGGTTTTCATAATGGAGTATGAGAAAGAGTATAAAAATCAGTGCTATGATGAGGAACGCGCATTATATGGCGTAAGGAATACGTTGGTGGAGCATTGTGTGTTTGACGGACCCGCGGACGGAGAATCGGCATTGAAAGAGAGTAAGAATATCGCAGTTCGTAATTGTCAGTTTATGCTGCGCTATCCGTTTTGGCATGTGGAGCAGGGCGTGATCGAAAATTGTACGATGTCGGAGGGCTGCCGCGCGGCGCTTTGGTATGATACCGATGTGACAATCAATGACTGCGACATGGGAGGCATCAAGGCGCTGCGTGAATGCGCGAAAATGAGTTTACATAACTGCCGTATCGTATCGCCAGAGTTTTCGTGGCGCTGTGCGGATGTTACCTTAAAGGAATGCGACTTAACAAGCGAGTATCCTTTTTTTGAGACAAAGAGGCTGGTGCTTGACAACTGCACCATGAAAGGAAAATATTCGTTCCAATATGTGGAAGATGCGACGATCCGCAATTGCAATCTCGATACGAAGGATGCGTTTTGGCACAGCAGGAATGTGACAGTCGTTGACAGTACGGTAAAGGGAGAATATCTTGGCTGGTATGCGGAAAACTTAAAATTCATTCGTTGTAAGATTATCGGAACGCAGCCGCTCTGCTATGTCAAGGGACTGGTATTGGAGGACTGCACGATGGAGGGGACGGATCTTTCGTTTGAGTACAGTGACGTCACGGCGGATATTGTCGGAGACATCGAGAGTGTGAAAAATCCGCTTTCGGGACGGATCCGTGCATGGCATATCGGAGAGATCATTCGCAGCGATTCCGTCAAGGGAGACGGAAACTGCGAGATCGTGACAGGCTATCGGCGTTAAGGGAAGAAATATGAAAACTTTTTTGCGGATCATATTAAAACCGATGTCCTTTTTGCCGGCGGTCCTTGTCATGCTTCTGATCTTTCGTTTTTCGGCGCAGACCGGAACCGAGTCGGCGAAGCTCAGCATGAAAGTAAGCCGGTATGTTGTTTCCGGAACGGAGAATTTCTTTGGCATACGGTTTACGCAGGAGCAGATGGAGAAGGCGGTGGAGCAGATTCATTATTATGTCAGGAAGCTGGCACATATGACGGTCTATTTTATTTTGGCGGTCAGTGTTGCATTTCCATTGTATGTGTACGGCGTCAGGGGCATATGGCTGATGCTTGTCGCAGGTGTGATCTGCGTCGGTTATGCGGGGCTGGATGAGTATCATCAGTCCTTTGTTGCAGGCAGGGGACCGTCGATAAAAGATGTTGGCATTGATAGTATCGGAATATTTTTGGGGATTATCTTTACGAGAATGATCGGATGGACGGGAAGAATGACGTTGTTTCGACCGTTGTCACGCAGGAGAATGGAAGATGACGACAGATAGGGAAGAATTGGTGGTAGAGGGCTATCGGTTTGCCAATATGGAGGACGCTGATCTGGCGCGGCTGGAATTAGAAAAGATCAGGGCAATCGAAAGCCGGTTGGATTATCAAAATGGAGAGATGGTCTTAAGCGTTTATAACCGCGCCGTCATGAACCGAACGTTTCAGACTCCGGTTGGCTGTAAGTATCTTATAAAGCTGCGGGATTATTTGTTGGATACAGGCGTGGCGAGAGAAAACGAGCTGAGGGCAGTTCCGCTTCAGGCACAGTTTTCGGGAAAGGCAAGGAGTCAGGAAGGGCATCGGCAGAGCGCGGCCGCAAGCGAGGAAAAGGAGCGTACCGTTCCGATATGGTCGTTCCGCGTTTCGCTCGCTGTCAATGTAATCCTGACGCTGCTTGTGGCGGGCATGTTTTTGATCGCGATGTCCGGTGATAATCCGAATATTCTGAATTATAAGTCAAAGATCTTGAATGAATATGCGTCGTGGGAGCAGGAGCTTCGCGCCAGAGAACGCGAGGTGAGCGGACGGGAGCGTGAGCTGGGCATTACGCCCGAATATCCGAACCGCGTGCATGAAAAGGAAGAAACGGAGTAAACGGGAAGCTTATGGATCGATTAAAAGTGTTGGTTGTGGATGATGAGAGCCGTATGAGAAAGCTCGTCAGGGATTTTCTGCTCCGGAGCGATTATGAGGTTTTGGAGGCGGAGAACGGCGCGCAGGCGCTGGACATTTTTTTTGAAGATCAGGAGATCGCGTTGATCATTTTGGATGTGATGATGCCTCAGATGGACGGATGGCAGGTTTGCCGGGAAATCCGTTCCTATTCCAAGGTACCGATCATCATGCTGACTGCAAAGAGTGACGAGCATGACGAGCTGCAGGGCTTTTCTCTAGGCGTGGATGAGTATATCACAAAGCCGTTCAGTCCGAAAATTCTGGTCGCGCGTGTGGAGGCAATCTTAAGAAGAAGCGGCTCGCTGAAGGAGGAGACCATAAAGGAGGCGGGTGGTATCGTCATCGACCAGACAGCGCATGTCGTCAAGGTGGACGGTAAACAGATTGATCTAAGCTACAAGGAATTTGAGCTGATGTGCTATTTTATGGAAAATCAGGACATCGCGCTTTCGAGAGAGAAAATCTTAAATCATGTGTGGAATTATGATTATTTCGGAGATGCACGCACGATTGATACCCATGTCAAAAAGCTGCGCAGCAAGATCGGGGAAAAGGGCGTATACATTAAGACCATCTGGGGCGTCGGATATAAATTTTCCGTTGAGGACTGAATGATACAGACACATTATTTCTTATGCGAAATTTATTTTCTTTTTAATTTATTTTTAATCTTTTCCACATTTCGGTTTAAGGTCCGTTGTGTATGATGATATCAGTTCACAGGTAAGCATGCGATACAAAATCTGTGATAGAATGAGCGTTAGCGAGAAGAATGAGTTTACTCATTCGGCGAGCGGCGAATTTATCTCATGAATCTTCGATTCATGAGATAAATAACGGATAACCGGACAGGGAGGAGAATCATCATGGAAAATTATGAAAAGGTAGAAAAATTAAGAGAGCGCGCCAACGTAAGCTACGAGGAGGCAAAGGAAGCCCTCGAAAACAACAATTGGGATATTCTGGATGCGATGATCGCTTTGGAGAAAAGCGGAAAGACGAAAGGTACGGGGCAGGCGGGCTATTCCACACAGGGCATGCCGAAATACGAGGGCGTGATCGACGACGAACCGGAGAGCAAACATGATTTCTGCGATGCATGCAGGCGTTTCGGACGCTGGTGCGCACGGTTGATCAAAAAGGGCTGCTCCAATTACTTCTATATCACGAAAGACGGAAAGGAAGTGCTTGCCATTCCGGTGCTGGTGTTGATCCTGGCGTTTATCATCGCTTTTTGGCTCGTGCTCATTTTACTGGTGATCGGTCTGTTCTTTGATCTGCATTATCATTTCCGCGGACCGGATCTCAAGGCGGTGGACTTAAATAAGGCGATGGACAGCGCGGCGGAGACGGCAAGACAGATGAAGGACGAGTTCCATAACAGAGAGAATGAATAAAAAAGAACGCACAGCGTTCTTTTTTATTCCTATGCGGGAGGTTTTGAGATGGCACAATCCATATTGATCGTGGAGGATGAAGAAAAAATTGCGCGTTTTGTTGAGCTGGAGCTTTTACATGAGGGCTACGAGGTCGAAAAGGCGCAGGACGGGAGAAAAGGACTTGAAAAGGCGCAGAGCGGGCGGTTTGATCTGATGATCCTTGATGTGATGCTGCCCGAGTTAAACGGCTTCGAGGTGCTGCGGCGCATCAGGCGTGAATCGAATATGCCCGTCATCATGCTGACGGCGCGGGATGCGGTGATGGATAAGGTAGCGGGCTTGGACGGCGGCGCGGATGATTATATGACAAAGCCCTTTGCCATTGAGGAACTGCTTGCGAGAATTCGTCTTGCGCTCAAAAAAAGAAGCGCCCAGGGCGCGGGGGAGGAGCATGTTCTCTCCTGCGGCGGCTTGACGCTCGATATGCTGAAATACGAAGTGCGCTATGAGGGGAATCTGATTGAATTGACCCATCGCGAGTTCGAGCTGCTGCGCGTGTTGATGGAAAATAAGAACATTGTTGTTTCCAGAGACACGCTGTTACAAAAAGTATGTGGCTACGACTATATGGGTGAGACAAATGTGATCGACGTCTATGTGCGATATGTCCGCGCAAAGCTGGATGAAGTATATCAGGTAAAGCTGATTCAGACGGTGCGCGGCGTCGGATATGTGATAAAGGACAGTGAGGCATGAAAGAAAATCGGGAAGAACAACGAAGAGAACAGAAAAATAAAGATCAGAGCGGACAGCCGAATGAGACCGTACGCGTGACCTCCATTGCGCGCAGGATCAATTGGAATGCGGCGCTGTCCCTGTTCGGCGCATTCGCATCGATCGATGTAATACTCTGCGTGATACTGGGCGCAGCCGCATTGTACTGTCTGGACGTGCAGTATCTTGGGGAGTTTCATTTGAATATCTCGAGGACATTCCTGCACACGAAGCCGATTCAGGAACTTGTGCTGCAATGCGGAGAGCCGGGAACAAACGAATACTATACGGTATTGATCGGTCCGTGGATTGCTGTGCTGCGTTATTCGGCGGCGGCGCTTTTGGGGGTGGAGCTGATATTGGTGCTTCATCAATTGCTGTGGGGAACCAGAAAGGTCCGTTACTATCTGCGCCCGATCCGGCAGATGGCGGAGCGCACAAGACAGTTGAGCGAGCTTGCCATGGATGAGAGCCGCTATCAGAATTTGGAGGAGGCAATCTCTGATCTGCATGTGGAACGTCCGGATGCGCGCCTTGAGGTTTCCAACCGGGAACTTCAGGGAATTGAGCGTGCCATTAATGATATGCTGGAGCGGATGCGGGAAGCGAACAAGCAGCAGACACAGTTTGTATCCGACGCCTCCCACGAGCTGCGCACGCCGATCGCTGTCATTCAGGGTTATGTGAATCTGCTTGACCGCTGGGGGAAAGAGGATGAAGCGGTTTTGGAGGAAGCAATCGGGGCGCTTAAAAACGAGGCGGAGCACATGCAGCATCTGGTGGAGCAGCTGCTGTTTCTTGCGCGCGGAGACAGCAACCGTCAGAAATTGGAAAAAAAGAGAATATCTTTAAATAGCGTGCTGCGTGAGGTATATGAGGAGTCCCTGATGATTGACGAGCAGCATCATTACCGTTTTGAGGAGATGGGAGAAGCGGCAATCTGTGGGGACAGCGATATGATCAAGCAGTCTGCGCGTATTTTGGTGGACAATGCGGCAAAATATACAAAAGAGGGAGAAGAGATTATCCTGCGGGCGGGAATCGGAAAGGACGGTGCGCCCTTCTACAGCATTCAGGATGACGGGATCGGCATGTCGCAGCCGGATATGGAGCATGCATTTGACCGCTTTTACCGTGCGGACGCCGTGCGTGGAAATAAAACGGGCGGAACCGGACTCGGACTGTCCATTGCCAAGTGGATCGTAGATCAGCATGGCGGTTATTACGAGGTGGTCAGCAGACAGGAATTGGGAACGCGTTTTACGGTCATATTTCCGAATGATGGGAAGTGAGAGCTTTTAGTAAAAAGGATAAATCGTTTGAGAAGTGTGTATTATTTGTGAAGATAATTGCGTTGTAAAGACTTCGCTGATACAATAATAAGCGTCCAATCCGGACAGAAAACAGAAGGCAGCAGGAGCAGTCCTGCAAGTGCTGTCTGCGGGCAGGCGGGGTATCGGTATGAACAGGAACAAAAAAGGCAGATTTGGCGTACAAGACTCTATAAAAAAACAATTTGCATTGATCTTTATGCTGGTTCTGGCAGGCACCATTCTGCTTTGCTATTTAATCAATCAATTTTGTCTGGAAAGATTTTATATTCATAATAAAAAACAGGTACTGCTTCGCACGTATCATACGATCGCGGAAAGCGTTCACGGGAATCAGCTGACGTCCGAGGCGTTTCAGCTTGAATTGGAAAAGCTGATCGGACGTTATAATCTGGATATTCTTGTGATGAATGAGTATGCGGTTCCGCTCTTGTACACGACAAGCGATGTGGAGCTCTTAAAGGTGCAGTTTTTTGAACTCGCGCTTGGTCTGTACGGCGGTACGGTCTTAGAAAAAGAAGAAGAGGAGCTGTATCAGATCGAGCGTGTGACGGAGCAGGCGTCCGGTATGGATTATATTGTCATGTGGGGCTTTTTTGATCCGAATGACATGTTTTTAATCCGCACATCCATTGTCGGCATTCAGGACAGTGTGCAGATCGCAAACCGCTTTCTCATGTACAGCGGTTTGGTGGGCGTGCTGCTCGGCGGTGTGATCATCTGGGTCGTCACGCGCAAGGTGACGGCGCCGATCCGTGAGCTGTCCGAGCTTTCCGAGAGGATGAGCCGGCTTGATTTTGATGCGCGCTACACGGGAAAAAAGCAGAACGAGATCGGGAAACTCGGCATGAATATCAATCAAATGTCAGATGCGCTTGAGCGGACCATATCGGAGTTAAAAACCGCAAACAATGAACTGCGCAGGGACATTGCAGCCAAAGAAGAATTGGAGGCGCAGCGCAAGGAGTTTTTATCCAATGTATCCCATGAGTTGAAAACGCCGATCGCTCTCATCCAGGGATATGCGGAGGGCTTGCAGGAGGGGATTGATGCGGACGCGGAAGGGAGAGCGTATTACTGCGGCGTGATCATTGATGAGGCAAATAAAATGAACCGCATGGTAAAACAGCTCATGACGCTTGACCAGCTAGAGTCCGGACAGAATGTGACGACGCTGGAACGATTTGATATTGTTGCGCTTGTCAATAATTATGTGCAGTCTGCGGATATTTTGGTACGTCAGTACAATGCGAAGGTTTCCGTTGAACAGAGAGGCGCGCTCTATGTGTGGGGGGATGAGTTCAAGGTGGAGGAAGTTGTCATGAACTACTTTACGAATGCCCTCAATCATTTGAATGAAGAAAAAAAGATGGAAATTCGTTTTTGGGAGGAAGAAGAACGGCATGTGGTACGCGTGACCGTATTTAATACGGGAGCGCCCATTCCGGAGGAGAGTCTTTCCTATTTATGGGATAAATTCTATAAAGTGGATAAAGCGCGGACGCGCGAGTATGGCGGCAGCGGCGTTGGGCTTTCCATCGTCAGAGCAATCATGAATACCATGCACCAGGGATATGGCGTAAACAATTATGATAACGGTGTGGAGTTTTGGTTTGAACTGGAACGTGCCTAAGGCACGGAAAGGGAGTACATAATGAAAAAGATTTTAAGAGTTTTTTTAAAGACACTGAAATGGTTATTGATTGCACTTGCTGCTGTGATCGTGCTTTTTTTTGTTGTTCGCTTGATCGGGCAGAAGATTTATAGCAGGACGCCCGAAGGCGGTATCAATGAGCAGATGTATGTCGATATAAACGGCACAAAACAGTGGATCAGTATATATGGACAAGATAGGGACAATCCTGTTTTATTATATCTGCATGGCGGTCCCGGTTCGTCTACAAGTACCTATGATTATGCTTTCACGAGAAAATGGTCAGATGTCTACACGGTTGTTACATGGGATCAGAGAAATTGTGGAAAAAGCTATTCTTCCGACCAGAATGATACGACATTGACATACGATCTGATGATGAGTGATGGCGTAGAAATGACAAAATATCTGTTAGACTATCTTGGAAAGGAAAAACTCACATTGCTTGGTCATTCGTGGGGAACGTATTTCGGCTGTAACCTTGTGCTTGCATATCCGGAATATTACGAATGTTATATTGGGACGGGACAGCTTGTTGATTTCTATCAGAATGAAATCGCCTTTAAGGAAGAAGCCATGAAATGGGCGGGGGACGATGAAGAAAGCAAGCGCCTGATTGAAAAATTAAATATTAATGATTTTTCGACAGAATATTATGCGGCAAGAAATGCCTTAATGGAAAAATACGGCTATCATATGTTCGCTGATGGAACAGATTATAACCTGATCGCCGTGCAAGTATTTAATCCATACTACTCACTTGGAGATTATTATAAATATTTTAAGTCAGATTTTAGCGTATATGAGGAATTTTTAGGGTCGGATGAATTTAACAAATTCTCATTACTTGGCAGGACCGACTATCAGGTGCCGTATTATAATATTAACGGCGATAAAGATTATCAGACCAATTATCTGATCGCACAGGATTATTTTGAATCGGTAAGCGCTCCTTATAAAAAAATGTATATTATGGAAAATACGACGCATGGTCTGTTAGAGTCAAAATCAGAGGAGTTTTCAGCAATATTGCATGAAATTGCACAAAGGGAACATCAAAACGGATAATGTAAAAATTGTTGTTTCCCAATATTTTTTGTGCTATGATAAAAATAGCGCAGTAATAGGCAGACGGTGGAAGTCATGACCATTTGCGCCGGGTGAAAGGAATGGTTAGCAGGATGAAAAAGCTAAAATCAGGATTTCATAATAAAAAATGGTGTGTGATAGCAGGAATCTGCATGATGACAGCGGCATTGTGCGGCTGCGGAGGAAAATACCCTGAGCTGACGGATGACGATGAGCAGGCAATCCTCAAATATGCGGCGACACTTTTATATGAAAACGATCAAAACCGTGATTCGCGTCTGATGACGGAGGATGAGATGATACTGGCAATGCAGAGGCGCGCGGCGCATGCCTATATGCCGGAGCCTGAACCGACGAAGACGCCCGAACAGGATTCGGACGGGGAGCATACGGACGGAAGACCTGAGGATGATCTGATCGGTGGCGGCGAGGTAGTCGAGACGCGCACACTCGCGGAATTTTTCGGATTGCCGGGAATTGACATTTCTTATCAGGGTTATTTCTTTACAAAATCATATCCTGAAGATTCCGAGGATGATTTTTACTTTGCGATGGATGCGCTGTACGGCAATGAGCTGCTGATTCTGCAATATATGATCACGAATCAGAATGCGCAGGCGGCGCAGGTGGATATTTTGGACTTAAAACCGCGCTTTCGTGTTTTCATCAACGACGGTGCACAGATCAATGCGTTGACAACGCTTCTGCTGGATGACATGAAGACAACGAAATGTACGCTGGAGCCGGGAGAGAGCCGCGCGGTTGTTGTCGTGTTTGAAGTTACGGAGGCGGAAGCGGCATCCATGCAGCAGCTTAGGCTGACCGTGAAGACAGAGGAAGATTCATGGACCGTGGAGCTTTTGGGATCGGGTGAGCCGATATCCTATGATGGGGAAGACGGCTATCAGACGGCAGAGAATTTTGAACAGGGAATGCCGGTGTTATACTATGAACTTCCCGAAGAATTTATTGATCAGGGTGACGGTATGTATTTTGCACCGGATTATCCGGACGATCCTGCCAATATCGTTGTCATAGTATCCGAATATGATCCGGAAACCTTCCGATACACAAAGGAATCTTATTGCGAGGAACTGACGTATTTATATGGTCAGCTCTACGGTGATGAGGTTAAGGTGGACTGTACAGAGTTTACCGAATCAGAGATGAACGGCTGCAGGACGCGGTTGATCAGACTATCTTGTGCGATGCTGGATATGGAGCAGATTCAGTTTGCGGTTGAAACCGAGGAAAATAAAACGATAGTGATTACTTATACGCAGGTCGTTGGTGGTTCATGGACGGATGCATTTAATGTAAGCTTAGATTCCATACGTATTGAAACAAGATAGGTTTGTGAGGAACACTTTTTGAAAGACCAAGTAGACTAAGAATTGATTTGGCACAGGAAATTTCTGTAAAAAGGATTATAAAAATGAAAGAAACTGCTGCACTTTTGTGGCGGTTTCTTTTATTTTACTATCTGGAGTTGCCTAATTGAAAAGTACGGCTGTTCTTCAAATTCAAAAAACGTTCTGAGCCGCATGATTTGAGAATCAGAAAAGATCAAAAAATCCACAAAAAAATAGAAAAAACCTGTTGACAAGAGGTAAAGTGCGTGCTAGTATATCACTGTTGCGGCTCGACCGGAAGGCCGGGAGCG
>CAZZNE010000006.1:0-22682 GCA_964655525.1 uncultured Clostridium sp.
AAAGACCAGCAATATCAGCAGGCAGACAATAATTAGCCTATATTTTTTCATAAGGTTCCATACTTTTTATTACTATATCTATACCATGAATCTCTGCAATATTCATTGTCATTGACAAATTTTGCAAACGATTGCGGAAACCCCTGACTTTTGCCGGAAAGTATACTTTTGCCAAATTGTGTCAATCGCTACATTCACAGCGGTATCAAAAAAGCCAAAAAAGAGAGGCCCACCAGCCACTCCGGTGAACCCCTCCACGCTCAAAATCCCTTGATTTCAAGCCATTTTCTTATACTTTCGCCAAATCGTTCAAAATTCCTATGGCATCAATTATTGATAGCCGCCTGTGCTGCTGCCAATCTTGCGATCGGTACTCTGAACGGCGAGCAGGATACATAATCCAAGCCGATGCTGTGGCAGAACTCAACGGAGGACGGATCGCCGCCGTGCTCACCGCAGATACCGCAGTGGATCGTCGGTCTTGTCTCCTTGCCCTTCTGAATCGCCATCTCCATCAGGAGTCCAACACCGTTGCGGTCAAGCTTTGCAAACGGATCGTTTTCAAAAATCTTCGCCTTGTAATATGCCTCAAGGAACTTACCCGCATCATCACGCGAGAAGCCGTAGGTCATCTGCGTTAAGTCGTTCGTACCGAAGCAGAAGAACTCCGCTTCCTTGGCAAGATCACCCGCGGTCAGCGCCGCTCTCGGGATCTCGATCATCGTGCCGACCTCATACTTTAAGTCAATGCCGGATGCTTTGACCTCGGCATCCGCCGTCTCCACGACACTTTTCTTGACATATTTTAATTCTTTGTCATCACCGATCAACGGAATCATGATCTCCGGCGTAATGCTCCACTCGGGATGTGCCTTCTGCACATTGATCGCCGCGCGGATGACTGCCTGAGTCTGCATTCTCGCAATTTCAGGGAAGGTAACCGTCAAACGGCATCCTCTGTGTCCCATCATCGGGTTCATTTCATGCAGCGTCGCAATGAACTTGCGGATCTCGTCCATCGTCTTGCCCTTTGCATCCGCAAGCTTTCTGATGTCCTCCTCCTCGGTCGGCACAAACTCATGCAGAGGCGGATCTAAGAAACGGATCGTGACCGGATCGCCTTCCATTGCCTCAAACAGCTTCTCAAAGTCGCCCTGCTGAAGCGGAAGCAGCTTCGCAAGCGCTTCCTCTCTCTCCTCAAGCGTATCGGAGCAAATCATCTCACGGAACGCGTCGATACGATGTCCACCGAAGAACATATGCTCGGTACGGCAGAGTCCAATACCTTCCGCGCCAAGCTCTCTTGCTTTTTTCGCATCGGCAGGCGTATCGGCATTCGTACGGACTTTTAATGTGCGGTACTTGTCCGCCCATTCCATGATCCGGCCAAACTCACCCGCGATCGTCGCATCCACGGTCGGGATCGCTCTGTCATAAATGTTACCGGTCGTACCGTCGAAAGAAATAATATCTCCCTCATGGAACTCCTGCTCACCGATGCGGAACACTTTATGCGCCTCGTCCATCGCAATCGCTGAACAGCCGGATACACAACATGCGCCCATGCCGCGTGCGACAACCGCCGCATGGCTCGTCATACCGCCGCGCACGGTCAGGATACCCTGCGCCGCTTTCATTCCTTCAATATCCTCCGGTGAGGTCTCCAGACGGACAAGCACGACCTTCTCGCCTCTTGCCGCCCATCTCTTAGCGTCCTCCGCCGTAAACACGATCTTACCACATGCCGCACCGGGCGCTGCCGCAAGTCCCTTTGCTACGGGGATTGCCTTGCTGATCACATAGGAATCAAACTGCGGATGCAATAAGGAATCCAAGTTTCTCGGATCGATCATGCTGACCGCTTTCTTCTCGTCGATCATGCCCTCGTCCACGAGATCGCAGGCGATCTTTAACGCCGCCTTCGCCGTACGCTTTCCGTTTCTCGTCTGAAGCATGTATAAATGACGATCCTCGATCGTAAACTCCATATCCTGCATATCGCGGTAATGATTTTCAAGCGTATTGCAGATCTGCGTGAACTGCTCGTATACTTCCGGCATAATCTGCTTTAACTGATCGATCGGCTGCGGTGTACGAACACCCGCAACGACGTCCTCGCCCTGTGCATTTAACAGGAACTCTCCCATCAACTGCTTTTCGCCGGTTGCCGGATTTCTCGTAAAGGCAACACCCGTACCGGAAGTATCGCCCATATTACCGAACGCCATCATCTGGACATTGACCGCCGTACCCCAGCTATACGGGATATCGTTATCGCGGCGGTATACATTCGCACGGGGGTTGTCCCATGAACGGAATACCGCTTCGATCGCTCCGACAAGCTGCTCCTTCGGGTCGCTCGGAAAATCCTTGCCGATCTTGCTCTTATACTCTGCCTTGAACTGATCCGCAAGCTGCTTTAAGTCGTCTGCGGTCAACTCGACATCCTGCTTCACGCCGCGCTCCAACTTCATGCGGTCGATCAGCTCCTCAAAATACTTCTTTCCGACCTCCATAACGACATCGGAATACATCTGGATAAATCTGCGGTAGCAATCCCAAGCCCAACGGGGATTGCCCGACTTCTTGGCAAGAACCTCAACAACTTCCTCATTCAGACCAAGATTTAAGATTGTATCCATCATGCCGGGCATGGACGCGCGTGCGCCGGAGCGGACGGATACCAGAAGGGGATTTTCTTTATCGCCAAATTTCTTGCCGGTAATCTCCTGCATCTGGTCGATATACTCCATGATCTGTCCCATGATCTCATCATTGATCTTTCGTCCATCCTCATAGTACTTTGTACACGCCTCTGTCGTGATCGTAAAGCCCTGCGGTACCGGAAGACCCAGATTCGTCATCTCGGCAAGATTTGCGCCCTTGCCGCCGAGAAGATTTCTCATATCTGCGTTGCCTTCCTTAAATAGGTAAACCCATTTTGCCATTCTTCATGTCCCCCTTTGAACATTATTATAATGGTAACCGGACGAAACCCCTTCGTCCGACCTACAGGAATATTTTTCCTGCACACATGGGTAGATTATACCATAAATTTGTATATATATCCACTTCTATCTCACATTTTTTTGTCAAATTTTAATAATGTTTTTGCAGAAAAAAATTTATAGATAATCCCTGATGCGAACATCCCTGCCAACCCGCATTAAAATGTATGCCGTTCCCACAAGCAGCGCCGCAAAACCGACAATCCGTAACCCTTTCTTTTTCTTCTTCATAACTGCTCCTCCTCTTTCAGCCGATGATCCCTGCCTTATTTTTTCTCAATTTCCTGCAGCCAGACGCGCATTCGGGTTATAATATCCCGGACATTTTAATGTGTAAACAAGCGCCTCGGCCTGTTCCTCATTCAGCTCCGCCGCCGACACCCCGTAATAATGCTCCGCCGCCTCGTCAATCCCGTAACAGCCCTCCCCGAAATAGACCACATTACAATACAATTCCAAAATTTCTTCTTTCGTGAACGACCGTTCCAATTCAAACGCCACAAATAGCTCCGCCACCTTGCGCTCTAATTCCTTTTCGCCGGAAAAATAAAGATTCTTTGCGAGCTGCTGCGTGATCGTAGAGCCGCCCTCCACATAACGCCCTGCCTGAAGGTCATGCCATGCAGCGCGCGCAATGGCAACGAGATCCACGCCCGAATGACTGTAAAAATTCCGGTCTTCCCGATAAAGTAGTTCGTCAAGAAACGTCTCCGAAATGTCATCAAACGCGATGTAGCCGTCCCTGCTTCTGATCTGTCCTGCTTTTTCTTCCACATTCTGAACAAACACGGCGTCCTGATACATCCGATAACCCAAAGCAACATAATGCCCGATCACCAGCGTTCCCGTAAGTATCAGCATACTGCATGCGATAGCCGCAAATCGAAACAGCCTTTTCATAGAATCTCCTCCTATCGTACCCCGCCGTCAGGACGGTATTTGATTTAGGTTCATTCTACAAAAAGGCTGTATCTCATGCCATCGCTTTCACTTACGCGTATCTGACAATTTTGTAAGACATCTCATTAAAATGCAAATTTATCTGCAAAATATTCATCCAGCTTTTCGATCGCAACACGCTCCTGCTCCATGGAATCCCGGAAACGGACGGTCACGCACCGGTCGGTCTCGGAATCAAAATCATAGGTGATGCAGAACGGTGTTCCGATCTCGTCCTGCCTGCGGTAGCGCTTGCCGATGTTGCCGCGGTCATCAAACTCGCAGTTGTATTTTTTGCTGAGCTTCTCAAAGATCGGCTCCGCGCCCTCGTTTAATTTTTTGGAGAGAGGAAGTACGGCAATCTTCACCGGCGCCAATGCCGGATGGAAATGGAGGACAGTACGCACATCGCCCTCGCCGATCTCCTCCTCGTCATAGGCACCGCACAGCACCGCTAAGAACAATCTCTCAACGCCGAGCGAAGGCTCAATGACATAAGGAATGTATTTCTCATTCTTGGTATCGTCAAAATAGGACATATCCTCACCGGATACCGTCTGGTGCTGCGTCAGATCATAATTGGTTCTGTCCGCGATGCCCCACAACTCTCCCCAGCCAAAGGGGAATAAGAATTCTATGTCCGTGGTCGCCTTGGAATAGAAAGAAAGCTCTTCCGGATCGTGATCGCGTACACGCATCTCCTCTTCTTTCATCCCCAGACTCTTTAAGAAATCAATACAATACTTTTTCCAATACGCGAACCATTCCAGATCCGTGTCCGGCTCACAGAAAAATTCCATTTCCATCTGCTCGAACTCCCGCACACGGAAAATGAAGTTGCCCGGTGTGATCTCGTTTCGGAACGATTTACCTACCTGACAGATACCAAACGGAATCTTCTTGCGGGATGTTCTCTGTACATTCTTAAAGTTCACGAAAATCCCCTGTGCCGTCTCAGGACGCAGATATACCGTATTTTTCGCATCCTCGGTGACACCCTGAAACGTCTTGAACATCAGATTAAACTGTCTGATGTCGGTAAAATTATGTTTGCCGCAGGTAGGGCAGGGAATCTGATGTTCCTCAATAAAATCTTTCATCTGCTGCTGGCTCCAGCCGTCTACGGAGCTGTCCAGTTTCATACCTTGTTCAGCCACAAAATCCTCGATGATCTTATCCGCCCGGAATCTCTCATGACACTCCCTGCAATCCATAAGCGGATCGGAAAAGCTGCCTAAATGACCGGAAGCGACCCATGTCTGAGGGTTCATCAGAATTGCGCAGTCAACGCCCACATTATAGGGGCTCTCCATCACAAATTTCTGCCACCACGCCTTCTTGATATTGTTCTTGAGCTCCACACCCAGATTCCCAAAATCCCACGTGTTGGCAAGACCGCCGTAAATCTCAGAGCCGGGATAAACAAACCCTCTTGCTTTCGACAGCGCAACGATTTTCTCCATTGTTTTTTCCATGTTTTTTCTCCTTTTGAACTGATATAATCAGGTATACCTGCATCTCAAAGCCCGATCACGCTCAATAGATAATGACATGCAGCGCCGCATCGTCCGCGGTTTTAACATCGCCATCACCCACAAGCGTATCGCCCTCGCCGATATAATAAATATCGCTTCCGTGTATGCGGATATTAGAATCATCGTCCGTGACAAGCATCCGATAATCCTGTCCGTCGTCAAGCTCTCCCAATGTGATCGTACGTTCCGGATCATGCGCGTCCACAAGCGTCAGATTCGCAGGAAGCGCAAACCGCCGCGCCCCTTCCTCCGGCGTCTGACCGCAGGAAAACTGTACGCCGTTAAATTTCTCATAATCCGCAGCATCCGCGTAGGACAAAGAAATCTGCGCAATGCCGTCCGCAAGCGTGCATTCCTTAACCTCAATCCCTCCTGCGCCCATCTGCGAATTATAATCCTCCACTTCGGAGTTCAGCATTTCTTCGAAATCCGTAAAGCTGTACCGGCTCTCATCAAACGCCTCATAAATATATCCGATCAGATTGTTCTCCCTTGTGACAATGATCGTGTCCTCAGCCGCGGTAAAAGAATCCTCTTTTTCCGGCTGCGGCTCCTGCCCGGATTTTGCACATCCTGCAAGCATCAGCACCGCAAACAGCCATATCACACTTTTTCTTAACGCATAGATGCCGTTTTTCATTTCCATCCGACAAATTCTCCTCACTCTAGCTGACTTCTTATTATATATAAAAAAGTATGGTATTTCAACCTTTAATTTATGCCGTGTGCGCTCACTTATCGCATATCTGTCACACGCCGTATTTTGTGATCACCCTCTGCAGACGTGCGCCAAGCGGCTTTTTCATTAAGAGCAGAAAAATAACATTCGATATCGAATAGAGCAGGGTGAACGGCGCCGCCGCAAGAATGGCTGCCGCATACAGGCCGGGTTCAAATGCCGCCTGACTCCACAGAACCGTCCACACATCCATGATCAAAGAATAAAAGGCACCCGCAAATATCCCGTAACAAACAAGCGCGATGCGGCTTGCTTTCAACGGTTTATGACAGACGCCCGCCAAAAGCCCGATCACGCCGAAGGAAACCATTTGAAACGGCGTCCACGGTCCCTGCCCGAAATAGAAATTCGACAGTACGGCGGTAAACGCCCCGCACAAAAATCCTGCCTCCGTGCCAAAATACATTCCCGTCATGACGATCACTGCCGTGACCGGCTTAAAAGCCGGTATCATGGCAAACAAAAATCTGCCCGCCACGGAAAGCGCCGTCATAACCGCAATGAATACCAGACGCCTGATATGTGTATGCCGCCTGTCAAAGCTGTGCAGCATGACGATACAGGATAAAACGGCAATACCAAGGGAAATCCATGCATACCGCTTTTCCTGAAAGACAGCTGCGCCGAGCACAAGAAGCAGGATGCTCCCAAACAGCAATATCGTTATTGAAATCATGGCTTTTCGTGTCTGTCTCACATTTCCTCCGCTTCCTTCGGAAGCCCTCTATCGGGCTCTTTCCCGTCAAGTATCCGGCAGCGCTCTGCCAGTTCCTCCGCCGTCAGCACATCCGCAAACAAATTCTGCGAAAGTCTTGCCGCCGCCGTTGTATAAAATCTATTTCCATGAAAAAATTCCCGCGTTCTGTCGAGTGCCAAAAGCTCTCCGCGAAATAGCAGACCGCACCTGTCGCTCACAGCCGCCGCAAGTTCAATATCATGCGTTACCATAAGCACCGAGACTCCCTCGTCCGCAAGCGCACGCAACCGGATGCCGACCTCCCTTCGCGCCGCTGCATCAAGTCCCTTTGTCGGCTCGTCCAAAAGAAGAAGCTGCGGTTTCCCTGCAAGCACCTTTTCCCATGCAAGAATCTGCTTCTCCCCGCCGCTTAAGTCATAGGGATGTACCTGTCGGTACGATACCAGCCGTTCGGAAGGCTCTGCGCCGACAAGACGAAGCTCCTCCTCCACGGTATCCGCAATAAACAGCGTTTCGATATTCTGCGGCAGATACCCGACCCGCTCCGCGCCCATGCGCACCTTCCCGCCGCAGGCATGCAGGATACCCGCGATCACATGCAGAAATGTCGTCTTTCCCGAACCGTTGCTGCCAAGTAAACTGACAATCTCTCCCTCATTCATCTGAAATTGTACACCGCAAAGAATATCACATGCTTTTTTATAATGAAACCAAACCTGTTTACACTCCAATATCGGCTTTGTTTTTCTATGCTCCTGCGTCCGGCCTCCCGTCCCGGACGCCTGCTTTTCTTTTTCCGAAGACAAAGTCTCTACAGCATCTTGGTATTCGCTCTGCTCCGTATGATCTTTCCCAATATTCCTGTAGCGCGCCCACAACCATTGTCGCCCCTGCGTGATCGTGAGCGGGATGGTATCCGCCTCCGAATATCCATCCTCCCGTTCCGACTTCTCCTCTCCCCCGTCCCGAAGTGCACGGCAGATTCTTGCCGAACAGGGCAGCGCCATATAAATACGCTCCTCCTGACCGATGGCGCGCACGATCTGCTGCGGCGTTCCGTCATGCAGAAGCTTTCCGTCCTGCAGCACGAGCACCCTGTCCGACACCGCAAGCGCCTCCTCAAGCCGATGCTCCGCCAATAAAATCGTTATACCAAGCTCCCGGTTTAAGCGTTCGATCATATTCATAAAATTCTGCGCGGCGATCGGGTCAAGCTGTGCGGTCGGTTCATCAAGCAGCAGTACCCGCGGGCGCATGACCATGACCGCCGCCAGATTCAAGAGCTGCTTTTGCCCGCCGGAAAGCTCGTCCACCGCCTTATCATACCACTCATCAATTCCGAAATACGCCGATATTTCCGCAACACGCCGCCTGATCTCCTCCGAGGGCACACCCATATTTTCCAACCCGAACGCAAGCTCATGCCACACCTTGTCCGTGACAGGCTGTTCGTCCGGATTCTGCATGACAAAACCGACCTCGGCCGCCGTTTCGCCATACGCATAATCCGCAAGAAACCTGTCACGGTAGCGGATAATTCCGGTAAGCCTCCCCACCGGCTGCAATTCCTTCTTTAACAGGTTCAGCAGCGTTGTCTTTCCGCTGCCCGTCCCGCCGCACAGCGTCACAAAGCTGCCATCCTCCACCTGAAAAGAACAGTCCTGCAAAACCGTTATTTCCCTCCCGTCGTCGCCGCTCTGCATGTTGCTGAATCCGCAAGCAGGATACGCAAACGTCAAATGTTCGACCCGATACAGCTCCATCGTTACTCCTTTTCTCTCATCATACGCCAAATCCGTAACAAGCAAAGCGCCGCAGGCAGCGCGAGGCAGACCGCGGCATAACAAAGATAGACAAACAAACTTTCCGTCTCAAGCGGAATTGCATCCGTCACGGGATAAAAACGCATGGAAACGCTCCCGCGGTTTATTTCAATAACAATCGCTGTTAATAATAGGAGCATCCAGCCGCACAAAACCGCATCCAGCCTTCCGAAACGCCACCGACGATACTGCGTCCGTCTGCATGCTCCATACCCCCGCGCCTGCATGGAATCCGCCGTGTGCATGGAATGTTCCAGCGCCCAAGTCGTGACTGCCGCAAACACTTTCATGCTTCCCCTGATCCGGTCGATCAGCGTATTCTCCCGGTACAGACCGAGAAGCCGCTGTTGCGCCTTTGTTTTTTCCATCTGACGCGCATACATCGGCAAAAAGCGCAGCGTCATGGAGCAGACAAGCGACGCTTTCGGTGAAACGGCTCCAAGCAGGCATAATATCCTGTCACTGCTGAATATCAGAGACAGACTGCGGCACCATAAAAACACGCCGCCGAACATGCACGCCGTACAGATGCCGTACCGCACCGCCTCCAAGGTGATCCGGTTCCCGTTCAGATAAAAAAGCACGGTCGCCCCATTATGATAAAACAGCGGATTGATTCCCGCAATGACCGCCAAAAAAAGCACAAATGCCGGAACACGCCGCCACGCGATGCGCTCCGACAGCATCCGCAGAAAAATGCAGGCACAAATAAAAGAACAGCCTTGCATGACCGGATTGACACAAAACATGGCGATTCCCAACACTGCCGTCATATAACAAAGTGTCGTGATCGGATGCAGCCGCATGAGCAGCCGTTTGTTCTCCTGCATTCCACGTCCTTCCTTTCTATCTCACTCTTTCAACTCTATTCTCCTATCGTTTAGGAATCTCATTTCACATCTCTGCCGAGTTCTTTTGAATAATACCAGACGATCTCATCACCATCCGCAACCCGATACGCTCCGCAGCCGACATTCGGTGTTTCCCCGTTTACCAAAAAAATCCATCCTGACAATTCCCCATAGTCATATTCGTAAAGATAGGCGATCCCCTCAATATAGGCAAACTCATCGCCTGCCGCCGTTCCCTCATACTCCACGGAAATATCATATACCCTTGCCGTTTCACATAGCACATCAAATGCACTGTCTCCCTCATATGCGGATACCGATGTTTTCGCAAGGATCACGCCGTTCTGCGGCAGATAATCCTCCGCTCCGGCAACGGTGTCACAACGAATCTCCATTGATACGGTAATGGGGTTTTCTCCGCTTTTTCCGTTATCCTGCCGAAGATATTGTTCCCGCGTCTGAATCCGAATGAACCAAATTACCGCTGACAAAACAACTATGACAAGCAATGTGCCGCCGAGCCGCTTGCGGCAGTATTTTTTCGTAAAACACAGATACGCAAGATAACCGCAGCCCGCCGCAAAAATCAAAAGGATCAGCGTCACCCGCATATCCTTGCCGCCGTTTTTCACCCCGTCACCCCGCCGAGGCGCAACACGTGTTATTCTTTCCTCTGTGCTTACTTGAAAGGTATCATCTCTTTCATAACCCGCAAAGTCAAATAAAAAGCACTTTCCCTGCATGGATCGGTTGACTGCGGACAGCGCGGCAAATACCTGCGATGCCGCCATGTCGTTGGAGGCGGTCTGCTCCGTATGGCAAAACCCACCGTCCGCATTTTGATAGCGGGAAAGTCCGTCCAATAAGGTAGCGCCCTCCTTTATAAACGACTCATCCGTCCACACATTCCTCTCCAGCGCACAGAGCGCTAAGATGACCTGCGCCGTACTCTCCGCGTTGGGCGTCCCGCTGTTTTCATAATCCCCCGTCGCAAGCTGTTTCTCCGATAAAAAAACAAGTGCTTTTTCTACCGCCTGCACAATCCGCGCATCGCTTTCTCTCTCCAGCGCTTCCTTATAATACGGGGCAAGCGCCTGCAGCGCCATCGCTGTGACATCGACGTCCCCTTCCGTTCCCGTGATCGCAAAGCCGCCGTCCGAAAGCTGCCTTAACAAAATCTCCTGTACAAGCGCTTCCCTTGTCCATCCCCCGTCCTGCTCCGACATCCCGTTCAGCATCAGCAGACCATAGAGATAGGACATCATTCCCTGTTCCCCGATTGTTTCTTCCAACAATTCTACAGAAACCGGATTCTCCGCCTGCAGCGCCGAAAGCACCATCGCCGATTTTTGCAGGGACATGGTGCCTGCTTGATCTTCTTTAAGTGCTTCCTGCACACTCGATAAGTAACGCATGTAATCATATCCCGGCTGATACCCGTGCAGACCGATCACATAAGTCTGTACGGTGCCGTTTAACGCACGCCCGGCATAAGCGTTATCTAGGAGCTCCTGCACATCAGAAACACCACACTCCGCACACTGCCATAAAAGAATCCCGTCCATCGTTTGGGTAACCGAATCCGGCGTGATGCCTTCTCCTGTTTCCGTATGCACAAAGCCCCATACGCTGACAAAGCAAAGCAGGATACAGACTATCGAAAGGATACCACCTGTTATGATTCTTTTTTGATCTGAACGTGTCTTCATTCTCATACTCTTTTTTATTCTGTTACATAAACCTCATATGCCAGACGATAGGTATCCCCGTCCGCAACCGGCTGGGATTCCACACCATAAGAACCGTACTCCCCGTTCACATACAGGGACCAGTATGCGCCGTCCGCGTCAAAATCCGCCGTGAGACCGTTTACTCCGGTAATGTAATACCCGTAATCGGACGCATAGCCGTCCAATGTCAAACCGTCGATTTCAAGCAGCGCGTCATAGAGCATTTCCGCGTCGGTGGAGGACTGATAGCTCTTGGTCTCCCCCTGATCGTTCACCACCTCTACGGTGATCTTGTACTTGCCCTCATCCTTGCTGCCGCATGCGGCAAGAACGCTCATAAAGACCGTCAATACGAGCAGCGCCGCCGTCTTTCTTAATCCGGCTCTCCATCCTGCTTCTCTCACTTTTTTCTCTGTTTCTCTCATTTCTTTCTCCTCCTTTGATGTGTGACAGGATTTGACCGCACCTGTCTCGCAGTTTTTCCGCTGCCGCATTCCGCAACAGCAAAAATCGCGTTTCCAGCACTGACCTTTGCCAAAACCGCGATTTTTAACTACACACCAAAGCAAACCACGCCCCGCTCCTCGTTTTCGGGTATAAAAACCCTGCCCACGTCCGGCTGCAGACCTGATCTGAAATGCGTCGTTTTCGGTTCCGGCAAAAACAACTGTACGTGTCCATGTATCTGACTCAACCGCTGCTCCTAAGTTTCGTGCGCGGTATCACAGTGACCGACTCGCCGGGCTTCTCACCCGATTCCATGTTTCTTTCATGCGTCCCATGTCAAACTTAAGTTCCACGGGAACCAAACACATGTCGGATACACATACATTCTTATTTATCATGCTTTGAAAGCAGATACAGAATATCACAGATTCTTACAATTGACAAGCATTACTATTTTTTGCTCCTTTTATTTGCCTCACCCATTTCCAGCCTTGTAATGGACATGTCAAGAGAGCCGGGAATGTAAATCTTACATCCCCAGCTCTCTTAGCACCTCAAGACTCTTAAAATGCCTGTCTATGTACCTTTTCCGATACCCGTTGAGTATCGCACTGTATTCTTCTAACACTTCGTCCTTTAACACAAAAGTGTACAATTTCTCAATGCTGCTTGCCGTAACGTACTCCATTGTATATGCGACAGCCTCCGAATAGAGCCTGCCGTCCTGCGGCATTCCGGGAAACTCTCCGTTTACCACCATCGCCTTCTGCTCAAAAACATAGCGCACAAGTCTGCGCGGAAGCGCCTCCTTGGACAACGCTCGCAGCGACTGAAACACCAGCTTCAACATCTCCCGCTCGTCGTTGTTTTCCCTCGTATAGTAATCCGCCATTTCAAGAAAATACATTCCGTAATAAGCGCCCTCGACGTCCATGCGCAGTTCTTCAAAATAGTGACTGATCGACGCCTCCGACAGATTATAGGAGCTTCTTGTCGCATACAGCTTAAATTCTCCGAAGCAGAACGGATTGGTCGCCGCCAAAAGACGATTGTTCTGCCGCCTTGCGCCTCTGGCATACGCCGTGATCTTGCCTCGTTCCTTTGTCAAGATACATACATGCCTGTCATACTCACCCACAGGAATTGTCTTTAATACCATCCCCGTGACCGTCAGAAAATCCTGCATATTCCGTATTTCTCCCGTCCTCGGATAATGCCTGCTCCCTGTCTCTCACATCACAAAATCCCAAATAATCCTGCACACTCCCACTCTTCATAAAACGATCCCAGTACTCATCCTGTTTCATCCCTGCGCCCCCTGTTTTCCCCGTATATGACCGTTTCCGGTCATAAGCTTAGATTGCGCAGTTTTCTTTTTTCTATGCGGAGCAGCATGCGTTTCACACACAAATTCTTTGTATCTTATAGCTCGTTTTGCAAACTCTTTTAACGGATGGCAATTATCATAATCCCTGAAGTTTCATGTCAACGAAACTCGTTTTCGTCCTGCCGGTAGCCGAAGTTTTTCAATAAATAATCGCTGTCTCTCCAGTCTTTCTTTACTTTCACCCAAAGTTTTAAGTTTACCTGACAGCCTAATAAATCCTCAATCCCGATTCGTGCCTGCGAGCCGATGCGCTTTAACATCGCGCCGCCCTTACCGATGATCATTCCTTTGTGGGAATCCCTTTCACACACAATGGTTGCTTGAATTTCCGTGATCCTTTTTAGCCGTTTCATGCTCTCAATCGTCACAGCTATGCCGTGCGGAAGCTCCTCGTCCAGCATGCGGAGCGCCTGTTCCCTGATCAGCTCCGCCACGATCTGACGCTCCGGCTGATCGGTCACGGTGTCCTCATCATAAAACGCCGGTCCGTACGGCAGATATTTGATAATGCAGGAAAGCAGTTCGTCCGTATTCATATTTTGAAATGCCGATACCGGCACGATCTCCGCAAAATCCATCTGCCTGCGATACGCATCAATGACTGCAAAAAGATCGTTCTTTTTGACGGTATCGATTTTATTTACAACTAAGATCACGGGCGTGCGCGTCTGTTTCAGCTGGTCGATGATGTGCTGCTCCCCCGCGCCGATATAGACGGTCGGCTCCACCAAAAACAAGATCACATCTGCATCCGAAAGTGTCTGCTCCGCAGTATGCACCATATAGCTGCCAAGCTTATTTTTCGCCTTATGAATCCCCGGTGTATCCAAAAAAACAATCTGTGCCTTCTCACTGGTACACACGGTCCGTATCCGGTTACGCGTTGTCTGCGGCTTGCTTGATGTGATCGCGATTTTTTGTCCGATCATCGTATTCATCAGCGTGGATTTCCCGACATTCGGGCGGCCGATCAACGCTGCGAATCCGGATCTGTACTGTGTATCCATTGTAATCTCTCCATTCTGATACGGCAGATTGAGCATTATTTCTGCTCAATCTGCCGTCCTTCTTTTTTGTGATATTATCAAATCAAATTGCCCATGTTCATAAAGAGCGTATCGTTATTGCGGATTTCCTCCTCATTGCCGACAACGCAGATATTGTCGCCATCCAGCATTGCCTTGATATGGTCGGCAAGCGCGCGGATATCGTCAACCGTGACTTTTAATACCTCATCCCGCTCCTTCTGGATTTCCTCGTCCCCGTAGCCGCTCAGATAAGCCGTGAGGGAACGCGCTCCCTTTAACGACGGGGTCAGCGGCGTATCCAGTTCGGACATTGTACCGATCACGTACTTTGTCATCTCTCTCTCATCCGCAGCAAACTGCTTTAAGTACTCCACCGCACCCTCATAGGTTTCCACGGTCTTTTTCAGGTTTGGATCCCGATAAGAGACGAAGCAGGCATCTCCATTTTTCTTCAAGAGCGTCATACATCCGTATGCGCCGCCCTTTACGCGCACATTAAACCACAGATAATCGTAACTCATGATCGTCCGCATCACCAGAAGCGCTCCCGTATAAGGCAGTCCGGCATGAACAAAATTTCCGGCACGGCACACATACTGTATCTTTCCGGCAGTAAAGAAGCCCTCGTTCTTTTTCTTCGGCTCGCAATCAAAGCTTTTCAGCTCAACAGGCTCCGTATAAAGCTCCTGCACCGATGCAGCAAGCAACTGCGGAATAAGCTGGTACCCCTTTTCCTCCGCCGTATAATCAAACATCAAATTCTCCGGACGGAATACGGATTTCATTATCTGCACGAGCTTCTTCGTCACATCGTCTTTGTGTTCCTCAAAATGATCGCTCAATTCCCTGATCAGACAATAAAAATCATACCCTTCCGTCATGTTCGTTACCAACGACGCTTTGGAGAAATATGACATTGCGCGTCCCGCCGCAAAAGCATGTCCCGCACCCATCATATAGGATTCCGCCTGCGAGCGTATCTCATCAATGATCTCTTTTAAGCGCTTGCTGTCGTCCAGCTTCGAACGGAGCATCAGCTCTGTCATCAGGGTAAACGCCTCTGGCAGACTGTCATAGAATGCCTTAATACGCAGGTCAAAAAACGTCTTGAACTCATCCGGCTTTTTCTGATTGGTATAAGTATTGATCCCTGCCGAAAATCCGCCGGTATGAATACCGATTTCATTATTTAAGTCATTGTAGGAATAGTGCTCCGTGTCAATATTGCCGAGCACACCTCTTAGCAATCCCGCGTACGGATACAGCTCGGACGGCAGCTTGCTCATATCAAACACAAATCGCACATAGCCGATGCCGTTTGTGAAAATATCATGATACAGAACCTTCGTTCCGTTCTCATCACGGACCTCATTGACCAGCTTTGCAGCCTTCGGATCAATATCCTGTCTTGTTAAAAGAGGAATCTTTTCAAGATCTTCCTTTTTATCCACTGCCTCCTGGAATTCACGAAGCGCCTTCGTGCGCGCGATCACCGCTTCTTTTTCTTCCTCGCTGAGCGATGCCTTATAAGCGGCAAGCTTCTCAGCAAGCTCCTTGTCCTTCTTTGCCGTTAAACCTTTTTCCGGCTTTAAGGTGACGGTGGACGCATGCGCGCTGTCAAGCAGATAGTCGCGCACCAGATTCGTATAATAGTCCGTGCCGATCTGCTCTCTCAAAAACGCAAATGTATCGCTGATCTCTACATTCATGAACGGCTCATTGTCATCATACAGCCAGCTTCCGAGCATCTGAAGTCCGTAGATTAAGCCCTTGGGGAAAGTGCCAAAATCCGCCTCGCGATACCGGAATTCCAAACAATTCACCGCGGCGCGAAGTGCCTTCTCTTCAATACCGTTCTTTACCAGATCACCCAGCACCTCACGGATCGTTGCAAGAAACTCCTCTTTGCGTCCGATATCCGCTTTCTTTGCCGCGATCGTATAATACGGCTGCAAAATTTCATTATCCAGCGCACTGGAAATTTCCTGTCCGATTCCCTTTTCGGTCAGCGCCTGCTTTAAGGGTGCTCCCGGCGCCGAGCATAACGCGTAATCAAGAATCTGGAACGCCATCTGCTTCTTTTGATCTAAGACGGAACCCAGCGCACAGTTATAAGTCAGATAACCCGAATTTTCCTCCGATTCCGCATCCGTGATCGGAAAGCTCTTTTCAACCTCACGAATGGCACCCTTTCCGAATTCCTTTTGATACGCGACGGCGGAGTCCACATCCAGATGATCGTACTTAGAAAGATACTCCTCATCCAGCCAAACAAGCTTTTGTGCCATATCCATATTGCCGTATAAATAAATGTAGCTATTGCTCGGATGATAATAGGTACGGTGGAAATTCAAATAGTTCTCATAGGTCAGCGTCGGGATCACATCCGGATCACCGCCGGACTCCACACCGTAGATCGTATCCGGGAAAAGTGAACTGAACACCTCTCTCGAAAGCACGCCGTCCGGTGAAGAAAACGCGCCCTTCATCTCACTGTACACAACGCCGTTTAACTTCAGCTCGCTATCCGCATCCTCTAACTCGTAATGCCAGCCCTCCTGCGCAAAGATCAGGTCGGTCTTATAAATGTTCGGATGCAGAACAGCATCCATATACACGTCACAGAGATTCTGGAAATCCTTATCATTACAGCTTGCGACCGGATATAACGTCTTATCCGGATACGTGATCGCATTTAAAAACGTATTGAGCGAGCCCTTGATCAGCTCCACAAACGGATCTTTGATCGGATATTTCTCAGAACCGCACAGTACCGTGTGCTCAATAATATGTGCTACGCCGGTCGAATCGGTCGGCGGCGTCCGAAAACCGATATAAAACACCTTGTTTTCATCATCGTTACTCAACAGTACGACACGCGCGCCGGTCTTTTTGTGCTTTAAGAGATACCCCTGTGAATTTAAGTCTTTGATCTCTTTGTTCTGTAAAATCTCGTATGCTTTGACGTCCTCTACTTTCATTTTAATCCTTAAGCTCCTTTCTGTTCCCGCTTTCTAATATAAGACATGTCCATAACACACGGACAGATACCCGAAAAAACTAACGTTTTTCCGGGTTCGTTTCGGGCGCGGTATCATGTCTGACGACATGATACCATGATTGCTACGCAATCATGCTCTGTTTGATGCACACTCCGCTTCGCTTCGGCGCGGTATCATGTCTGACGACATTATACCACACTTTACCAAATTACCCAAGCATGGATTTGGGGTTCTTTGATTTTTATATAACGGTTCATCCGCTTTAGCGGAACCTTCCTGATCTTTGCTGCAAACCCACGAAGGGCTGCCGGGAGCCGTCAACAAAAGAATCCGGTCATCCGACCGCACGATTTTTTTCAGTCTCCTCTAAAAAATTTCGGAAAATACAAGAATCACAGAGACGTAAAAGAATCCCCAGATAATCTTAGAAAAGCACGTATCCCGCCTCAATACTACCCATCATAAGAAATATCTCATTGGTCGATCGGATTTCTCATACAAACGAATTGGTCATAGATTTGTCTTTCAGATAAGATTCAGACCTGATTGACAAAAACTCCCGGCAGATCATACCGGATGTAAAACAGTGAATGTTTTACAGTAGTAAGAATAGCAAACGATTCACGTCATTTCAAGTCCTTTTTTGTCAAAAAACAAATTATTAACATTTTGTTCATATTTGGAGTAATTGCAATATCCTGCCTGATACCACCTGCATTCTCCGCAGCATTGCTCAAAAAATTCCTCATCAATGTGCGACGCCGTCTGCTTTATTGCATGCTCTGCCGTATAGCATTCCCCGGCCGCAAGTCCCGCTTTCCGAAGGATCCGCTCGTCCAAGCCGCCCACGCTTTTCTTTTTCGCCATGTCGTCTAACGCACAGCCGCCATCCTCCGCCGCATTGGGACATTCCGCGCAAATACTGTCTGCGCTCGTAACAAGACGCAGCTTCGTCTGCGGATTCCGAATCGCCGCCACGATCCGATCCATATTTTCAACAAATGCATCACTGTAACCGGCGCCTTCATAGAGCACGCCGCACAATAAATGATGAACGCGAAGCGTAAGCTCAGCCATCTCCGTCTCCTTCCGTTCCGGATTAATCCGAAAGTCCCGCTCTCGCCAGTCTTTTACGGATCACTGTCCCGACAGAAAACGCCAGTACAACGGAAATCACATCCTTGACCAGATATGGCACAGATACCAAAAGCACCGCGTTCCAAAAGCCGACATTCGCGATCAGCGCATATTGGAGCGACCCGAACACATGGCAGATCAAAAGCCCTAAAAAACCAAGTTCCAGACCAAACGGTTTATTTTTCATTGCCGAACCGATCCCGCAGAGCGCCGCCATAAAGAAAAAACCCCAGATAAAGCCTCCCGTATATCCGACCAGGATGCCGGAACCCCCACTGAAGTTCGCGAACACGGGCATACCGACCGCACCGAGCAATACCCAGACCGCCGTACTTGCCAGCGAAAGCCGCCATCCAAGTACAGCGCCTGTCAGGGCGACCGCAAATGTCTGAAGCGTCAGCGGCATCCCCGTCGGCATCGGAATTGAAATCTGGGAAAGCACCGAGAGTACGGCGGCGAACATTCCAATATAGACAAGCATGCGCGTTGACGGCTTTCGCTCTCCTCTCTTCCTGTTCCTCTCCTGCGCCGAACGTTGATTTGCCGCATTCATTGTTCCAGTATTCACGATTGGTATCCTGCCTTTCTTCTGTTCAAATCTCTTTCAGCATTATAGCAAAACGCCCTCCCTATTGTCAACTATTTTTATTATTTGGTTTACATTTTGTATTTTTCTTGTTCATAGTTTCTTAATTGTTTATTCTTATCAACGTTCAACCACCCTTTACTTCTTTAACCGATACACCGTTGTCTCTGTCAGGAAATTCGGCAGATTATACAACACAAGCACATCCGTATATCCATGCTCCTCCACCAGCGCACGCAGGCTTCCGTTATAATAACGCAGGTCAATGAGCGTAATCTCATCATAAAGCCCTGTCAGATATGGTGCAAAGCAATTGGCATAAGAGTCCTTGATCAAAAGGATACTTCGTTTCCCCGTCTCTGCTCCCGAAGCTTCCTCCTCCCGTTCTCTTGTCACAAAAATCTCCGTCATGGCATGATTGCCGTCGAGATAGACGCTATACGGGTCATCCCCCTGTGCATTCAAAAGCGCATAAAGCGAATCCGATTCCGATTCTCCCCCGTCATATACGACCTTGTACCGCTCTGTGCCGCTCCCCGGAGGATATACAAGCATGATTGCATCCTCAACATCATATAGACCGCATTTTGCAGCCGTCGTACCATGAAAATCCGCGCATACGATCTGTGTCTCATAATCGGACCATGGCAGAACCTCGCGATTTCCGCCCGGTAGAAATGCGCCGTCCGTACCCTCCCTATCAGTAATCGACCTCACATACGCCGCATAACCGGCATGCGTCCCCTGCATCGTCCAATGATGATCTGTCTTGTAATAGATCGGCTCGTCGGCATACGCCGCGAGTCCTTCCCATACATCCACATAGCACTGAGAAAGTCCCTGTTCTAACAATCCTGCGGAAAACTGCTCCAAATACGCCTGCTGATCGAACTGCTCCGCAAACGGCGATACTTTATCTCTCCAAATTCCGTCCGCCGTCGGCACGAGCATCACGCGCACATTTCTCACCCCCGCTGCGTTCATATCCCTCAAAAAACCGATCAGGCATTCCTCATTGCGCTCCGCAGTCTCCCCCGCCGCGATCTCCGGCATATGCAGCTCGATCAGACTTCGGTCGCGCGCGATATAGACACCGCCGGATTCCCTTCTTCCCAAAAGCAGCCCGCAGTAGGTCTTTAACGTGATCCACTGGTCGCGCATCGGAAACTGATCCGTCAGATACTCCTCGTATGCGCTCATATAAGAGGCGTCAAACACGCTCTCTTTTGTCAGAACGGGCTTAGTTGCAAGCAGTCTCCGCTCCGAAGGGGAGTATACGCGCTTCTTGGACGTCATCTGCCACATGCCGAAAAAAACAAGCATAGCAAGTAACAGCACGAACGGCAAAGCCTCGCCGCAGGTATCCCGCCATGATTTTTTCTTTTTGTCCTCCATATCGTCGCCTCCAATCCTGCGTCGGAACAATTTCGCTGATTAAAACCGGAAATACAAAAATGGATTATAGCTTGCATCGACCAGCGACGCGATGCATAAAAGTAGCAAAATTGCAATAAAAATTGCAGAATTCCAATTTTTTCCATAAAATTTCAGCTTTTTTGCAAGAAAAACAGGCAAATTTGTCGCTCCGACCGCTCCTAACAGCAATAATCCGCCATATTGAAAAAGGTAATACCATGTCCGCGCATTGTATAATCCTCCTGAACCGACTCCCGACACTCCGGCGGCGCTGCCCACAGCCTGGAGCGGGATTGCCAGCATTCGCGCCATATACTGAACCGCCTCAAGAAGATTTGTATGGGTGAACAGCACCCAGCCGAACAACACAACAATCAATGTATACAAATGACCGAACACACGGGGTATGCGCGCAAGCGCTTTCTGTAAACACACCTTTTCCAAAATGAGAAAACATGCAAAATATAATCCCCATGCCATGAAATTACCGCTCGCGCCATGCCAGATCCCTGTCAGCGCCCACACAACAAGCAGATTAAAAATCTGCCTCTTAAGTCCCTTTCTGTTTCCTCCGAGCGGATAATACACATACGACGCAAACCATTTTTGTAACGTCATATGCCACCTTCGGAAAAACTCGGAAACGCTGCGCGACTCATACGGATGATCAAAGTTTTCGGGGAAGTGAAAGCCAAAAATTGCACCTAATCCGATCGCCATATCCGAATAACCGGAAAAATCGTAATAAATCTGAAGTCCATAGGCAATGATGCCGAGCCAGCCCGTAAGCACCGGCATTTCCGCCGGCGGCATCGCCGCGATCGTCTCCCATAAAACGCCAAACTGATTGGCAAGCAATACTTTTTTGGCAAGTCCGACGGCAAACCGCAGTGCGCCCCCGCTCATCCTCCCGATACAAAGCGGGCGTTCCTTCATCCTGTCCTCAATATCCGCATAGCGCACGATTGGTCCCGCGATCAGCTGCGGAAACAGGGAAACAAACATACCGAAATCAATGATATTCTTTTGCACCTTTGCATCCCCGCGGTAGACATCGATACTGTACGACATCGTCTGAAAGGTATAAAAGGAAATCCCGAGCGGCAGCGGCAGTTTGAAAAGCGGCACATGGCTACCCGTCACGCCGTTCCATATCCCAATCAGCCAGTCCGCATATTTGAAAAAACCAAGCATCGCGATATTTATGGCAATGGATGAAATCAGCCATCCTTTCGCGGCTTTTTGCCTGCCCGCCGCGCGCGCCGCGTCAATCCGCCTGCCATGCCAATAATCCGATACCGTGGAAAACAGCATCAACAGCACATAGACCGGCTCGCCCCACGCATAGAAAATAAGAGACGCCAAAAAAAGCAATCCATTTCTGAATTGCTTTGGGCATAGAATATATGCGATCAATACGATCGGCAGAAACCGAAAAAGAAACGTAAAACCTGCAAATATCATAAAAACCTCATTTCAAAAGCATGCTCTCAATCACATCAATGGCAACCTGATTTCGTTCCGCATAAGCAGCGATCTGTACATCCTCATCCGCATCTTCCTGCTCAGGGGTCAGCATTCCAAGCATCACATAGAACACATAATTTCCCATTGTGACAACCGAAGATGCCGCGATCTTATTTAAGTTACTCGGATACTGCATCGTGTCATTTTTTAAATTCTCGACATAAGCATTGATTGCGTCCGACACCTGCGAGAGATACTCCGGCTTCGCTTTAATCGCAACAAACGTATCAACATGCGCGCTCATCATCGGAACCTCAACCAGAAATTCCTCGCACCAGTCCGGCTCAATGCCGTAAACCACCTGAATCTCGTCCTCCGAAAGAAGCATGGTGGGAAGGTATTCCTCTCCGTACGCCTCTTTCACCGCCTGATAAATAGCGTCGATCGTGACCGTATCGTCAATACCGCCCGGCTCATTGCCGCCGGTCGGCTGACTTACGTCCGCCCCGCCCGATGTATTTCCGTTTTCCGTATCCTGTACGGAGCCGCCCTGCGCGGCGTTATCATCCTTGCCGCACGATACGGCAAACAGCATTGCCGTCGAGAGTATACACGCAAGGATTCTTTTTGTCCATCCTGTTTTTGTTTGTCTCATTCTGACACCTATCCTTTCTATCTTTCGCAGCTTGGAATGCAAAAAAGCGCACGCCGCAGGCTGCCTGTCTGTTATCTCCATCATTGCCTCTTTTTTACTATTTATACCATGATTGCTGCGCAATCATGCTAAAGTACATGCCCATTCGGGCGGATATCATGTCTTACGACATGATATCTGGATTGCTGCGCAATCATGCTAAAGTACATGCCCATTCGGGCGGATATCATGTCTT
>CAZZNE010000006.1:22782-130752 GCA_964655525.1 uncultured Clostridium sp.
CGACATGATATCTGGATTGCTGCGCAATCATGCTAAAGTACATGCCCATTCGGGCAGATATCATGTCTTACGACATGATATCTGGATTGCTGCGCAATCATATCGAAAACATCATGAGCGGCAATTTCTTTATGATCAGCTCCGTTACGATGGCGTGCTCCGGATATTGATGATAGGACTCCTCGCCGACATACGAATCCACATCGACGATCTGGTCAATCAGCCACTTTTCCGCCGTCCGCCCATGCCTGTCCGTTGCCTGCGAATAGATATTCATTTTCAGCGACACCTTCAGATGATGCAGCGTCTGATAAGAAAAAGAATCCTTTGTCATCGCGAGCAAATGCTCTTTCAGCGTCATATCGGGCGATGCTTCTTTATATAAATACTGCTCAATGATCGCAATGAGCTTAAACGGCGCAAAATCATGCGCACAGATTTCCGAATAGGACATTTCCGCACCGATATAAATTTTCGACACATCGCCCATGATATACTTAAAATCCTGATATTCCATTTCGCTACCTCTGCATACCGCTGATATTCCCTGCGGTACTGCGTTTTTCTACATGCCCTGCGCGCTGTCGTCGATTTCCTCGATTCCGCCTGCCGAGATCCGAATGGCATCGCGGATTTCTTTTTCGCTTAAGCTGCCCTCCTGCATGAGTTCCTCGACCGTGACCTTTCTTCGAAGCTCCCCAGCAAGCGCCTTTGCCTGCTCCGCTGTCTTTTGGACGCGTGAGAGCACCTTTTGGTTGACCTTTTTTTCATCCGCGTTTTCGCTGATATATTCCTCCATGGCATCCATGATCATTTTACCGAGCATACCGGAAACCTCGTCCGGCTGATCCAGAGCACCAAGCATTTCCACACCGAGCGTGAGCGCCACATTGCCCTCTCCGATCAAGTCCTCCAAATATACGCCCTGCCCCGCATACAGCTTGGAAATCTCCACAACCTCCGGCAGATACGCCTCCACCAGCTTTTTCTTTGCCGCCTTTTCTCCCGCCATCGCCGCCATGGAAATCGCCCGTCTCTCGCCATCGCTCACCTTGGGAAGCATCTGTAATTCGTTTAGATAAAGCTCCAGATAACTCCGCTCATCGTCGTTTAGATAGTCCTCTTCATCGGCCGGCTCGCCGATCCCGATGTGATTCTGCTTAAAATAATCATAGAGAAGCTGCTCCTTCTGTGAATCAAGCTGAAGCTCCTTTACAAATTGCCCGACCTGCTCCTCGGACAACATATGCCCCTGTAAGCGCGCCGTATCCTTTAACTCGGACAGCCTTTTCAAAAATCGTTCTTCCCCGCTCATCGTCCCGCTCCCCGCTCATTCATCATTGCTGCTCAGATACTTAAATTTGTGCGAAGAATGCCCGTATTTTTGGCATTCTTCAGCGTGAGACTTAGAACTTCTTAACGAAGCGCCCACTGGCGCGAGCTTTAGAAGTTCTTCTCACGCTAATTTCTCTTCACATGCTCATGCGTGAAAAGATGATTCTGACAATACTCATAATTCCCCTCGCATTTAGAACAAAAGCGGAATTCCAGCGTCGGATCATCCTCCTCCGTCCTGCCGCAGATCGCGCATTTATGCCTCGTAATACCGCTGTTCTTCGGTTTTGCGGCATGTCGATACTCCATCTGCCGCTTCCTCTGTTTGATCGTTCTGCGCGGTCTTCCGCGTGTCATCATGAAGAAAATGATAAAGTTTAATAAGGACGCGCCAATCGTAAACGCGAGCAGCCATCCTGTCTGCAAAATATCCATGATCATCAGCACAACATATACAATACCGAGATACTTTACTTTCATCGGAATGATAAACCACAGCATCACCTGCATATCGGGATAAGTCGCCGCAAACGCAAGAAAAATCGACATGTTAATATAGTAGGTACTGAACAATGCCCAAAAGTAATACTGATACCATGTCTGCATCTTTGCCAGCGTTCCCATTCCCTGCGGGTTAATGCCGTAAATCATAAACTCGAGATCATTTACCTTCGGAAAATCAAAAAGCGCAAGCCAGCCGGCAAGTAAGAAACTCGCAAGCACCGTAAACAGAATCCCCCCGAAAATATATACATTATAATAGAACGTTCCCCATGTCCGCTCTAAATTCGTGCCAAGAGAATAGTATAACATCAACATGATCAGCAAAAAGAAAACGTTACTCGAACTGGGCGGAATGAGCACCCAGCTGACAAGACGCCAGACCTGACCTCTTAAGATTGCATACGGATTCAGGGTCAGATAACCCACAAAGCTGCTGTTGATCAACTGAATCAGATAGCCCGCCGCATAGCATAAGATCAGATATAATGAAAGATTCGGAATGGCATATTTTCCCAATTTTGCTTCTAATTTATTCAAAAATTTCATTTTCTCTCTCCTCTTAAACCGCTTTTATGTAACACATCTTATCATTCCTTCCAGAAAAAGTAAACAAAGCGGATGCGTTCTTTATTCTTTTTTCATTGAACTTTTTTATCGCGTAGCGTATAATGCCAATGTAAATGAAATCTAATTATGAAGAAAGACGGTGTCAAACATGAACACTTCATCGACCGCAAACGCAGCCGAAAGGTATACACTTGGAATCGACATTGGTTCCACCACAGTCAAGATCGCAATTCTTGATTCCTCGCATGAAATTCTTTTTTCCGATTATCGCAGGCATTATGCCAATATCCGCGAGACCCTGCAGGGACTATTGTCGGACGCGTACGAAAAGCTTGGCAACCTTACGCTACATCCGATGATCACGGGCTCGGGCGGCTTAACGCTTGCCAACCATTTGGGCGTTCCTTTTAATCAGGAAGTGATCGCTGTCGCGACCGCCTTAACTGAGCTTGCGCCGAAAACCGACGTTGCCATTGAGCTTGGCGGCGAGGACGCCAAGATCATTTATTTTGAGGGCGGTAATGTCGAGCAGCGCATGAACGGCATCTGCGCCGGCGGTACCGGTTCTTTTATCGATCAGATGGCATCCCTTTTGCAGACGGATGCGCCCGGCTTAAATGAATATGCCAAAAGCTACCACTCTCTCTATACGATCGCCGCGCGCTGCGGCGTGTTTGCAAAATCCGATATCCAGCCGCTCATCAATGAGGGCGCTACGAAAGAGGATCTTGCCGCGTCCATTTTTCAGGCGGTCGTCAATCAGACGATCTCCGGTCTTGCCTGCGGCAAGCCGATCCGCGGACACGTTGCGTTTCTCGGCGGCCCGCTTCATTTTTTAAGCGAGTTAAAGGAAGCGTTCATCCGCACATTAAAGCTCGACGAGGAGCATATCATCGATACGGATAATTCCCACCTGTTTGCCGCCATCGGCTCCGCCATGAACGCAAAGGATGAGGTTTCTTTCTCTATGGAAGAGATGGTGGCAAAGCTCTCCTCCGATATTAAGATGGAATTTGAGGTTGAGCGAATGGAGCCGCTCTTTGCCTCCGAGTCCGAATATGACGCATTCCGCGCACGGCATGACAGTCATTGCGTCAAGTCTGCGGAATTAAAGCATTATCAGGGTAATTGCTTCCTTGGTATCGATGCGGGTTCGACCACCACAAAGGTCGCCCTCATCAGCGAGTCCGGCGACCTGCTGTATTCGTTTTACAGCAATAACAACGGCAGTCCCTTAAAGACCGCCATTTCGTCCATTCAGGAAATTTATTCTCTCCTGCCGAAGGGCGCGCATATCGTCCGCTCCTGCTCCACCGGCTACGGTGAGGCGCTGATCAAGGCCGCCTTTCTGTTAGACGACGGCGAAGTGGAGACCGTCGCGCACTACTATGCGGCCGCGTTCTTTGATCCTGAAGTGGACTGTATTTTAGATATCGGCGGTCAGGATATGAAATGTATCAAGATCAAAAACCAGACCGTGGACAGCGTGCAGTTAAACGAGGCATGCTCTTCCGGCTGCGGCTCGTTCATCGAGACCTTTGCCAAATCCTTAAATTACAGCGTGCAGGATTTTGCGAAAGCCGCGCTGTTTGCGGAGCACCCGATTGACCTCGGCACACGCTGTACCGTATTTATGAATTCCAAAGTTAAGCAGGCGCAGAAGGAAGGCGCGTCCGTCTCCGATATTTCTGCCGGGCTTGCCTATTCCGTCATTAAAAACGCACTGTTTAAGGTGATCAAGGTGTCCGATGCGTCCGAGCTTGGCAGCCATATCGTCGTTCAGGGCGGTACGTTTTATAATGATGCCGTTCTACGCAGCTTTGAAAGTATTGCCGGATGCGAGGCGATCCGTCCCGACATCGCGGGCATCATGGGTGCGTTCGGTGCGGCGCTCGTTGCAAGAGAACGTTTTATGTCAACCTGCGCTTATCAGACCACCATGCTTTCGATCGAACAGATCAATGCGCTGGAATTTACGACAAGCATGGCAAAATGCAAGGGCTGCACGAACAACTGCCGTCTGACTATCAACCGTTTTTCCGGCGGCAGACAGTATATCTCCGGCAACCGCTGTGAGCGCGGGCTCGGCAAACAGAAAAATGAGCACAACGTACCGAATCTATACGAATACAAGCTTTCGCGTATTTTCGGCTATGAACCGCTTACGCCGGAAGCCGCCATACGCGGCACGGTCGGGATTCCCCGCGTCTTAAACATGTATGAAAACTATCCGTTCTGGTATACGTTTTTCACGAAATTGGGCTACCGTGTGGTACTCTCTCCGAACTCGAACCGCAAGATTTACGAGCTCGGTATTGAGTCCATTCCGAGTGAGTCCGAGTGCTATCCGGCAAAGCTCGTACACGGTCATATCATGTGGCTGATCAATCAGGAGGTGGATTTCATTTTTTATCCCGCCCTGTTCTATGAGCGCAATGAGTTTTCGGATGCCAACAACCACTATAATTGCCCGATCGTGACCTCCTATTCCGAAAATATCAAAAACAATGTGGAAGAGATCGGACGCGGCGAAGTGATCTTCCGCAATCCGTTCATGGCGTTTACCAGCGAGGAAACCATTTCCTCCCAGCTCATCAAGGAGTTTGGCGAGCTTACCCCCGCCGAGATCAAGAGCGCGGTTCACGACGCATGGCTGGAGCAGGAAGCGGCAAGACGGGACATTCAGAAAAAGGGCGAGGAAACGCTTGCCTGGTTAAAAGAAAACAACAAACGCGGCATCGTGCTTGCGGGCCGGCCTTATCATATTGACCCAGAGATCAACCACGGCATCCCCGAGCTGATCAATTCGTATGACATTGCCGTTTTGACGGAGGATTCCATCTCCCATTTGGCAAAGCCGGAGCGTCCGCTCATCGTTTCCGACCAGTGGATGTATCACTCCCGCTTGTATGCGGCGGCAAGCTATGTCAAAGCGGTAGATAACTTAGACCTCATTCAGCTCAATTCTTTCGGATGCGGTCTGGATGCTGTCACGACGGATCAGGTAAACGATATTCTTTCCGACTCCGGCAAGATTTATACCTGCCTGAAAATTGATGAGGTCAACAATCTTGGCGCGGCAAGGATCCGTATCCGTTCCCTGCTCTCTGCGATCCGCGTGCGGGAAGCAAAACAGCAGAAACGTGAGATCCGTTCCTCCGCCATGAATCGTGTTCTTTTTACGGAGGAAATGCGCAAAGAGTATACGATCCTGTGTCCGCAGATGTCGCCGATCCACTTCGGGCTTTTGCAGGCGGCGTTTAATCAATGCGGCTATCATTTAGAGGTCATGGATAACGACGGAAAACAGGCGGTCAACGTCGGCTTAAAATATGTCAATAACGACGCCTGCTATCCTTCCCTGATGGTCGTCGGACAGATCATGTCCGCGGTCCTGTCGGGAAAATATGATACGCACAAGCTCGCTTTTGTGATGTCACAGACAGGTGGCGGATGCCGTGCGACCAACTATATCGGTTTTATCCGCCGTGCGCTTGCCAAGGCGGGCTACGGTTATATTCCGGTCATCTCCATCAATCTTTCCAAGCTGGAGAGCAATCCGGGCTTTAAGATCAATGCGGAAATGCTCATGCGCGCCGTGTATGCAGTGACGCTCGGCGACCTGTTCATGCGCTGCGTATACCGGATGCGTCCTTACGAGGCAGAACCAGGTTCCGTCGACAAGCTGCACCGCGAATGGGAGGCTCGCTGTGAGAAGCTGATTACGGCAAAGCATATCTCCTTCCGCAAATTTCAAAAGATGTGCCGCGAGATCGTCCATGATTTTGACAATATCCCGATCACGGATGTGAAAAAACCGCGTGTCGGCGTCGTCGGCGAAATCTTAGTCAAATTCATGCCCGCCGCAAATAACCATTTGGTGGAGCTGCTGGAAGCGGAAGGCGCGGAAGCCGTCGTTCCCGATCTGATGGACTTTATGCTCTACTGCTTCTACAATCAGATTTATAAGTCCGAAAACCTCGGCACGAGCAAGCGTTCTGCCAGACTGGCAAAGCTCGGTATTTGGGCGATCCAGCGTTTCCGTGGTGCGGCTGCAAAAGCGCTTTCCCAAAGCGAACATTTTACGCCGCCCGCAAATATTTACGATACGGTAAACAACGCACAGACCATTGTTTCCATTGGGAATCAGACCGGTGAAGGATGGTTTTTGACCGGAGAAATGTTAGAACTGATTCACGACAATACACCAAACATTGTCTGCACGCAGCCATTCGCCTGCCTGCCGAACCATGTCGTCGGCAAAGGCGTGATCAAAGAGATCCGCCGCCGGCATCCCGAAGCCAACATCGTTGCGATCGACTACGATCCGGGTGCCAGCGAGGTCAATCAGTTAAATCGTATTAAGCTGATGCTCTCCACGGCGCAGAAAAATCTGGCGAAGAATCTCGCAAAGAACAGCGCGCAGAATTCCGATGCCGAGGAAAAACGGGAAGTATCTTGAGAAAATTTGAAAAGAGTTCCGCTGTCATACAGCGGAACTCTTTTTTCTTGAATCCTAATTTTCTCTGCGGAAATGTGTTTCTATTTGTTGTCTGCAATGGTTTTAACATCTTCATCTGACATTATATCACTCATTACATCCGATATTGCCATCTACAAACACTGCTGTCTCATAATCTCCCAGACTCCCTGAAAAACGCTGACCATCCACAAGATTTTTCATTCCCTTCCACTCCGGCAACTCAACCGTTCCCTTTCGCCCGTGAAACAATATCAAGATGCTTTGACCATTCAACTGCCTTTTTATACAGATCAGCCCCGTTTCGTCTTTTACAGATTGTTCCGTTATTGTTCCTTCCGTCAGCGCCGGATATTCATGCCGGATTCTAATAAGCGTCCGATAAAACCTGAGCATTTCCTCATCCTGTCTGTTTTCGTCCCACAGCATACCGCGTCTGCAATCCGGATCACGGCCGCCATCCAAAGCCACCTCGTCTCCATAATAGATCATGGGCATACCAGGAAGTAACAGCTGTATGGCCGCCGCCATCTTTTGCTTCCCGATATCATGCTGCGCACTGTGCAAAAAACGCTCCGTATCATGACTGTCGATCAAATTCCAAAGATAGCCCTCCAGACCGTTATGCAGATTTCCTTTGATAAAATGAAGCTTTCCCACAAACTCAGAAGCGCAGATTGTCTCCGTTGCAACGAAATCCTGTACCGCCTGATAGAACGGATAATTCATGGCGCAGTCCCACTCATCCCCTTCCAAAAAATCACCTGCAAAATGCCAGATTTCACCGATGAGCAGAATATCTTTTTTTACCGCTTTCATCTCTTTTCGAAACCGTTTCCAAAAAGCATGATCAATCTCATCCGCCACATCCAAACGCCAGCCGTCAATATCGCATTCCCTGATCCAATAGGAAGCAACGTCAATGAAATAATCCGCCGTTTCTTTATTTTGCAGATTCAGCTTCGGCATAAATGCGGCATAGCCGAAGGTCTTGTAATTCGGCTTTTTTCCCCATTCCATCACAAGCGGAAATTCTTTGGCATAATACCAGTTCAGATATTTTGACTGCTCCTTTTTTTCCCTGACATCCCGAAATGCAAAAAAGTCCAGTCCCGTATGATTGAATACGCCGTCTAAGATCACGTACATTCCCAGCTCATGCGCCTTTGATACAAGTTCCTTTAAATCCTCTTTATTCCCAAAGGAAGGATCAATCTGATAATAATCCTCAATGTTGTACTTATGAACGGAATTGGAGCGAAAGATCGGCGTCATATAGATCATATCCACGCCAAGCTCTCTGATATAGTCTAAATGAGCAATGATTCCCCGCAGAGAACCTTTCAGATCTTCCTTATGACCGATCGGTGCCTGATACCAGACGTCTTCCGGGACGTCCTTGTCCGTAGCAAAACGGGACGGAAAAATCTGATATATCACTTTGTTTTTTGCCCAACAAGGTATTTCAAACAGTTCATCCTCCCGAAGATTCTGCGGGCAGTCATACATTTTTTCAATATCAATGATCGGCTCGTCGTAAAAGTAATGATTCCCATAATAGGCAACATTTCCTGATGCATCTTCTATTTCAAAAAAATATCGAAGGCAGATCACATCGATCTCCAACTCGATCTCATAATAATCCCGATAATTGTCCGAACAGGCTTTTTTCATGTTATATGCCTGCCTCGTGTCCATATATTTTAACGGCATATACTTATCCTGCACGTGGAGCGTCACCCTTGCCGCATCCCCTTTTTTTGTCTCAAGCCGGATGAGAAAGCGTCCCTTTTCTAACGCATAGCAATACCGTCTGTCCGCAAAATGTCTGATTGCCGCATGTTCCATATGTACTCTCCCCTCTCTTTATCCGCTTTGGTTTCCTCTTAAATATTCCAACGCCAGCTTCTGCCCTTCCAGTTCTCTATCGTTGCAATAGACAGGGTCATGGTAGCCTTCGACCGTGATGTCTCCCTGATACCCCGCTTCGTAAAGCAATTTCATGATCTCTTGCCAATCTGTATCTCCCATTCCCGGAAATCTGTGGTCGCAATAATGGGAACCAAACCAAATACCATATGTTCTGACCGCATTCCAATCAACGGAAGCATCCTTCCCGTGAACATGGAATACTTTCGGTAAATATGTTTTCAACTGTGCGATCGGATCGATCAACTGCTGCACCTGATGACTTGGTTCCCATTCTAATCCCAAATGCCCGCTCGGTACCTCCTCAAACATCATTTCCCACGCCCGCGGACAAAAACCAATATTACAGGTTGCGCTGTACCAATGTCCGTACATCGGCGCGTTTTCAATGCCGATCCTGACACCATATGCCTCAGCAATTGTTGTCAATTCAGAAAAACAATCCTTAAATGCAGGCATCGCGTCATCCACACTTTTTCCCGGAATTGCTCCGGCAAAAGTACCAACAAAATCTGTGCCAAGATCGCGTGCTTTTTTGATACAATATACCAGTTCCTGCCTCTCGCTCTCAATGATCAAAGGATTACAATACAGTCCGATTCCGGAAATTTCAACACCGGAATCCCCGATGATTTCCCGCATATTGGGTATCAGCGTATCGAAATCCGCTCCTAAAAGCGAGTCGTTATAATACAGCTCTACGGTATCAAATCCCATGGAGACAGCATTTCTTAAATCTTCCAATAAATGCGCGCCTCTGATGCAGGTTCCTATTTTTATTTGCTTTTTCTTTTCTTGGTGCAAGTTTTCGATGCTCGACATGGATGAACCCCCTGTGCAAAAATGTGTCAATACCTTGCTGCTTTTTGCGGTCGCTTGTTTTTTCTTTGCGCACATTATACCATGATTGCTGCGCAATCATGCTCTGTTTGATGCACACTCCGCTTCGCTTCGGTGCGGTATAATGTCTGACGACATTATACCATGATTGCTGCGCAATCATAGTATAGTACATGCCCATTCGGGCGGGTATAATGTCTATCGACATTATACCATGTCAGCAGGAAATCAAGCGCGAACGCAGTGAGCATTTGATTTCACCTGACATGGCAACGAGAAAATTGCAAGCCGTAGCGCGGCAGACGCGCAGCGGCTGAATTTTCGAGTTTATTATAGCACACCCACCAAAACTTTGCATTAAACCTGCGGTTCACCATTCATACAAGCAGACGCGAAATGCTTCGCACCTCACGCAAACACAAGCGGAAAGAGCTCATCGTCCCCCGCGATGAGCTCCTCCATATGAACGTCTAAAAATCTACTGATTGCATAATAATTGTCGATCGACGGATTCGTTTCTCCCCGAAACCATTTGTATATCGCAGTCTTAGAACATCCGCATAAATCCGCAATTTCTTTCACAGAAACACCCTTTTCACAAAAGATTCGATGCAGTCTCTTCCCCGTCATTTCCATGTTAATCGTATGGAATTCAACAGATGATTTTTTCTTTTCATTGACTGGTCTCATGCGGTCCATCCTCCGTAAATGTCCTCATCCGTGATAGGGCGTATCTTACAGCGTCCGCACAAAATTCGTGCTGACACGCGGCTCCATTTCAGGCAGTCCGTAAGTCTGTTTCCCGAGGGCAATACTTTTCATTAAAAAGCTCATGTTCGCCGCAAGTGTACGCATCATCTGCAGCCCCTCCGCATCCTGTCTCGCTTCGTCTGCATTGTTGCCGTGGATGCCGTTCCAATATTGTCCGGACGCAACCGGCATGCCACAGATCGTAAAATATTTATTCAGTTCATCAAAGGTCGCCGTCAGTCCGCCGCGCCTCGCCGAAGCCACAGCCGCGCCGACTTTCATTGTCTTATCAAAATGCGTGCTGTAAAACAGGCGGTCAAGGAACGCGATCAGCGTCGCATTCGCCGACGCATAATATACGGGACTTCCCACGACCAGTCCGTCGCATGCCTCAAACTTCGGCGCGATCGCATTGACTGCGTCATCAAACACGCAATGCCCGTTCTTATGACAGAAACCGCAGGCGACACAGCCGCGGATATCCTGATTTCCGATATGGATGATCTCTGTTTCCATTCCCTCTTTTTGGAATACCTGCTCCATCTCATGCAGCGCGGTATAAGTGCTCCCCCCTTTATGGGGACTTCCGTTGATCAAAAGTACTTTCATAGTATCTGCTCCCTTTCTGTATGAATTGCATCTGGTAATAGTGAAAAGCTTGAATAAAACGATTTATATTTGAATATACAATCCAACGCGGGTACGCTTTTGCTGCCTTCCGCTCGTAACGGTACATAACATGTCTAAATACGGCATGTAAGTACCGACGGCGTCAAAGCACCCGCTTATGGAATTGTATATTCATAACCCCCAATGTTATATATAGCATTTGGCAATTGCTCTTCCCGAAAGAATTCGCGCCATTCTTTTTTAGTCCGCATATTTCATGAGCGCATCCACAATATCGGGATAAATAAAATAACCACCCCTGCGGTAATAGAGTCCGAAGTTCTCGCCTGTCCCATCAAACGCCCCGTTGTCCCACCATAAGCAGGTGATTCCCCGCGCTCTGGCAGCTGCAATATAATATGCGGCATACTCCACGCGGTCCTGCGTGTTATGGTCTTTATCGCGCGCGCCAAATTCGCCGATCACCACCGGGATTCCCTGACTGATATAACGGTCATAAAGCTTGTCCATGAAATAATCAATATCCCTTGTGGAACTCGTCTGTCCGGCATCAAAGGTTGATTTGCTTCCGGAATCGTCCGGCGACTGAAGTGCGAAATTGTACGGCGTATACGCGTGTACGGACACAATGATCCGGTTTTCTGCTTCCCCCGGATCCACCGGAAGAACAAAGTCCTTGTGCAGCGCACCGTCAGGCGACGCATCATAGCCGGGAACCATCAGATAACGGGAACCATTGTTTCCTCCGCCTGCACGCACCGTATTCACAAACACCTGATTGAGTGTGTTGATGCATGCGATCGCATCCAGACATTCCTCGCTGTTATTATCAATCCACCACTCATGGGAACTCCCGACCAGACGCGGCTCATTCATTCCCTCAAAGATCAGATGCTCGTCATAATCGGCAAACCGCGCGGAAAGCTGTGTCCAGATCGCGGTAATATAGCGGATGGACTGCTCTAAATGTGCGGTATCGGGAAAATAGCAATCCTCCTGCGTGTCATGATGAATATTCAGGATAATATACATCCCGTTATCGATTCCGTAATCAACGACTTCCTGCACACGGTTCAGCCATACCTCGGAAATCGTAAAATCATCATCCACAAAATGTCCGTGCCACGTCACCGGAACACGCATCGTATGAAAGCCGGCCGCTGCGATATCATCAATCATTTCCTTTGTCGTGGCAACGGAAACCCAGCATGTTTCACTGTCAAGCTCATTCTCATAACCGCCGGTCAAAAATGCATCAAGCGTATTGCCGAGCGACCATCCGATCTTCATATCATGTACAAAAGCAAGCGCATCGTTATCCGGTATTTCAAAGTCCGCCATGACGACCTCCGGAATCTCATAGGACAACTCCACATCGTCATCCGCGTCTCCGCTCCCCCCATCGTCCGCCTGCACATCCCCGCTTCCGTCATCGTTTTCCTGCCCATCGGCATTTCCGGCATCGTTTTCCTGACCGTCGGCGCTATCTGTCTGCGTATCCCCGGCGGCATCCTGACCGGAATCCGCTTCGGGCGTTGTCTTCAGCGTATATGATTCATATGCGCCGCAGCCGTTTGACAGAAACAATGCCATCGCAATGATCAGAACGATCATCGCCGCCGTAATCAGCCTCCCCCTTGACGCGCTTCTCCGCCTTCTTCTGAAAGGCGCGGTATCATCCGGTCTGTGCGATACATGCCTTTTCCCTGTATGCATCGTTACCGCTGCCGCTGCAGGCGCGCTGCCGCTCACATGGTAATCGCGCGGTTCCAAGACTCCCTGCGAAATCGCTTTCTCTTTTCCCGCCGTCTGCGTCGTTAACGCAGCCTGACGCACCGCCCGCTGCGCCACGCTGCGGGCCAGCATGGCGTCAATCTGCGCCATTCTCTTTTTGGTAATTCCGCTCATATTCCTCCTCCGTTTTTTTACTTATTTATTTTCTATTATTTCATTGTCTTTTCTGCTTTGTAGGGTCTTTCTCTTTTTTGATTTCCTTACTTCGTTTACGCACAGTCCGCTTCGTCCCCGTTATCCTGCGCGATGTGCTGTTCCAAAATATCGCGTGCCTGCTCGATCGTCACGCCCGATTCCTCTAGGAACCCTGCGATCTCCGCGATCTCTTTTGCGCGTTTTTCCTGCCTGAGCGCTTCCAGCTCCTTATTCTCGGATTGAAGCCTCGTCTTTAGTCCCTGAATCAGTTCTTCTTTCTCCCTGATCTTGTCCTCTATCGTTTTTCTCGGTCCTCTGGACATGCTGCACCTCCATTGATCATTTTTTGTCCCGGCGGAAACTCCTTTTCCGGTTCTCTTTTATGACTCTCTATAGTATATGTGCATGTCCCTCAAAAAAGAACCTTGCTTATCCTTTTATACATTCTCCCCCTGCTGTTTTGTCTTTCCCACAAGATGCGTGTGCGCCGCCAATCCGAGAAGCAAAAGAACCGGGAATATCACCGCCGCCAGAATGCCGCTCTGCAAATGATCTCCGAAAGCCCCCGAAACGATACCGACAAGCGTCGGACCTCCTGAGCAGCCCAGATCCCCTGCAAGCGCCAAAAGTGCAAACAGCGCCGTTCCTCCTCTTTTCACGGATGCCGCCGCAATGCTGAACGTACCCGGCCACAAAATACCGACGGACATTCCGCACAGCCCGCAGCCGATCAGTCCGATCACCGGATTCGGCACGAGCGCGATCAAAAAATATGTTCCCAGACAGAGCGCGCCGCTCGCATACATAAAATGCTTCAGATTCATGCGTTCTCCGGCTTTCCCGTAAAACGCCCGCGCGCTCCCCATCAAAATTGCAAACAGCATCGGTCCCGCCAGATCGCCAACCGTTTTATTGACCTGCAAACCCTTTTCAGCAAAGGTGGACGCCCACTGGCTCACCGCCTGCTCGCATGCTCCGGCACACAGCATGAGAAGCATGAGCGCCCAAAACAGTTTCATGCCCGCAAGCTCCTTTACGCTCATACCTTTTTCGCCATCTTCGATCAACGGCGCGATCGGCACTCTCAAAAAGGCCACCGCGTTGCACACGGGAACAAGCGCCCATAACAGTGCCAGCCATTTCCAGCGTTCAATGCCTGCAACAGCAAAAAACGCCGTAGAAAACAGCACGACCGCCACATGCCCCCAGCAATAAAACGAATGCAGAAGGCTCATTGCCTTTTCCTTGTTATCGGACGGACACGCCTCCACGATCGGACTGACAAGCACCTCCAAAAGCCCGCCTCCAACCGCATAGATCATCACAGCGATCAACAGCCCGTAAAACGGATCACTGAAAATATCCGGCAGTACCGTTAAAAAAATCAGTCCCGCCGCCGCAAACACCTGCGCCAGCACGGCGGATACGCGATACCCAATGCGATCTACCAATCCGATGGACAAGAGATCGACCAATAGCTGCAATCCGAAATTGACCGTCACCAGCATTGTGATACGCGAAAGGGAAATGCCATACTGCGAATGGAAGTTCAAAAACAAAAGCGGCGCAAAATTATTGACGATCGCCTGAACCATATAGCCGACAAAGCACGCGTACATCGTTTTATTGTAATCGTTATTTTTCATTTCTGTTCCTTTGCATAGATTTAGAAGCCAAAAATCTCTTCTATTAATTCCTCATATTCTTCCATGGAGATTTCTTCATCACGATAAGTAAAATCACTGTTTTCATCATAGGTATCGTCAGCGGATTCCCAGTATTCCGCCCCCAGCTTAAACTCGTCTGCAATATTTTCTCCGCCTTCGTACCTCGTCAACCAATAGGTCTGCCTTCCCACATGCGAAGTATCACTATGTACGATCCAGGTTGCATGATCGTAGACCGCGTAAGACAATTCCCTCGCAGTTCCCTCCCCTTCTGCTAACACATATACTTTTCCGTCTCTTGCGTCAAAATACAACCCTCCATATGGTCCATTCACAATTTGCTCGTTTTCGCCATCATTATCCAGATCGATCCGCTCTCCGACAGAATGACAATCCCACTCATCCTCATCATGTGACAGCTGGTCAAACAGGAACCCCTTTTCATCTCCATCGTCATAAAATGCCGGAATTTCGCCGGCAAGAAATGCATCCAGCAATTCTTCCGGTCCAAGCTCAGCAACAACCGTGTCTTCCTCATCTGTTTCCTGCGTGCTCGCCCATGCGTTTGTTTCCTGCATTTCCACATCCGATAACCCATTTTCCTTATTATCTTGTGAAGCACCGCAGCCACTTAACACAAATAGGCAAAACATAAACACAACGATATCATCAAAACTTCTCATGATATTTCCTTTCGTCCAGCGCAATTTTTTCATTCAATTATATATCTTTTTGTTTGACATTTCAATTTTTCGTAAAAAACAAGTACCGATAAATCTCAGTTTCCCATGCCACCATGGCTGATGACAATAAAGAAAATCATCCCCGTTTCACCCTTCCGCATCCATATCCAGCGCTTTCAGCTTCTCCTCCATCGTATTTCCAAGCCGCTTCGTCTGCGTCATATGTTCTTGCCGAAGCTGCTCGCTCCGCAATGCGATTTCCTCGCGCAGTTCTCTTGACGAGAGCAGCGCGCAGCCCTGTCCGCGAATGATGATCTGCTCCAAGCCATCCGACGTTGCCACTGTGATCCGGTATTTTTTGCCGTTCTCATGCGCAAATTTTTCAATATATTGATCTGCGGTCTCCGCTTCCTTTGTAAAGACCACATGAATATTATGATAATCAATGACCTCCTCGGCATGTCCCTGCACACGGTACGCGTCAAATACCACAATGACCTCACAGCCCCGCATCGCCTGATAATTGCACAGCACATCCATGAGTTTACCGCGCGCCGCATCCACATTCACCCCGGCAAGCGCACTGAGATCCTCCCATGCAAAGATCACGTTATAGCCGTCTACAAGGAGGTATTCTTCATTCGCCGCAGCTCCTGGTTTCTGCCTCTTGACTGCCGCACTCCGATCACCTGCTATGCCCTTTGCCCTGCTCGAAGCGCGCACACCATCTGCCGCATTCCCGCTGTCTGCCAGCCATCCGCCATCATAACGCCTGCTCCAGATTTTTCTCTCGGATGCATCATCCTTCCGGTTTGCGCCGCCGCTTCTTTTTATGATCTCGTCGATTTCCTCCGTGCCGATCGCGCGCTCTTCATTTTCTTTTACAAAATCAGACGCATACATGCCATCCTCATCTGTCGGCATATCCCCGCCCGCATACACGCCGGCTCTTCCTGCATATCCGGATACATACCCATTATCCGCTCCTGCATAACCGAACTTCTCCGCCGCTTCCCCTGCTTCCGCAGTCCGTTTCTCCGCCAAAGGAATGGCTTCCATATGCATGTAATCATATACCTCGTTCCACGGCACATAAAATCCGGCGCCGTGCCCGCAAAAAATCGAGCCCGTCGGATTCTCCGTATCCGCCTCCGGGTCATAGCCGCTTCCCGAGACGATCTCCTGCGCATTATGGCAGCGTTCGTAACCGTGCAGGGATAGATTCATTTTGCCGCGTCCTTTTGTATAGGCGGCAAGTTCCTTTGCATAATCCGCCATCTCCGATGCCGGAACGATTCCCTCAAGCGTCATCATCTCCGCCGTCGCTTCCGCATCGGCTTCCGGCGCGCCAAACTGCGCGTGCTTTTTTTCCATATCAGTCATGACTCTGCCGATCTGCTGTGCGGGCACGGTAATGCAAAAACGATAATAGGGCTCCAACAGCACGCACCGCGCGCTCCGAAGTCCCTGCCGCACCGCCCGGTAGGTAGCCTGCCTGAAATCACCGCCCTCGGTATGTTTCAAATGTGCCCGCCCCGACACGAGCGTGATTTTCATATCCGTGATCGGCGCACCCGTTAGCACACCGACATGCTCTTTTTCCTCTAAATGCGTCAGAACCAGCCGCTGCCAGTTCTTTTCAAGAATCTCCTCGCTGCAGGCACTCGCAAACACAAGCCCGCTCCCCGGCTCTCCCGGTTCCATGAGAAGATGCACCTCCGCATAATGCCTAAGCGGCTCATAATGGCCGACGCCCTCCACCGGCTCGGCAAGCGTCTCCCGATACACGATCTTCCCCGCGCCGAAATGGACTGCCACATCAAACCGTTCCGCGATCATCCTCTGAAGCACCTCGGTCTGCACCTCGCCCATGAGCTGCACATGAATCTCCGAAAGCTGTTCGTCCCAGCATACATGAAGCTGCGGCTCCTCCTCCTCAAGCTGACAAAGCTTCGGCATAAACTGTGCCGCTGAAACATCGTCTGGCAGGATGAGCCGATAGGTCAGCACGGGAACGAAAAACGGCTGCGCCGATGCGTTTTCCGCTCCTAAGCCCTCTCCCGCCGCGGTGGCGGTGAGCCCCGTGACCGCGCAGACCTCTCCTGCCTGCACCGATGCGGGCGTTTCGTACCGCGCACCCGAATAGATGCGGATCTGATTGATTTTTTCACTATGCGCGCATTCGCCGTCACCATAGTTCACCGCATCGCGCACCGCAAGAGAGCCGCCCGTTATTTTTAAGTACGTCAGGCGGTTTCCCTGCGCATCCCTGCCGATCTTATACACCCTTGCCGCAAACGCCTCTCCATAAGTCTTTTCAGGCGCATAGCGCTCCAGCGCGGCAAGCAGCTCCCGAACACCCTCGTTTTTCAACGCAGAGCCAAAAAAGCACGGGAACAGCTTCCGATCTGCAATAAGCGCGGAAATCTGATTGTCCGTCAATACTCCGTCAGCCAGATATTGTTCCAGCGCCTGCTCACAGACAAGCGCCGCCTGCTCATAAAACGATTCCGTTCCCTGCGTTTCAAAATCCAGACAGCCCGCGGACAGCTTCGCCGTAAGCTCCGCCATGAGCGCCTCCCTTTCCCAGCAGGGTAAATCCGTTTTATTAATAAATAAAAAAACGGGAATCCGGTATCGTGCAAGCAGCCGCCACAAGGTCTCCGTATGCCCCTGTACCCCGTCGGGCGCGCTGACGACTAAGATCGCGGCATCCAATATCTGCAGCGCGCGCTCCGTCTCAGCCGAAAAATCCACATGTCCCGGCGTATCGACCAGCGTCAGTTGCAGCTTGGGAGTCCGGATCATGGCCTGCTTTGAAAATATTGTGATCCCCCGCTCCCGCTCCATCTCGAAATTGTCTAAAAAAGCATCCTGCTTATCGACCCTTCCTACCTTTTTGATCGTTCCGCCCGTATAAAGCAGCGCTTCGGACAAGGTCGTTTTTCCCGAATCCACATGTGCGAGAATTCCGCATACCAGTTTTTTCATAAGTCACCCAAGATCCCCGAAATGCCGTCCTGCTGAAACCGTTCTTTATAATAACCGAGTTCATTCTGAATCAAAGAATCAATGACCTCCATGCCAAGCAGTTCGACGGGCGCCTGATCGTCCGTCAAAAGATGCTCTCCCGCCTCATAAGAAACAATGCGCTCCTGAACCTCCTGCATTAAAGACCGCAGCGCATCATCCGCCAACACCTCCGCATGCGCCGCAAGCAGCGGCAGCATATCCGCATGCTGTGAGGCAAACAATTCCCGGTTCGTCGTTCCCGGCACGTCCACCGTGTAGACATGGGGAAAAACAGCGGCGATCGTATCCGCCAGATACGCGTTGATGCTGCTCTCGCTATTGCTATGCATATTCATATTGACGACCATGACGCCATTTTCCGTTAAATGCTCCTTGACCAGCGTAAAAAACTCAATGGAGGACATCTGAAACGGTATCGTAATATCCTGATATGCGTCCACCATGATGACATCATAGCGCTCGTCCGCCGCCTGTAAATACGCCCTGCCGTCATAATTGACCGTGCGCACAGACTGCGGAAGGTCAAAATAGCGCTCCGACAAATCCGTAATCTTTTCATCAATCTCCACGCCGACAATATCCATATCCGCAATGCCCATCCCATCGCGATACGCAAGACACTGCCTCGCATAGGTTCCGGTTCCCATCCCGAGTATGAGCATTTGAAGCTGACCGTCATACGGGTAATCCGGGTTCATGAGCGGCGCCGCCATCGCATAATCATAGTACATCCCGGTCAGCTCCTTATTTTTCATCGTCACCGACTGCACGCCAAACAGCACGTTCGTGGAAAGGATCACGCTGTTGCCCGTATCCTTCACCTGCAGATAATTGTACACGGACTCTCCCTCATACACTAAATCGGACTCCCAAAACGCGAAGCTCGTTGAATGCCCGCACACCAGACAAACGATAAAAAATACGATCGGCAGTCCCGTCCGCGTAAACTTTCTGCTCGTCGTAAAAAAATAAATGAGAGCCAGTACAAGCAGGATTCCACCGAAAATAAAGAACGTCATTGTCGTTCCGACCGCCGGGATCGTTACAAACGTCGGCAGAAATGTACCGATGATACTGCCGATCGTATTGTACGCACCAAGCGTTCCGACAACTTTTCCGCTGTCGTCGAGGCTGTCCACCGTATATTTCACAAGGGACGGTGTCACCGTTCCGAGCAAAAAAAGCGGGAATACAAAAATGACCATACAGGCAAGAAACGCCGCAATGATCAGGAAATTGCTGTTGATCGTGACAACAAGCAGTCCGGCGATTCCCAAAATGATATACTTTCCGACGACAGGGATTGCCGCGATCCAGATCGCTGCGATCAATATCCGCCGATACAGCCTTGCCGGGTCGGGGTGCTTGTCCGCGCTGCGTCCGCCGTAAATATTGCCGAGCGCCATCGCGATCATGATCGTTCCGATAATGATCGTCCAAACAATCTGCGACGAACTAAAATACGGTGCTAACAGTCTGCTCGCTCCAAGCTCCACCGCCATCACGGACATACCCGCAAAAAATTCCGTGAGGTATAAATAATAGTTGTGTTGTAAAATCCCTTTATTCTGTCTTGTCTGTTCCATGCACTTTCCTTCCGTCTGGAAAGCCCCTATCCATCTTCTAAAATGATAAAGGCTGCTCTGTGTCATAATAATCTTTTTTATTATAACACAAAGCAGCCCTTCATCCTATGATTTTATAAAGAATTATTTCTTTGACTCCGTACAATGTCCGCTGCAATGACTACAGCCACACCCGCATTGGAGCGATTTGCCGTTTTTCTTATCGCGCACCATGCTGCGTATGACAAACGCAACTGCCGCGATCAGTACTGCACCGACGATCAGATTTCCCATTCTGACTCCCCCATCTTTCTATGATGTGCGGTATGGGTATGATACGCGCATACCGCAGGTTTATGATTTCATTTTCTAACTGGCTTTTGACATCTTTTTGCCCAAGGAATATTGCAGCGTGCCGCTTTGCCGATACGGTCTGACAAGCGAAAAGATCAAGCCTGCCACAAGCAGAAATGCTACGACCGTCCACACGCCGAACGCGCCCTCAAAGAGTAATGCGCCGATCCGATAAACGCAGAGAGACATGACGTAAGCGAACAGACACTGATAACCGATCGCAAACCAGAACCACTTTCTGTTGTTCATCTCCCGCTTGATCGCCCCCATTGCCGCAAAGCACGGCGCGCATAAGAGGTTGAATACAAGGAATGCATATGCCGCAGTCTGTGTCATGCATGCCGCAAGAGACGCCCAAATCTCATTTCCCTCTTCGGCAACCTCCGCCACACCGAACAGAACGCCGAACGTGCTGACCACATTTTCCTTTGCGATCAATCCGGTCACGGACGCAACCGCCATCTTCCAGTCGCCAAAGCCGAGCGGAATAAAAATCCATGCAATGCCGCTTCCGATCTTAGCGAGAATGCTTCCCGCTTCCGCTTCCTCAAGCGCAACTCCGGAAAGCCCCTCAAAATCGAGCATACCGAAACCGTCTCCGCCCCATCCGAAGTTCATCAGGAACCAGAGCACAATGGTTGATAACAGGATGATCGTTCCTGCTTTTTTGATAAAAGACCAGCCGCGCTCCCACATGCTTCTTAACAGGCTGCCGACCGTCGGCATATGATATGCCGGAAGCTCCATGACAAACGGTGCCGGATCGCCCGCAAACATTTTTGTCTTTTTTAGTATGATACCAGATATGACAATTGCCGCGACTCCGATAAAATATGCGCTCGTTGCGACCCACGCCGCGCCGCCGAACAACGCGCCCGCAATCAGACCGACGATCGGCATCTTTGCGCCGCAGGGAATAAAGGTCGTTGTCATGATCGTCATTTTTCGGTCTCTGTCATTCTCGATCGTGCGGGATGCCATAACACCCGGAACGCCGCAGCCGACACCGACCAGCATCGGAATGAAAGACTTGCCGGACAGGCCGAACTTGCGGAAAATACGATCCATGATAAACGCGATGCGCGCCATATAACCGCAACCTTCCAAAAAGGCAAGCAGGAGGAACAGTACCAGCATCTGCGGCACAAAGCCGAGCACTGCGCCGACACCTGCGACAATACCGTCCTGGATCAGTCCGTACAGCCATCCATCACAGCCAACCGCCGTCAGCACGCTGTCAACCGCTTCCGGAACGATCTCGCCGAACAGTACGTCGTTCGTCCAATCTGTACAAAATGCGCCGACCGTTACCATCGCAATATAATATACAAGGAACATGATCACCGCAAAAATCGGCAGCGCTAAAATTCGATGTGTTACGATTTTATCAATTTTATCGGAAAGCGTCAACTTTTCTCCGCTTGCCTTTTTATAACACTTTTGAATCACGGATGCAATGTAATTGTAGCGTTCATTCGTAAAAATGCTCTCCGTATCATCATCAAACTGCTCTTCCAGCGTCCGGATCTCACTCGACACATCAGGAACGGAGGTCATCTGCTGCGCAATCTTATCATCCTTTTCCAACAGCTTGATGGCAAAAAAGCGTCTTTTGTCTGCAGTAACATCCTGCAGTCGTTCGGATACCACATGGATAGCGTCTTCTACCTCAGCCGCAAAAGTATGTACCGGAGGCACCGCCTTCTTCTGTGCCGCTGCAATCGCTTTTCCGACCGCTTCTTTGATGCCTCTTCCCTTCAGGGCTGAGATTTCCACAATCTCACAGCCAAGGCTTTTGGATAGTTCATCAACACGAATGCTGTCCCCGCTTTTCTCCACGATATCCATCATATTGATCGCCATGACAACAGGGAGTCCAAGCTCCAAAAGCTGGGTGGATAAATAAAGATTTCGTTCAATATTCGTACCATCCACGATATTGATGATGGCGTTAGGCTCGCCGCCGATCAGATAATTTCTCGCAACGACTTCCTCCAAGGTATAGGGAGATAAAGAATAGATTCCGGGAAGATCTATGACGGTGACATCCTTGTTCTCCTTCAGCTTCCCTTCTTTTTTCTCAACCGTTACGCCCGGCCAGTTACCGACAAACTGATTTGCACCCGTCAAGGCGTTAAACAGCGTTGTTTTTCCGCAGTTCGGATTACCTGCCAATGCAATTTTGATAGACATCGCTCTTACTCCTTTTCTCTTTTTCATTCTCTTTTTTATTCTCTTTTTACTGGTTCTTTATTGAAACCGTTATCGGATTTTCCTGTTGTTGCTTGTCACTCTCTTTTGTTATTCAACCCTTCTTTTTGTTATATACAGCTTCTTTTTATTAGTTGTTACTAACCGTTGTGTAAAAAAATTTATTCGACTTCGATCATTTCCGCATCCGCTTTTCTAAGAGAAAGTTCATATCCCCTGACCGTCACCTCAACCGGATCGCCGAGCGGGGCTACCTTCCTGACATAAACGCTGACTCCTTTCGTGATTCCCATATCCATAATGCGTCTTTTCACCGGACCCGTTCCCGTCAACTTTTTTACTGTCACGGTCTGCCCGCATGCAACTTCCTTTAACGTTTTCATGTTCCATCCTCCTGTTTTACCTATCATAGCATGCCCTTCCGGGCGCAGTATCATGTCTGGCAACTATACCATGATCTTATTCGCCATATCCTTCCCGATCGCGATCCGTGCTTCTTTGACATTGACGATCAGATTTCCGCCGATTTCCGAAATCACGGTGACAACACTCCCTGCAACAAAACCAAGGTTCTCAATAAATCTGCGTGTGTCCTCTTTCCCGCCGACCTTTTTAACAGTATATGGTTCTCCTTCTCTCGCCATAGATAACGGCATACTTCCACCCTCTTTCCTCGCGCCCTTTTTAGTAAGTTATCCCTTTCTTAAGTTAGTATATGCAAACCTCCATTAGATGTCAATAATTTTTTACAAAATTTTTGTTCCATTTGAAAAAATACCCTGCGCGTGCTATACTGAAAAAAAGTTTATTAGTGAAAGGAAACGCTATGCCTGCAATAAATGAATCCGCAGAAAATTATTTGGAAACCATCTTGATCCTGAGTAAAAAGCTTCCGGTTGTGCGTTCCGTTGACATTGCCAACGAGCTTGGTTTTAAGAAATCAAGCGTCAGCATTGCCATGAAAAACCTGCGTGAAAAACACCATATTACGGTGACGGACGCCGGTTTTATCTATTTGACCGAATCCGGACGCAAAATTGCTGAAATGATCTATGAGCGTCACGAACTGCTCTCCGCATGGCTGTGCAAGCTTGGCGTTCCTGAAAAGATTGCGACCGAGGACGCCTGCCGCATTGAGCATGTGATCAGTGCGGAAAGCTTTGAGGCATTAAAAAAGCACATGTTATAATACACGTGCTTTTTTAATGCCTATAAAATTTATTTACCTCGCAGAAAGTTCCGATTCATATTTTGCCTCAAAATCACTGACCTTCAGCGGCTTAGAGAAATAATAGCCCTGGAAAATATCACATCCGGCATTCGTCAGATATGCCACCTGCTCTTCTGTCTCAACACCCTCCGCAACAACGGTAAGTCCCAACTGCTTTGACATGGAGATCATCGCATTCATGATCGTTCTGCTCCGGTCACTGTGCTCCGTCACACTTAAGAAGCCCATATCCAGTTTTACCACATCGACCGCAATGTCTTTCAGCGTATTCAACGAGGAATAACCGCTGCCGAAATCGTCAATCTCAATCTCAAAGCCATATGCCCTTAACCGCTCTAACAGAGAAAGCTGCTGCTTCAAACCTTCCATGATCGCCGTTTCGGTAATTTCCAGTTTCAGCATTTTGGGATCGATCTGATATTTCTCAACCAGCCCGGTGAACGTTTCATAGATGTCCACATTATAAAAATCCTTCGGGGAGATATTAACGGAAAGATGCAGATGCCCCTTCCCCTGCTCTTTCCACCGTTTTAACTGTACACAGGCAAGCTCCCACACATACCGGTCAAGCTTATGAATAAATCCGGTCCGCTCAAATACAGGAATAAAATCGCCGGGCGGAACCATTCCTCTCTGCGGATGATTCCATCTCACCAGCGCTTCTCCGCCAAGAAGCTCTCCCGTCCTTGCAATCTGCGGCTGTACAAAGATCGTAAACTGTCCCTCACTGATCGCCGTGTCAAACTCTCCGATCAGCATTCTCTCATGCTGCATTGCGTCACTGATCGCATCGTCATAGTAAACAACGACTTTCTGATAATCATCTTTCACTGTTTGTACGGCAAGGTGCGCTCTGTCGCACATCACGCTGACCTCTAAATCCGGCTCCGTGATCGGATAGACACCGACATGGATATGCATCCGATAAACCGCACTCGGCACCATCGTTGCCAGCTCTTTTATGTAATCATTAAACAGCCATTCCCGGAAATTTTCTTCATAGAGACAGATTGCAAAGCGATCCCCGCTTAGCCTTCCGTAAACGCTTCCCTCCAAGGCTTCCCTTCCCAAGCACTCCGCGATCCGCTTCAAAACCCGATCTCCCTGCTCTAAACCGAACAGCTCGTTTACCAGCTTAAAATCCTTAATATCAGAACAGACCATGTAACGCCTGCGCTCCGGCTCCTGATTCAGCTTTTCCCTTACCGCCTCATAAAATCCGGTCTTATTATAGATTCCGGTCAACTCATCATGGGTTGCACGATAACGTTCGTACTCGATCTTGCGCAGCTCCTCCGTCCGGTCCTGCATCAAAAAATAACACCCGACATAATTCTTTCCTTCGTCTAACAGCCTCCTGAACTTCGATTCAAAATATCGAACTTCTCCATCAATCGTATGTTCCTCATGCCATGTCCGGTCCTCAAGCTCCCCTGCCTGCTTTCCCGCAAGCCACTCGGAAAAAAAACGCTCCATACTTCCGTTTTTGTCTTTTTCCGTCATTTGGAGCAGACGATATGCCATTTGATTGGCATACACGCATTTTCCTTCCAGGTCAAAGCACATGATGCCGCCTTCCATTTCTCTCACGACAAAAGATAACAGGCGTACGACAATAATCTTCGGAACATAGAACAGAGAAAAATAACAAACTGCGATTGCGATAAGGCTATAGGCAATCACGGAAATGTCCAATGAAAATTTCGTAAAACGATATCCGATATTTAATACTAACACACATATAAACGAATATAACACCATGCGATATTTTCTTCGGTACAGCTTCAGTGTCTGCCTGACTTTCATGATCAAAAGTACCAGAACCAAAACGACAAGCGCATACACGATCACTAAATGTACACGATACATCGGCCGCTTATCCGCAACCGCAAAATAACTTTCTCCTCCGACGAGCAGTTCCGTCTGCTCCGCCGTAAATACATGGTTCGTAAACACATTCACGATCATGGAAACCGTATCTAAAAGCGCTCCGGCATAAATGAGAATCTTGCCTACTCTGTTTTTAAGCACGATCTCCGTATATTTTTCCGCATACAACAGCAATACGATCACGAGCCAGTCCGTGGCCGCAAAATACAACCCATATGCGAGCGTCGCTGCGCGTTGTTCCTGCATGAGCACGGCAGCCACATAGCAGACGATCGTAATCGCCGCCGCGACAAACAAAAAACGGATGGACGGCGTGACCGTATTTTTGACCTTTTTCAGTAAGATCATCCCTACCGTTAACACTACTGCCAACGAAAGGCAGACCCCCGCAAATATCTCTATCATCCGTACCCTCCCTTAAGTTTCCCGTCAAAAAGCTTCATGGGAAACTTTTTTCAGTCATAGAAAATCATACCATAATCAGCCAGATTTGGCAAATTATTCTAAAATTTTCTAGGCTTTGTATTTTGGGTCGTCATATTTAGACAAAAAAGCTTCTGCTACCATTCATACGGCGTCTGCTGATAGACGTAATAATTCAGCCAATTGCTGTAAAGGATGTTACAATGCGCCCTCCACTGCAAATTCGGCTTCAAGGAGGGATCATCCTTAGGATAATAATTTTTCGGTACCGTGATCGGCAGCCCCCGCTCCAGATCCCGGCGGTATTCCTTATCCAAAGTCACACGATCGTATTCAGGGTGCCCCATCACAAAAACCTGTGCTCCCTGCTTTGCCATCAGCAGATAGATTCCCGCCTCATCGGACTCCGCCAGCACGGTAAGCTCTGCACAGTTTCTGACATCCCCCGCATGGATTTCCGTATGTCTTGAATGCGGCGCCATGAATATGTCGTCAAAGCCTCTGACAAGCGGAATCTTCCGATTCATCACATGATGCGGATAAATGCCGAACAGTTTTTGGTCAAGCAGATGCTTTTGGATCCCGTAATGGTGATAAAGTCCCGCCTGCGCCCCCCAGCAGATATGCAGCGTGCTCGTCACATGGGTCGTCGTCCAATCCATGATATGGCAAAGCTCCTGCCAATAATCGACTTCCTCATATTCCATCTGCTCTACCGGCGCTCCGGTGATAATGAATCCGTCGAAATTCCGACCTTCGATCTCGTCAAAGGTCGTATAAAACTGATTCAAATGGCTCTGCGGCGTATTCTGTGCAATATGTGTCCGCACATTGACAAACGTGACATCCACCTGCAGCGGCGTGTTGGAAAACGCGCGCAAAAGCTGCAGCTCCGTGTCCTCTTTTAACGGCATCAGGTTTAAGATTCCCACTTGAAGCGGGCGGATGTCCTGATGGCTCGCGCGGTTTTCATCCATCACAAATATATTCTCATTTTCCAGTATTTCTTTTGCCGGCAGCTTACTCTGTGTCTTAATTGGCATAGTTAACGCCTGCCTTTCCTCTTTTCTTTATTTCTTAGCAAAATCTCAAATCCGTGCGGAGAATATAAGGCGAATAAACTCGCCGGCGAATTTATTCGCCTTATATTCTCCCGTGTGAGAAAGGTTCTGTTCCGCAGAACCGTAGAAAATCTTCGCGAAACGACCCTTGCCGTAAGCGTTAGATTTTCTTCTCACACTAACGCCCATCATATCACGCTTGTTCAAAATCCGCAAGCATTCGAAGCAGTTCCTCCTCCGAGAGCACCGGGATGCCAAGCTCATTCGCCTTTGTCAGCTTCGAGCCAGCCGCCTCTCCCGCCAAAACATAATTTGTTTTTTTGGATACCGAACCGGTCACCTTTCCGCCGTGCTTTTCGATCAGCTCCTGCGCCTGTTTTCTGTCTAATGTCGGCAGCGTTCCGGTGATGACAAAGATCTGATTCAACAGACCTGTGCCCGCTCCTTCTTCCTTTGCGGATTTCATGTTGACTCCCGCCTCCTTGAAGCGCGCGATCATCTGGCGGTTTGCTTCTTTTTCGAAAAAAGAAAGAATACTCTGCGCTGTGGTCGGTCCCACATCGGGAATCGCGGTCAGCGTCTCAAAATCCGCCGCCATCAGCTCGTCCATGTCCGCAAACTGTCGCATGATACCTTTTGCCGTCGTCTTTCCGACATTGTCAATGCCAAGTCCGGTCAAAAGCTGATCGACGCTGTTGTCTTTAGATTCCTCGATCGCCTTTAAGATGCGGTCCGTGTTTTTTTCTTTCCCGACCAGTTTCCGCTCGATCAGCTCTTCGCGCTGATCTTTCAAATAATAAATATCCGTATAATCGTGGAGATACCCTTCCTCGATCAGAATTTTCACATAAGATTCTCCAAGCGCTTTGATGTCCATGGCATCCCTGCCCGCAAAATAAGCGATCGTGCGCAAAAGCTGCGCAGGACAGGATGGATTGACGCATTTATAATCGGCGGTGTCGCTCTCCTGAACGATCTCCTCGCCGCAGACCGGACAGCTTTTCGGAATGCGGAATACGCTGCCAGTGGAGCGCACTACTTCCTTGACGCGCGGAATGATCTCGCCCGATTTATAGACAAGCACCGACGCGCCCAGATCAATGCCGAGCTTGTCAATATAATCCTGATTGTGCAGCGTTGCACGCGAAACCCATGTTCCGCATAGGCGCACCGGCTCCTTGAATATCGCAGTCGGCGCGATTTTTCCGGTTCTGCCGACCGTCAGCTCGATCTCTCCGATGACGGCCTCCTTCTCCTCCGGCGGATACTTATAAGCGATGTGTCCTGCCGAATACTTGCTTCCCGCAGGAAAATCGCTTCGATATGCAATCTGCTCAATCTTCACGACCGCACCGTCAATATCGTATGCATACTCGCCGCGCGCCTCTCCGATCTCATCAATCGCGACAAGAATTTCCTCATCTGTCTTACAACAGCGATGCGGCACGACCGCAACCCCCGCTTCCGCTAACCGCGCAAGGCCCTGCGTGTGCGCCTCCCTGAGCAGTTCGCTCTCGGTGCCGCCCGACGCATCCTGCACATTAAATACGAACATCCGAAGACCGCGCTTTTCCGTAACGGAGGGGTCAAGCTGACGCAGCGTACCCGCCGCTAAGTTGCGCGGATTTGCCGCAAGCTGTTTTCCCGCCTGCTCCTGTTCCTCATTGTAGCGCTCAAAATCCGCATGCGTCATATATACCTCGCCGCGCAACTCCACATAACCGTCCATATCAATGGTGTCCTGCACGTCGGGGATCACGCGTGCATTTAAGGTCACGTCCTCTCCGATCAGCCCGTTCCCTCTTGTCTCCGCAAGCGTAAGCGCGCCGTTCTCATAGCGCAGCGTCATCGAAAGCCCGTCAATCTTATGCTCCACGGAAAAAAGCACGTCGGGGTGCATTTCACGTACCTCATGCACCCAGCTTAACACTTCCTCCTTGGTAAACACATCCTGGATACTGAGCATTGGAACACGGTGCGTCACACTGACGCCCGACTCGCGCTTGACCGCGCCGCCCACCTTACCCGTCGGACTCTCTTTGCTCCGCCACTCCGGATGTGCTTTTTCCAACTCCCGCAGCTCCAGATTGAGCATATCAAATTCATAATCGGATATATCGGAAGCATTCTCCTCATGATATTGCTGATTGTAGCGGTTCACCAGCGTCACAAGCTCCTCGTATCGCTCTTTTGTCTGTTCTTTTTTTTCCTTCTCACTCATGCCCTTCCGTCTCCGTTTCTGTCTGCCCCGTTTCATCGACATCCCGATTATTTTGCTCTGTCCGCTTTCTTTTGATCATCCGCATAAGTTCTGCCTCTCCTGCTCCGTTCATGAGAATCCGACTGCGCTGATCTGCACGCGCAGGTCTCTGCTTTTCTGCCCCATAAACAGAATCCCGCAGGCCACGGTCTGCACGCGCAAGCCCTGCCTGCCTGTACAGCTCCATAAGCTCCTCACCCTCCACGGTACGGTAGGATCCCGCACGCAGCTCCCCTAATTGGATATTCAGCACGCGGATACGCCGTATGGACACCACATGGTAACCGAATTTGTGAAACATTCTGCGAATCTGACGATTTAACCCCTGCGTCAATACAACGCGGCAGGTGTACTTTCCCATGCGCTCGATCCGGCAAGGTCTGGTACGCTGTTCTAATTCCTCCAGATACACGCCCTCCGTCATCGTCCACAGATGCGCATCGGTCACTTCCTTATTGACCTTGACAATATATTCCTTTTCATGCCGGTTCGCGCCCTGCATCATCGCATGGATCAGGTCACCGTCATTCGTCATCAATATGAGTCCCTCGGAATCCTTATCCAACCTGCCCGCATAGGTCACGCGGACAGGATATTGCAGGACGTCCGTGATCGTTTTTTCAGCATGACGATCCTTCTCCGTGCAGGTAACCCCCACTGGCTTATAGTAGGCAAGCACCACCTTTTGATTCTTTCTCTGCACCGGCTTTCCGTTTACCGTTACCGATACGCCGTCATGCACCGACGCGCCGAGTCCCGCCACCTTTCCGTTGATCGTGACCCGTCCCTCGGCGATCAGCTTATCCGCCTCTCTGCGGGAGCACACGCCGCTCTCCGCCAAAAATTTATTTAACCGGATCTGTTGTTTTCCTGTCATATCCTTCTCCCAATTTACCCCAAGGTGCGCAGGCCTTTCGGATAATGATTTTTGATCTGGGTACCGCTTGCCTTTCCCCAGCCGAGCGCATACCCCTCGAAGGTCAGCAGAATCCATCCGCGCAGTTCTTCCTTTGTCATGATGGCTTCTCCCCGCAAATAACGCTCCGCCTCCTCCATGCATAGTTCCCGGCTGCGCGTCACATCCTGCGCGCTCAGTGCGCGCGCCAGCGCATGCGCCGGTTCAAAGCGATTCTTTTTATATTCGCCCAAATGCAGTCCGGCGCGCTCCACCTTGAGATTCTTAAAATCCCGCATCTTAGCCGGCACCAGATAAAGCTGTTCGCCGAACGTGACGGGAACGCCATCCGGCACGAAGGTAAACGTCTCTTCCGCGAACTGCTCCCATAATGAGAGAATCTCTTTTCTTTTTGACTGAGGCACACGGGGATAGGACTCGTCCACAGAATCCTCTGCATACGTTTCTCCCCGCTTTATCAGTCCCGCTAAAAAATGACCTTCCCCCGTCAGGCGATGCGGAAACAGACGCAGGCAACGTTCCATATGCCGTATCTCATTCTCTTTTTCCACGTCAAAATCCGGCACGCCGCCATAGGCCGCCGCCCATTCGGGACGCCCGTGTTCCATTCCCTCATAGAAAGGGAGTTCTGCCAGTTCATATTCGGGATGCCGCCTTAAAAAGCGTACGATCACGCCCTCATTCTCCATCGGCGCGAACGTGCAGGTCGCATAGAGCAGCATGCCGCCCGGCTTCAGCATCCGGTCGGCGCTCTCCAGGATGGCAAGCTGCCGCTCGGCACATTGCATGACCCGCTCCGTGCTCCACTCCGCGCGGGCGTTCTCATCTTTTCGAAACATTCCCTCGCCAGAGCAGGGTGCATCCACCAAAATCCGGTGAAAAAAGCACGGAAAATGCCCCGCAAGCCGCGACGGCTCCTCATTCAATACAACACAATTGCGGATACCGAAACGCTCCACGTTCTGCGACAGGATTCTTGCCCTTGACGGAACGATCTCATTGGATACCAAAAGCCCGCTCCCATTCAATTTTCCCGCAAGCTGTGTCGTCTTTCCGCCCGGTGCCGCGCACAGATCTAAAATACGTTCACCCGGCTGCACGTCAAGCGCTTCCGCCGCCGACATCGCGCTCGGATCCTGGATGTAGTATGCCCCCGCCTCATGGAGCACATGCTTTCCCGGATGCAGCTCTCTTTTACACGCATAGCCTTCTTTTGCCCATGGAATTTCATGAAGCAGGAATATGCCCGCTGACTGCTCAAACTGTTCGCGTTCTGCTTTCAGCGGATTATAGCGAAGTCCATAGGCGCTTTCCTTTTCATAACTGTCAAGAAACGCCGGAAATTCCGCGCCGAGCATGTCTCGCATGCGATCGATAAACGCGGGCGGCAGTGCGGGCTTAAGCGCATCGTTGGTATTCTGCGCACCGCTTTTATCCTGCTTCAAAGATTGCGTTGTGTTATTTGTCTTTGTTCTTTTTGTCATCTTTGTATCTCTGCGTTTCTGCCATATCCTTTATTTTTTCCACGGCTGCTGTTCTGTGGCTCCCATGCGGTAAAGGTCTTCGACCTGTTCGTCCCGCGTCTCATCCGGCTTATAAGCACGCAGCATGATAAGAAGCCGACGCGCGGGTTCCTCCGTAAAGGATACGCTCTCATGCGCGGACAGCGCCGCCGTAAGAAGCTCCGTGACCGTTTCCTCTCCCCATTCCGGAGCGGGCGTGCCGGAGAGACAATAGAGCAGACCGATTCCATAGGCGCATTCATAATTACTGATCAAAATTCCGTTCCCCGCCAGACATTTGATGATCACTGCCTGTCTCGCCAATATCGGTACCATACGCTTATCCTTCTACGATCGCGATCGTTGCGCTCGTGCCGAGTCTGCTCGCGCCTGCAGCAAGCATCTCCTGCGCCGTCTTGGTATCGCGGATACCGCCGGACGCCTTTACGCCGACATGCTCTCCCACCGTTTTTCTCATCAGCGCCACATCCTGCGCGGTCGCGCCCCCTGTCGAAAATCCCGTCGATGTCTTGACAAAATCTGCTCCCGCTTTCACTGCCAGCTCGCAGGCGCGCACTTTTTCCTCATCCGTCAGCAGACACGTCTCAATAATGACCTTCAGGAGTGCCCCCTCGCCGCATGCTTTTTTGACCGATGCAATATCGGAAAGCACCGCCTCGTCGTCATGCTCTTTTAACGCGCCGACATTGATCACCATATCAATCTCCTGCGCTCCGTCTTCCACTGCCGCGCTTGTCTCCGCGCATTTTGCCCGTGTGCTCATCTGTCCGAGCGGGAAGCCGACCACGGTGCAGGTCTTAACGTCCGTGCCCGCGAGCTGCTGCGCCACAAGCGCCGTATAATAGCTGTTCACACAGACGGAGGCAAAGCCGTACTGCCGCGCTTCCTCACATACTTTCATGATCTGTTCCTTTGTCGCGTCCGCTTTTAACAGCGTATGGTCGAATAATCTGGAATCCATGTTTCTGTCCGTGCTCCTTTCCTGTTCTTTCAATATCGAGTCAGTTTATTTTCATTATTATAAACAATATTTGCGGCGGATACAACCCAATTCCGTCTGCTGAAATCAGAATCTCTTGTTCTTGCTTGTGACACTGTCGAAAAAAAAATGACAGCGGCATCCTTAAAGGACAACCGCCGTCTGCGTTCTTTAATTAAAATCTCTTGATCTTTTTCGTCGTATTCTTCTCAAACTCAGTGTCACGCACTTTCAACTTAAACACACGCTTATAAAGCGGCGCTGTCTGATTATAATCGTCGATGATGGACTGAAGCGCGGCCTGCAGATCCTTGATCTTCTTTTTGACCGCATATTCTAAGTCTGGATAGATTTCCGCCTCGATCACACCCTCGCTTTCCCGCACCAAAACCTCCTGCACCAGCCGGCTTGCGCCGAGTTTGTTCTCAATCTCCTCCGGCGATACATTCTCGCCGTTCGGCGTGATGATCAGGTTTTTCTTTCTCCCGGTCAAAAACAGGAATCCATCCTCATCTATGTATCCGAGATCGCCTGTTTTCAGCCAGCCGTCTTCCAGCGTCTGTGCCGTCTCCTCGGGCATTTGGTAATAGCCCTGCATCACGCTGGTGCCTTTTACCCAGATTTCCTCATCGACGATCCTTACCTCACAGTTTGGCATGCATTTTCCGATCGAACCTGCCTTAAACGCATCGTTACTGTTCGTGCTGATGACCGGCGCGCATTCCGTCATGCCATAGCCCTGTAAAATCTTGATGCCATATTTTTTGAACAGGTCAATATACGCCGGATTTAAGTATGCGCCGCCGCTGCACACCGTATGGAATTGTTTCCCGAACACCTTTGCCTTGACAAGAGGCGCAGGAATAAAGGAAGCCTCCTCTAACTTCTTGGCAAGCGTTTCCACCATAAGCGGAACCATCAGGATCATATTCGGCTCAAACAGCTTGATATTCTTGGCAACCCGCAAAAGAGAGTCGTTAATACAGATGACCGCCCCGATGGAAGTTCCTTTAAGAATATCCATGCTTAGGCAGTATGCATGATGGATCGGGAGTACACTCATAATAACCATCCCCGGATCATAACCCATGTCAAGTGCCGTCGCATTCTCCGCCAAATTCCTATGCGTGAGCATAACACCTTTGCTTTTTCCCGTCGTACCGGAAGTAAACATGATCGTCGCCAAATCTTCCGGCTCCGGCTCATCATCTGACCTTTCGGGCGCATCCGCGATCAACTCCCACATAGACAACACATTCGGAACCTCCGTGCCCGCATCCATTGCTATGATATGAACAAGTTTCGGACATTTCTGGGCCGCCATCAGCGCCACATTTTCCTTCGTCTCGTCATAGACAAGGGTGGTCACATCCGCTCTATCGATCAATTCGCATAAATCTTCCGCCGGAAGATTTGCGTCAAGCGGCACCGCCACACTGCCGCCGTTCACGATCCCGTAATATCCCGTGATCCACGAATAGGATGTCGCACCCACAAGGGCAATATGCTTTCCCTGCTCTCCCAATTTTTCTAATGCCGCCGAGAAATGCTCACTGTCGCGGCGCAGCTGCGTATATGTTTTTGCCTCTACCTTTGTCTCTTTTTTACCGCCCTGTCCGGCTTCCCTTACTTTATATCTGACAGCATCCTGTGTTCCATAAGCTTCCTCCGCCTTTACAAGCAATTCATAGATGGTACTGCGCAATGCAACCATACCTTTTCCCCTTCCCCGCTTCCCATGCGGCTGTTATTCCAAAGTTGATAAATAATCAACCGCCTCCTGCACTGTGCGGATATTGACCACTTTCTCCTGATCAATCTCCACGTCCAACGCATCCTCAATTTCTCCGAGCATACTCATGAAATCAAAGGATGTAAATCCCAAATCCTCTATAAATCGGGATTCCGGCGTAATATCCTCCTTTTTTACTTCCACATAATTCACAATAATATCCTTCAACTGCTCTAACATTACCTTTTTACCTCTCTTTCTTATGATGAAGATTCCTGTTACACGAGCTTTATGATCTCTCCGATCTTTAAGTTCGGATTTTCCGTTCCCTTAAACATGATCTTACAAATATAATAATAGAAATATTCTAACTGCTCCTTACTATAGGCTTTCACCTGATGCTCGAAGCTGAAATCCAGTCCGTTATCCTCCGGTCTGTGCATGACCGTGAGATACATGCCGTCGGAATAGTAGCCATTACAGTATCGTTTCGTCTTATACCGGATACCGCCAAGATCCGTCAGTCCTTTTTCCCTCAATGTTGCCGGCTGATAGGTGAGTGACACGGTCTCATACCCCATGCCGCGCGGTGGATTGTAGCACTGACTCCGATAAGCAAGATACTCGCCCGGATCAAAATTCACATAACGGAACACTTCGTTCTGCTTATCCCTGATCTCAAAAATTCCCTCCAAAAAAGTCTTATCTTCAGGGATAACGGTTCGAAACGGAAAGCAGTGAATACGCGTACCGCCCGATTTCTTCTCCTGCAGTGTAGCCCGACGTGCATAAGCGATCTGCATCGAAATATCATCACAATGGTTTAGCTTCTGCAGATACGTACGGATTCCCATCACGAGCAGACATTGCAGCGAAATATGCTGCTGCTCGCAAAATGTCATCAGCCGCTTTGTAGGCTCCTCCTCCAAATGAAAAATATCGATTGCCGCTGTAAAGTCACCCGACCCGGTCGGTGCCGCCCTGAGATTTGGATTTCCCGTTGCCGCCCTGGCTTCCTCAAGTTTCTCCGTCCCTTCTATCCCGTTGTAGATTGGTTCCGATTCCTCGATCAGCTTATGGAAATAGGCCCGGTCTCTCTCCTGTGCCTTGCTGCCGGCCTCATAGGCCAAATCTTTCTCAACCTGCTCAATATAAGACCGCATATCTGCCGGGAACGGAATATCCTCAAAATTCGCATGACAATAAAGCTCTATGACATCTTTCATAAATCCGATCAACGACTGCGCATCAAGAAATCTGTGGTCTCCCACGATATACATTCCTTCATAACCGTCCGGCGTCTTGATGATCACAACCCTGTTCATCGGCGCGTCTTCCTTGTCAAAGGGAATGCGCGTCCATGCCGTCATCTCGGCTTCCGCCTCCTCCATCGTCTTTTCTGAAAAATCAACAAACGCGATTTCCCGGTCTTCTTTCTCTACGATATACTGATACCATTCCTTCTCCGTCTTGTCATATACCAGCCGCGCCCGCATGGATTCACATCGGTCATACGCCTGATAGATGGCTTTCCGAAGTTCCTCCACATTTAATTCGAACTCTATGGTCAGACTCGTTCCCACATTCAAAATTTCTTTTCCCGGACAATACTGAGAATAATAATGATGAAACTTCTGTGCCACCGTCAACGGGTATGTCTTGTAACCTTTTCTTTTCTTCATTTTGTTCCCCCTTCACGCTTCCCTTTATTTAGAAATATTTCCTGTGCAAACTCATCCAGCGCCTGTTCGTATGTCTCCATTTCCTTGTAATAACTTTCCGCGTGTGCGGCACCTTCCACGATCAGCTTGCGCTTCGGCGAACGGCAGTGATCGTAAATCTCATCGCACATACTGCACGGCACAAAGGTATCTGCGGAACCATGGATAAAAAGAATCGGCACCTCCGCTTTCTGCACCTCATATTTGGCATTGCACTCATCCATTCCGTATCCCGCAAGTCGCCGATTGAGAAGATCGGCACCCTGAATCGCCGGAAACGCCGGCAGATGATACATCTTATTCAGCACATGGGTAAATACCTCTTTGGGTGAAGTAAAACCGCAGTCCGATACAATCCCTTTGACATTGGCAGGCTGCTTCAATCCGCTTGTCATCAGCACCGTGGCGCCGCCCATGGACGTGCCGTGAAGCATGATCTGAATATCGTCGCCGCACTCCTGTATCAGCCACTGAATCCAGTCAAGCGCGTCCTTTCTGTCCAAACATCCAAAACCGATATACTCTCCCTCGCTCTCACCGTGTGCCCTCGCATCCGGCAGCAGGATGGCATAGCCATGTTTTAAGAAGTAATCAGCGATTGCTACATGGTTACTGAGCCCTTCTCCCGTATAGCCGTGGAAACAGATGACTGCCTTCTTAACATCCTCCCCACTTTCCGCATTTTCCTCAGTGTTCTTATATTCAATTGCCGGAAAATAAGTAGCATGAAGCTTCAACCCATCGAACGAAGTGATATACACATCCCGGTGTGGCTGCTCCATCACGAATCCTTTTCGCTCGTTCATCAGCGGAAAATACTTCTCCCAGTCCGTACCTGACATCTTTATAGTCCTGTCTGTCTTCGCGTTTCCCCGCTTCATGGTTCTGTTGTAAAAATATACCGTTTCTCCTATCCCCGCCGCAGCAAGAATGCCTGCCGCCGCCACGATATTTTTCAATGCTCCCATCGTTTCCTCATCTTCTTTCTACCGAGTTGTTTTCCGCTTCTGCCATATGGCGTAAAACCAGACGGTTATTTTTTCTCCTTTTTCTTGTTCTTCTTATCTTCTCTCTTCGCGGCCGCCTTGATGACTGTGCCCACCACGGCATCGGCTGCCTTTTGAACCATGCTCTTCTCCGTTCCTTTTTTCAGTTCTATGATCTCCTTCAATCGCAGCGCCTTTTCAATGCTTCCCTCAACCCTGAGTTTCTGTTCCGTAAATGCCGCGACCGGATCCATCTCTCCGTCAGCAATCTTTAAGAGTACCTCGGGCGCGCAGATAAACCTTGCATCCCTGTCATAATACTCGTAAGGTTCCACAAACAGGACGCCGTCTTTTACCTCCACATAAAAGGCTCCCCCGGCTTCCTCATCCTCAATATTGAACTGAAAAGCCAGATGCTCATGGATATCGCTCACATCGGCTCCCATGAACTTTCCTTTGATCTCATAGAATAAATCTGCGTAAGTCATTTTGTTCCTCCCTCATTTCCTAACAATTTCATATTTTTGCATAACATCATTGTTAGCGTTTTTAGAATGCTCCTGCCTTCGTGACACGATCGCACATTCTTTCATTTTTCGACCAATGGTCGAATTATTATAAATAAACAATATCATATCATTCGACCATTGGTCAATTGTGCTTTTATCCAATTTATTATGAATTTTATCAAAATTTTGTACTATTTTTTCACATTGTCCGAAAATGAGGTTTATGGTATCATTTTTTTATCTATAAAAGTGGGAGGTCTGGTCTGACATGCCGGATTCAAAGAAATATGATAGAATTTTAGACGCGCTCAAGGAACTTCTGAAAACCAAGACAATCCAAACTATTTCCGTGAGCGATATCGCGAATACCGCCGGAATCGGAAAAGGAAGCATCTACTACTATTTCCCCTCAAAGGAAGCCATCCTCGATGCGCTGATCGAAAGGAATTATGAAAAGCCGTTAAAAACGGCGAAAAATCTGTCTGAGCAGACAGAGATTTCGCCGTTCACCCGCATGGCCATGATTTTTCAGGCATGCCGCAGTTCGTCAAATGCATTTTTGAATCAAAATAATACGACTGTAAACACCGGAACCAACGCGCAGGATCTCGCGTTTCTTCATCAAAAATATATGAATCATCTGATTGCAGAATTAAAGCCCAGCTTAACAGAAATCATCAAGCAGGGGATTGCGGCGGGAGATATTCATTTTGAATACCCGGCGGCCCTCTCCGAAATCGTACTCATCGTCCTTGCCGTCAAGCTGAACAATACCTTTTTATCCGTCACCGCCGAGGACTCAGAGGAGACCATCCGAGGTCTTGTGACCCTGCTTGAAAAGGGAACGGGCGTGCCGCAGGGCGCACTCAATTATCTCACGCTGACTACGACAGAGACCTAAAAGAGCAGCGGTTCCTTTGTATACTCTCCGCAGAAAGATTGCAGCACCGCACTTTAGTTCAGGAAGTACAATTTCCGGTATCTTTCTACGGTTACCCGATATAATTCCACCGTACACTGTTCCCCGTCCACAGTGTACTCTGTTACCCCTCCGGCCTCCAAAATCGTCTCTCTGGTAAATGGAATGTCCTCTTCGTTATTTTCTCCGTAATAGAACAGTTCCGCGCGCTCTAACAGTTCCTCCTCACGATAGTTTCCAGTGGACTGGTTTGTATACCTAAAAGACGTCACAAGCTCGTTCTCTCCATTTCTATGATCATATACCTCTCCTCCATACGCATACCCCATAAAGCCTCCCCAGTGTCCGTATTTTCCCGGCGCCACAGTGCCGTTCATCCTGTCATACCACAGACAGACATAATCGCCTCCTCCAGTACCTCCGCCCTCATATCCGGAGATCAATTGGGTAAGCTGACCGTTCCTGATCTCACAAAAAACGCTGTAGGATCTCCTATTCAGATACCCTTCATAAGGTTCTGCATAAAAATACAAAATCGGCTCCCCTGTATGATTCACGTCATAGAGTTTATAAGTCCTTTGACACCCGTTTAGCTCCTCCTGATACACAGAAATCCCGCCATCCCAGCCGGGCTCGACCCCACTTATGAAGCTGTCTTTGACAAACTCCCAATACAGTCCCAGCCTTGGCGTAATCTCATTTTGCAATAAGATTTCAGACACGTCCACCCGCTCCGGCTCTCCTGTCTTTACGATCACCGTCTCGCTCCCATAAATCTCTCCAATATAAATACCGGAAGCGCCATGAATGCCATACCAGCCAAAATAACTATAAATCGGCGAAAGAACCGTCTCTCCAAATTCATTTAGATATCCATATTTCCAATCCTGCTCGACCAGATAACAGTTTCCTTCTCTGATAATATTATCATACGTTCCCAGCTCCACGGTCTCATCTTCACGCAGAACAACCCACCGATTCTGCTTTTCTTTCATGTAAATCGTCCCGTCCTGAAAAAAACCGACCTTGAGATACTCGATCGGCACAATCAGATTTCCTTCCCGATCCGCCACACCATACTTCATGTATCTTCCGTACTTTTCGTCGATCCCGACGACCGCCCTGTCCTCCCCATACCATTCGATACTGTCATAGATACAGGGAAATACCCAGGAAAGATCGGCTGCATCAAGGCTGCCCCACTTTTCCTCCTCACCACGGACAATGATCATCCCCCCGTCCGTGTTGTCACGATACGACGTATAATACATTCCGGAATATTCGAACGGCAGCAGCGTCTCTCCCTTCAAATTCACAATGCCAAAGACCCCGTCCTTTTTTGCCAAAACAAACTCCTGCCCAGGCACAGGACTGAGCAAGTCATACACGGGTTCAAAAAGGATTGTCCCGGATACATCCGCTAAACCGTATTTTTCGTTATTTCGAATCCGAATATACCCCGTTTCAATGGAAAGATAATCATAGGACTCATCCAGCAATCTCCTTCCGGCTGTATCAAAACAGCCATACCGCCCATCCCTCTGCGTTATGATAAAGGGCACGTCCACCTCCACATCGTCGTATTCCGGTGCGAGGATATCATTCCCATCCCGTCCAATAACGCCATATTTTCCGTTTTTCATGACGCGCGCCAATCCGTCCTGAAAGTATTCCGCGTCATCATAAGCTGCCTCTATTACAACTTGACCGTTTTGGTCAATATATCCATACTGGCCGTCCTTCGAAAAATACGCCAGTCCCTCCTGAAAGGAACTGATACTGTCACACTCAAATTCAAACACTTGCGTTCCTGTCCTGTCCATGAAGCCATAAGCATCCTCTGTCGCAAAATAAGCAAGACCTTCCATAAAAGGCGCAGCGCGATCATATATCATCGGAATCGCCAATTCCCCACTTGAGTCAATATACCCATATTTACCCTCTGCACAGACACAGGCAAGCCCCTCATGAAACGGATAGGCGACATCATAAATGAAAGGAGCAATGCTCTCCCCGTTCTCTTTCATAAATCCATATTTCTCCCCATTATAAACACAATAGATTCCTTCTGAGACAATCACCGCGTCTATCCATTTTTCGGAGTCTATCACTGCCAGCACGGGATATTGTGCCGCTTGAGCTGCCGCTTCTTCCCCTGGATCTTCCGACTCTTCTTCCGGCGGCACAGGCTCCGCCCATTCCTCTGTCTGTTCCTCCGTTATTTTCAAGGCCGTCTCATCTTGGAACTCTGCCTCTTCTAGTGCTTCCTCGCCTTGAGATCCTGTCTCTTTTCGTGATTTTTCATTTTTCGAAGAAGACACTCCCCTGTAAATCAGATACACCGATAAAACCATCGTCAATATGAAAAATACAAACATCCGCATCTGTTTCTTTTTCATAGACATTCCCCTTTTACGCGTTGGTTAGATTCATACAAATTATGGAGTGACAGGATCCGTTTGTCCACACATACTAATATGACACAATGCCCTGAAAGACCGCAAGCCTTTTGTTCATCATTTTGTGAACAGCTTGTTCAGTTTTTCCGTCTCCTCATCGATGACATTTTTATCAATCCGCTGAAACAAAAGCTCCGTTTTCGGAAGCAGATATCCTGTCGGAACGGACTGCGCCTCCCATTTGGTTTCTATACCCAGCCAGCCGCATACCTTTTCTGACGAAAACGGTAAAAACGGAGACAATAGGACCGCCAGATTGGCTATGATCTGCACACACTGATACAGAGTGTTTTTACATGCGGCTTCGTCCGTCGTTCTGGTGAGCCATGGCTGCTCCGTATCAAAAAACTTATTTGCTCTTCTGATGAAACCAAAAATTTCACCGATCGCATCCTTGAATTCCCCGCTCTCGATCCGTTTACCGGTCTCCGCAAACAATTCTTCGATCTGCCTTTCGATCTTTAAGTCTTTTGTTCCCTCCGGCACAATACCTTCCCAGTATTTTTCAATGAACGCAAGCGTTCGATTCACAAAATTCCCGTATGCTCCCAATAATTCTCCGTTATGACTGTGAACAAATTCTCTCCACGAAAAGTCAGCGTCCTTTTTCTCCGGTCCGTTCGCCAGAAAAAAGTAACGAATGGAGTCTGCTTCATAATGCGCTAACAAATCTTTTATCCAGATCGCATAGTTTTGACTGGTCGATATTTTTGTTCCTTCCAGCGTCAGGTATTCACTTGAGACGATCTGATCCGGCAGATGCCACGTTCCGCCATGCGCCAGCAAAAGCGATGGCAGTATGATCGTATGGAACGGGATATTATCTTTTCCGTGCACATAATAATGCTTTGCGTCCGCGCCCCAAAGCGTCGCAAAATCCGCACCTTTTTCCTCCGTCGCCGTTTTACTTGCAGACAGATAACCTAATACGTTTTCTGCCCATATATAGATTGTTTTCTTTTCATATCCTTCTTTCGGAACCGGAATCCCCCATTCTAAGTCGCGTGTCAGCGCACGGTCTCGTAACCCCTCGCTGATATAGCGGTTCGTAAAAGCAATCGCGTTTTTCCTCCATTCGGGATGTGATGCGGTCAGTTCCTTCAACGCCTCCTCCAAATCCGTGATCGCGATATACAGATGCTTTGAATTTCGAAAACCGATCCGCTTTCCACACACAGCGCAGGCCGGCTCCACAAGACTCTCCGGTTCCAGCACTGCCCCGCAGGCATCGCATTGATCTCCTCTTGCATCCTTCCCGCATGTCGGACATTTTCCCAGTACAAAGCGATCTGCTAAAAAAGTATGACATGTCTCACAATATGCCTGCGGAACCTCCTTCTCATAAACATAATCGCTTTCATACAGTTTTTTATGAAATTCCCTGACAAAATCCTGATGTTCCGCCGATGATGTTTTGGTGTAGACATCATAACTGAATCCCAGCTTTTTGAAACACGCAACAAATTCTTCATGATAGTAGTCGCTGATCTCCTGCGGCGTTCTGTTTTCCTGTTTTGCACGGATCGCTACCGGCGTTCCATGGCAGTCGCTTCCCGACACAAAATATACCTGATCTCCAATCGCTCTATGATATCTTGCCAGCACATCTCCGGGCAGCAATCCCGCAATATGCCCGATGTGCAGCGAACCGTTTGCGTAGGGCCATGCGCCCCCAATTAAAATATTTCTCATAAGAATCCTCCGTTTTCTACTGTTTTTGCATCACTCACTACTTGCATTTTTTACTTTTTCTTCATTGCATCGCTTTTATTGCCTTTTAGGATCTGTTTCGCAAAACCGTCGAAATGAATTTTTACCATTAAAAAAGCCCTCCTCTCTGAAAAATTGCTTTTTCAGGGACGAGAGCTTCTGCTTCGTGTTACCACCCTAAATTCACCGATACCTCGCGGCAGCGGCCTTATCGACTGCGGACGAGAAATGACTCATCGATAGTCTATCACTGTAACGGGTGAACCCGTCGTAGCCTTGGCATGACTGCTTCGGTACGCGGCTCCGAGACCATTTTCAGCAGTTCCTTTCGTGCCTGTTCTCACCTTCCCAGACTCTCTGTGACGTATCTAACTGCCTACTCTTCTCTTCTCAGCCTTTGTTTAGCTTATTATAGTATCATGCCATCAAGAAATCAAGCGCAATCGTAAATAACATTTGGTCGAAGAAAAGTCCCATAAACCACCGCACCGGGTCTACAGGACTTATCTTTATCATAATTCTCTATGACATTGCATTACACAATTATGCTTCAATCATTTCCAGCAGATTGTTCGTGATGTTGGCCATATTGGAAGATACCTCTTTCGTGTTCTGAGAGATATCCACATTCTCTGTCACCACATTGGAAATCTGGGTCAACTGCTCCACTGCAAGATCCACGATCGATACATTCTGCTGTACCATGTTGGATATCTCTTCCACATCCTTCCTGAATTGTTCGATATTCTCCACCACTACACCAAAAATGCTTACCGTCTGTTCCGTGATATCCTGCCCTTCCTTAATCGCTTTCAGAGAATTCGTGATCAATTCATTTGTTTCCTTTGCAGCCTGCGCGCTTCTCGCAGCAAGCTCGCCGACCTGAGACGCTACCACGGCAAATCCCTTGCCCGACTCACCCGCTCTGGCGGCTTCGATGGATGCATTTAAGGAAAGCAGGTTGGTCTGCTCGGCAATGGAATTGATCTCATCGATAATTTTCTCAATCTGCATGGACATATCGCTGATTTTCTGCATGGAATTCTGCAGCAATGTCATCTGCGACTGTGTTGCGACAACTTTCCCGGTAGTCTCTGCCGATGCAGTGGTAATATCATTGGATGCAGTTACACTGTTGTTTAATTCCTGTGTAAGCTGTTCCATAATCTTTTCCAGATCTGAAACCGCCTGCTCCTGTCTCTCTGTGCCATTGTATATACTGTCCGCATTTTCTAAGGTATTTCCGGATACCCGGCTCAATTCTCTGCACGCGTCCTTCACATTCTGAATCAGCGCCCGATTGTTCTCTACATCCTGTTCCTGCTGATTCAGCAGATTTTCGTTTTCCCGGATACTTTGACAGATACTCTCCACCATTTTATTAATGCTGGCAGAAAGCTGTGCATATTCCGAATTGCCATTCTCGTTTACGGTAATGCTAAAATTTCCCCCCGCAATTTCCTTCGTACAATTAGTGATGTTGTTTATCCCCTGAACGATCTTCGTGTCAACCATCCGACTGATCATGAAAAGCAGCACCCCGAAAATCAAGAGCATACTGAGGGATACAATCAGAGTCTGGCTGGTGCGCGCCGCATAGTATTCCGAAGCCGGAAGAAATGTTCCGATTACCATATCACCGTAATCTTCAGCATAATAGTATCCGGTTTTCCCATTGATCTTTGCCTTGCCATGTCCTACATAATTCCGCGAAAAACCAGCTTCGACGGCAGACGTGCCCACCAGTGCAGCGTTCGGATGGGAAAGTAACAGACCGCTTTCTTTGTCAATGGCATAAATATAGCCGTTTGTGCCAAAATCAATGTCATTGAGCACCACTGGCAAATCCGTGCCCTCAAGCGCCTTCTCCAAAACCTCCGGGCGTACACCCACCTGCACAAATCCTTTCGCGTCCGTTCTGGCCACGCCGATATACTGTATGATGACCCCTTCTGCAACATTTTCCTGGGGCTCCTGTACAATCTCTATGGAAGGATCGTTCACAATCACCATAAAAGCATTAGACTGTTCCCCGCTTTTCATGTCAAACCCCACATAGGCCTCAATGGAGCTGCTAGTGATAATTCCCTGCTCGTCAATAATATGTACTTCATTTACCATCAGTCTGTCCGTGATCTCAAGCAGCTTTTCATAATCATCTGCAAGGGAAGGCTGCGCCGCAAGCATATCTGCAAAAGCCCTTGCCTTGGCTAAGTTATTCTGTCCGACATTTTCCGTAAGCTGTGCAATATTCGCTTCATTGACAGCCAGCTTTTCCCTCACATCTGCCAGCTTGTTTTTGCTGGAAATCATATTGTTATAGTTGTTTGTGACTGTTTGCAGAATAAATATCGCTGCAATGGTAACCGTCAATGCAACAACCATGTAGATAAAAAGTCTCTGTGTAAATATTTTTTTCATAACGCCCGTACCCTTTCCCCCATTTTCATACAACTATGTGACATGATCAACAATGTCATTTCGTTAATTACTAAAACAATATACAGTATATCAAATTGGTATGTTTTTGTCAAAAAAATACTTTAGAAAAAAGTTCTGCGATAAGGCGGATGTTTCGTGTATAAGAAGCGTTCCCAATAAACAAATTCTTTTATCATGCAGCACATAAAGAAAAGTCCCATAAACTCATGTTTACAGGACTTCTCTTTATCATTATTTTCTAAGGTATCCGAAAGAATTTCCGAAGGATCAACCTCAGGAGAATCCATAAAACGGATTCTTCGAAAGAACGCGCAGCGTTCTTTTTTACACAATCCCCTGTGCCTTCATCGCTTCTGCAACCTTTAAGAATCCGGCAATATTCGCACCTGCAACATAATTGCCTTCCATGCCGTATTTCTTTGCGGCATCATCCAGATTGTGGAAAATGTTGACCATGATTCCCTGAAGTTTTGCATCAACCTCCTCAAAGGTCCAAGAAAGTCTCTCACTGTTCTGGCTCATCTCCAATGCAGATGTTGCAACGCCGCCTGCATTGCTTGCCTTACCCGGGCAGAACAACACGCCGTTCTTCTGTAAATACTCGGTCGCCTCTAACGTCGTCGGCATATTAGCACCCTCTGCAACTGCAAAGCAGCCGTTTGCCACAAGCGCTTTTGCATCCTCTAAATCCAATTCGTTCTGTGTTGCGCAAGGAAGCGCCACATCACACTTGATGGTCCATACGCCGTGCTCACCGTTCTTCTTCTCATGATACTCTGCGGACGGTCTCTTTGCCGCATACTCGGATAAGCGCGCACGCTTCACTTCCTTCACTTCTTTTAAGAGCGCTACGTCAATTCCTTCCGGATCATAGATCCATCCTGTGGAATCGGAACAGGTAACCGGCTTTCCGCCGAGCTGCTGTGCCTTCTGGATCGCGTAGATCGCTACATTTCCGGCTCCGGATACACAGATGGTCTTATCCTTGATATCCTTTCCGTTACATTTCAGCATTTCCGCCGTTAAATATAACAGACCATAACCGGTTGCCTCTGTTCTCGCCAGAGAACCGCCGTAAGTTAAACCCTTACCGGTCAGAACGCCCTCATAGATATTGCGGATTCTCTTATACTGTCCATATAAAAAGCCAATCTCACGGCCGCCGACACCAATATCGCCCGCCGGTACATCTGTATCCGCGCCGATATGACGATACAACTCCGTCATAAAGCTCTGGCAGAATGCCATCACTTCCCTGTCGGATTTTCCCTTCGGATCGAAATCACAACCGCCTTTACCGCCGCCGATTGGAAGACCTGTTAAAGAATTCTTGAATATCTGCTCAAACCCAAGGAATTTGATAATACCAAGATTAACGGAAGGATGGAAACGAAGTCCGCCCTTGTAAGGTCCGATCGCACTGTTGAACTGTACGCGGTATCCGTTGTTGACCTGAACTTGTCCCGCATCATCTACCCACGGAACACGGAACTGGATAATTCTCTCAGGAGTCGTCAGTCTTTCCAATAACGCCTCCTTCTTATATTCCTCTTCGTTTGCTTCGATCACGACACGGAGAGATTCCAATACCTCCTTCACTGCCTGATGGAACTCCGGCTGTGCCGGATTCTTTTCTACGATCTTCGCGTAGACGTCATCTACATATGACATGTGTATATCCTCCTTTGGTTTGTTTATAAGGCTGAAAAAAGCAGCGGACACTTTCCGTCTGCTGCTCCTGACCCCTTTGTCCTTTGCTATTATATACCACTTCAACGCGCTGGCGCAAGAACTTTATACATGTATACAATATTTTTTACAAATACGGTCTCATTCTCTCTATACAGCTCTCCTCAAAATCCGCCAATTCCTGCGCCAGTTCCACGCTTCTGTCCGTCGCCGTGTCATACCGGTTCATGGCACGCCACATTCCCGTCACACCCTTCTGATGATTCTTGATCATCAACTCTGCAATATGACTCGTGCTTGTATTGAGCATCGTATTCATATGAATGGAGCTGGATACTAATGTCTGGCTGACGATCGATTCCTGACGCACCTGCTCACCGCCCTCCATCAGACTTTCCACCGCTCTGTTTCTGATATTCTCAATAATCTTACTCTGACCGAACAGCATTCTTGACAAATCCGCATTGTCAACATATTCCGAAATAGCCTGAATTGCTTTTAAGGCCGTACTGCTTTTTTTCTGAACCTCACGCAGCATTGCCGCATCATCACTTTTCATGCATTGCGATTCCTTTCCTGATCTGAAACGGACGTCCGCGCTTACACTGTATAAGCAGACGCGAAATGCAGGGCATTTCGCATAGAAAGAGCAGCGTCGTCCTGACCCTGCTCTTATCTTTACCTCATTTTCAAAAACTATACGCCCTCGCACGGATAACGGATGTTCCACTGTCTGCGGCATTCATCCATCCACTCCATCATCCGCATGATCCCATCGTGCTGCATGTCATCCACTTGGATCGATCCTCTTTCCAACGCCGAAATACATGCCTGCACTTCATATTCAAATCCCGTGATCTGCTCCGGACGTTCTTTTATTAAAATTCTGTTCCGATCTGCATCATAAACGGATACAGATTCGAAATTATTAATGTTTTCTATGATCAGAAACCCTTTGGAACCATATATGATTCCCTTCCTGTCACTGATCCCGCACATCGTACTGTTCAATACTGCCATACGCCCATCCCGGTAATGCAGGGTGACCTCGTTGGATGCATCTACTCCTGTATCGGTACGCGTGCAGGATGATACGATATATTCAATCTCATCCCCAAAAAACATGGAAGCAAAATTAAGCGCATATACCCCGACGTCCAATAGTGCACCGCCCGCCAGTGCCGGATTCACCAAACGCTCCTTATCTGCAATTTGATAACCAAGATTACCGGTTAAGACCGACGGCTTCCCGATCATGCCATCCGCAAGAATCCCACGGATTGTCTTCACCATCGGCATATACCGCGTCCAGATCGCCTCCGCTGTAAGCACATTCCGCTCCTTGGATATCCGCAAAATCTCTCTTGTCTGCGCCGCATTAACCATGAATGCTTTTTCGCACAGGATCGGTTTATCATTCAGCAGGCACAATTTTGCACAAGCATAATGGTGAGAATGCGGTGTTGCAATGTAAATTAATTCCACCGCCGCATCGCTGACAAGCTCCTCATAGGAGCCGTATGCCTTCTCGAACCCGAATTGTACCGCAAATTCCTGCGCTCTTTTTAACTCTCTTGACGCCACTGCATAGCATTCCACATTCGGCATTGCCGCCATCGTGCGCGCCATCGTCCGTGCGATATTTCCCGCACCGAGAATCGCCATTTTCCACTGTTTCACACTCTGCACCTTTACTTCCGGCATTTCAAGAAATACACAGCTATTCCGTCATATTCTCTACATCCAGAAATTCCGTCTTCACATAAGCCGTCGAACCATTAAACAGAATCCGACTCCAGCCGTTCTCCTGATTCTCGATCAGATCCAGCATTGTTCCTGCGCCCACTGTTCCGAGTTTTGTCGCATCCTCGCTGGCGGAAGCACGGATATTCACACTGTTAAGGGCTTTTACCTTACCGATCGTCTCCTCGATCACCTGCAAATATTCCGTCTTGATGTATGCCTCACTGCCCTCATAATCAATCCGGCTCCAGCCATTTTCCAAGCTCTCATATCTGGTAAACCGCGTCCCCGCATTTACCGTTCCGAGTTTTGTTGCCTCCGGACTTGCAGAGCTTCGCACATTGACTCTGTTCGTTGTCATGACCATATCGGTCTGGGGCTCCGGTTCCACTTCCGGGGTCGGCTCCGGCTCCTCCGGCGTCGGGGTCGGCTCCGCCTCTCCCTCATTTCCATCCCCGTTTTCTTCGCTCTGGTTTTCAGCCTCCAGCTCCCTCAAAGCTAACGTTACTTCATCTTTCAAGTTCTGCGCAAGCGTAGAAAGAAACTCCTCCAGCTCTTTATCCGAGGCTACCGTATCGTCATAGTTCACCTTTACCCGGTTAAATAAATCTTTCACGTCCTGCTGCGTGGTGATCGTGCGCATGTAATCTTTTACATTTCTATCCAGTTTATCTGAAAAAACATACAATTCTCCCGCATCGTTGGTACATAGGAAAAATGTATTCAATCCCGGAGCCGGCGTATGGATTCCCCTAAACTTCACCTCATAATAAACATAAACAAGATAGGAATTTTCCACAGGACCCGGTTTTGTATAACAGCTTAAGTTTTGATAATAGTCGATATAATTCGCTTTTTTCTGGATTCTGACACGTTCTTCGTCATCCGTGTAACTTCTCATGGACGCATACGTTTCCACGTCGCCGTATCCGATCGCTTCATAATATCTCTGAAAGAAGCTGTTTACATCTTCATGCGCATCCTGCTCTAACGGATACTCCGGTACCATATCTTCCGTATTTTCGGAAACCGGCGCCGGCTGTGTTCTGAAATTGCGCACCAAAATGCAGGCCACGATAATGACCAGCACCAGACAGATCGCGGCAGGAATGGACGTCCTGTAATTTTTGACGCACCAATTCTTTGCACGTACAAATCCCTCCGCAATATCCTCAAACAAATATACGATTGCCGAGCGTCTTGTTTTTTTATGCCCGAGTCCGAATTTCCCCGCCTGTGCTTCGCGCGCTCTCTCCCTGCGCTCCTCTCTCTCCAAAGAAGCCGCACGAACCGGTCTTGCCTGCCTTGATACATCCTGTCCGTCCGCCTGACTCACACTGCGGCTTTCCTCGTCGGCTGCCCGACTGACTTTGCGAATCTCCGCCTGTCCGTTCTCCGTCGTCCGGACGGCTTTGTGACTTTCCGCTCTTTCCTCTGCGGCGCTTCGACCGGCTCTGCGTGCCTCCGTCCGTCCGTCCCCCGTTGTCCCGCTGGTTCTGCGGCTTCCCGCTCCAGCTGTCCGGTCGGCCCTGCGACCTTCCGTTCTCTTCCCGCTGCCCGGCTGGCTTGTCCGGGATCGCCCCGTTCTTACACCTGTCGTTCTCTGTCCGCTCCCTGTCTGACTGACACGGCGTCTTTCTGTTCCCTGCTCTGATTCCGGCTGACTTGTGCTGCGTGATCTGGCGCGTTGCTCTTCCGCTGCTGAAACCGCCTGTTCCCGATCTGTCGATTCCTTTCTACTCTCGGAAACCGATTCTCCCCCTTGTCTGTCCGGCGCAAATTGACTTTCTTCCGCGCCGTTCTTGTTCATGGTATTTTCTTCCATTCCCTTTACTCCTTACCGTAACTGCCTTCTCAGCCACATATAACCCTGTAAAAATAAAATGCACCCGACAGGAATCGAACCTGCATTAAAGGCGTCGGAGGCCTTCGTTCTATCCATTAGACTACGGGTGCGTGTGTAATTTTCTGTAACAATTGTTACAATTTTATTACAACGCAAACATAATATCATAAATCAGTGTATTTGTCCAGTCACTATTGTTGGAAACTGCCACCAAACCGTTTTAAATCATTATTTTTTATCTTTTATCATAAAATTATACGATTTTTCCGTCCGCAATACAGATTTTCCTGTCCGCCATGTCCGCCAGTTCCCTGTCATGCGTAACCATAACGATCGTTGTGCCTTCTTTGTTCAGTTCGCGTAAAAGCTTCATGATCGCCTGACCGTTTTCATGATCCAAATTCCCGGTCGGCTCATCCGCCAGCAAGGTCTGAGGGCTGTTTGCCAGCGCGCGTGCAATCGCTACCCGCTGCATCTCTCCGCCGGAAAGCTTTGACGGATGCGATTTATATTTTGCAGAAAGACCTACCCTGTCAAGCAGCGCCATCGCTCTCTTTCTTCTCCCCTTGCTCCCGACCCCGGCATAACCTAACGGCAGCTCGACATTCTCCACTGCCGTCAGTTCCTTTGCCAGATGAAATGACTGGAACACAAAACCGATATTGCGGTTTCGAAACCTTGCCAATTCCTTTTCCGTAAGCCCTGTCACCGGCATTTCATCATAATAGTAGACGCCGCCCGTCTGTCGGTCCATTCCTCCCATAATGTTTAAGAGCGTGCTTTTGCCGCATCCTGAGGCACCCGTCACGGCAACAAACTCGCCTTTTTCAATCTGTAGAGAAATGCCCTTTAGCGCCTCTGTCCTGCTGCCGCCCTTTCCATATTCCTTCACGATCTCTTCCATTCTGATCATCGTAGACATTTATGCATCCTCCTTTAAGGTTGCCGCCACGTTTCTTGCCTTGATCTCATGCATGCCCGCCAAAACAGAGATCACGCTGAACAAAAACGCCGCCGCAAACACAATCCCGATTCCGGCACCATTCATTCTGAGTTCTCCCTGATAAAGAACCAGCTTTCTTAATCGGGGCGAAATCAATATTCCAAGAACGCCTCCTGCTGCCAGAACGATCATCGCCTCCGCTATCGTCTCCACTGTGATCCGGCGCATAGTAGCGCCGTAAGCAACCGACACCGCGATCAGATGACGACGTTTATTTAGGAGCAGGAACATGGAACCCATGCAGCCCACCCCCGCAAGCAGAAGCACACTGACTGCCACCATCATCCACCGATCCATATCATAACGAAAATCGTCCAATTGTCTTTTTAATTCCTTATATTCATCCTGTACGATAAAGTAGCCGGTACTGGTTGTCGCTTCATTGATCTCCCGAAGCTGGCTGGAGATCAGATCCTCCCGCCAATCCGCATTGCGATAGCGGTAGAACAAAAAGCTCCGGTATGGATTCCCCTCTCCGCTATCCGGCATGGTATCGTACACATCCTCTACCGGAAAAATAAGCGCATACGTCATGCTTGGCATGTATTCCGGGTCGTCGTCGATGGGCAGCAAGGCATCCTCGACGATCTCATAAGAATATGCTTCTCCCGCCACAAACAGGGTTTCTCCCTCAATATACATTTCCTCTCCCCGAATATAAAGAAAAAAGGAGGGATCATCCTTGAATTTTATCATCTCCGCCGCCACAAGCAGCGTATCGTATGCCTGCTTTCCCACATAGATGATTCCTTCCTTTCTCGGAATATGATAGAGTTCGTCGAACAGGGCGTCATTCATAAAATAGACGTCCATATTCCTCATCATCCCATCATCTTCTGACTTAAAATAACCAAACGCGCCCCCATACATCTCCGTAAACAGCATCTCCAGATCTCCATAGGTCTCATCCGTGCTCAGCCGCAGATAAGTATCATAGGAAATGCCATACCCATTCTCACTTATGCCGTTGATCTCTGTCACCGGAATCAGGCTTTCCATACTTTTTTTCTTACTCTCGGAAAGAAGTTCCCTGCTCGTCATGCGAAAGTTCATGCAGATGATAAAAATCCCTGCCCCCAGCATAAAATGGGCAGCGATCACAAAATACAACAGCCCGTTATGACAAAGATTGCGTAAAATCCTTTTCATGGAATATCTCATAACGCCCTCTCCCACCTTATCCTTTTAACAGCAGCGCAACGTTTTGTTTCCGAAAACCTGCAAAAAGAACGGCACTGTCAACTAAAATCACAAAAACCGCCCCTCCGGCTCCGACCTGCACGATCGTCCGAAACAGCAGATGACTTCCGGCTCCCGCAACCATCGCAGACAGGCAGGGATACAGAACAAGCGCAATGAAAAAGGCGATCAGAACAAGCAGCAGATTGCGGACCACAGATTCCAGCCAGAGTACGGTACGGCTAGCGCCGAGCGCAATACGAACTGCCATATCATATCTCTCCCTTAAGATCATCCCGATAAACAATAACAGCATACTGAGCCCCGCAAACACGACCACAACCACAGCGCGCAGAATGCGGTATTTGTTGATTTTCCAAATGGAAGCATAATAGAGCTCCTCCTGCTCTTCTCCGGTCTGTGCCGAGATCACACCGCCATCCGTATCCGAAAGCTCAAACAATTTCCTTGCCACCGCCATCGGCCTTAGCTTTCCTTCTCCATAGGTGAGTACCTGATATTGCACCCATGAACCAAAATCAGAATCCGTGAAAATCGCGGACGCCGCATAGGGAATCAATATGCTGCCATAAACTCTCGGAACGCGCACGATCCCTTTTACCAGAAAGGCTTCTCCCAGAATCTCTATCGTATCCCCGACCCGGATATTTCTTTCCCCAAATCCGGCACCGTAATTGAGCAGACACACCTTTTCAACGTCCGGCGCATAATCACTGTCTGAAAAAAAGTCTCCGCTCATCAGTTCCCAGCCGACAAATGACAGATACTCTCTGCTGATACCACTGATTCCGCAGGTATAAGACTGATCTCCTACATAAACGATCTCTGACCTGCTGAAAGAATACCCCGCCCGTTCAAACAGTCCTTCCCCCAGACAGCGTTCAATCGCCGCTTCGATCTCTTCTTCGTTCTTATAATTCATCAAATACTCAAACACGGATATACGGGAAGCGTCCGAATACCTTGATACCTCTCCGTCCCTGATCACATCATTGATGTCATTGACGGCAAGCAAAGGGAACAGAAATCCGAGCACCAACGCGATCACCAAAATAATACTGTTGTATTTATGATAAACAATGTACTTCCATGCATGCTGAAAATGCAAGCTCATACAATTCCCCCCCAATACTGACAATTCTGAAGAATCCGCTTACGGAATTTTTTACGCCTCGATCAGCGCCGCCGCGCCCAAAATGCCTGCGGAGTTTTCCAGTTGTGCGATTCCGATCCTCGGAATAAAGCTTTTTTCTCCTCCGAAGCAGTACTGTCTGACATGCTCGGAAAGCGGCTTCGTCAGAACTTCTCCCTGCTTACAGATTCCGCCGCCGAGCAGTACAATGTCCGGTCGAAACAGGTTGACCGCATTCACGATCCCGTCTCCAAGATAGCGGATATAACGCTCCACAACCGCCTGCGCACAGGCATCCCCTTCCTTCGCCGCGTCAAACACCGTCCTGCCGTCCACATTTTTCAGGTCTCCTCCGCATCGGCTCCATATCAGAGAATCAGGATGCTCCTCCGCTGCACGACGAGTATCGCGGATTAACGCTGTCGCCGAGGCATAGGCCTCCAGGCAGCCCCGTCTTCCGCAGGTACATGCTTCTCCTTCCTGCACAAGCATGGTATGTCCTAATTCCGCGCCACCCGCATGCGCGCCCTCGAAAATGCGTCCGTCTATCACAATACCGCTCCCAACGCCCGTACCGAGCGTGATCAGCACACAGTTTGCATACGTGCGCGCCGCACCCGCCTTTACCTCTCCGAGCGCCGCGCAATTCGCATCATTAGAAATGCGCACAGGCAGTTTCAGCTCCTTCGTCAGGCTTTCGCCGAGCGGGACGTTTTCCCACCCAAAATTATTGGAGTAAACCACAACGCCTGTCTTCGCGTCAACGGTTCCCGGTGAACCGATGCCGACACCCGCAATCTGCGACTTCTCCAGTTCATACTCCCATAGCAGCCTGTTCACAAGCCCCGCCATATCACGGATGACTTCCTGTGCCGGACGTTCGGCATGAGTCGGTATCTGCTTCTCCCAACGAATTTCATTTTCATCATCGACGATCCCCGCCTTGATGTTCGTTCCGCCTAAGTCAATGCCGATCCGATAACGCATAGCTATCTCCTCCGTTTCAAACCGTTTTCTCTGTTTTACATTTTAGTTGTATTATATTATCTTTACTGTTATTTTTCAACAAACACCATTCCTGTGTCCGAATTGCCCTGCCATTCAAAAAAGGGTAGCCATTCCACCCGCTTGGGTGTAAACTGGAGTTATATCAGGGAGGTTTTTTATGATCACGATCAGTTTATGTATGATAGTAAAAAATGAAGAAGCGCTGCTTGCGCGCTGTCTGGACAGTCTGAAGGATCTGATGGACGAGATCATCATTGTGGATACCGGATCTGACGACCGGACGAAAGAAATTGCCGCGGCTTACACAGACAAGATTTATGATTATGTGTGGAATGATGATTTTTCGGCGGCGCGGAATTTTTCTTTTTCCAAGGCCGGTATGGACTATATTTACTGCGCCGATGCGGACGAGGTGCTCGATGAGGAAAATCGCGCCCGTTTCCGCGACTTAAAACAGGCGATGCTCCCTGAGATCGACATCGTACAAATGAAATACGCGGGACAGCTCAATTACAATACCGCGTACAATTATGATGAGGAATACCGCCCCAAGCTATACAAACGCCTGCGCGGTTTCTATTTTGACGGTCCGATCCATGAGACGGTCGTGACGGAACCGGTTGTATTTGACAGCGACATCCGCATCCTGCACAAGCCGCATGACAGTCATACCGACCGTGATCTTCAAATTTTTCGGAAAACCTACGATACGCCGAACGCTCCCTGTATGCCGAAGCGTCTACTTTCCATGTATGCAAAGGAGCTGTTCATCTCCGGGACGGACACTCATTTTATCGACGCCATTCCTATTATGACGCGCCTTCTGTCAGAGGAGAACCGTTCCGCAGAGGAGCTTCTGACGATCAGCTGTGTGCTCGCGCACGCCTACCGCGTAAAAAATGACGTCGCATCCTTTTTTAAGTATGCAATGAAAGCCGTTGTCTCCGGAAGCTGTAGTGAGATCTGCATGGAGCTCGGTGCTTATTATGAAGCATGCAGTGACTTCAATGAAGCCCATATCTGGTATTATAATGCCGCCTTTGAGACAACGCCGATCTGTAATATCCATTTAGGCGGTGATGAGGCGCTTTTGGCGCTTGCCCGCGTGTTTGATGCCGTCGGACTTTCCGAGCCGGCCGCAGACTACCGCCGGCAGGCTGCGGAATGGCATGTCTGACCGAATCTGCAACACACAGACACCGAATGATATCCCCGCCCGCTAGCCCCTCTTATCCGGCGCGTGCTCCCCACGTTCCTCCGCAGTATGATTCCGCATCAGCATACCGCAGTCGTTTAGCAGGCATTCCTCCATGCAATAGCGTTCTTCAATCACCTTTCCGTAGATCGGACAAGTGATTTCCCCCTCTTTGTGCTTTCTGCTCATGTTAATCTATCCCTTTCCGTTCTTTCGTGCGGCGGTCAGCCGCCGTCTTTCTAAGCTTCTGTACGCCGCGCCGAAACAGCGGAAGCATCGTATAGCGGAATGCGCGCTTACTGTAGGCATAATTAATGATCAACAGCGCATCTTCCTCAGTCGCTAAGAGATTTCCCTGACAGTCCACATAGTATTTTTGCAGACTCACATCCCCCTGCGTAAAAAGGAACTGACACAGGGCAAAGCAAAGGGATTTTCCATCGGGCTTATCAACAAATTCCGCATGCGGACACAGCGTATGCAGCTGCTCTTTTAACAGCTGCGCCTGCGCCGCAAAGCCGTTTTCCTCTATCACGATCCGCCTGATCTCGCCGCGTGCTTTTTTCTCCGCCGCGATCAGCTCCGCAAGGCGGTCTTTCTTTGGTTCCAGTTCAAAAATGCGGTCTTCTCCGGCTTCTCCGCGAATGCCGTGCAGCGCATCGTCAAATGCCGCCATTGACGTTTTTGCGCGGTTTTCCGTGCCGTTGTAAAGCCCTTCATACTGCATGTCAAACAACTCATCCAAAAAGCTCACATACATGCGCTCCAGCTTTTCTTCCGGCGTATATCTGGCAAAAAAATCAATCCAGTTCCGCCACGCGTAATAGGTCGGAAACGTATTGACCGTCTCCTTTTTGGCTCCCATTGCATGCAGCACGATGCTTTTTCCGCAGGAGGCGACACGATAGCCCGCCAGATTACAGCGCCATCCCCATTCCGTGTCATCCCAGTAAAGGAAATTGTCCTCCGGCATCAGTCCGATCTCTCTGATCAGGCTGCTTCGGACAAGCACGGAGCATGCTGCTACCGCATCGGAATAGACCACGTCCGGCATTGTGCCGTCCTCCGGATGATTTAGGTATTTTGCTTCTACGCAGAACTCATCAAAATCCACAATGATGCCGTACTGCTGTACATATTCGGGCGCTTCCATATGATCGACGCGCGACCCCGCCATACCACAGTCAGGATGTGTATCCAGAAACTCCACAAGCACGCCAAGCGCGCTTTCATCCACCAGCACATCATTGTCCAGACACCACACGTATTCGTGCCCATTTTCAAGCGCTTTGCGGATGCCCGTGTTAAATCCGCCCGATCCGCCAAGGTTTTTTTCATTCACGAGCAGCGTAACCTGCCCATCAAAACGCACGCGCACCCGCTGCACGGAGTCGTCCGAGGAGGCATTGTCCACCACATAGATCCGATAATCCGTATACTTTGATTCCAACACGGTCTGAATGCATTCGCACACCATATCTGCCTTATTGTAATTGCAGATTACAATGCCTACCCGTTCCATACCTGACTCCTTCTCATGCTAAATCTCCATCACCTGCTGAACCTGTGCGCTTCCCACCGCTGTCTTTTCGATCTCGTCATCAAAATCCGTCCGAAACGGCATGAGCGGAATCCCGGTATGCGTCCCGAAAATATGCGGGATCCGATAGTTTGTCCACAGATAGCGCACATACAACGGCTCGGATACCTGTTCCGACCACACAAAGATCTTCTCTCCGTCCACCTTGTACCGTGCAGGAACAAACCGCTTATCCGCACCCGCGATCTCAAAACCGTCCGAACGCTTCTCCTCCGGCGTTAAGTCAGGCGCATCCGTCTGCTCGCGCGCTTCCGTTGAACCTTCTGTCGGCACGGGTTGTTTTCCCCGCCTCCTCGGCATCACAACGATTCCTTCCTCTTCCAATAACTGTTTTTCCACAAACGGTCTGTCCACTACCGTGAAACCGCCGTGTGCGCAAGCGAACTGCAATTCGATTTTTCCGCAGCCCCCTGCCTCCTGTGCATCATGTACAATATGTTCACGGTAGATTGGGCCGAACGCATCCCGCGCGAGCATCCTGTTATACACATGACACTTCGCCTGATCTGCCAGACGTTCTCCGATCACACGCTTTCTGCGCGGATGAATTTCCGACCACTCGGAAAACTCCGTCGCTACGGCGATTCCCGTATTTTTCACGGTGCGGAACACACGGTACTGCGCTTCCCTGATGAGCGGCCAGTTTTTAAAATCCGCATCCTGCTCATAACGGTGCATCGGGAGCTGCACAAAGATAAACGGCAGGAGAATATCATTCCACTCTCTGCGCCATACGCCGATCATTTTCGTAAACAGCTTTTCATACATACGCGGCTTATGCTCATCGCTCTCGCCCTGATACCAGATTACACCACGCAACGTATATGGTGCAACCCGCTTTACCATGCTCTCATATAATCCTGCAGGTCGAAACGGGTTCTTGCAGTTCATCGGTCCCGGCCAGCGGCATTCTCCGCAGCGTGCGACCACTTCGTCCCACGGAAGCATCGGATCGGTCTTTGCAAGCTCCTCCGCCTTTTTACTCCACTCCGCATGGTATGCCTCATATTCGTCGTATTCCCGAATCTGCTCCTCTGTACTTTTTCCCGCGATGGCAGCGTCATATTCATCCACATAGGAGCGCAGGTCGCTGTCCTCTAAAAGACTTTCCCTGTCCATCCACGCGCTCGCGCTCGTACCGCCCCAGTTGCAGCCGATCACGCCGACCGTCACACCGAGATCCTTTGCAAGTTTTTTCGCGAAGAAATAACCGACTGCAGACCAGTATTTTTCACCGCCGTCCCCGAAGCATCCCCAGCATGTCTTTTTTTCCTGCTCAAAAAATGCGTCGTCCATATAACCGATCTTCTGCGTGTAATAGTACCGCACGTTCGGTCCTGCCTGATCGTTCAACGCGCCGTCCTCTGCGAGCGCCTGCGCGCCCTCATACGCGTTTTGCAGCTCCATCTCCATATTGGACTGTCCGCCCGCAAGCCATACCTCGCCGATCGCAATATCTACAAACCGCAGTTTCTTCGTTCCGCAGCATACGATCATCTCCGCACCGCTTACCGCCTTTTGCGGAGGCAGCATCACTTTCCAGCGTCCGTCCGATACAATGCCGCTTACTGATACTTTCTCCCCGTCCCTTTCCAACGTGACCACTACACGTTCTTTGTCCACACCCTCGCCAAACACCGCGATGTTTTTATCTCTCTGTAATACCATGTGGTCGCTGAATACTGCCGCTACTCGAAAATCTGCCATAATTCCTCCTTTTCAGGTCTTTTTTTCATACCCATCGTGTTTTATTGTATTTTATCTACACTCTCTTTCGAGAGTATTTTTCTGATATTGGCGAGAAATAAAATTCCCGCTGTCACTGCCGATACGATATCTGAAACCGGTTCTGCGATGTAGACGCCCCACACGCCGATAAAATGCGGCAGAATGAGCGCAAGCGGCACAAGCAGGATCACTTTTCGTAACATAGCTAAAAACAGCGAAATCTTCGCCTGTCCCGTTGCCAGAAACGTCGGCTGGATTCCCTGCTGTAACCCGAAAATGAGCATGCCGCACAGAAAAATCGGAATGACCCGTCCCGTCAGGGCGATCAGCTCTGCATCCTTCGCAAAAAATCCTGCGAATACCGTCGGGAACAGCATGACGACCGCCGTACTCGCAAAGCCGTATCCGACCACGATCCCGATCATGGCGCGATATGCTTTTTTCACACGGTCAAATCTGCCTGCGCCGTAATTGTAGCTGATGATCGGCTGAACCCCCTGCGTAAAGCCCGCGATCGGCGCACTGATAAACTGCATCAGACTCTGCATGATCGTCAGCGATCCGACATAGAGATCGCCGCCGTAATCCTGAAGTCCGCGGTTCATGACAATGCTGATGAGGCTTTCCGTCGAACGCATGATAAACGGCGAGATACCAAGTGAAAAAATGATACGTCCGTTTTTTCCATCCGGTCTGATGTATTCCCTGCGGATACGGATAGAAGAACGCTTTCCCGCCAGAAATAAACAAATCCATACGGCGCTGACGGTCTGCGAGATCACCGTAGCGATCGCCGCGCCCTGTACGTCCATATGCAGCACAAAGATAAAGATCGGATCAAGCACAATGTTTACCGCCGCGCCGATCAAGATCGTCAGCATGCCGACGCGCGCCTGCCCCTGACTGATGATGAACGGATTTAATCCGAGCGAAAGCTGCACCATGAGCGTGCCGATCAGGTAAAACGACAAATAGCGGTTTGCAAAGCCGATTGTTTGATCCGATGCTCCAAACATGTAAAGCAGCGGGATCTTAAACAAATAAAAAAATACCATGAGCACGACGGTGAACATCCCAAGCATAAAGATGCCGCAGCCTAAAATCTGCTCCGCCCGCTTTTTATCTCCTTTTCCCATAAAGATCGCGGCAAGCGGCGCACCGCCTGCTCCGACAAACGCAGAAAACGCCGACACCAATGTGATGATCGGCAAGGTCAGTCCGACGCCCGTAAGCGCATTCGTTCCGATTCCCTCGATATGTCCGATATAGATTCTGTCAATGATATTGTATAAAATATTGACGGTCTGCGCAACTATGGACGGAATTGCCATTTGCAGCATCAGTTTCCCGATTTTTTCATTTCCGAGCTGTTCATCACTGATCCGGTTCATTTTTACCCCTTATGCGCGTGCGTCAAACGACTGCCGGCTTAACAGGATCGGCGGCGCTGCCCCCGCGTTCTTACTATCCTTCAGCATCTGATCGAACACGTTGCCGCTGTCCTCGTGATCTTTGCGAAGAAGCTCCGCTTTCATGACATAGCCCTTTCCGGCAAGCCGCCTGTCAAGCTCGTCCATATGCGCTTCCAAAAAATCAATGACGGAATCGTCCTCTAAATAAAACTTTGTGCTCACCTTCTGATTTTGCAGTGCGACATAAATATCCATATCGCCAAGGTGATCCATGCCAAGATGCAGAAACGCCGTCACCGCACCGTCCCTGCCTGCAAACCCTTTTTTATTCGTGTAAACATACAGATCGCCGTTCGCATTCTGTCCGCTCATTTTGAGCGGAAGCTGCACATACGCAAAGTTCTGGTTCAGTTCATTTAAGAACTCCACATCCCGCTCCATATTCTGAAGGCTCTTCATGGCGGAAGAATCCTGTCTGCCCGCATCCGCAAGAAGCTGCTTTAACTGCCCTGTCTGGCGCAGCACCGTTTCATACAACTCCTGCACCTGCTCCTTGGAAGCCGTCTCCTGCGGCGTTAAAAGCCATTTTTTGACCATGGCGTTTTGAAAGGACGTCCGAAACTGCGGTTCCTCTAACAGCCCCGCTAATTCCCGCCCCACACCGCGGTAGAACTGTGGGTTTTGTCCCTGCTTTGCATATGCGTCCGAAAGGTTTTTCAAAAATGCAGAAAACAGATCCTGCTGCCCATCCGTACGTACGCCGCCTTCCCCGGATATGCTGCTGTCCGCGACAGGCGATCCGTCCTGATGCAAACCCCCAGCTGTCTTCTGCGCCTGATCTCCCGTTTCTGTCCCGTTCACACCATCCGGCCGTGCGCCGCCGTTTCCCACCATGCTGCCGTCCGCCATCAGACGCGACATGCCTTCTTTCGGATAATCCGCTGGGTTCTGCGCACCGATTTGTGCTTCTGCGGCGGCTGTTCCGTCAGACTGCATCCCGTTTTCTTTCGGTATACCGCCATCTGAAACAAGGCGCACGATGCCATCCTGCATGCTGTCCGCCGCCGGTGTATGTACCCTGTTTTCTGCTCCCGGTACGGCTTCTTTGTCCGCCTGCAATCCGGTCTCCCCGTTCACACTACCGTCCGTGACGAGGCGTACCACTCCGTCCTGCATGCCGTCCGCCATTTGACCGGCTGCGCCGTCCGGCACACGTCCGGTCAACCCTTCCGCAAGTTCTCCTTCCGCAAACAGCTTCGCCGCTTCGGTAAAAAGTCTGCCAAGCGCCTCATACTCTCCGTTTGCCGCCATCTCCCGCATCAGTCCGTGTATCTGTTCCCCGACTTCTCCAAAGCCGTTTACAATCTGCGCCGTATTATTCCGATAACTCTCCATCTGCATGACACTGTCATTGGAAATCGGAATACCGAGCTGTTTCATCTGTACGAGCAGCTCCGGGGATGCTGTCTGATATTGTCCGACCAGTCCTGCCATGCCATGAAGGGATTGTCTGTCAATCCCCATGCCCTGACTCATCATTTCGTTTACCATCCGCACATGCGCATCTGTTATCGGCAGAGCCGCCGCCTGTAATGCCTTCACCGCACTGGAATCCACACTCATATTGGAATAAAGAGGAGTGAGCGTGATCTGCCTTCCCTGCATGCCGCGCACCTCAAAATCCAGCACGTCACCCTTATTCACCTGCATTCCGTTTTCCAAACGCGCCATGAACACGCCATGATCCTTTGTCTCGATCGTGACCTTTCCTGCGTCCGCTTCGATCACGGTGCCGCGAAGCTGTTCTCCCGCCTTTAGGTTCAGCTCCGGCACATTCCGGTTTGATAAGCCGGATGCGTCCGCATTGCCACGCACACCGGTTGTCTGACTGATGGTGCTCTTACCACCCACATAATCGGACAGGTTCACGCTCATACGCCCATCCCCTCCTTCCTGTTTGATCATTTATGCTTTTTATTCTCTATTTTTCTTATTCTCTATCTTCCATTTCCCTATCATGCATACTTTAAACCCTTGGTCTCTGCTTTCTTCCTCCTGCACCCTACCCCACAAAGTTTTTGATAAAAGTTCTCCGATGGATCGGCGTTGCTCCGTATTTTTTTAGTGCCTCGATATGCGCCGCGGCACCATAACCCATATTTGACGCAAACCCGTATTGGGGATACTGTTTGTCATACTGCACCATCAGGCGGTCTCTCGTCACTTTCGCGACAATACTTGCCGCCGCAATGGAGGCGCTCTTGGCATCTCCCTTGATGATCGGCACCTGACGGATCGTTATCCCCGGAATCGTCACGGCATCGTTTAATAATAAATCAGGTTTTACGCTTAGCTTGCCGACAGCCTCGCGCATCGCCTCATAAGTCGCCTGTAAAATATTGATCTCGTCGATCCGTTCCGGAGCAACAAGCCCGATTCCGACTGCGACTGCCTGCTCCATAATCTGCGGATACAATTCTTCCCGCTTTTTTGCCGACAGCTGCTTGGAATCATTGAGATATAACAGACCGCAATGCTTCGGAAGAATGACTGCTCCCGCCACGACCGGTCCCGCAAGCGGTCCGCGCCCCACCTCGTCAATCCCGCAAATATAGGCACATTCCGCATACTGCCGCTCATAGGAAAACATGGCTTCCATGCGGGCACATTCCTTTTCATACGCCTCCATGTCTCTGCGTGCTTTTCTGACAAGATCCTGTACGCTTTTTCTTGTATCACCCTCGTGTTCCTTGACAAAAGCAGGCAGCTCTGCGATTGCGGATGCCTGTAACCGTGCTTTTATCTCTCCGATCGTATCCATGCCCTTCCCTCCGAAATGCAAAAGAAAGCAATTCTATTGATGTTTTAAAAATCCGAAATCAGAAAGCGGCCAGATACGAATCCATGCCTTCCCGATGATCCGGTCGCGATGAATATTGCCAACGGATGGGTCCCTGCTGTCAGAGCTGTTATTGCGATTATCCCCAAGTACAAAATATTCATCCTTGTCAAGCGTGATCTCCGCCACCGCACGTCCCGGACTTGTCATCACTTCTGCGCCATAATCCTCCTGCAGAACCTCACCATTAATATAAATCGTCCCTTCCTGATCGATGCGCACACTTTCGCCCGGCAAACCGATAATCCGTTTGATATAATACGTTTTTTCCCTATGCTCATAAGGAAAAACAATGATGTCAAACCGCTGTGGTTCGACGAATCGATAGGAAAGCTTATCCACGATCAGATTATCACCGTCATGCAGCGTCGGACGCATGCTGTCCCCCTGTACGCGGGTGCGCTGTCCGACATAATGGATCAACAGAAATGTCACACATAGAACGATCAGCAGATAAATGCTCATTTGCAGGATTTCCTGTCCAAGCGTCATTCGCTTTTCATCTTCCTCTGCCTGCCGTTTTTTCCTGTCTTTTCTTCTCCTTGCCATTTCTCTGTCGTCAATTCCCATATCTTTTTTCACAGACTGCTCTGCTTTACCCCTTATCAAAATAGCAAATGCCCTTATTCCTATATTAAAATGATTCCATAGGATTTTCAAGTGTCATTTTTCCCAGCTGTCCATTTCTGAACTCATCCAACAACAAACCCGCCGCTTTATAATAATCCGGCTCCATTCCTTTTTTATAGCATCCCCGTCGTTTACAAATCTCTTCCAGTACGACAGGCGCCTCCTGCTCTCCCGTAAGCTGATAACGTTCCTGTAATGCCTGCGGATACAATTTTTGTAACAGCGAAATCAGAGAAAGCGCAAGCTCCTCCGTCTGCAGGATCTCATCATTGATCGAGCCGATGAAGGCAAGATGCTGTCCCACAAGCGGATCTTCAAATTTCGGCCACAAAATACCCGGCGTATCCAAAAGCTCCAGCTCCTTATTGACCCTGATCCACTGTTTTCCCTTTGTCACACCCGGACGATTGCCCGTCTTCGTACAGCTTTGACCGACAAAGGTATTAATGAACGTGGACTTTCCGACATTCGGGATGCCGGCAACCATTGCGCGGATCGGACGGTTTTTGATCCCCCTGCGTCGGTCGCGTTCGATCTTTTCCTGACAGGCTTGCCTGACAAGCAGGGAAAGCTGCTTCATACCGCTCCTTGTTTTGCTGTTGATCTCCAGCACAAAGCATCCTTTTTCACGGTAATACTGCGCCCACAGCTTATTTTTTATATCATCGGCAAGATCCGCTTTATTCAGCAGAAGTACACGGGATTTGTTGCCCGCAAGCGAATCAATGTCAGGATTACGGCTGCTATACGGGATGCGCGCGTCAACCAGTTCGATCACCAGATCGATCAGCTTCATATCCTCCTGCATCATACGCTTTGCCTTCGTCATATGACCGGGATACCATTGTACGTTCATCTTTATGCACCTCTATTCGATAAATCCCATGCCCTCATAGGCGCCCTTCATGTGAAACCATGCCTTTCCGATAATGTCATCGCCATGTACGACACCGATATTGGCTGACCGGCTGTCCTCACTGCTGTTCACATTGTCACCCAGCACAAAATATTCGTTTTTTTCAAGCGTGACGGGATATTCCGCGATTCCCGCATCGGAGATTTTGTCATACTCCACACCCATGTAGCGTTCCCCGTCAATGTAAACCTGCCCGTTTCGTATTTGGACGGTCTCTCCCGGAAGCCCGACCACCCGCTTCACGTAGTAATGCGCGTTTTGATTCCCGTTTGGTAAAAAAACAATCACATCGCCGCGTTTGGGCGAAGATACCGTATACACCAGTTGATTGATCAGGATCTCCTGCCCGTTTGTCAACGTCGGACTCATGGAATCCCCGATCACGCTCGTTTTAATACCGATACAGTATATGATCACAAACGCAAGGAAAACGGCAACTGCCATGCAGAACGCCACGGTGGCGCACTCCCGCAGTACGGATTTATTCAATTTTTTCTTTTTCTGATAAAAATGCAATCCTCTTTTTCTTGCCATGCTCTTTTTCCTTACACCAATAAAAGAACGCGTAGCGTTCTTTCGAAGAAATGCCTTCGGCATTTCTTTTGAATCCGCTAAAGCGATCCTTCCGGTACTATGAAATTTCCTATAAGTTGAAAAAGGGACGGATACCAACGTATCTGTCCCTCCTGATCCACCGCTTTTTATTTTACAAGCTCTTTTACCTTTGCCTTCTTGCCGACACGGTTTCTTAAGTAATTCAGTTTCGCTCTTCTTACCTTACCGGTGCGGACTACTTCTACCTTCTCCACATTCGGGGAATGCAGCGGCCAAGTCTTCTCTACGCCGATTCCGTTGGAGTTCTTGCGTACGGTAAAGGTTGCGCGGTTGCTTCCGCCCTGCTTCTTTAATACCGTTCCCTCAAAAATCTGGATTCTCTCGCGGTTACCCTCTTTGATCTTGCCGTATACACGTACCGTGTCACCGACATTGAACTGCGGAACCTCGTTCTTTAACTGCTCGTCTTCGATTTCCTTGATCATGTTGTTCATTTCTCTATCTCCTTACGATATACTGGATGTTCTTAATACTCATGCGTAACAGAGGACCATCTTTTTATTGCAACGTGCATAGTTTACCATAACATGGATGTGATTGCAAGTGTTTTTTGCAGGATGCTTATCCGGCGCACTCATTTGTTTCAATTTCCAATGTTTTTATGCATTTCTTCAAACAATCCTTAAGTGGCTTTAATTCATCTTTCAAATACCAATTATCTAATGTGATATTAAATTCTTCCGCATGATCTTTTCCAATCGTTAAAACGCCATTTCCTGATTCAATCAGGATCTTACTCGCAACGATTGTCGCTGTTCTTTTATTTCCATCCCAAAAGAGCTGTTGCTTACAAATATACGAAAAAAATTCGAAAGCTCTTTCCTCTGAATCTTCTATTTCATTAATCCTGTCAATTTCCTTTAATACTTTCTCCTTAATCGGAATGGTGGGGATAAAATCGCCAACTCCGACTTTCCCATTTCTCAAAACTCCCCATTGCAGGCTTTCATTTCTTGAAACAAAATCATTTATTTTGCATATATAATCCAAATCTATTGTTATGTCTACATTTTCTATACAATATCTCCATGCATCCCGCAGATTAAGAACTGTCTGAATATCATCAACTGCCACTCCGTTGACCACCGCACCATCTATAATGGTCTGCGTCTGCGGAAATGTTACATTACAGCCCTCTATATACGCCGTGTTATAGACTAATTCGACAAACGTCTTCTTCGCCAAAAACAGATTCTGTTCCCTCGTAAGCATTGTGATCTCCTCTCCATACCGATTTTCTCAATCTGCACTTTCATTTTTCTTTTACGGGATGCTCCGCCATGTAGCGCTCATACAGATCCGGTCTTCTCTCCTTTGTCCGAGCGATAGACTGCTCTAACCGCCATGCGTCCACCTTCGCGTGATCGCCGCTTAACAGGATTTCGGGCACGCGCCTGTCATGCCATACCTCCGGTCGGGAATACTGCGGATATTCCAAAAGATGATCGGTAAATGATTCCGTCTCCGCAGAATCATGATTGTTTAACACGCCCGGCACCAGACGCGCGATCGCATCCACCATCACCATCGCCGCAAGCTCGCCGCCCGTTAACACATAATCGCCGATCGAAATATAATCGGTAACGATTTCCTCCAGCACACGCTCATCCACGCCCTCATAATGCCCACATAAAAAAATAAGCTGTTCCTCGCTCGCAAGCTCCCTTGCCATCTCCTGATGGAAACACTTCCCCTGCGGCGTCACATAGATCGTCCGAATACGCTGTCTGGTCTTTTGCGCCGCAGTGATCGCCGCATAACAGTCATAAACAGGCTGTGCCTGCATGAGCATGCCCGCACCGCCTCCATAGGTGTAATCGTCCACCTTTTTATGCTTGTCCGTCGTATAATCACGGATATTATAGGTATTGATCGAAATCAGCTCCCGCTGCGCCGCGCGCGCCAAAATACTGGTATTCAGCCCGTCGCGCACCATATCGGGAAACAATGTCATAATGTGGAAGTCCATTTATTTGTTCCTTTTTGCGTATCCAAAATTTCTCAATCCTGGAAGAATCACACAGCGATTCTTCGAAAGATTGGCGCACTGCGCCAATCTTTTTTATTCCACAAGCCCCGGCATCAAATGCACGGTCATATGCCGTTCTTTGACATCCACAAATTTCACGCACTCTTTGATCGCCGGAAGAAGAAGCTCTTTGCCGTCCGCCTGTTTTACAACATAAACATCATTTGCCCCGGTCTGCATCACATCATCCAGCACGCCGAGAAGGATGCCTTCGTCACTTTCCACCTGCATGCCGATCAGATCGGAAATATAATATTCATTCTCCTTTAGCGGGATCGCTTTATCTCTCGGTACATACAGTTCCGCGCCGCGCAACAGCTCCGCGTCCTCTATCGTTTTACATTCTTTGAATTTCACAATGACCATCTGCTTGAAAAATTTCACGCCCTCAATGTGCATGCACCGGTCTTCCCGGCGCTCCTGCGGATCTTTCAGCAGAACTTCCTTGTATTTCTTATAGCGCTGCGGCTCATCCGTCGTCGGGTACACCTTCACTTCCCCGCCTATGCCGTGCGTCGTCGCAACGCAGCCCACTCTGAATAATTCCTCCCTTGCGTCTTCCATCCTGCCGCTCCCTCACATCTCTTTTCCCAATTACCGCATTTTAAGATAAAACAGCGGTCGTTTCAATAAGACCGCTGTTTTCATCTTAAAATCATACTCCTCATGCCAAGAAGAATCCGCTATGCGAATTTTTCCATCAAGTTCCCTGCCGGAACTCTTTTTCATACAATTTCTACATCCACACGTTTATTATCCTTTGAAGATGCCGCTTTTACCACGGATCGGATCGCCTTTGCGATTCTTCCCTGTTTACCGATAACTTTACCCATATCGGCAGGCGCAACATGGAGTTCAACGGTCACATTTCGACCGTTCTCCTTTTCCGTGACAACAACCTCATCGGGATAATCAACAAGTGCCTTTGCAATTACCTCTACCAATTCTTTCATCATCCACCTCCGAAAGACACACGCCGTTAAACAATGGGTTTTCTTGAAGCATTCTTACTTCTCGATGCCGGCATTCTTTAACAGTCTTGCAACGGTCTCCGTCGGCTGCGCGCCGTTTGCGAGCCACTTCTTTGCAAGCTCCTCGTTCACCTTTACGGTTGCCGTCTCCGTGTTCGGATCATAGGTGCCGATCTCCTCAATGCACTTACCGTTTCTGGATACTCTCGAATCAGCTACCACGATTCTGTAAAGCGGTCTCTTCTTCTGTCCGATTCTTCTTAATCTGATCTTTACTGCCATGTTCTTTTCCTCCAAAGTATCTGTTTGTTTTTTGTTTCCGAGGCTGCATATCCTATTCGCAGCCGCGATTTATAGGATGGACTCCGCTTATTTTCGTTAAAACGGGAATCTCATACCACCTAATCCGCCGAAGCCGCCGTGCCGCTTTTTCGAAAAACCGCCCATCTGCTTCATCATTTTTTGTCCCTGCTCAAACTGCTTGATAAACCGGTTGACGATTGCAATATCCACGCCCGCGCCCCGCGCGATCCTGTGCTTTCTGCTCGGATTTAACAGCTTGGGACTGCGCCGCTCCTCCGGCGTCATGGAAAGGACGATCGCTTCAAACTGACTTAACTGCTTATCGTCGATCATGGAGCTTATGTCTCCCATTTTCGCACCCATGCCGGGCAGCATGGAAAGAATACTGGACAGTCCGCCCATATTCTTCATCTGCTTCATGCTTTCCAGATAATCCTCAAAGTCAAACTTCCCTTTTTTCATATTGGAAGCCATTTTCTTTGATTTATCTTCGTCAATCTCGATCTCATTCTGCGCTTTCTCGATCAGGGAAAGCACATCGCCCATACCAAGAATCCGGCTCGCCATGCGGTCGGGATAAAACTGCTCGAGATCGGTCAGCTTCTCTCCCATTCCGACAAACAGGATCGGCTTGCCTGTCACTGCCTTTACGGACAGCGCCGCACCGCCTCTCGTATCGCCGTCAAGCTTGCTCAATATAATCCCGTCAACGCCGACCTTCTCGTCAAATTCTTTCGCAACATTGACCGCATCCTGTCCTGTCATTGCATCCACAACAAGTAACGTTTGATGCACTGTTACATTTGACTTGATCTCCTGAAGCTCTTTCATCATGTCTTCATCTATATGCAGCCGTCCGGCGGTATCTAAGATCACCACATCATGACCGTTTTTCTGCGCATGTTCGATCGCCGCTTTCGCAATATTGACAGGGGAATGATTCTCCCCCATAGAAAACACATCCACCTGAACCTTTTCTCCGTTGACCTGCAGCTGTTTGATCGCCGCAGGACGGTAGACGTCACACGCAACAAGCAATGGCTTCTTGCCTTTCAGCTTCATCTTGCCCGCCAGCTTTGCCGTCGCCGTCGTCTTTCCTGCACCCTGCAAGCCGCTCATCATAACGACCGTGATCGCTTTTCCGGGCTGATAGGCGATCTGCGTCGTCTCAGATCCCATGAGCGCGATCATTTCCTCATTGACGATCTTAATGACCGTCTGCCCCGGATTTAAGCCGTTTAGGACGTCGCTGCCGACGGCGCGTTCCTGTACCGTGGATACGAACTGCTTGACAACCTTAAAATTGACGTCGGCCTCGAGCAGCGCCATTTTGACTTCCTTTAACGCTGTTTTGACATCCTCCTCGGTCAGACGCCCCTTGCCTCTCAGGTTCTTAAATATATTGCTCAGTTTATCGGTTAAACTCTCAAATGCCATTTACCGTCTCCCCTGCTACAGTTCTTCCATAATCTCACCGGAAAGCGTCCGGATCGCGGCAAGCCGTTCCGCTATTGTTTTTCCAGCCGATGCTTCCTTCGATGCCGACCGTGCTTCCTGTATTTCCTGTTCTGCCGCCCGTCCCTCACGTTTTCCCTGTTCTGATGTCACACCGTTCCCGTTCTGCTCAGAGGGCTCTTTTTTCAACGTATCACTCTCTCCCTGCTCCAACAGTTCCTTTGCCAGCACGTCGATACGCAATACCTTTTCTTTGATCAGGGCAAATCTTTTCACAAGCCCGAGCCGCTCCTCATACTGTTCCAGAATTTTATCACAGCGGCGGATCAGATCATGTACGCCCTGCCTGCTGATTCCCTGAATATCCGCGATTTCCGTAAGGGACATATCGTGATAGACCGCATCCTCATAAATCTGCCTCTGATGCGCGGTCAGCAATTCCCCGTAAAAATCATACAACAAGCCATGTTCCACGATTTTTTCCATACGGTCAGCCCCTCTCCCATCATCACACTTTGCTATCATACAGGATAAAAAAAAGGCTGTCAAGTATTTTTTCTTGACAGCTTTCTTTGTATTGTTTTTATCGCCTTGAACACCTATCTTCCAACCATTTTTATGACACTTCAAACTGTTTCATTTCTTCTTGAGACAAAGGTCTTCCTAATTTCTTTGATAAAAGAATGGCTTCCCTCAATCGATATACTTTTCCCTCAGAAGGCGCTGTCAATCTCCCATCCGGCATAGCTTCGCCAAACCTGTCGAATTTATCTATAACCGTTTTTTCTTTTCTTTCCGCTACAATCATGTTATTCACGCTCCTTAACGATGTTTGACACAGTATGAGGATGTCACAACTCTTCCGCTTTCTTCCGATCCTCTTTCGCAAGTGCTTCCTCGCCGATGACCGAGTATACTCGTGCGCGATTCAGATAGGCATTTTTATACTCCGGATTCAGTTGGATTGCACGTGCATAATCTTCAATAGCCTTTGCATATTTTTTTAAACTTTCATATACAACACCACGGTTAGTATATACATCTGCATCATTGGGATCCAATTCAATTGCTTTATCGTAATCTTTGATGGCCTTTTCATTCTGCCCTAACTCGCTATATACATTACCACGGTTATTATATACTTCTGCATCATTGGGATCAAGCTCAATTGCTTTATCGTAATCTTTGATGGCCTTTTCATTCTGCCCTAACTCGTCATATACATTACCACGGTTAGTATATGCATCTGCACCATTGGGATCAAGCTCAATTGCTTTTTCGTAATCTTTGATGGCCTTTTCATACTGCCCTAAATCATAATATATATTACCGCGGTTATTATATACACCTGCATCATTGGGATCAAGCTCAATTGCTTTTTCGTAATCTTTGATGGCCTTCTCATGCTGCCCCAATTCGTCATATACATTACCACGGCCAGTATATACAGTTGCATAATTGGGATCAAGCTCAATTGCTTTATCATAATCCTTGATTGCCTTTTCATGCTGTCCTAATTCGTAATATACAATACCACGGTTATTATATGCAACTGCATTCTCTGGAAATATCTCTATCGCTTTCGAATACTCATCCATAGCGTCCTGTTGGCGTCCCTCGCCATAGGCACGGTTCCCCCGGCGAATATAATCCCAAACGGTAAGCGTCTGCTCTTTCTCCCGCTGCTTTTCTTCATGCTGCTCCACTTTATTCATTTCCTGAAGAGCTTCCTGCATTTCCGGTTTTTTATTCAGCTCCTCCCACTGCTGATGATATTGCTGGACACGCTTCTCGTACTTTTTCTTCAGATGCTCTGCCGTAAGACCTGGCCGGATGGCATCTCCATACATAACTTTTCCGATTTCTACCATCAAAGCATCAAACCCATCAATAGCGACGAAATATCCATTCCGCTTTTCCACAAATCTCTGAATCTTTTCTTCGGGCAGATCAGAGGGATCAGGCTTTCCACGATAGCACCAATATACGCCCTTACGCATGTCAGTACGGTCGTCTTCCAAAAAGGACATCAAACTGTGGTCACCGCCGGCATATCCAATCACAATGGGCGTGTACGTATTAAGCGCATGGTTCAGTGCTGTCTGCCATTCCAATTTTAATTCATTGGTCGTTTCCGGACTGTTAAACGGTGCATACATCAAACCGCGATGCACCTTCGCCACAATGGGACGCTGGATATTTGCATCCATATAGTCCACCAAAGATTCATGGCCGACAACAAGCGGCTTTTTATCTGTGTACAAAAACAGGGCATCTTCCACCAGACTGTCGAAATTCGTGGTGATAACCAGATTATTCTGGTTGTTCTCAGTCAACAGCTTTGCCAATGTGTGATAGCCAAGGCTGGGGTCACAACGCTCCATAATTTTCTCCAGATAGCTATATCCCTTACGCGGATTGGCATGAAAACGCAGCCTATAGATATCAAAATAGTACTCGCTTGAGATCACCCTGCCCGCTTTTTTAGCGCACTGCCATGCGGCTTCAATCTCATCAAACTTGTGCTCCATTTCCTCTTCTTCATACAAGTCACCGGCAAGCCTCCGCGTTTCCTCTGCATCCATCACAGGCATTCCTCGGTCCCCCGACTTGCCCATGAGACAATCCATCCACTGCATCTCAAGGGTGCTGCCGCTAGGGATGCCCGATTCTACCGACGCGCCGGATCCCAAGATGAAACAGAACCGCTGCTCACTATTTTCGGTCGATTCCTTTATCAACCGTGATAAACTCTTTGCGGAAAGAATTCTGGACTTTGAAAACGACATGCCGACCACCCCTCATATTTATTATCGCTTATTGTAGTCATATTTTCGACATTTGTCAACAACAGGCGTATAGCAGTCACAAGAATTCATTTTCAAGAATATCTGAATTAAAATAAGGATTGAGCAGACAGGGCATCGTCTCCACCGTTATTTTTCAAAGACACCTGCAACCTGCTCTAAAAGCGTTCTTATCTCTAAATGCTGCGGACATGCCTTTTCACATTTCCCGCACTGAATGCAGTCGCTTGCCTTTCCATGCCCTTGCGTATGTACCTGATTATAATAGTAATCACTATTCCAGTCATGGTATTGTTTCTTGGCATTCATATCTGCAAACAGATCCGGTATCAGTATCTTTTTTGGACAGCCATCTACACAGTATCGACAGGCAGTACATGGAATCAAGTTCTGTGCCTTAAAGATTTCACATACCTTTTCTATGGCAGCGTATTCTGCCGCATTCAGCGGCTCAAAATCCTTCATAGCACCTATGTTATCCTGCATCTGCTCTAAGCTGCTCATTCCCGAAAGTACCATAAATACCTGTTTACAGCTTGCTGCAAAGCGGATTGCCAATGCAGCGTTGCCGGATTTGGTTGCATTACTGCCACCGTTCAACCCTTTCAGAATGTGATCCGCTTCAGACGGGAGATTTACAAGGCTTCCGCCTTTTACAGGCTCCATGACCACAACCGGCTTATGATGTTTTTCACATACCTCAAGACATTTTCTGCTCTGCACTCCGGGGTCATCGTAGTCCACATAGTTCAGCTGAATCTGTACGAGTTCCACCTCCGGGTGTTCTGTCAAAATCCTATCCAAATATTCCGCATTATCATGAAATGACAAGCCAACATGCCTGATCTTTCCCTCTGCCTTTAATTCCTGAGCTACTTCATACGCACGACACTTTTTGTATTTCTCATAATTGACTTTCCCCTGTGCATGCATCAGATAAAAATCAAAATAAGATACCCCGCAGGTATCAAGCTGTTTCTCAAAAACGTTTCTGATATCCGATTCTCTTTCAAAAAGATTCATTGTCAGCTTGTCTGTAATCGTAAAACTTTCCCTTGGATAACGCTTTACTACGCACTCCCTGATCGCAACTTCACTTAAGCCGCCCAAATATCCCTTAGCCGTATCAAAATAAGTAAATCCTGCCTCCATGAACGCATCTACCATACGGTTGCATTCCTCAAAGTCAATATTTCCATCCTTCATTGGCAGACGCATACAGCCAAAGCCAAATTTTTTGCTGTTTTTTACAAAATCCTGTTCCATCATCATCCTGCCTTTCTCTCATCCTGCGATTGCCATTCCAATCTGGCCTGCTCCTGTCAAAATCATCACTTCTTTTTTCATTTTTCGCATCCTCTCAATATTTCCATATCTCATTACGCTTCCAGCCATTCTTTCAAAACAGCATCACACCTGCCCACACTGCTTCCCTGTATGGCCAGACCTTTTTTGATCACGGCCCCCGAACAGCATTTCTTCAAGTCCGCTTCACTTTTCCCCATCCCACTGCCCTCATGGGTACATACCGGTCGGACCGTTTTTCCCTCAAAATTGATCTGCTCCAGAACGGTAAACATCGGCATCGGCATGGTTCCCCAATAATTCGGGTACATGACTGTGATCAAATCATACTGTGACATATTTTCCGGCATTGCCACAACTTCAGGACGCGCACCACTCTGCAAATCTTTCTTTGCCTGTTCAATACAGGTATTGTAATCTGCGGAATATGGATTTACAGGTTCCACTTTGAATAAATCCGCACCTGTAAGAGCAGCCGCTTTTTCCGCCACCACTTCCGTGTTCCCTTTTTCAATATATTTCAGGCTCCCGCCGAAATAATTCTCATCTGCTCTCGAAAAATATAAAATCAGTTCTTTCATCGTATTACCTCCTTATCAGATATCTCTTTATTTTGTTACACTTCCATTTTAAGAAAAAGAACCTTAGCAATCAATTCGATTTTCGCTGACATATCATAAGTATTTCTTATATAAAAAAGAACGCTACGCGATTCTTCTAGGTTTAAGAAATCTCCTATAAGTAAAAAATCAGAACCGTTTTCGATCATGGTTCAAACAGTTCTGATTGATAAAATTCACGTATCTTTTATGTATTCGTTACAACTCAAATTTACTCCGTAGAATTCCGGCAAATTCCTCCAACAACTGTTTTGTATTTTCTTTTTTCCAGAAAGCACCATAATTCCGCTTTATTGGCTCATTGCCGCGGTACAGCGGAAGCCTCACAATGTTGGTACCAAGACTGCCCTCTATGGGTGTTCCCTCGCTCGGCATAAATCCTTTCCCGCTGATCACGAGTGTCCTTGCCTCTTCCATGTTATCGGCAAACAGTTTTTCTCCCTGTAATCCTACAATGGTACGGTAATATTCTTCTTCGGTTTCTTTTTCTGTTTCTGATGATACAAGAATACACGGTATATTTTTTAATTCCTGCACTGTCACTTTATCTAAAGAGGACATCGGATTTCTGCTTGCAATCTCGATATGTGTCACAGAAGACGTAAGGAGCATATTCCTAAATTCTTCCGAAAATGCCCTGCGCTGGTCATTAAATGCCAAGTCTATTTCGTTCTTCAAAAGCATACGATACAGTTCATCATGGTTTCCAAAGAAAACCTCCACCGGAATATCGGGGTACTTTGCCGTAAATTCCTCCAGTGCAAGATGAAATTCCTGTCCGCTGTAACAGCGTAAGAACCCCACCTTGAAACACGCCTGTCCGCCGCCCGCCAGCCTTGTGGTTTCCCTGACAATCTGATCATAATCAGCAATCAGCACAAGACTTTTCTTATAGAAAAATTCCCCTGCAGGCGTCAGTTCAAATTTCCTTTTTTTCCGTTCCAGAAGCGGAAATCCTAACTCTCTTTCCAATGCCTGTATCTGCTGTGATATGGCAGATTGTGAAATATTACATTCATAAGCTGCCTCCGAAAAGCTGTTGTTGCGGACAACAGCCTGAAAATATTTTATCTGTCTTAACAAAATATTCACCCTATTCAACAGAAAAAGAAGCTTCTTTATAATTGCTCCGTCCAGTAGCTCTTATAGCCCTCTCCGAAAATCTCGTTCGCGCTTGAAACGATGAGAAAGGCTCTCTCATCCTCCTCCTTCACGATATTGATGACTTCCGGCGAGCGCTGCTTTCTTGTGGCGCAAAGGATGATCTTTTTATCCTTTTCCGTGTACGCGCCCTCTCCCTCTAAATAGGTCACGCCGATGTTAAGCTCCTCCATCAGCCGCCCCGCAATCTGTTCATGCCGGTCGCTGATGATATAGATCAGGCGCGCCTCGTCCTGCCCGTACAGGATTACATCCATCACGCGCGCGTCAAGCGCAATGACGATCCCCGCATAGACCCCCAGCGTTAAATTTTGGAACACAAAACCGGATATGATGACGACGACCATATCGAGCGCAAGAAAAATGGAACCGGATTTTAAGTATGGGAATTTCAGACGCAGAAGCTTCACAATAATGTCCATGCCGCCCGTCGTGCCGCCCGCCCGGAATACCAGACCAAGACCGCAGCCGACCGCAATGCCGCCCAAAACGACCGCACAGATCAGGTCGTTCGTGATCGGCTGCAGGTCTCCGAGCAGGTTGGTAAAAATCGACGTCATGACCGTCGCATAGCAAGTCTTAATGATGAATTTTCTGCCGAGCTTCCACCCTCCGATCACCAAAAGCGGGATGTTGATGATCAGAATCCATGTACCTGTCGTAAGCGGTGTGTAGCGGCTTAACATAATGGAAATACCGGACACACCACCGGGCGCTAAGTCATTCGGATCTAAAAGCAGACTGATGCCCGCTGAATAAATGAGTGTTCCGAGCGTTATGATCAGATAACTCCGCAAAGCCGTTCTCGCCCGTTTTATGAAATCCGTGTGTTTCTTTTCGTTCCCGTTTTTTTCATTCCCCATAGTCCGCTTTTCCCTCTCATACCGCTTTCTATTGCTTCGTCCCGCCACGAACTTTCCATATTGTGCGAAGCGATCCTTCACCGCCTCACCTGCATTCGATGTTTCCCTTAAATGACCGTCCGCACCGCTTTCGGGCTGTATCCGTTCTCTTCAAGCGCCTGCATGATCTGTGTTTTATGCTCCGTACCGAACGCTTCGATCGTGATGCGCAGCTCCACAGCGGCATTCCGGTTGATTGATACGAACTGATTGTGCTCTAACTTGATCACGTTTCCGTTCAGCTTGGCAATGACGTCCGCTACCCGGCTCAACTCGCCCGGCTTATCCGGCAGAAGCGTCGATACCGTGAAGATCCGGTCGCGTAAGATCAGTCCCTGCTGCACAACGGAGGACATGGTGATCACGTCCATATTACCGCCGCTTAAGATCGATACGACTTTTTTCCCTTTCACGTTGAGGTGCTTCAATGCCGCAACGGTGAGAAGACCGGAATTTTCGACCACCATCTTATGGTTTTCGACCATATCAAGAAAGGCAACGACCAAATCCTCATCTTCCACTGTAATAATATCGTCCAAATTTTCTTTTATATACGGAAAAAGCTTTTCTCCCGGCGTCTTCACCGCCGTACCGTCCGCGATCGTATTGACCTTGGGAAGCGTCGTCACTTTATCCTTTTGCAGGGATACCTGCATACAATTTGCGCCCGCAGGCTCCACGCCGATGACCTTGATCTTGGGATTGAGCAGCTTCGCCAGCGCCGAAACGCCGGTTGCCAGTCCGCCTCCGCCGATGGGAACTAAGATCATATCAACGACAGGAAGATCCTTAAAGATTTCCATTGCAATCGTTCCCTGTCCGGTCGCCACTGCCAGATCGTCGAACGGATGAATAAAGGTATAGCCCTTCTCTTCGGCAAGCTCATATGCCCGCGCGCACGCCTCGTCATACACGTCCCCATGCAGTACGACCTCCGCGCCATAGCTTTTTGTCCGATTCACTTTGATGAGCGGCGTTGTCGTCGGCATGACAATGACCGCCTTTACGCCGAAGCACTGTGCCGCATATGCCACGCCCTGCGCATGGTTGCCGGCGGACGCCGTGATGATGCCGCGCTCACGTTCCTCCTCCGTGAGCGTCGTCATTTTGTAATAAGCGCCCCTCACTTTGTAAGCTCCCGTGAACTGCATGTTCTCCGGTTTTAAGTACACCTTATTCCCCGTCTGTTTACTGTAAAAATCACTGTAGACCAGCTTGGTCTCGCTCGTCACTTTTTTGACGATCTCGGATGCCTCCTCAAATCGCTCCAATGTCAACATTTCCGCTCCCATCGTATTCCTCCATCCTCTCTCAATCTGTAAATCCAGGGAAATGCTGATTCATCAGCATTTCCCTAGGCATCCGCACAAAGTGCAAAACGCCGATGTATTTCACAGTCCGCTTTCCACTACTCTGAATCGTTTCCCCCGATCTCCGGCGCAGCCGCCTCCGCCTCGGGACGGTCAAATAGCGCCTCCACAAATTCATTCGGATGAAATTTCTGCAGATCATCCATCTGCTCCCCGACACCGATATATTTCACAGGTACCTGAAGCTCGGACTGGATTGCCACGGCAATACCGCCCTTCGCTGTCCCGTCCATTTTCGTCAAAACAATTCCCGTAAGCTCCGTGACATCCCCGAATTCGCGCGCCTGCACCAGCGCATTCTGTCCGGTGGTTCCGTCCAAAACGACTAAGTTTTCACGGTGGGCATCGGGAAACTCCCGGTCGATGATGCGGTTCATCTTTCGAAGCTCTTCCATCAGATTTTTCTTATTGTGAAGCCGCCCCGCCGTATCGCAGATCAACACATCCACGCCACGCGCCTTTGCCGCGTTGACCGCATCGTAGATCACGGAAGCCGGATCGGCGCCCTCCTTGCCCCCGATCATCTCCACGCCTGCCCGGGCACACCATTCGGAAAGCTGTTCCCCTGCCGCCGCGCGGAAGGTATCCGCCGCTGCAATGAGCACCTTCTTCCCCTGATCCTTCAGCAATCCCGCCAGTTTGCCGACCGAAGTCGTCTTTCCGACGCCGTTCACACCGACGATCATGATGACCGACTGTCTATTTTCAAATTCGTATGCCGCTTCGCCGACCTGCATCTGCTCGCAGATACTGTCGATCAGAAGCTGCCGGCATGCCGCCGGCTCCTTGATATGCTGCTCCTTCACCTGCATTTTTAAGCGTTCCAAAATATCCGATGTCGCATTGACGCCCATATCGCCCATGATCATCAGTTCCTCGAGTTCCTCATAAAACTCGTCGTCAATGCTGCCAAAGCCGCCAAACACCGAATCCATTCCGCGAACGATGGAATCCCTCGTCTTCGTCAGACCCGCTTTCAGGCGTCCGAAAAAACCTTTTTTTTCTTCACTCATTCATCCAGCTCCTTGTCGATCAGATTGACGCTGACAAGCGCAGAAATTCCTTTTTCCTGCATCGTTATACCATACAGGCGGTCCACCTTTTCCATCGTACCGCGTCTGTGGGTGATCACGATAAACTGCGTATGCTTTGTCAGCTTATGTAAGTATTTGGCAAATCGTCCGACGTTATTCTCATCGAGCGCCGCCTCAATCTCATCCAGCAGACAGAACGGGGACGGTTTTAAGTTCTGGATCGCAAAAAGCAGCGCGATCGCCGTCAGCGCTTTCTCGCCGCCGGACATCTGCATCATATTTTGCAGTTTTTTACCGGGCGGCTGCGCGATGATACGGATGCCCGCTTCCAGAATATCCTCATCCTCCTGAAGCTCCAGTTCGCCCTTTCCGCCGCCGAACAGTTCTTTGAATACCTTGTCAAATTCCCGGCAGATATCGCCGAACTTTTCCTTAAACTGCGCGCGCATGGCGGTATCCAGTTCTTCGATGATATTCTCTAAGGTCTCTGCCGCCTCCACAAGATCGTCATGCTGCGTTTTCAGGAAATTGTAACGCTCCGACAGGTTCTTGTAATCCTCGATCGCATTGACGTTGACATCGCCGAGCTTACGGATCTCATCCTTTAAGCGCGTGATCTCTTTTTTCATGGCGGATAAGTCCGTCAGCGCCTCATCGCGCAGTCCGGCTGCATCGCTCAATGTAATCTCGTACTCGTCCCACATGTAATTGATCTGTGTTTCGATGGATTCCTCCAAGCGTTCTTTTTGTGCGTTTAAGCGGTACACCTCTTTATCCAGCGCACTGATCCGCGCAGATAATTCTTCGCGCTCACTGAAGAAATTTTTCTGTTTCGCGCTCAGTTCTTCCCGCCGCTCTGTATCTTCTTTCAGTTTCTTCTCGGTCTCGCTCTGTGCCGTATGGGACGCCTCGATCGTCTGTTTGATCTGCTCGATGCTCTCCCGTTTCTGCGCCACATTTTCATCATTGCTGCGGAGTCCCTCGCGGATCTGTGCAAGGTCGCCCTCTAAGCGTATCAGTTCGCCTTCGATACGGTCTACGTTCTGCTGTACGAATTCCTGACGCTGTAACAGCTTCTGTACCTCCACATCCCACTCGGATACGCCTGCCGCCTGCTCGCTCTCGCTGACCCGTATTTCCTCAAGAATGAGCTGCGACTCGTTAATTTTTTCAGTCAGCGACTGCTCAAGCTCCTCGGAATCGGCAAGCCGCTTTGACGCCGTCTCTTTCTCTTTTACAATGTCTTCGAGCTTTTCCTCTATATCGCCCTGTTCATCCTTTAACGCGCCGAAGTCCTTTTCAGTCTCCTCTCTGCGCTCCTGTGCCTTGATCACATTGAGGCGCGCCGTGTTCTGCTCGATAAACATATCCTGTATGCGGTTCTTGATCGTTTCCAGATCGGCGCGGATTCCGTTCCGTTCCTGCTTGATGCTGTCGATCTTTCCTAAGCAATGCTCCACCTGCGCGTTTAAGTCCGCAACCTTCTTTTCCAGTTCGTCCATCTCGCGCCGTCTGCCGAGCAGATTGGAATTGTTCTTAAAAGCGCCTCCGCTGATGGCGCCGCCCGGCACAAGCAGCTCGCCTTCGATCGTCACCATACGGATACCATAGTCAAACTTTCTCGCGATCTTGACTGCATGATCCACATTGTCAACGACCATGATTCTGCCCAGCATGGATTTTGCGACATTGCGGTAGCGGGCGTCCGTATGTACCAGCTCATCCGCCATCCCGACGACACCCGTTTCGTTCAATGCCTCAGGATTTTTGAACTCCTGCGGCTTTGTAATGCTCGTGAGCGGCAGAAACGTCGCACGCCCGAATCGGTTCTCCTTCAAGAACGCGATCATGCGCTTTGCCGTCTCCTCATCATCCGTCACGATATTCTGGATATTTCCGCCGAGCGCCGTCTCGATCGCCGTCTCGTACTTTTTATCCACCTTGATAATATCGGCAACAACGCCGATGATGCCCTTGTCTTTTTCTTTGCACTCCATGACGCGCCGGATGCTGTTTCCATAGCCCTCATAGCGCTCCGTTAAGTTCATGATGGCGTCGAGCTTGGATTTCTCTTTATGATACTGCTCCTGCGCCTCCTGAAGCTTCGCATCCGTTCCCGCAAGCTCGCCCTTGATCTCCTCCGCGCGTGATTCCATGCGCTTTTTGTCCTCATTGAGCTTCGTGATTTCTCCCGTTACCCGCTCAAACTCCGCTTCCAGCTCCTTGATGGCGGCGTCCTGCTCCTCCTCGTCGGAGCGCGCACGCAACAGCCTGCTGTTTAACTCCGCCTTTCTGATCTGCACCTGCTCCATCATGGAGTCCAAGCGTCCGAGCTGCGTCTTGATTGTCGCGCGCTCGTTCAATGCCTGTATGATCGTATTTTTATCCGTCTCAATCCCGTTGTTTAACTCCTCAATGCGGTTCTGGGTGGAAAGCAGCTCCTCCCGCGCGCGATCGCGCGCGTCCGCCGTCTCCGCAAGCTTATCGTCAATGTTCTTTTTATCGGTCAGAACGGAGTCCTTTTCCACGTTTTTTAAGCGGATGTCTTCGTTTAAGCTGTCCATTCTCGTCTGAAAATGAGTCTTATTCCCCTCCGCCGAATGAATCTGCTCTTTTAAGACATTGATCTCGCCCTCAAGCTTTCCGCGCATCACGGAAGTATCCGTTAAGGACGTTCTCTCCTCCTCGATCGCCGCATTGAGTTCCTCGATCGTCTGCTCGATCTGCTCATATTCGCTTTTGATCTTTTCGTGGCGTTCGCTCGTCTGCGCAAGATCACCGCTAGCGATCTCGTACTTCTCACCCACTTCGGTAAGCTGCTCCCGCACGCGCTGATTCTCTAACAGAAAGACGTTCACGTCATAGTTTTTGAGTTCTTCTCTTTTGCGCAGGTAGACCTTTGCTTTTTCGGACTGCTTCTCAAGCGGCTCCAGCTGCTTTTCCTGTTCCGAGAGAATATCCTTGACGCGCACCAGATTCTGCTGCTCATCGGCAAGCTTTTTCTGCGCAGTCAGCTTACGGCGTTTGAATTTTACGATTCCCGCCGCCTCGTCAAACAGTTCACGCCGATCCTCGGGCTTTCCGCTTAAGATCTGATCGATCTGTCCCTGTCCGATGATGGAATAGCCCTCTTTGCCGATACCCGTGTCATAGAACAATTCATTTACATCCTTTAAGCGGCACGGCGCGCCGTTTATGAGATATTCGCTCTCACCGGAACGATACAGTCTTCTTGCGACCGTCACCTCATCATAATCGATCGCTAACTGGTGATCCGTGTTGTCGAGTGTGATCGCGACATAGGCAAACCCTAGCGCTTTTCTTGTCTCCGTCCCCGAAAAAATGACGTCCTGCATGGACGCGCCGCGAAGCTGCTTGATCCGCTGCTCTCCGAGCACCCACCGCACGGCGTCCGCAACATTACTTTTTCCGGATCCGTTCGGTCCGACAATTCCCGTGATCCCGTTGTGAAAACGGAACGCGATCTTATTTGCAAAGGACTTAAAGCCCTGTACCTCAATACTTTTTAAGTACATTCTAATGTAACCTTTCCTTCTTTTTTCATCTCAAGCAATACCTGATAGGCAGCCTCCTGCTCCGCAGCTTTCTTGCTCCGCCCCCGCCCGCGTGCTCTGATCTGCCCGTCGATCAGGGCGTGCACCACGAACACTTTCTCATGCTCCGGTCCTTCCTCTGATACCAGCTCGTAGGAAAGCACAACTCCGGGCGTCTTTTGAATCTGCTCCTGCAGGATCGTCTTGCTGTCATAAAAGAGCTGCTTATCCTCAATGTCATTTAGTATGAAACGCATGATAAAGCTCTTTGCCTGTGTGATACCACTGTCTAAGTAGATCGCGCCGATGATCGCTTCCATCACATCGCTCGTGATGGAGGCGCGCCCTCTCCCTCCGGTCGCGTCTTCTCCTTTTCCTAAAAAAAGATATTTGCCAAGCTCCAAATCCCTTGCGCAGTAGGCAAGCGCCGGTTCGCATACCATGGATGCGCGCAGCTTTGTGAGCTGCCCTTCGGGAAGCTTCGGATAACGCAGATATAAAAATTCGCTCGTCACAAGCTCCAGCACCGCATCGCCCAAAAATTCCAGCCGCTCATAATCGCCGCAGCGGTTGATCTTGCGCTCGTTCGCATAGGAGCTGTGTGTGAGCGCCTGCCGCAAGAGCTGTTCATTATAAAAATGATAACCGATGACTTTCTCCAAACGGCTTACCGTATATTCCTCCATCCGATCTACCCTCTTTGCCTGTCCGCTGTTTCTCAGTACCGCTTTTCGATTGGAAAAGTCCTGAATGCTCAGGACTTTCCGTAGAAATGAATATGATCTTTCTATATGGAAAAGACTTTGCGCTTAGCGGACGTCTTTTTGCGTGGATTCTTTGAGGAGCGCAAGCGCCTCCCCGACGGTGTTGATCGCCTCCACCTTCTGCGGATCTAACGTAATATCAAATTCATCCTCCACACCCATCATGATCTGATACACATCCAAGGAATCCGCCCCTAAATCCTCCATGAACGTCGTCTCCAGCTCGATCTCATTCGGATCAAGGTTCAAAACGGATGCGATCACCTGTTTTAACTTATCAAATTCCATGAAAACAGCCCTTCTTTCGTTAGATTCAAAAGAATCCGCCTGCGGATTCTTTGGGAAAGGAACGTTAGTCCTCCTTCATCTGGATCATATCCCGTATTTTCTCGTTAATCTGCTGTTCCTTAAATGTCAGGCACTGGAAAATGGAATTTTTGATTTCATTACATTTCGCGCTGCCGTGTGTCTTAACAACCAGCCCGTTTAAGCCGAGCATCGGCGCGCCGCCGTACTGCTCTAAATCGAACTGCTTGAGCGTGCTCTTTAACGCGGGCTTTACAAGTAATGCGCCAAGCTTTGAGCGGAACGAAGACATCATACCGTCCTTGATCTGCTTCACAACCATCGCACCGACACCCTCATACATTTTCAGCACGACATTTCCGACAAACGCTTCGCAGACGATCACGTCCGCCATGCCGAACGGAATGTCGCGCGCCTCCACGCTGCCGATAAAATTAATGTCAGGACAATTTTTCAAAAGAGGAAATGTCTCCTTGACAAGCGCATTGCCCTTCTCCTCCTCCGCGCCGTTATTGACAATGCCGACTTTCGGATTTTTCACGCCCATCACATGCTCCATATAAATGGAACCCATCTTGGCAAACTGTACGAGATGGGACGGTCTGGCATCCACGTTCGCACCGCAGTCTATGAGCAGGGACACGCCCGTCGCCGTGGGCATCAGCGGTGCAAGAGGCGGTCTCTCCACGCCCTTGATCCTGCCGACCAGCACTTGTCCGCCGACTAAGTTTGCTCCCGTGCTTCCCGCCGACACATAAGCGTCGCATTTTCCCGCCTTGACGTCCATCATCGCGCGCACGATCGAGGAATCTTTTTTGCTCCGGATCGCCATGACAGGCGGCTCCGCCGTCTCAATCTTTTCCGTACAATTGACGATCTCCACCTGAGAGGCATCATACTGATAGCCTGCAAGCTCTTTTTTGATGATCTCCTCGTTTCCGTAGAGGACGACCTGAATCTTCTTGTTCTCATTGATTGCGCTGACCGCGCCCTTCACAGGCTCTGTCGGAGCAAAATCTCCGCCCATAACGTCCACTGCAACCCGTACATACTCTGCCATAACCGTACCCTGCCTCTCTTCTATCTAACGAATACTGCCTTCCCCACCGGCTTATGGAATCTTCCTGTTCCATAATATGCCAGTGGAAAAAGACCCTTTCTAAACTATACTAAACCCCTCGAAAAAAGTCAACAGGGGGGAGGGGAACAGTAATAAAAAGGGACAAACGGCAGATCACACCGTTCATCCCTATTTCTCAGTATTCAGATTAAATAAATCTTAAAAGGAGTGGTTTAAGTTTCTCTCATCAGAAGCTTCTCGGAGGGGTTATTCCATCCCTTACTCCAGTGTCATCATCCCTACCTCCAATGCCATCATTCCTTGCCCCAGTGCTATCATCAATACCAACAATGGGCTTCTTTGATCCAAGTTTTTTTCCAAAACTTATCTGCCTACCGGTCCAAGGCAGTACCTCTTTTCCTTTTATTTCACCGGGGACACAAACACTAGGTCTCCGTATTCTCCCGCGTCTCTTCCCTGTGCCATCATCCTCATCGCCCTTTGCGTGCTTAATACCAGCAGACACTGCGTTACATGATAATTTTGACAGCTTGCTCCATGTAATATACTCAATTTGAAATGGTATTTCGCTTGAAGCCACACCATTTATATAGTTTTTCAGAAAGCCCGCTTGCGTTCTTGATGGTACGCGAACAACGATCTTATCACGGTTTACGGTTTTTGATAATACCCTAACTCCTCCTGAAATGATATGTATTTTTTCAATACCATTATTCTTCGTATCTGTCACAATTTTTTTTGCGAAGGCGGTAAGTTTCTTTTCCCGGCGTGAAATATTATTCTTTTGTGCCTGTCTCGTATTGGACCTGATTTTGGATTGTCTCTTCTTCATTGTTTACTCCCTCTATGTGTATTTTAGCCGAAATATCTTTCTTCCCTATGTCGTTTATTTTTTCTATATATTATTGCATCAAGATACCAATGATTATAAAAATAATAAGGAGAAACATCCATACAACGGTGCTTTTTAAACGCTTAAATTTTTCTTTATTTGCTTTTTCATTATTTTTCCACACATTCGTATTTACGTCTAACAATTTCGTGAACATCATGTTCTTGTCATCCACCGCACATTTAAAATTGACTTCCTTATTATCAAATTTGTAGCAGGCGTACTTATCAGCTAATAATGTTTTTGCAATTTGAACCAGCGCTCCTATGGCTGTAACTATCAATCCAAGTAAAACCAGTATATTAATTTCCCTCCATACTAATGTGGCGGATTCGTTTCCTATTTCGCTAATCAATGTAACCTGCAGTTTATTGTTCAATACGATTCCCAGTAGTACACCCCAAAGTGCTATTAGATAACCTGTTTTGCTTTCTATTGCATTTTTCACTGTATATTGGTGATTTATATCTGAAATTGTCAATTCTAGAAGTCGTTCAACTGCTGTATTTTCAATTCCTTTGGCATTCAAGGCAGAAAAGACATACCTTTGTCTGTCAATATTTTCCTGCCTTTCTTTTTCAAAGTCGTTGCTAACACCATATTTATGCGCATATTTATCAAAGATTCTCTCTTTCTCTGAAGACAACAGTACTTTATTGTCATCTTCCACAGGAGTATCCGTCTGCTCTGCAGAGAGCGGCTGGCCAGTATCTGGTATGGAGTTTTGCGCATTTTGGTAATCCATTTTATCCATCATATTATAAAGTAGTAGTTTTTATCGTCCCTCTCCAGGGACTGTGTGCTATACGATTAGAGTTACCGTGGCTCTGAACAATACCAAGGGAAGGTCTGACCACATTTGTTATCAATCCGTATTAGAAATGCTTACAAGCAATTCATTCTAATTTTATCATTTTTCATTTTGTAACCATACAGAATTATATGACATCTCTATAGCCTTGTCAATTATTTATGTAATACAACATTATTTTTATAATTTAACTGTGCCGTATTGTATTGTGGGAAACGCTGCGTAATAAGATATTTCATTTTGGAAAATCCGGGAGTTACCCGGACTTTCACATTCAATACTCTATGATTTATTTGTACAGTATACCTAAACTTTAGGACTCCATGGAGTCATATTTTCATGTTTCTTGTCAGACAGGTTTTTTATCGGAGTTGTAATTAGCGCCCGGCTCTTGCTGTAGCTGTGACATTATGATAGCACACAAACCATCTATGCTCTTTCTCATGCCGGTGCAACTGGTAATGATGTAAATGTTTGCAGCACCGAAAATATCACCAAGCATGCGCCCTACCTCCGATACACTGAAATGTATTTTGAATAACAGCATCAGCAGCTCCATGAAAGATGCGTATCCTAATATTTCTACATTCGATCTCGGCAACAATGCAGGAAACACTGACCAAAGCTAAAAGGCTGGTATTTTGCTCCGTCATGGCAGGCGTAGACATCCGCTTTCAACCATATCAAGCTTCACAACTTCCTGCATAACAGGCGCACCGAAAACTTTACCTGTCAGATTAGAAATCGTATATCCTGCTTTCCGTAGTTTGCTGACCCGATTGCAAAAGGTTCCAGGGTTAATACCCTGTTTTCTTCACCATTCATAATCGAAATGTCCGCTCTGACGGCATTTCATGATCAGTTTAATTTGTTCCGGTTTTCTTACACAGTTAGGATTCATAATGATTGCTCTTTAAAGATAGAGTAAAACGCTTGCCTCTAGCACTGGAACCATAGCAAAACACTCGCGTTTCCTAAGAATCATTATATAAGTTTATGAAGGCCGGAAAATCCACACTATTATTTAGCGCTTACGTTATATCATACAGAAGCTCTTAATTTTTTAGTTTTTCAACAGACCCAAAAGTTATATGGCTCAAAAGCATCCACAACGACATATCTTCTTTGCGTCAAAAAGATTGTTATTACTTTTTCTCTATAAAGTCTTTTTTAAGTTCAAAGAAATCTATTTATATCTGATAAAACAATAGTAGGATTATGTTCATACATTACTTATCAAATTCCTTTTTCATTCTCGCATATCACTTCTCTACAATTATCCATTTCATTTTTTATTTTAAGTGAATCATCGTTATCTTCTCCTTTTATAAGACTTACAACTTTATATGCTTCTTCAAAATACCTAAATGCCTCTTTATAACTTTTTAAGTGTACTTCCAACATCCCTAAACCATAATATGTCATTGCTGTATCTAAATGTTGTTCTCCCACTATTTTTTCCCTGATCTCTAAGGCTTTTTCAAAATACTCTCTTGCATCGTTTACTTTATTTTTTTTCAAATATACACTAGCAATATTATTATACGTCGTTGCTGTATCTAGATGGTTTTCGCCAATTTTTTCTCTTCTGATCGATAACGATATTTCTAAATACTTCAAGGCACGTTCAAGATTATCAAGCTCCATATATATAACCCCTAGATTATTGTACGATACCGCTATTTCTATATCATTCAACGAAAATATTTGCTCTTTTATACTCAAGGAAAGTTGGAAATAAAATAATGCTTTTTGAAACTCTTTCATTTTATAATATATTCTACCAAGGTTATTATATATTTCTGCCTTTTTAGGAGTTGATCCATCAACAAACTTCTGTGCTTGCTCAATATACTTAAGTGCATCTTTGAGTTGTCCTTGCTTATACATAACTGTTGCTATTTCATTATAGCAATCGCCCCTTAGCACATGATCTGTAAATCCATCATTATCAATAATTTGATGATAATGGCTTAGTGCCGCGCTAAAATACCCAATCTTATAATAACACTTTCCCACTTTATACTCTAAATTTGCTTTTTCTTGTCGAGAGCATGAATTATTTAATAACATCAAATATCCATCGAGTGCTTTCTTGTATTGAGCCGATTTATAACATTCCTCATAATACTTTTTTTGTTTGTCCATACTCATTTAATCACTCCTTAGAATCGAAATCTTTTCATTTCATCAATATACTCATCTATAGATGCATCTGTAATATCCTCTGGTTTTCCATGTGTATAAGCAAAAATTTGTTCTTCTATTTTTAATGCACATGCCTTAAGTTCTTCAAAATTGGGCTTGTTAACACTAGACGAATCAATCCCCTTCTGCCTCTTTTTTGCTTCACTAAGCCTATCACGAATAGATAAAACTCCCTCGGGTGATATGCGTTGATCTGCATATGCACAAATTTTTACTTCAAAATTACTCTCACTACATGTTTTTACATTATTTGAAAACTGTTTTTCCTGAATAAGTTTTATTACATCTGCATCAACATTTATTTCACTTGCAATTTTTAATGTAGCATCTATGTCCGTAGTCCCATATCTTTTTCCAATATGCTTCCGCACATTTAACCAATATTGCCATGAATCCTCCGAAAAAGAATCAGGGAATATCATTCTAAACTTTTCATCAGTTCCTTTTACTATATTACCTATATCATGGAGAAGACAAGCTTTTATCATTTTGCCTCTATCCAAAGTATCTTTCCCCTTCCATCGGTCTAATAGCCAACAAACAAGAGCTGCCGTCCTAAGCATATGATCCCTTAAATGTTTGGGCAATGCATAAGCTTGATAAATAGAAATTGTATCTATATTTAATGTCTTATTTGCTGAAAAAATAGCATTACTAGCTATTTTCTTTCCACCAGTAATATTTCTACTTTGCAAAATAAATATTTTATTTTCTTGCATAGTCCATTCAATATCCTGTGGCGCATTAAAAAATGCCGAAATCTCCATTGCTTTATCTTTTAATCGTTCACACTGCTCCATTGTCAATATGTTCTCCCAAACTCCTTTCGTTTTGGAAAATTCTTTTTTACCTTTATCATATATAAATGTCGCCGGAATCACTTTTCCACTTGTTAAATATTCATTTCCTCCTGGCACCACCTGAATTGCCAATTCATTCTGATTTTTAACGGGATTATCTGTAAAAATAACTCCAGAATAACTTCCCAATATCATTTTTTGTATAATTATACATCCTTTTCCAGTATAATCATTCAATGCTTTTGAAACATTAATTAAATCTTGCATTACATCTGAACGATGTACTCTAAGCATAGTAATTTCTTGCCCGGCCCCCGAAATTACCTCCCCATCTTCTCTATTTGTACTACTCCTAATTGCAAGCCAGTCACTATTGAGTTCTTCCAGTGCATCCTGTATGCCTGCAATAAAGGACTGGCGTTTTTGCATATTACTATCATTTCCTTGAATCATAATATCCTTTAGTTGCTCTATCTTAATGCAAAAGAAATCTGGCACTTCAAAACCAGCTTCTTTCAATCTAAACAATGAATATGCTTTTTTCCCCATTTCTTCTTCATCTATAATATCTTTGTCATGTGTACGAATAATGCCATCATTAGTTTGGTACAGTATTTGAATTTTTCCATGATCAGCGTCCACAAAAATCTTTTGACCTGAGCACACCTTATCTATTAATCCATGCACGCCAACAACACAAGGAATATGGAGTTCCCTGCAAACGATAGCGGCATGACAAGTAAAGCCGCCAGTTTCTGTAATAACAGCTCCTGCCATCTTTAGTAATTCAAATTTGTCTGGATCTAAATCTGTTGCTACGAGTATTTCTCCTTTTTGAAACTCCTTTTTATTATCCTGATTTAGCATCCAACAATAACCTTTATATTCTCCCAGCGAAGCTGTTTCCCCAATTAACTCACCTTCTACAATATCTTTTATAGATGTCTCTTTCTTCATTTTTTGGGCTAAAGCAATCGCTTCTTCACCATATATTATATTTTCACCATTTTTGCCCAACTGATAAACAAAAATTTCAGAAGCTAACCTTTCTCTTCCTCTTTGCAGCACATCCTTCTCCCCATTAAGAAGAGCCATGACTTCGTTAGGCAACATACATCTAATTACACCTTCCTCTACATTGTTACGAATCGCAATCTCTTGAATTAATTTGTCTAAAAAATAAAAGTTGCGTAATTGATAATACCTTCTTTTCATTTTCAAAGAGCCCATCTGTGAATAGATAAGAAATAACCGCTGATATCTTTCATTAATATCGTATAAGCTAAAGAGTTTTACTCTTTTAGCCATTACTTGATGCTGCCTCTCCACTAGCATATTTTGGCGTTGTTTTATAGTATTGTCATCATATTCCTTCATTAGTCTTTCTATCATTTGTGAAAGATCCATAACAGCCCTATTTCTGTACCCATGATATCCCCAATATTTCCATGTATTTATATATCTATCAATTATACCCACAACATCCGGTTTCAAATACATTAGGAATCTTCCTGTTGAGGACTTCCACATTTTTTGCTCTTCCTCCGAAGATGTTTTTATAATATTTTCCGAAATTTCATTAACATCTATAATCTCCCTTCCTGTATAATTTATATTTTCTGGATAAGTCAGCCACTCAAAAACTTCATTTAATTTCTTTTCATCATTCAATTCTTTATCCTTATCTTTAAGATATTGCTTCAAAAATAATGTAAAAGAGGGAATTCCTCTATCCAATGTTTCAGGAATACGAGCATATGTATATAATTGTTTATGTGCTTCATAATGTTTTCGATAATAAGTCAATATTTGTGTATCTGTCATTTCCTCAAACTTTTCGCACTTTTCATCACTAAATACCTGCCCTAACTCTTCCATAGTTTCTTTTATTTTATTTGACAAATTATCCCAAAAATCTAGATCATTTGTTAATGTAGAAATTAAATCATTTGCAACTTTTATACATTCTTTTTCCCTTATATAATATCGTTCATTAAAATTTTCATATACCGCTACAATTTCCTCATATCCAAATTTCTTAAACTCCTCCGGCAAATTATTTTTCAAACTCTGCCCAAGATATAAAGCCGAAAAATGAATATCCTCATCTTGATTAACTGCACCGAGTAACCAACGATCAGGTTTCTTTTCTTCTTCCTGCCGATCTCCTTTAGGTAAAACCTCCATACCATCAATCATATCATCGTTATCTGTCAATTTATCCATATCATAACTAGGTTCTGGTTTTTTCTCATCATATTTCAATAAATCCTCAATTGCATTTCCAATGTAAGGACGTAATTTATCCAATAAATTGTTATACATACTTTTAGAATTGCCAACTGGATCCGTATACTGTTTATCATCTTCAAAGCAAATATAAATTGCGTCTCCCTTTGCCCAAACATCTAGGTCATTTGCAAACAAGGTTCTCTCATCCAGATCTAATGCTCTATATTTTTCGCGATCCCACATCTGAATCTCATCGCATATGCGCAATAATGCTGCGATTGGAAGTTTCTTAATGTCAATAATAAAATTGTCAAGATAAATTCCATACCCGTTCGCTTCAGCTATATTCAATCCACTTTTGTCTATATTATGCAATGCAACTGCATTCATCGCTATATGCACTAAATCCTCAGTATTTTTTTCTTTTTTAATTAAATCATCAAAAAATTCTTCGTCGACATCCATAAATGTAATTGGATTCATCTCACATGCTGCAAGCTGTCTTGTAACTTCACAATACGATTCCCATACTTTTCCTAATATAAGTGCACTACATATGCCATGATCTTTATACCCAGTGCGTCTCTTTGTCCCTCCTGCCTGTCTTTCAACAATATTATAGTATATTTGTATTCCATTTGTATTCCCATCCGCACCGCTTACTAACTTTGTAGTCTTTCCAGCCTCACTTAAAATATTCCATGCCGAATTATCTTTATTATCTATTTCAGCAATCGAATCTAAAGATTCACGATACAATTTATGTTGTTTCACAAAAGTATTTTCCTTTTCTTTGCTAGCTCCTTTATCACTAAAAACATAATGCATTGGCAGTTTAAGCATTTTATTCATTTCCTTACGAAATTCATCCCACTCATTTTTATAATCTGCAATCTTATCATTTTCAAAGAGATATCCTATGTCATGATATAGTGCAGCTAACACCCACACTTTTACAAAATTTTCCTCTCCCTTTACTGCTTTGTCAATATTATCATGTATAGATTTCACCATTTCATAAAAGTATATTCCAAGAAAAAATACTTTTATCATATGAGATGTATGATTACGATACTCTTTATAAAAGACACGGTCATGTTCAAAATCTGCAAGAACCCCTATTAAAAGATTCGGACCAAATTCTGGAAAAGAACTCCATATTAACTGATACATTTTTTCAGAAGCGGAATTTCTTTTTTCTTCGTTTGCGCTAAATATATCAAATAATAATTCTATATTACCTTGTTCATTTTGAATACATTTCTGGATAATTTTACTTCCCATTGCCCAATCATATAATGTCCTATTAACGCCCTTTAATTCAAAACTTCTTTCGTTTGTAGATTTCATATTCTCCTCTTGATGATGCTTACATAAGAAAACACCATGATTCCCTTTCTTCTCATATTGTAATTGAACCAACTCAAATTTAATAAGTTTTTGATTTGCACTATAAGCTTGTTTGAAATTTTTTATGTTCTGTTAATCCAATAGGAATTCTTATCTCAATCCGAGAAATCAGACACACCCTATAAAGTTCGCTCACGAACCGAATGCCGGGATTGATGAGATTGAAAACCAAATCAACTCCATCATAGACTAGATATATTCCCTCATTCTTACTATCCTGGGGATCAGCTACCGTATAGACGTCATGAACCTTACAGAGATTGGTGATTTTAACAGATTTGACTCTCTAGATAAGATACTGGCTTATGCGGGTTTATCCTCAACCATCTACCAGTTCGGGCAGCTTGACAGCAAATACTCCCATATGGAAAAACACAGTCCAGATACTTCTTATGCCGTGTTCAATGCCACAAAATTCGCCTGCCATTGAGCCCCGACCTTTTCCGCTTATCTCGCAAAAAGTAGGCAAAAAGTAAGCATTATCATAGCGCCGTCTCCCATGCTGCCAAGAAACTGGTTCGCGTGATTTACCGGTCGCAAAAACAGGTCACGCTATATCAATGCAACTTGAACATCCAATTCCATACCTCCTTTTCAAGTACCAACCACAATGCCCTGTTTGTCATGCGTTTCCAAGGTACTAAGAATAATTCTAAGATTCTTTTCTATAATGGAATGCATTTCTGCAATTCACTCATAAAACGTCACTTTTTGACTTGACTTTTAATAATTAGCCATAAATAGATTTCTATTTTTTGCTACTTTTTAAATCCGTAATTATAAATGTTGTTATGATTGCTAAAGTTACAGGGAATAAAACTCTTTCACTCAAATTCTGAATAAAAATACTTATTTTCCCCAAATTGACTATATAAGATGGTATACATAACAACACACACACAAACAATACGCCAAAACCGATTTTTAAATATCTTTTTGTTCTTTTCTTCAAAATGTCTCGATTAAATTTATCTAATTCTCTCTGATATTCCTCTTTGCACTTTTTATATTCATCAGATTCTATCATCTTATGATATAAATCTCTTTTCCTTGTTGCCCAAGTATTTTTGTCCCTCCATTCAATATAGAAATTAACATCTTCAAAGCCGTTTAACATCCTGGGATGTCCTGGTTCATTATCATGAGAAGGCGCATTTTCATAATCTGGAGAATTTAAATACCAAAACTGTAACGTTACAAACTCACTTCCAACTTTTAACTTTATTTCTTGTTTACTATGATTATGAATCGCAATAATAGAACAGCCAATATATTGTGCATCAAGAGTTGTTCCGATATGTCCTGCTCCTTTTGATACTAATGTAACTTTTGAATGATAAGAACCGCCAATTTTATTAGAAACATATATTGATTCTTCAGTATATATTAGAGCGGTATCATTAGGCTCAATCACAATATAATTCTCATCACTAATACTCTTTTTTGATGATAATGACCATGCAAATTTGCTTACATGTAAGTCAATTGAATTAGACTTTATTGATTCAACATGTACCGGATATACATATATATTTCTTCCAAGCTCTTTTTTCAAATCAACGATACTGAGCATATTATTCTTCCTTTTCCTTTCTTCTTTTGTATAACATGATAATATTATATATAATTCAATCTACACTTATGTCCTTTGTGTGCGCTCCACTAAAGTTTTGTTCGCCATATATCTTTCTTTTTTCAGCTAAACACTACGTTAATAAAATTTGTAAGAGATATTTATGGAAAACCTGCATTTGCGATACCAACATATACATAAAATTGATATAGTTAATATTCAATATCATCAAAAATAACAGGCATCCTCTTTTTAAACTCATCCAACAATGCACAGGCTATCTCCTTCATCTGCGGATGCGCATTTTTTGCTGTTCGAAGCCGAAAAAAATGCCTCCATTCACGCAAATTCATTGTAACCACAATCTCCGTTTTCAAACTGTTCGGAAGAATACTTCTCGCTTGTTGCGGTTCCGCTCCTAATTCAATTAGTTTATTATATGTGCTCTCAATAACTTGCATGGTGTTTAACCACAATCCATATTCGGCGCTATCTTCACTCCAAAAAAGAGGCTTAATAACTGTCAATTCTTTCCCAAATTTTTCATTACTATAATTGCAATATCTGGTACTTTCTTGACTATAACTAGCTATCCTATGCCTTACAATTTCATGTGTTACACCTCGGTCGCAAGTGATTTTGACAGAAACCTTTTCATGCTCAATTACAGACTCATGCCCTCTTTTTAAAATGTTTGCTACAAATTTCTTCGCAGAGTCTTCCGTAATTCTGTCTTCTGACTTATAACAAACCCTCCCAATTCTTTCAATCCGTTTAATTATGTCATCTCCTTTGATTTCCTGCATAAACTCAAAGAATGGCTCAATTACTCTCATTTTAATCCTCCTTATATTCAATAACATTTGCTAACTTCTTTGTATAAATGTCACAATTTTCTCCTCCACCATGACATTCTATTATTTTCAGCCTAGCAAGCGAGAACAGCTTCACTTCGAATTTTCCTTCTTCTTTTGCTATAACTCCGTCATGTGATGCATCAATGATAGTAATTACATTAACCTTTAAATACTTCTGATTTTTTTCATAAATTTTATTAGCAATACTTTTTACCGCACTTCCCGAATGAACCACATCCGTTAGCGCTACGAAAGAACTCATTTTTTCACTTCCTTCAAATAGTCCCATCTCATATACATTATGTTCCTTTTGGTTTTCCGGCAGATATGAACATTTCTTATTTGGAAACATAAAACGCACATAGGATAGCAAAATAGCTCCTTTTATGCCTAATCCAATAATACAATCTGTATTTTTAAGTGCTTGCTCGTTTTCAAAAAGTTCACTTATTCCTCTTGCAATAACAAGCATTATTTCCTTATGTTGAAAAAAATATGAAGTATCAATCCAATTTAGTCTTGGTCTATTCTTCCAATGGTAATGACCTGTCTTAAATAACTCGTGCTCTCTTATACATGTTAATATCTTTTCTTCATAATTTTCTGTTTCCTCAACGTAATCAATAGACGCCTCAACTCCAATGCCAAATAAATCCTGATCATCTAATTGGTCTATTTTTTCTTCCTCAAATGTTTTTGTTTTCCAATGACACCAACGCCTCTTCCCCTCATCAACTATATATTTATACTGTTTCTCCTGAACTAAACCCTTGTCGCTAAACGTCCAAATATTATATGCATTATGATTTCCATTAAGTGACCCATAACATATTAGGTCTTCCAATCTTCTCAAAAGTTCTTTGTCGTTATTAGAATCTAAGCGTTCTTTGATTTCCTTACTAAAATCAACTCCAATACTACCAACCGTACTATAATTAATCTCATCATTTGTAGAATCAAATGGTCTAATTTGTCCGCTTTGCGTTCCGTGCACATGTCCTGTCAAAACATAGTGCACATTATATCTCAATAATATTTTCTTCACTTCATCCCAATTTTCCGAATCACATGTTCCATACTGACCAATGCTAGAACTATTATTTTCAGTAACACTTTGTGATGCGCTTTCATATATAATTGGTCTATGGTGTAATATGGCAATTTTTATATATTCTTTATAATTTTCTATATCTTTTCCAAATATACCTTTAAGTGCAAATAATAAGTTATTCACATTAATAAATCCACAATGATCGCTTATACCTATTCGATCTGTACTATCTATCCCCAAAAGAACCATATCGGGATTATGCAAAACCACATAAGATACCAATCCCGATTTTTGATATAGGTTTAAATTATTTCTACCAATAAATTCCCAATAATACTTTAGCTTTACTTCATATTGCTCCCAAATTTTTTTGTTATCAACACTTTCTTCGCCACTAATCCCTTCCAACAGCTTGCGGCTCACATCATGATTTCCTGGAATGCACAAAATATTTTTTATTCCTAGTTCATCGCGCATTTTTTGTAAAAACGGATCCACTAATTTATATGCCCTTTGAGAACCTCCTTTATCTACAATATCTCCACTAATAATCAATGTATCAAGTAACTCAATATTTTTTAAGGATTCAATAAAATCACTTACATATTTATCCTTTTGAAGTAATGATTTGGAATTATTATCCTCACTGAAGTGCAGATCGGATATATGAACAATCCTACGTTGTGCCATTATTTATCACTCCTTTCTTCTCACAATGTTCACACTGAACTGAACAAAATTCTGTTCGGACAGAATAATCCAATTCTTCCCTAGCGTTTTGGGGCGTGTATTTAAGTGCACAGGCATTAACTTGACACTTTGATATCAAAGTAGAAATGTTCATCTGTACAACACATGCACATCCTTTTACTGTTCCCCCCAAATATTCAACAATGTTTTTGGCTCGCAAAAATTCATTTCCCAAACAAATCAAGTCTGCAACTACTATAAATTCTTCTGTTCTCGATTTTCCCTTATAAAAATCAATTTTATTCAATTTGTTATATGGTCCCAAATGGTCTACATATACTAAATCATAACCTAATAATTGCGAAAGAATTCCAGCGATATAAGCACCATTCATAGTATGGCAAAAAAACAGATTCTTTTTATCTTCATTAACTGACGAGAAATATTTATCCAAATCATATGCAATAATGTAACACCAACGTAATACCTCGGTTGAATCATTAATAATTTTTTTTAAATCAATATAAACACCTAATTGTATACCTATCTGAGTCTCATATCCTTTAGGATCACAACAGTTTTCCGCGATATATTTCTTACCATAATCGTTAAATATTTCTCTATAATCATATTTTTCATCTATATATGTATCCCGTATTTTATTGGTTTTTAATATATCACATTCCTCTCCATGAACTATTTTTGCATTAGGCAAATTATTGAGCCATTGCAATAGCTTATCCTTAGAATTTGGTACAATATACTTTATATGCGAAAAATCAATAAAACATTCATATTCGGAATATTTATCTCCATCAAATTCCAATTGTACTATATTATCAATGCATTTTTTTGATAATGTTTCTTTACTAAAAAGCCTCGTTTGATCCTTAAGATGAGTTCTTAAACACATTTCAGTATAAATTTCTTCTAAATGTAAAGATATAGAAATCTGCTTTTGAACCTCGTTTATTATTTCAAACATCTTTTTTCTCCTGTATAAATTCTATTTCTATATGTACTCCCGCCATCCGTGCAGGGTAAGTCCTAATTGGTGGCGTTTTTAAATTTCTTCTTTCCCAAACACATTTTACACATTGCAATATGCTTCTATTCGTACATTTAAAACAATATTCAGAAGTAAAAACAATTTCCTTATTCTTTTGATGTATGCGAAAATTGGTATTAGATATTGCTAATATATTTTTCAATTTAAACAAATCCATTTCTCTTGCCTTTTTTTCGGAATAATAAAGTGCTTCCATAATCGACAAATAATTCAACTCTTCTTTTAAATTGATGCCTATTTTAGCAGCATATTCATAAAAGAAATCTCTTTCACTTTGTGTATAATTCTCATTTTTTTCTATTTTTTTACTAAGCGATGCGAAAAATCCTATACCTACATCCACAATAGATAAGAGGTATCCTTTCTTACTTTCAGAAAATGAAATTCCCGATTGCATATAAGCATAACTTATTGAACCACTATGTATTATTGCATTAACAATAAGTTCAACGCTTGCCGTTAATGTTACTTCCCACAATTGATCATTATGAATTCTCTTAAATACATAAGAATATGCTAAATCTCTTCGTATTTTGTCGGCCAAAACATCTCTAATCTCTTGTTTTTCCCTCTCCAGTTTATCTTCATAATTTTTAATAGGGATATACAATAAAATTTTATTATTCGTGTTATAAGAATACTCTGAAAGCCCCCCTACATAATCTTTATCATATTCAATAATACCAAAATCAGATAATTTACTAAAAAAGCCAATTGTATCCAAAAATGCAAGAATGCTCGGATTATATGCTAATTCTAAATAAACAGGTGTACCACTTTTATCTTGTAAAAGATTAAGCATTCCTGCCAGTAACGGTAATGCATTTGAATTAATCCTTTTGGTCAGAACAAACGAAATACTTATGCTTTCATTTTCATTCAAATTCTTATATTGCTTGGTTAATTCAGGTAATATTTTATAAAAAATAGCATTTTTACTAATAATTTCAGGTAATCTATATTTCATTTTCTCTTAATATGATGCTTTCAGTCGAAAACACCATGATTCCTTTCTTTTCTTATAGTATTTTGAGGCATTTGAAACTATAATCTTTTTTTCCCGTATTCAAACAACTTGACCGTTGTGCATTACATCTTCCATTATCTGAATTATCTATGTGTCGGATAAAACAGAACATCCGTTCGCTGAATTCTCACTTCAATTAGGCTATGATTCTAATTGATGTTGGACATCACTATATTAGACGTTTATGAAAAGAAGGTACAAACTGACGTTTTATTAAAAACTATAGTAGCTATCATTACCAACACTATTTCCACATCCCATCTCTTAGGTGCTTGATTCATTATCATCAGACACAACAAGCAATGTAATCATCTATAGCAGATGCGCCCTTCCATTCTTGATTATCCCTGTCATACATAACTTGAATTTCAATTAACGCATTTCACATTATGATTTTGAATACTCTGTTTATATCCCTTTTCCTCCCATTTAATTATATATCATAAACAGATTTTGTCAATTTAATATTAAATTCATATTTAAAAAAATAATTTCATATTTGCACCACAACTTCCCATACACAATTCTGTATCCTAAGATAATATGAGATGCCCCCGCACTTGGTAAATACTACATCGTTTTCATAAATATTACGGCTAGGTTTTGCCCCGCACAATTTCTGACCGATTTCTGCCGGTTCTGCCACACTACTCATTATCGATGATATCTTTCCACTTTCTTTACCTACGTTCTCTCCTTCACATCCATCGAAAGGAATAAGTACCTACAGCAACAGCATACTTGTCCATTTCGATACCCTTATCTGCACAGTCATTGCCCTCTCCCCAGACAGAACATATCAGCTTTTGTTAATGCTACAATAAATTTACCCCAAATCGGCGTGAAAATTCCCTAAAATCAGAATGGGAATTCCCTGAAAAAAGCAGGACATATTGAACACTATAATCAATTCATGTATCCTTTGTTTAGAGACCAATCTTTGCAAAGGAGGAAAGGAAGATGCTCAACATGTCCCAAGTCAATTATATCAGAGACTTAAAACAAAGTGGATACCGAATTTCAGAAATCGAAAAGATAACCGGTTCCGATCACAAGACCATCAAAAAATACATTGATAAAGAGGATTTTTCCCCCGAGGTTCCTCTCCCTACAGTTCACCCCTCGAAACTGGACCCATTTAAGCCCATCATTGACGCATGGCTCGAGGATGATAAAAAACACTGGTACAAGCAGCAACACACAGCCAAGCGGATCTATGACCGCCTTGTCGAAGAACACAACTATGGCGGCAGCTATGATATCGTGCGGCGCTATTTAAAAAGTATCCGCGATGCGAGAAAGCATCAACATGCCAATCAGGAACTGATCTGGGATCCCGGCTGCGCACAGGCTGATTTCGGCGAAGCAGATTTCTATGAACATGGCAAGTGTGTCCGAAAGAAATATCTGGTACTCTCATTCCCTTACAGCAATGACGGTTTCTGCCAGGTATTCGGAGGCGAGAGTGCGGAATGTGTCTGTCAGGGTCTCCTGGATATCTTCTGCTTTATCGGCGGCGTCCCGTGGGTCATTGTCTTTGACAATGCAACGGGGATAGGGAGGCGCATCTGTGATGTCATACATGAGTCTTCTCTGTTTGCGAAGTTCCGTGCCCACCACCATTTTCAAGCACGATTCTGCAATCCCCGCTCTGGCTGGGAGAAAGGCAATGTGGAGCGTAAAGTCGGTTATGAGCGGAGCAATCTTTTTGTTCCCGTCCCCTGCTATGATGACATCGTGGTTTATAACCGCTCCCTCTTAAAGAAACACGAAAAGAAGGCCTCCGAGATCCATTACAAAAAAGGGGAAAAAATATCTGTCTTATTCGAAGTCGACTGCCATGCACTTATGCCACTGCCGGATCGAAAGTTCAACGTATGCCGCTATGAAACACTTGCGGCGGATGGCTATGGTAAGATCTGCCTTGATGGAAAGCACTATTACTCCACCTGTCCGGAGTATTCCGGGAAAAGAGACATTCTTGTAGGGATCCGGGCACACTACATTGATATTTATGATACGCAGGGAAATATCATGGTACGTCATCTCAGAGCCTATGGGGATACCCGCACAGATGTCACGGATTATTCCACGACAGTATCTATGCTGATGCATCGCTGCGGTGCATGGCATAACAGCGGGGTCCGCCGGGAAGTGACTGATCCGCTGCGGGAATATCTGGACCATGCAGAACGGCCGGTCCTGAAGAGCTGCCTTACCCTGCTTGACGAGCTCACAAAGGAATACGGGTTTCACCCGGCTATCAGAGCTATGGATCTTGCCCTGCGGGATGGAAGAATCAGCTCCAGCGATGCAAGAGTCATTGCTGCAAGGATCACCGGTTATGGAATAGATACACCGCCGGCGGATGGCCCCTCCCTTGCTGTTTATGACAAAGAGTTCATCAACGTCCGGAAAGGAGGGGAAGCCTCATGATGACACCCAAAATGAGAGACGAACTCAATTTCGAGGTTCGTGCAGCCTGCCGCAGGTTGTATCTGTCCTGTGCGATCCCGGATATGTGTGAAAAAGAAGGGACGCCAAAACAGGCAGAGTTCATTCTTGAGGCATTGCACAGAGAGCTGTCGCTCCGGGAAAGGAACAAAAAAGAGCGGCTTGTGAAGCGCGCAGGCTTTCCGGTATTCAAAACCTTTGAAGGATATGGATACGGGCATGTCACCCTGCCGCCGGCCTTATCCAGAGATGATCTTGAGACTGCGGCATTTGTCCCCAAAAAGCAGAACCTTGTTCTCTATGGACCAGTCGGCACTGGAAAGACACATATGGCTATAGCGGCCGGCATCAAAGCCTGTAATCTCGGCTACAAAACGAAGTTCTATACGGTTACCGAACTCGTTCTGAAACTTTCAGAGGCTCGAAGGGACGGCACTCTGGAAAAGTTACGTGCAGAATTAAATGCGCAGGATCTGCTTATTCTGGATGAGTGGGGATATGTCCCGTTGACCGTGACGGGTCCCAACTAATGTTCCGGGTGATCTCTGACAGTTACGAGAGCAAGAGCTTGATCCTGACGACCAACCTTGAGTTTTCAAAATGGGGCGGAGTCTTTACCGATGATCAGATGGCAGCTGCCATGATAGACCGCCTTGTCCATCATGGGCATCTGTTCTTTTTGCTACCGGATGGAACATGCCCTGATGAAACAAACCGTAACTACCAAGACTTCATAAAGTCCTGCCGAAAATTGGGAATCCCCAATCTAAAAAAGGGGAATTTTGATGCAGATTTAAGGGATTAGCTCTTGACAAAAAACAACCTTTGATGCGGTCTGTTCGTTTCCTTTAGAAAAGATACAAAGCATCCGGGACATAGAACTGATTCCTGGTCTGCGCTTCTACCAGCGTTGCCAGTCGGTCCATTTTCAAACGCAGGTCCGTGTATCCGCAGACAATATAAACTGCCTTAAAACAGGTGGCGTCATTGAGTATGCTACACCGCCTTAAGTACATCTGTCAGAAGGGGCATGGATGTGGATTCTGTTACATGGATGGAATATCCCTTTATAGAAATAACCAGTCCCTGTTCCGGATTATCCCTGTTTTTTACTTCCTGATGCAGGTGTTCTGGTTCCACAGGAACAATCTGTTGTGGAAGCATCTCCCGGGGAACTCTTTCAAGACAGACAGCCTTTACGCAGCGGAGTCGATAATAATAATTCGCCTTTTTGATGCCATTGCAGGCGCATCAGTCAGCTCCACTCATATAGGCCGGACCGTTCTGACAGTTTTCAATCTGCGCAGCCCATTCCTAAAAGACCGTATTGCGTAGCCGCTATAGTTGTTTCCTAACTCGCAGACTTACCTCCGTATCGTGGCATCAAAAGTTAAGTCTTATACTTTTAGTACCCGTAATAGAACTATAGCCTATTCTCTCATATATGCTTAAACCAATCGAGGTACACACTATCTACCGTTTACCTTACATCCGTTTGGATGTTTACACAAACTTTAGTGATATAAAAATAGGACATAAAGCCCTGTTCAAAATATTTCCCACTATCAGCAGGGAGTGTTTTGAATTTGTTATTGCCCTGTATTTCTACGATTCTTGCATTGAATGCTATTTTTCTGTATAATCCGCTCTATCCGCTTGTGGTTGATTGGCTTATCCACTTTCCGTTTCACCTAATAGACAATCTTTTTTCTGTCATAGGTACCATAGGACGCTTCATACATCCAAAGTATCTCCCCAAAAAGAGATTCTTTATTCAATTCATTAACTGATTTTCATTGCCTTAAATATTTTTCTAGCTCTCTTATTATAACCTGATAACACTTTTCTTCTGATTCACATAGATCACTAATATAATTCCAAATACGGTCCTGAATTCTATCTGTACATTTAAAACTATTCTTAATCACTAAATTCAGAATTAAATCTGCTTTTTTTACTATAATATCCATTTCTTCCATTAAATATGGATATTCTTCTTCACTAAGAGCACCATATTCATACAAAAACTTTATTCTTAATAACATACATTCTTTATGCTCTTTAAAAAGAAATGCTATTCGCATATCCTCAAGAAATATTTTTTTATTATTATTATCATTCAAAATTTCATCATATATCTTATGTCCAAATATTCCCCTATCTTCTTGAGCAATATATCGAAAATCATGAGAGGAATTTCTTCCATCCAAATAATCCCGAAGCAATTTACAAATATGTTCTATATCAACATTATACCCGTTTCCATCCGGAAAAAATTCAAATGATTGTATTATATGATTGTTATCATACGCATTTTCCCATGCTAATTCTATTGTATCCATTGGTGCGGTTATAAGAACTGGCTTACCTTCTTTAAAAGACATTAAGCTTATTTTTTTATCCTTTTCATTAAAACCATAAATAAGGCTTTCATGAATAAATTTGTATTTATGAAAAGCTTTCAGTCCCTCTATATAATACTCATTTAACCAAATTTCAAGATACCTTCCACTACAAATATTCTCTACAATATAATTCCATAAGCCTCTCTGCTTAATTACATCTTGTTTATCATAGGAAAACTTGACTAATGGATTAATTGAATAATTTTTCCAGTCTCTATTCATAAGACCTATATAATCAATTGGCTTACTACCATTTTTATCAAACTTTATTTGAATAAAATTATTGCAAACCCATTTTTGATATTGATTTTCATATAAATGAATATGAAAACCCACTTTTGTTTTTTCTCCTTGTAAATCTAATGTTATAGATTTATTTATACCTACCCATTTTCTACCCTCAAAAGAGTAATATAATTGCATTTCATCTTTATGCTTTCGGATTTTGTACCATTTGGGAAATCCGCTATCATACCTATTTATTCTGTAATATACATTCTTTCCTTTGACATCAACCCGCCAATCTCCGCAACAATGAATACTAAATTCATAGTTGCAAAAATCATCATCAGAAAACAATACTGAATCTTCCGTATCATAAAAAAAAGTTATTTTATCCCAAATATTAGTATATTGCATATATTGAATATTAAACACAATTTCCTCAAAGTCTTTACATTCACAATAGAATCCTCCACTAGGTTTAACTCCGTGCATTTTACGATATATATTAATTCCCTCACTCGTAACAACAACTTCTGCATTTAAGCTTTGATATTTCCAATTAAAGCACGTATTGCCACTGATATAAATACTACAAATTTTATCTATATTTGTATTACTATTATTAATAATTGCATCTAAAAAAGCATATTGTGGAAAAACTCGTATATTAGGATTGCTCTCTATTAAAAGTTCTGTTTTCATTTACTTATCTCCTCATATAATGAACCTATGTCCTCTAGATATACAGGGGCTCGGGTTATTTTTGTGGTATAGAGGAATCCTTTATCTGGCGAATTCCTCTCCGAGTTTCATCCCCTATATGATTTACAAGTTACCTATTTTTGTTTGCCAATATCTCCCGGACACTTATAAAAAATCCATAGAAATTGACCAAAGAGTACCGCTGATTCTTCTTCCAGTTGCTCTGTATGTATTTCTAACATCTTCTGTCATCATTGCTTTGAAAGCTTGCGTCTCTGGCAGCACCCTCCAAATACTTACACAAATGTTACGCCTGTGCCGTCAGCTTCCAGCAGATTATTTTTGTAGTATAAATGCTGATCACACGAGTTTACATTGTGTTGCGGTCCAAGATTAGCCCAATAACACCCTATCCATCAAACAAAAAGGAAGGTGCGATGCACGTGAAAATACGTATCAAAATCAATCACCTTTCAACACTTTTCGTAGGACTTGACATCGGTTCACGCAATAACTACATTATGGCTCTAAACTCGGGTTCAAAGTAATCGCTACATAGTGAGTGGATAGAAAATACAAATAATCTCTGTCATAATAGAATTAACTATTTATTCCCTTCAAAAAAGTTACTCCTCAACTTCTTTGACTCACGATTGAAGGTCGTAGTCTATGATTAAAACCAGTTTGGTCACAAGAAAATGCAGACAGGTAGGATGGACACCCATAATCCATGAACGTAATAACCCCCTTAGGGAGCGCTCATTGAAGAATGGTCTTGGAATCATTAAACCACAAAGTAAAATTACTATTATCGCATGAAGCAAGTGCGCAGAACCTATCTTAAATTGGAATGACATATAATAGATTTCACAAATTATAGTCTCATAAGAAATAGACATGGTGTATAGCCGTTTGGTAAAATTAAGTCATCACAACAAAACTCACCGAAGGCGGCTAAAAACCATGTCTGATAACATTATACGGCTAAACGAAGAGTTAATAAAACACGATCTGAAAGACCTTGTCCACTCCAGCGCAGAAGAAACTCTAAGCGAGATATATTTAGCCAGTGTTTCTGTCCGCCGCGTAGAGGATATCACCGAAGCCTTATTGGGCACCAAAGTATCTCCCAGTACAATCAACAACCTCAACAAAAAGACTTATGAACAAATTGAGTTCTGACGCAGCGGGTCACTGTCCGGTGACTACCTTATGTCTATGTGGATGATGTATATCTCAAACGAAGCCGAGGCATGAAAATCCAAAATATCTTTATCCTTGGTACCATCGGTGTCAGCAATGATAGCCACCGCGAGATCATCGGTGCAGTGGAAGGCACGAAAGAGGATAAAGAAAGCCGACGTTCCTTTTTCGTATGTCGGAAGGAAAGAGGTCTCACCAGGGTACATCTTATTATCGAGGATAAGAACCTCTAGCTTCTTGAGACCATTCCGGAAATGTTCCCAGATGTCCACTATCAGCGCTGTATCGCCCATTTTTACCGAAATATCTTCTCCGTTACACCACGCAATAAGATAAAAGGTGTTGATATAATGCTGAAAATCATTTACGCATAGGAAAACAAGGAATCCGCCCGTGAGAAAGCTGCCCAAGTAGTGGAAAAGCTTCGGAAAATGAAGCCTAGCTTAGCGGCAAAGTATCTTCAAGACGGTATTGAAGAAAACCTCACCCACATGGACGTTCCCCCCAGCACTGTAGCCGGATGCGGACAAACAGCATTATTGAACAACCGTGAGATCAAGCGCGGGCAAAGGAATAAGAGGTTTTCCTGACGGACAGAGCGCCCCTGATACTTGTATGCACCAAACCGCGTCACGTAGCAGGAACTCAATGGGAGCGCGCCGCTACATGAATATGAATTCATCTCACCAAGCCGGAAGATAATCTACTGTCTGATATCATAACCGGATAACTGCCGACTAACAAACGTAAGGAATTAAATTTGTGAAAAACTATTGACACAATCCGTCCCAGAGAGTGTAAATTATTTTGTGTAAATCCTATGGATTGATGAAAAAATATCTCTA
>CAZZNE010000007.1:0-126845 GCA_964655525.1 uncultured Clostridium sp.
CCATGTCCCAATTGACCGGGTACACCCCGCAGAATTCCACAATGCAGTCGATCTCCCCGGTCTCGATCCAGTCCCGGTTCAGGTTCCATGCTCCGCAGACCGTATCAACATGGCCGTGGCTGACATGGTTCCTGTCGAGGATACCTTCGATTTTTTTGATGGTTTCATCCTTGTAAAGGTCGGTATCTTTCGGGACCGTGATGTAAAACATACACTTTGTGATCTCGCCCCGTTCCTTCCTTGCGTCAATCCACTCTTGGATGACCTCTGTCCTTTTTCCCATAAGCGTTCACTCCTCCCGTATTTTATTGGCGGTAGCATCTGTGAATGGTCTCGATGATCTCCTGCTGTTCTTTCTCTTCTATCCCCATCTGCTCCAGAGCCTCCCGTGTCCCACAGTCCGGGCATATGAGGGTCCTGTTGTCTTCCCTCGATACTGCCGGATGTGCGCCGTATCTGCCCCCGCATCTTGGGCATTTGTGTATTTTACAGGAGTCCAGATTATATTTCTTCATCCGTGCAGACGTCCTTTCCCATCAAGAGTTCTGTGTAGATTTTGGTGTAGCGTCCGCATTCGCTGCCCTCGCTTAAGGCCATTGCTCTGAGGAAAAATTCTGCTGCCTCTTTACGGCTGTCCCACACATCCTCTTTTCCGTAGCAAACGGTTCTGACTGTTTCCAGTTTCCGGCAGGCATCCTCGCCGTAGACCACATGGAGGTGGCTGCCGTTGTCCCATGCGACCATGATGCTCGCCGTGTCATCCACACCCTCGACCGTTCCCCGTGTCCCTATGGGCGGGGCCTGCACATCATCCATCCTGACCAGCTCCACCCTGCACCCTTCGGGATATTCTTTCCGCACCTTCTCAACAATCTCTCTTCTAGGAAATATCATTCTTCAACACCCCCCTTCACTCCGCTTTTGAATGCTGAAGATCCTGCAAGGTTCTTTAAGAGGAGCTTGCGTTCTTCCTTATACTCCTTGCCGATGAATCCGAGTCGCAGGAGGAAACATCGGAATGCGTACTTTTCGTTGTCCGCCTCCTTTTCCTTGGCGGTTACCCGTTTCTGATTTGATGCCATCCCGCAGATTGCCGTGATGAAGTGGGTGTATGCCGCTACCGCCGCCCCGTCCGTTTCATGGAACCAGGGAAAGCTGATCCGCTCCTCGCCGATTTCGATTGGCAGTTCATCTGCCGCAAATGCCTTTTTGAAAAGTCCTGCCTTGCTCTGGCATATCTTTTTGAGGTTCTCGATTGCTTCATCCGTCATCTTCTCCCTTGGTATCTCAATGCTCAGGGTGTCCGTTTCCTGTGCCGCTGTGGTCTCCTGCTCCGTCTGCGGAAGGTCAGGCGTTTCAAATCCTGCTGCCGCAAGTGCCTCCGTTACCTTTTTAACATCTGCCTCCGCTACCCTCTCATCAAAGGAAAGTGTACCATCCTTGCTTATGGAAAAGTTGCTCACCGCATAAGCGAAGGTTGGGGCTCCCTTGTAAACCGGGCTGAAGTTCAAGGCTCCCGCCACTGTCTGCACCATGTCCTTGCGTCTTTGTCCTGTTACATTGTAGTTAAGTTCCATCCTAAGTTCCTCCTTTTGTTTTGGTAGTACATATATCACTCTAAACGCTGCATTTAGCAAGCATTTATGTGACTAAATACCTCACAAAAGGAATCCGGGCATCTGTGCATAGTACACAATCCCCGCCAACACGAAATGAACGCACGGAAGGGCAACTCCATTCCCCCACAGCTTGTACTCCGCAGAATCAGAGTGGGGATCTTTCAGCCATTTGATGATCTGGGCATCGGTCTTTGCTTTGCCGGAAGTACCGACCACCGCCCTGTGGGTCTCAAAGACCTCCCTCCAGAATGCGATCTCATCATCGCTCGGCTCTTCGACTGCAAGATCCATGCACCACCAATCGGGAAAACCCTGCAGCCTCGCACATTCAATCGGAGTGAGCCTTCGTACTATATAATATGGTTCTTCCGTGACCACGGGAGGGTCTTTATAATCCGTTGCCACAAGCGTACCCGCCAGTTCCTCCGAGGCTTTCATGAAATAAGATGCCTTGCTCGTAGTGATCGCCGGATGAGCCACAGCCCCCGGCCCCTTTGCCACCATAGTCGGCTCAAGCTCCTCTTCCACAGCAAAGCTGTAAAGAGCGTTCCTGCCCTGATTGAATGCCGCACGGTCGATCCCATATGACGGCTCCGCCACAAAATTCTCCTCCGGGTTGCCAAGCATCTGACTGGACGGTCCTTTAGGACCATCAGCCGCAGATAACGCAGCCGCCCGATCCGCAAAAGCCACAGCATGCTGCTCTGTGGCATTGAGCGTATACATCACATCGGCTTCCTTATAACCGTCACCTTTGTGGGACGGGCGCGATCCGTTCCCTTCCACCACGGCAATGCCGCCCTGATTGCAGGTCGGGTTCCCGCCATTCCCGTCAAGGGTCCTGGAGGTGTCAGCCCTGTAAAAACCGCTCTGCGGATTATCGGACAGCATGGCGTGGCTCGTCTTGGAACACACCCCGAATGCTGTCGGCACGAACACCGTCTGGTCATTTTTGCATCCAAGGGTAGCCGACTTGTCATCCTGGATCAGCGCGCCCTTGCCTCCGCCCTCACATCCGCTCCTGATCTTGAGCGTCTTGGGTGTTTCAAGCACAAAAGGCTGATTATTGCCGCCAGTGCCATAAGTGGAAAGTACAGTCTGCGCCACGTCAAGCGGCCCCGTGTATCTGGTGTCCTGCGAATGGTTCTCAAAGACCAGCGGCGGATGATGGGACTCTGCCCTCAAGGTGGAAGTCATCTCTTCCGAGACGTCCATCCGTGCGCCGCCCTGGTCGTTCAATACCATCACGCCGCTCCTGCCCGTGGAAGTTCCACAGTTTATGCCAAGCGTGGATGCCATTTCCGATACGGAACCGTTGTAACCGTCTATGCCAATGCCTGCCGTTCCAGTGCTTTCTTCAGCATCTCCGGCAGCGTCTTCCCACGCTCGGAAGCCCTGCGGAGTATACCCAGACACGCCTTCTGACTCAAATAGTATTTTTCCGGCACACCCGTCTGCAAGATCTGCGACAAGGTAGATGCGTTTTCTTCTCTGGGGGACTCCCCAGTATTGAGCATCAAAAAGCCGCCATGCGAGTGAGAAACCGTCTGCCACGATCTCTCCTGCGTTTGGCCACTTCTTAGGTCTAGCCGTATCAATTTTGTGTCCTTTGACGGAGCAGATCTCTTCAAGCACCGACCGGAAGTCTTCTCCGCCGTTGGATGAGAATGCGCCGGGGACATTTTCCCAGACGATGAATCTCGGATATTTTCCATTGGTCTTTTCCCTCATTTCTTTTACAATTCTGACGGCATCAAAAAAGAGACCCGACCTTGCCCCGTCAAGTCCCTCCCGTTTACCCGCTATCGACATATCCTGGCACGGGCTCCCGAATGTGATGATATCCACGGGCGGCAGCTCCGCCCCGGACAGTTTTGACACATCGCCGTAGTGCTTCATCTGCGGCAGCCGTTTTGTTGTCACCCTTACAGCAAAAGGTTCGATCTCGGATGCCCATAAAGGGGTTATCCCTGAGAGTATCCCGCCCAAAGGGAAACCCCCGGAACCGTCAAAAAGACTGCCGAGGGTCAGTGTGTGGTTATTCTGTTGCTCCATTGGCAGCCTCCATTTCTTTCACCAAATCTGCATACGGGATCTGCTCCCCGCCTCGGATCACATACACATTCTGCGCATCCCCGGTATCTTCCACATATCTTCTCAGGATCACGGATGCATACTTCTCATCCAGTTCCATCATATAACAGATACGGTTGGTATTCTCGCAAGCCATCAGTGTCGAGCCGCTGCCGCCGAAAGTGTCAACAACAATGCTGTTTGCCTGACTTGAATTGCCGATAGGATATGCCAGCAGATCCAACGGCTTAGAGGTCGGATGGTTCTTGTTTATCTTAGGCTTGTTAAAGTTCCATACGGTGGTCTGTGAACGGTCGGAATACCATCTGTGCTTTCCGTTCTGAAGGAATCCGTAAAGGACCGGCTCGTGCTGCCACTGATAGTCCGAGTAACCGGGTACAAGGGAGTTCTTTACCCAGATACAGCAGCCGGACAGATGGAACCCGGCATCAGCAAATGCCCGCCTGAAATTCACGCTCTCCGTATCCGCGTGGAACACATAAGCCGCTCCCCCGTTTTCAAGGTTGTCCGCCATGTTCTTAAATGCCGCTAACAGGAAACTGTAGAACTCTTCGCCTTTGATGCTGTCATTCTGAATGGTAAGGCCGTGCCATGACTCGAAAGACACGCCGTATGGCGGATCGGTAACGATGAGGTTTGCCTTTTTCCCATCCATCAATGTTGATACATCATCAGCCGATGTTGCATCACCGCACATGAGCCTGTGCCTTCCTACCTGCCATATGTCACCTTTTTCCACAAAGGAGGCTTTCTCCAGTGCGGCGTTAAGGTCGAAGTCATCATCTTCCACATCTGATTTTCCATCCGATCCGAACAGGTCAGCTATCTCCTGGTCATCAAAGCCCGTAAAGGATACATCAAAATCCATGCCCTGCAGTGTCTCGATCTCCAGTTTCAAAAGTGCCTCGTCCCATCCGGCATCCATCGCCATACGGTTATCCGCGATGATGTATGCTTTCTTCTGTGCCTCGGTAAGGTAGTCCACGAACACACACGGCACTTCCGTTATCTTCTCTTCCTGTGCCGCAAGCACCCGCCCGTGTCCGGCAATGATGTTATAATCCCGGTCGATGATGACAGGATTGATAAAGCCGAACTCCCGGAGGGAGGAGCGGAGCTTCACGATCTGATCCGGGCTGTGCGTCCTCGCATTATTCACATAAGGTATCAGCCTGCCGATCTCGACAAGCTGCATATCGGTTGTAGTCTTAGCCATCTTATTTCCCCTTTCTCTGATTCAGCAGTTTTTCCATCGGGTCTTCCGACAGACCGTTATATCCGGTGGTACAGTTCGCCTTTACAATGTCAAAAATCTCGTAGTACACGAGATTTGCCTGCTTGAGGTAGGACTGCGCCATCTGTACGAATGGGTTTGCGATCGCCGCCCCGGTGGTCGGGTGTTTTCCGAGCAGGCCGTAGCTGCTGACCGCATTCTCACACTGCACATATCTGGCATAGGAAAGAGCGAAACTTTCTATCAGCCTCGGATTCACGAGTTTCTCGCAGCCCCGCTCCTTGAGCCACATCCACATCTCCCTGTATATCTCATCCGCTCCGAGGGGCTTGCCGTCCCTCTGCTGGGCGGAGAGGTATTCATTCGGCTTCGGCATGTCCTCTCCCTGCATGTCAGCCGCGCCGTTTATTTCTTCCCCGTCAAGGTCAGTCAGCGGGATCTCCATAATCTTAGCGTTGTCTGCCCTGCCGCTTGCTATCTTATCAGCGAGTGCATCCGGCTTGGAACCGGCGCGTACCCGTCTGCCTCCCCTGTTGGTGCCGTCCTTCGCCATTTTTTCATCACTCCTGTCTGACGGGGGTTAATACCCCGTTTGAATTGCAATTTTTGCGCGTGTGACCCCGCGCCCGTTCCCACACCCTTATTGGTTTAGAGATTTGACCCGCCCCTACCGGGTGGGAACCTTTCTGTATATGACAGCCACCCACCGTCACCCGTTGTGCCATCTGTCTCCACGCTCCGCATGGATGCGGGCATGGCACGGCTGGCATAAGGAAATGAGGTTGTCAAAGTCATGCGTTCCACCTTCGGCGAGTGGTTTCTTGTGGTGTACTTCATCCACAGGAACAAGAACTCCGTGGTCGTAGCACTGTTCACAGAAAGGATGCTTCTCCACATACCGTTTCCGTATCCTCTGCCACTCCCGTCCGTACCGCTTCTTCGTATCCGGGTTCCTGTCGTACTTCTCGTATCTCTTATTTTCTATCCGCTCATGTTCCTCACAGTACCGTCCCTCGGTGAGTCTGGGACATCCGGGAAAGGAACACGGCCGTTTTGGTTTCCTCGGCATAAATCCTCCCACGAAAAAAGCCCCGCGGGATCAACCGCAGAGCTTCATTCTCATTTTTGCTAGTCTAACAATACCACACACCGATACTGTTATAAAATTGGATTTACTGTTAAGATTTCGGTACACGCACTTTTTTTAATGCCTCCCGGTGCAGATAGTAGACATGGTCGATGCTGTATCCCATCTCCACGGCTATCTGCTCCCACCGCATGGAAGAAAGGTAACGCATCTCCAGAAGCACTTTGTATTCGTCATTGCCGATCTGCTCTATCACCTCACGGATCTCACGCTTAAGAGTCACAAGCTGGTTCATGGCATCCTTCAGTTCATTTTCATATTCCAGGATGTTCATGATCACATCTTCCATCTTATGGTCGTTCCTCGTTCCTGAAACGGGTGTGTCACTTAAGGTGGAAGTCACCTTGGTGGCAAGTGCGTTCATCTCCGCAATCTGCTCATTCTTGCTGCGTATCCGCATATTAAGGTAAAAGGCTCTCGATAAATATTCCTTTGCTGTCATGGTAAACACCTCCGAATGTTTTTCCCTCGGATTGGCATTTTTTGACTCTAAGTGCCACAACGGCACCACTTTTCCTATTTTGACTCCTATGCTGCAATGACAGCTTTCACGGCATCGATCAATGCATTCTGGGTGGCATCCTTTTCGGAAAGGGCTTTCATGATGCGTTCATCAATCGTGCCTTTCGTGATGATGTGCTGCACCACCACCGTTTCGGAAGACTGCCCCTGCCTCCACAGCCTCGCCACGGTCTGCTGATATAATTCCAGTGACCATGTCAGACCGAACCACACCATTGCGCTGCCGCCGCTCTGTAGGTTCAGCCCGTGTCCCGCTGATGCCGGGTGGATGAGTGCCACGGGAATCTCCCTGTTATTCCATCTGCGGATAGACTCCTCCGTCCGCAAAACCTCAAAAGATACCTTTAACAAAGTGAGCTTCTCCCTGATCCGCTCTAAGTCATGATGGAACCAATACGCCACAAGAAGGGGATTCCCGTTCATGCTCTCGATGATATCCTCCAACGCATCCAGCTTTCTGTCGTGTATCTGCATCACCGTCCCGTCATCACCATAGACCGCCCCGTTTGCCATCTGGGAGAGTTTATTGGAAAGGGAACCGGCATTTGCGGCAGTCACCTCTCCGCCGGGTAGCTGTAAGATCAGTTCATCCCTCATATCCTCGTACTGCTTCCACTCATCCTCCGACATCCGCACCTCATACCTGTTTTCGATCAGTTCCGGCATCTTCAGATGGTCGATGGACTTCATGGAGATGGTGATGTCCGAGATCTTTTGATAGATCGCATCCTCCGCCCCGGGAAGCGGCTTGTAGGAATACACGATAGGACCGTTCATCCGGTCTGGCTTGAAATACATCGTCCGGTATTGGCCGATGAACCTGCCAAGCCTCTCGCCCATGTCCAGAAGTTTGATCTCCGAATAAAGTTCCATGAGACCATTCGGCGTACCCGTAAGACCCACAATGCGCTTGACATACGGCCGGACCTTCATCAATGCTTTGAACCGCTTGCTCTGATGGCTTTTAAAGGAACTCAATTCATCCAGCACCACCATGTCAAAGTCAAATGGGATGTTGTCCACAAGCCACGGTACATTCTCCCGGTTGATGATATAGATATCTGCCTTAGCCTTGAAAGCCTCCTTCCGCTCGGCAGCAGTCCCCACAGCGATGCTGTACTTAAGGTGTGACAAGTGATCCCACTTCCCGATCTCGTCTGACCAGGTCATCTTCGCCACACGTAAGGGAGCGATGATAAGCACCCGCCGGACTAAGAAAAGATCAAACAGCAGGTCGGCTATCGCTGTAAGGGTAATGCCCGTCTTGCCGAGTCCCATTGAAAGAAAGATAGCCGCTATCGGATGTGACTCGATATAGTCGGTTGCATAGGTCTGATAATCATGTGCCTCGTATTTCATCAATGATCCCTCCGATCTGTTCCATCCCGTCAAGGACGAATGCCTGAAACCCCATGCGCCTTAACATCGCTATCCTTGATTCCTGCAGAGGTCTTGGCTTTTCTCCGGGTGCCTTGACCTCCACAAAGCCGCATTTCCCATCCGGGAACAGTGCCAGTCGGTCAGGCATCCCATCAAAACCGGGCGATACGAACTTGAGTGCCAGACCCCCGGCGGCGGCCACAGCCTTTCTGAATCTCTGCTCTATATGCTTTTCTCTCATAGAATTCCTCCAATCACTCATATTTACTGGCTTTTAGCTGTCTGCGGTGACGCTTGGTGTCAGTCTATACATAAAGTCCCTTTATAGAGATTTTTTTGAGAAAAAACAGCCCTAAAGGGGGTTTTATGCAAGACTGCCACCTACCGTCACCCAAAATTGCTTCTAGTCCAGGAAATCTGTGGCTTTGAGGCACATTCCATATACCCATGAACCGTCCTTCATTTTCTTCCTCCTGTAGCCGCAGGTCTCTATCGCATTATAAAAGTCAGTCGTACTCCTTGTGTAATCACCCGTCTGGGCGCAGTAGTTCCGGTAAGTCCGGTACAGTTCGCCGGACCGGCACTTATATGCCCTGTCCACCTCACAGCACTCCGAAATGAAATGTCCGAGCCAGTCATTGTCCTCCCGGTACGATTTGATGGCATCCTCCACGATCTTCGGAACAGGGATGTGGAAATTCCTGCGGATCGCCTCCTGTGCGCCCTCGATGATCCACGCAAGGATATAAGGGGCTGCATTGTTATAAAGGTGGTCGGCATAATTCTTGATATCGCCCGCCCCGTCAATTTTTGCACCGAAGGGAATGACAATGAGCCTGCGCCACGTTCCCGGATCATTCGCACCCACCCTGGGCAGGTGATTCGTGTAAAGCACAAGGGTGTGGCTCGGTCTGAAACTGAACGGGTCTTTATACTTCTTTTCCGCAAAGATCTCATCCGTGCTGCACATCTGTTTTACCACCGAAGTGTTAAGCCTCATACCCTCCTCCAGCTCCGATGCGATAATGAGACGCTTTCCTTTGGCCTCCGCCATCTCTGGCTTGACGTTCCTGCGGCATCCCACCGTCAGCGTGTCAGCAGAGAGGTTGCCGCTGTATGTGCCAAGAACCCTTGCTATTGTGTTCCAGAAGGTGGACTTGCCATTGCGTCCCTCACCATAGGCGATGATAAGCGCCTCCACATACACTTTCCCCACTGCTGCCATGCCCACCACTTGCTGCACATAGCTGATCAGTTCCGTGTCTCCGCAGAAAATGGTGTCTAAGGCATCCTCCCACAGATCCCGCCCCTCGTCACCGGGAGCCACCGCCGTCATCTTCGTGATATAGTTGCCGGGATCATGGTCCTTAAGACCCGCCATGCCATCCGGCAGGTAATAGGTCCCCACGGGTGTGTTCAAAAGGAACTCATCCCGGTCGAGGTCATTCACATGGACCTCCAGCATGGGTTTTGCCGCCTGCAGACCGGACACGATGTATTTCATATCCCTTCGCTTCATGACGAAGTTCAGGTAGGAAAGTGCCGACTGATATGCCATAAAGGCATCATGCTGACCGCTTCCGATGCTCTTCTCCAGTGCCTTGCCGCCTGCCTTGACTGCCTCCTCGGATACCCCGGCATTTAACATCGCCCGCCTTGCACGGTCCAGTTCATCCCTGGCATCCTCAAGCTGAAGGTCAAGGAACTCCTCCATCGCTCCCACCGCTCTCTGCTTTGATTCGATCCAGGCAACTCCGTCATAGCGCAGATAGTCCGTTGCCGCCGTGTAACAAAGTTCCGTGCCATATTCCCTTGCCAGAACCTTTGCCTCGCCGATGTCAGAGTAGTCTTCAGGCTTTAAAGACTGCCTGCCAAAGTCGTCATTATACTCCTCCGGCGGCACATAGCCGTCCTGCGCCTGCACCTTGGCTGCAAACTTGCAGGCACTTCCCCAAATGAGACTGAGTTCCGCATCATCAAGGGGCGGATCACACTTGGCCGCCTCATCAAGAAAGATCTGGTGCGCCTGTTCCGTTGCACCGTATCTCTTGACAACCCTCCCGGCAAAGCGCGACATGGTGCTGTTCCTCTGCCCCTGCGGAATGCTGCGCTGGGCTGCTTTCACGATGCAGTCGATGGTGATCTCGCCCTCCCTCCAGATGATCTCATCAGAGACATTGCCGAAGATGAACCGTGCGGCATCCAGGGCATTCCCGTCAAAGAAAGGGAACTTCGCCTGTATCGCCGTTTTCAGTTCCGCGCACTCGGCTGCGCTGCTGATCGGATCATGCGGGAAATACACATGGAACCTCGGCCTTGCCGTTTTCCCGTCCTTGACCATCATGCTGTGCCGGCTCGGTACGATGATGACGCTCACGTCCGGGATCATCTCAAGGAACTCCTCCGGCGTGATCCACTCCTCCGGGCTGTCCGAGTGGTCGTTGTCACAGTCCAGCACATCACAATCAGAGATGAGGAAATTATCGATGCTGCGGTAACTGTTCTTGAACCTTGCGGTCACATGGTCTGCTGCCACCGCCGCAATAAAGTCCTCCTCGTTATCGATCAGGCATTTGTTGGGATACACGCAGTTCTTCACGTTCCCCGTGCAGTTTGCCGTATAAAGCGTTATTTGCATGAAACCACCTCCCCGGAAAAGTACCGTATCTTCTTTTTGAACGCCTCTGCCTTTGCGATCTCCTGCCGCATACCGCTTGAGATGGTATCGCCGAACACCCACACCTCGTCACACTTCCCTAACAGGACAATCCCCATGAAAAGGGCAGCTTCCCTCTCCGTTGCCTCATCCATGAACTGCGGAAAGAGAAGATGCGGTGCAATAGGTATGCCGTTCCGATCAGCGGCAAACCTGCTGTATCTCCTTGCGTTCTCAGTATTCTTTTCAATGTCTCCTGCATAGGGAGAACAGATGTAGACCAAGGGTCTGTAATTTTTTGCTTTTTCCATTCGTCATCAACCTCCAACATAATCTGTGATTTGCGCCTTTAAATACAAAACGAGGAAACTCAGATACCGTCCAAGCATGGCCCGGTCACTCCCGGAGCAGCGTTGCTTGATTAACGGATAGAGCTTCCTCGTATGTGACCACCAGTCTCTCCATAGTGCCTCCTTTCCGGGGATACCTATATCCCTCAAGGTACAGGCAAAGAAAAACCGGGTGATTTTAACCTCATATAAAAAATATCTTTATAAACATCGCCTTTCTGCTATAATTTATTTACCGCCTTTCATATTTATGTTGTTGGCGGGATAAATCGGAATTTGGAGATAGAAATAAAATGTTTATTAGAGAGTATCAGCCCTCAGACTGTGAGGAATTGACAGAGCTTTTCTACAATACGGTTCACATAGTAAATGCAAAAGATTACACCAAAGAACAACTAGATGTATGGGCGACAGGACAGGTAGATTTGAAAAAGTGGAACCAGTCGCTTCAAGAGCATTTCAGTATTGTTGCGGTTGATGATGATATTATTGTGGGTTTTGGGGATATAGATAAGACAGGCTATCTTGACCGCTTATTTGTTCATTTTGGGTATCAAAGAAAGGGAATTGCTACCGCTATTTGCAATCGGTTGGAATCGGTAGTTCAAGAGAATATTGTTACCCATGCTTCTACTACAGCAAGACCTTTTTTTGAAAAAAGAGGATATAAAGTTGTTAAAGAACAACAGGTAGAGCGACAGGGAATTTTTCTTACGAATTTTGTTATGATAAAGGAACAGCAACTTCCAATTTAGCGTAGTTGCGGATCAGAGGAATTGCTTACAAACAGAAATTCTGAATATGTAATAAAGCTAGGGATATTCTCCCTAGCTTTACTATGTCTTGAAGTGTTTATTCCATCCTACCCACTTCCGTATTCTATCTTCTGCGTTCCGCATACTTTATTAGCTTTTCCAACCGTGGAATGAACCGGGGATCAGCACCGAATTCATCGAGGACAGACATATCATGGAAAATAAACCTCTCCCTGTATCTGCTCATAATGTCCAATATCATTAAAAAGCATGCCTTGGAATAAAGAACTCTGAGTAGGTTGAACATTTCTTTCAGATCCAGATGTTCAATGTTTATATAGCTGTCAATATCACAATCGTCTGCAAAATAGGCAAAAACCAATTTTTCCAAAAGCATGCTTTGATCCTCGTCCTGCGAAAGAAATCTTTTTATTGCGTCATCTTTACTCATTTTACCCCCCTCTGTCTGCTGCACTTCCGAAACTGTCTCTTTTTAATAACTTCCGGGTACCTTGCCTCAAAAGCTGCAAGTATGCCACCCATCAACGATACGCATCATCCTTTTCTTTGATTTAATACGGAACCAGATTTTATGGAATAAATTCTCCAACATCCCAATGCACATTTTAAGCATCTGTGCTTTCTTTCATGCACCATGTTTCATCAGTGTCCACGCCATATTCCGGCAGCCCGGCTTTTTCAGCAAAGTACATCCTTTTATCCATGATTTCTTTCTGCTTTTCTTTTTGCATACATTGGAAGATAAACTCATATTCCATTTCCACCAGCGGTGTGCCCTTAGCAAATGCGAGAAGTTCTGAGTATAGCCATTCTTTCCACAAATACTCAAACAAATCCTGGCTATTCCTAAAAGTAAACACATTATCAAATCCTCGCTCCGTGACATAATACTGAACTATCACGAATCCATACCTGCCCGCATCCGTTACAAAAAGGTCTTGATGCTCGTACAGTTCCGAATAAGCATCTGCCACCCTTTGGCATCTTTCGCTTTCAATCTCAGATATATACACCTTCTTTTCCATAGGCTCCTCCTTTCTTTTTGTCTCTAATAGTGTTCGTTTACGAACACTATTATTGTACTGATATTACAAGGATAATTGGCATAAAGCAAGTATTATTTTGAAGGCGGCGATAAAATGATAAAGTATGACCGATTGTGGAAAATCATGAAAGAAAAAGGCGTAACACAATACGACCTGTATACCCATCATAACGTAAACCGTTCCCAACTGGACAGGTTAAGGAAAAACCAGAACGTGGAGGTCAACACCATCGACAAGCTATGCAACATCCTGCACTGCAATGTGGAGGACATCATGGAGCATTTTGACGATGATAATGTTTTCTGATACCTGAAAGACAGCCGGGGCGCATATCCCCGGCTCACTTAATCTTTCTTATAAAAGCTGCACTCATAACCGTCCGCCCGCAGGAGCAGACCCCTGATCCACGGTGGTGTACGCCCCATCTGTTCGCAGACCGCATCAAGGCTGACACCTTGGCTGCACTCAATGATGATCTCATCATGCACATGCGCCACGATCCTGCAATACCGCAGTGTTTTCATGGCATGGCATAAAATATCCCGGCTGATCGCCTGCACGATGTTCTCCACAAACTTCGGTCCGTAACTCTCAATCTCCGACCATTTCTTTTGCCCATCCACCCCATAGTACAAGACCGAGTCCGAACCGAACTGATTGGTACCCATATGCGGCTTGACATAAGCAAGTTTCCGACCACTCGGCAGGCGGATGAACAGCATCCCGCTCCTGCATGAGAATATGATACCGTGTGTCTGTGTGTCCGTCTTTCTTATGACCGCTTCCTTTACAGCCCTGTCCACCGCCCACCAAAATTCCACTATGTTGGGATTGGCAGACCGCCAGGCATCCACCAGCGGCTGAAGTTCCTCTTCCTTAAGCCCCTGATCCAGTGCGCCCATTGATTTCAGCGCGCCCACTGATCCGCCATAGCCTAACGCCAGTTCCGCGATCTTACCCTTCTGCCGAAGATGCGCATTCTGTCCATGCTTTTCAACAGGCATCCCGAACATCTCACTTGCGGAGGCACAGTAGATATCGCCATTATTGGCAAATACCTCCATGCGCCACTCCTCCCCGGCAAGGAAGGAAAGGACCCGCGCCTCTATCGCCGAAAAGTCAGAAACAATGAATTTGTACCCAGGCATAGGCACAAAAGCCGTGCGGATCAGTTCCGAAAGGACCGCAGGAACATTGTCATAAAGAATCCTCAAAGCATCATAGTCGCACTGCTTCACAAGTTCTCTCGCCTGTTCCAGATCTGGCATATGGTTCTGGGGAAGGTTCTGCAACTGGATATGCCGCCCCGCCCATCTGCCGGAGCGGTTGGCCCCATAGAACTGAAAACAGCCGTGCGCCCTGCCGTCCCTGCAGCGGAGGTTCTGCATCGCCGTGTATTTCTTGACGGAGGACTTGGCAAGCTGCTGCCGAAGTTCCAGCACCTCCTTCAGCTTTGGCGGGGCCGTCTGTAAAAGCGATGCAACGGCCTTTTTATCAAGGCTGTCGGTCTCCACCCCGTTTTCTGCAAGCCATGCCTTCATCTGTGCCACGCTGTTTGGGTTCTCCAATCCCGTGATATCCTTCATCCGCTGCATCAGTTCTTCCCGCGACTGGTCATCGATACGGATGGCATTCTCCACCACATCCATGTCAAGCAGGATGCCACGGTCGTTGATCTCCTGGTCCAGGTGGTATTCGTCCCACACATTCTCCGGCACAGGGAAGTTTCGCAGCTTTGCCTGCACCGCCATTTCTACTTCCACATCACGCTTGTTGTATGCCTTGAACCGCTCCCACTTTTCAGGAGCGTGTTCCGGCAGGTTCCTTGTCCTCTGGCCGTTTGCTTTCGTGGGAGCGCAGGGGACGGAAAAATATTTGATGAGCGCCTTGCCCTCGTCCAGCTTCTGTTCGGAAAGATTCAGCACCTTTCCCACCGCCTCCAGTGAAAGCGGCAGCCCCATATAGGCAGCCCACACCATTGAACACCGCCATGATTCCGGTGAAAGATATGGCTCAGACAGGGTACCATATATTACGGGATAGTTCTGCTTGAGATACACGGACAGACAGAGCCTCTCAAACGAGGCATTGAACGCCCACTTGATCACATCATCCGATACAATGGCATTCAGGATATCCTCCGGGATCTCATCCCCACACTTAAGGTCAAGGACTCTTACCTCGCCACCGTCCACGGAATACCCAAAGAGAAGTATCTCAAAAGCGGAGGATTCCACATATCTGTATGCCCCGCCCGTCTTGATGTCTATGTCAGAATAAGTTTCCAGATCGATTGATATAGTCATTTCACACCTCCCGGTATGCAAAGGGCGGAGAGGATATCCCCTCCGCCGCTCTGCTGCCATTACCCCGCTTACGCAAGGAAGTTGTCATCTTCTGCGAAATCGTCCTCTGCCCTGCTCTTGCCGCCGAGGGGCTCGCCGTCCTTTAACTTCTGTAGGTTGTTAAGCCCACAGGCGATGCCCTTTGCGGAACCGGTGTTGTAGGCATAGAAGTTCATGGAGACTCTGCCGTAGACGCCGGAGTACACTTCGCTGTGGTCGAGGATCGGCTGTAAGTCCGCATCCACGATACCAGGAGCAGTGGTGGAGTTTGCATTGACGAAATAGCTGTCCTTGTATGCCTCATCATCGGGTCTCTCCAGATCACCGTCCCTCAAAGGAGTCTTAATGACTGAAAGTGAAGGAACAGATTTGCCGTTGCCCTTCAGCTTTGCCTGTCCCTCATCGTAGGCCGCCTGGATCGCTTTCTCGATAGCCTCGATGGTCTTGGTATCAGACTTCGGTATAATGACGCTTACAGAATACTTAGGCTTGCCGTCATTTACCGCCTTGGGTTCCCACACATTACAATACGACCATCTGGTCAGTCCCGTTTTTACCTTAGTTGCCGAATTCTTGTTCTTATCCATTATTTTTCCTCCTTAAAATCATCTTGTGCTGAATTTTTCAAAGCCGGACGTTTATCCGACACAGGTACCAATGTTGGCTTTCCTGCAGGCTTCTCGATCAGGGAGCCGAGCAGTTCATCAAACTTTGCCTTGCCGAGCAGCTTGGTCATTGCGGTGATCCCCAGGACCTTTCGTTCATAAGGATCGAAGCCCGCCCCGTTTACCGCATCTGCCACGGCATCTTCACTTACATATTTACGGTTGGAGCGTCCTTCCACGAGTTTCCAACCCGTCCACTCCTTACCCGCCACTGCGGCATTAAAGGCATACTCCTTCACATCGTTTGCCCAGGATATGAACTCATCCACCCGTGCAAGGATCGCCTCGACCTCTTCATCCTCCAGCGTATCCGGCTTTTCAAAGTCGTATCTGGCAAGTTCAAGGTTATATTCCGCGCGTTTACGGCAGATCTGCTTTGCCTTACAGAACTGGCAGTGGTCACCCGCCTTATACTCGCCGCCTCCCTCGGATGCCAGCTTGGCGGCTGGACACAGTACCTCCTCTGCCCATTTGAGCAGGCTTTCCTTCGTAACAGTGTACGTCTCTGCGACCTCACGCCTCGGCTGGAAGATACTCATCGATACGGTATCGATGTCATAGATGCCGTCAAAAGCGGACAATGCACCAAGCGCATAGCAAGAAAGCTGCGGATTCACGCCCTCCTCATCACTTCCCGCGCTGACGGCGATGCCCGTACCGTACTTAAAGTCAATGATGTGCAGGTTCCCCTCGGAGACTATGACACAGTCACCCGTACCGAATCCTTCCGGCACGAACTTGGAGAAATCAAGGTGCTGTTCCACCATAACGATGGGGTTCCCTACCGCCGCCACTTTTTCCATGACAAACTGCACATAAGCATCGGAGCATTCTTCCATTTCCGCATCAAGGTAGGAAAGGTTCTCCCGCGGGTCCTCCGCCTCAATGCCCAGAGCCATTTTCAGCTTTGCCTCACACAGTGCATGGGCATCCGTCCCCTGGGCGGCATACTCACTCCCTTTGTCCGGCATCTTGGCGTTTAGCTGCGCCGAGGGCGGACACGCTATCCACATCTTTGAGGATGAAGGGGAGAGTTTTGAGTGTTTAGCCATTCCCGATCACCTCCGCCTCTGCCATGAGTGCCGCATAATCCGCAGGCTTGATGTCGGAGAGCCGCTCCGCACCATACTTGGAGATCAAATCCCTGACCTCTTCCGTATGCCCGGCCCTTGACTTCTCAGCCAGTATCATCCTGACCTCTTCAAGCGACCACTCCTTTGCCGGTTCCTCTGCCGGATCAGGCTCTGCCTCTGGCTGCTTCTCCTTGGGAGCCTTCTTGGGCGGTTCGGTTACCTCCTGCACGGCCGCATCATTTCCCATAAGGGCTGTCCCACAGTCACGGATGCACCTTGCAAGGGCTTCCATGCTGTCTGCCACTCCGATCATTGTCTGTGCCAGTTTTGTTCCATCTTCCTTTGTCATATTCTGCCTCCTTCCTTGACCTCGCTGATATTAACGGACTGGACCGTCTGCCCAGGGGATAAGAGATAGACCTGCGTAAAATCTCCGAACAGAAACCGGAGAAGCCGTGTCGGCATCCTTCTCTCCGCTCCCTTCAGCACTGTGGTCCTGCGTCCGTCCTCGTCAGCAACATTGATTGTTATCGTGTGCTTCATAGACACCTCGCTTTCCGAAAGGAATCGCTCCCTTCTGAGGTACAGGCAAAGGAAACGGGCCGGATTTTAACCCAGCCCGAAAAATCTTAATAATTTCTTTTGATGAACTCTTTAGCCCTTGCCACGAGCTTCGACACATTGGCGATGGAGCAGCCCAGCTTGTCCGCCGCCTCTGTCATGGAATAGCCGTCCAGTTCGACCAGGACGAAAGCCTGCCGCTGCTTGTAGGGCATCTCATCCATGACTTCCCAGAGACGGGAAGCCGCCGATCCTTCTGTCTGCGTCCTGTCATAAACCTCCTTCATACAGCCGCTCCGATCCATGTCGGAATCCGAATCCTCAGAGAACGCATCAAGGGACATCGTCCAGTTCTTCGGTGCTTCTTCTCCGGGGTGGGTTACCTCCCACTCACGGATCGCAGCCTTTTCTTCATCAGAAAGCGGAGGCTTGCAGTTCTTCCGGTTGTTGTAGATCTCGGCATCATCCAGCGAGTGAAGAAATTTGATCAGTTCTGCCGTGACCTCCCCGTCCGCATCTCCGGGTGCAAAAGTGATCCTCTCACCCGTTGCACTCTTATAGGTGTATGCGGTCCGATTGTTATAATTTGTCTTGTGGAATTTCATGATTCCCTTCCTTTCTGCCTGAACTCCGCAGAAAGGGCATGGGAAAAAAGAAAGCCGGAACACATGGAGTGAGCCGACTAGGATGCCAAAAAAAAGAGCGCGTCAAGGTAAGGCTTACTCCATAGAACAGCCCCTAAAAATCAAGAGACTGTCAGTGTGTAATCCCATGCCCTTATAGCGCTAACTTCAGGCCTGTGATATGCTGTTAAATGCTACTTTGGTTTCACAATATCAATGGCAACACCTCCTGTTCCCGTAAAAATATCTATCAGATAAAGGCGTTTTGAGAGAAAACTCCATGCCTTTCCAATATCTGTTTTAAAGATGGATGCGGCAGCCTTATGCCGATCTAATGATATATCAAAAATGACCACACCGTTCCTTCTGCGCAAACGGTGGTTTTCCCATCTTCACCAATAGCAATAAATCATTGAACATCGTCAACTTCACCATCTATGTAATATCCTTTCAGTGTCAAAAAGCTTTGTATGCGTTGTTAAAGCAGAACTCATAGGCACAGACAAAATGTGTCAAATACTCCATATAATAGGCATTTCCCCGGAAAAAAGGGGATAAAAACACCCGACAAGGGCAATCGCTTAAGTTGACTGCACCCTATCGGGCGTTTCTCTGTAAATCATCTTTTATATTTTATAGGATCATTGGACAAGTTCCGTAAGCCACGGAGCCATTGGCCGGGAGATAACTCTGGCATTTAGATATGCCATTTCCGGTGTCAGGCAGGTATTCCCAAGGTAATAACCATCCATGACTGTCAGTGTCATAGCAAGGTCCGGCTTTTTCATGTTCGTTAAACACACAGGGAGCAGATACTGCACCCTGCCCTGGTAGCCTTGCGGCACTACCAGTCCCGGCTGTATCACTGCCTGCCTTCTCCCCAGCTCTACCGCCGTTTCAAGAAGGAGCGGCAGGTTCTTTGCCTTACGGATCTTGGCGGGGATACGCTCCACATTCTCTGCATCTCCCAGAATATGATCCACATTTACCCTGATCGGCCATTCAGGGTTGAATCCCGCATCACGCTGTGCCGTGTAATAAACGGGTTTCTCCGGCAGCGGCTGAATATACTTAAGCCTCGGTGACATCTCATCACAAAAGCCTCTGAAAAACCAGTCGAGCATGGAGTCTTTCCTGTGGTTCCGGTCAAAATAGGCATAGATACCTTTATACCGATGTGTGTATAGGCCCGTGTGGAAACAGGCGCATTCGTTCTCTACATGAAAATATTTAGCCGCTATATTGGCATCCTGCTCTGAATTATAGTCAATGATCTGTTTACGAAAGAGGATATGAATGTAGCGTTCTAATATTGGTGTATCTTGGTTCTTTGTTTCATAGGTAGGTTTCTTGAATTGCCACGGCTCCGGCAGAGCCATTGCTGCCAGCTCGTCCAGTTGGCCGTACCAGTCGGGTATGTATGCAAAATCAAATAAATCCGGTATCAGCATCATTGTACGACCCTCCATTTCCGGGTTGCTTCAATCAACCTCATTTGAATCTGGGCCTTTATGTCCTCGTCCACATATCGGATTTTCTCCCCACTCTCAGTCTCCTCTTCAATAGTCGATAGTGAATTGATATACTCATCATAGTAGCTTAGAATCTGCTCTTGTGCTTTTGGGTCTCCATGCGCCGCTACACAGATCAGATCGTATGTAAGTTGTTTTTCCTCCATCACGTTTTCCTTTCATAGTAGTCTCTTATAGAACAGAATGCCCTCTTTCTCCGGTTATAAACCGTGCGCACGGAAATCTTCAGATACCCCGCTATCTGCTGATCCGACCATCCATACCAAAAATCAAGGATGATGACGGCTTTTTCACCTTCCGGCAACAACATCATCGCCTGATACAGTTTTTCACTTGTGATCACGCAGATATAAGCATCCTCAAAGATCACAAGATGCTCCGATGGGTAGATATCCATATGCGGCTGCATTTCAAAAAGGTACTGCATACTTTCCGTTCCTGGTGTTTCTCTTTTCTGCCATCTTCTTTTGGATTTGATGGCATTCCTGCACTGGTTCCGCATCACAGTCTTTGCATAGCTGTCATACATGGCTATGATGCATTCTTTTCCTTTTCCGGGAGTCGACATATCGCATCCTCCCTTCTTGCAGTTTAGAGTATTTTTGATCGCCTCCTTTGAATAACTAAAACAAACTTGCCCAGGCAAAATCGGAAAGGAATATGGAAGATTATGTAAATATTGAGAGATAAAAAAAACAGGTGTATTGCAGATTTACTGAAATAGTTAATTGCAATACACCTGTGTGAGCATACATCGACTATTGTCGGTATACTATTTTGTTAGTTCAATATTCCCTGTTTCCATGATAAATTTCCCCTATTTTGCTGAACTCCCTTTTATATGCAGTACCACAATATATGATGTGCTTTCAGTCAAATAAAGCTGCATCTGCCCTGCGACCCTGCTTCATACACTCTGGACCTTATTAAAATTCTGTTACACTGTTTCCTTGCTGACTGTCCATTAAGAATATAGCTTTATTTTGTATATCGTCGCATTACCTTGTGACCATTAGACTACCCTTAGTCGTCAAGCTGTTCTGCCAAAGCCTGTAATCTCATTATTACCGCCTTTTTGCAATAGAGAATATTTTGATCGACTCCTTGAATAACTAAAACAACCTAACCCCTGCAAAATCGGAAAAGAAGATAGAAAATATATTATTTTTTTTAAGAAAAAACAGGTGTATTGCAGATTCGCCTCAGTAGTGAATTGCAAACACCTGTTATGCTAGAACTTATATTCCTCTACCGATAGACCAACACCCATCGGTTTTCCTCTTTGTAGTAAATCAGCCGTACCCCGATCTGCTGCTCCATAACCGTAATGATGCAGTCAAACACCATAGAGGCTATCCCTGCATACATCTTTTCCTCCTGTGAAAGCACTTTGATCTGGCGGATGGTTCGTATCTCTCCGTCTTCATCCTGCACCTTCAGCATGGTTGGCATCATTTTCCCCTTATTTGTGAACCAACAATAACATGCTATTTCCTTCTGCCTCCCTTTGACCGGACCGGCATCTGCTTTATTCGTATTGACCCCTATACCAAATGCCATGTAACCCCATCCTCTCTCAATCTATTGTTACCTTGCTGTAATCCACCGTCCGTTTCTCCCTCGAAATGCCACCGCTCATGTGGTCTATAGGCTGCTGTATAAAGGTTGCCCGCTTTACAGAGTCTATGCCATACCGCTTTCTTAAAGCATCTACGGTCTTATCCAGTTTCTCCAGTTTTTCATAATCTGTCTCATCAAATAGCGTGGGCTGCCTGAAAAAATCCTCATTCCGTACACGGCTGGTGTGTATTCCTAAGTGCCTGATCGGCTCATGGTTCCACAGTTCCAGAAACAATCCGCAGGCTGCCTGGTAAATCTCCCATGTAAGGTTGGTAGCTGTCTGCAACACCCGCTGATGGGAAACATAGGACAGATCGGAGTAACGGATGCCCACGGACACCACTTCTATCTGCACATTATCTTCCCTTAATCGGCTCCCCACGGTCTCTGCCAGAGCAAGAAGCACCTTGTCAGCAGTTTCCACATCCCTCACATCATAAGGTGTGGTGGTGGAATTGCCATACCCCTTATTTGGCGGAGGCTGATCTATGACCGGAGAAAGGTCTATACCGTTGGCAAACCCCCAGATCACCTCCCCCTGCTTTTTTAAGAGGCATTTAAGCCATGCCGGATCGGCTGCCGCCAATTCTCCTATGGTCTTTATCCCTACACTAAACAACTTCTTTGCTGTTGCCCTTCCCACAAAGAACAGATCGGATACCGGGAGCGGCCACATCTTTTCCTGTATCTCTTCCGGGTATAAGGTATGCACCCTGTCAGGCTTTTTGAAATCGCTCGCCATTTTGGCAAGCAGCTTGTTGGATGATACCCCTACATTCACCGTAAAGCCCAGCCAATCCCGGATATGGTCTTTGATCCGTTCTGCTACCTCTACGGGCTCCCCGAACAGATGGCAGCTTGCGGTCATGTCAATAAATGCTTCATCGATACTGTACTGCTCCACCACATCAGAATATTCCCGCAGCAGGTTCATGAATGCTGCGGAGCATTTCTCATACAGTCCATAGTTGGGCGGCACCAAAACCAAGTTCGGGCATTTCCTTTGTGCCTCCAATATAGTCTCACCCGTCTGAATGCCATACTTTTTTGCAGGAATGGACTTTGCCAGGATGATACCGTGGCGCATGGCCATGTCTCCACCAACTGCCGATGGAATCTCCCTTAAATCCTGCTTCCCGCCTTTATGTGCCATACGATAAACAGCCTCCCATGAGAGGAAGGCTGAGTTCACATCGATATGAAATATGATGCTTTTCAACATACGCTTGCCCCCTTCGGTTGGAATTTAATTATAGCAAACATATGTTCTACTTTCAACAAGAAATTTGTACCAAAATCGCATCAGGAAACCCTTAGATTTTACAAGGAGCTTCTTACGCCTATATTTTGACGCTCTTGTATCTGCGCTTCATATTCCTCTAGCTTTTTATAAAGTTCTGCGGCTTCTTCCTCTGTCAGAACATGTCTGTAGCATTGGCAGTAGTCTGAAAACTTACATTCGCTTTCATGGCAGCGGTTAAAGAATTCGTTATAATGCTTTTTACGGCATTTCCACTTTGAACTGATTTGGATAATGTTGAAATAAATTGTATACGGTAAAGATGCTATAAATAAAATTCCAACTACCCATCCAACGATCTGTTCCATCATATTTTTCCCCTTTCTTTGATTTATAACAAAGATATACTACAAACCTAAATATAGATACATTTTTCAGTATAGTCAAGGAAGTTTATCAAAATCATAATTCTATTCGGAGGTATTAAAAAATATGATAAGCTATGAGCCACTATGGGAAACAATGCGCCAAAAAGGCATAACCACATATAATTTAATTCACGATTACGATATAAACCCAAGGACTATAAACAATCTGAAACATAATAAAGGAATTTCTACATACACACTTGAAAAGCTATGTACGATTTTGAAGTGTACTGCTACTGATATTTTGGAATTCGTTGATACAGAAAATTGATTAGATTAGACTATCTGATTATTTTTTATTCTTTGCTATTCTCAAAAAAGGCATTAAAGTCACATTGTAAAATATTAGTCAATTCAAATAATAGTTGTGTGGTTGGATTACTGGTCCCCCTTTCTATCTTACTCAATGCACTGGTAGAAAAAGCTATTCCGGCTAACTGCACCTTAATAACAACATCTTTATTTCTCATCTGTTTCTTTTCTCGGAGCCGTTTTATATTCTTTCCAATGATGGGGAATTCCCCCTGCACGACCCTTTCTTGCTGCATATCAAATTGTACCTCCTCGCATAAATTCTACTACACTCCTTAACGAATGTAAACCCACCTATTCATATATCGGCGAGCGGGTTCTTATACTCAACCGGAATTTCCCGGATCACAAAAAGGAACCAAACAGGCAACAGTTACACCCTGCTTGGTTCCTTTTTATCTTCTGTTTAACAAGTTTCTTTCGACAGATTTATTTAATCCCCATCCATGAAGAAATAACCATTCTCTGAACTTCACTTGTTCCTTCGTAAATCTCTGTAATCTTTGCATCACGCATTAAACGCTCAAACGGAAAATCTCTTGAATATCCGTCATAACCTGCAAGTTGAGCGCAGCGGCGTGTCACATTTGTAGCCGCTTCTGCTGCGTACAGTTTACCCATAGCCGCGAGGTGTGAAAAGGGTTCATGATCCTGTTTCGCCTGTGCAGCCCGATATACCAATAAACGCGCAGCGTCAACTCTTGCCTGCATATCGGCAAGCTCAAACTGTGTAAACTGATATTGTGAAATTCTCTGTTCGCCCTGCATATGCTCTGTAACATATTTTTTACAATGATCGATCGCTCCCTGCGCTATGCCCAATGCCTGCGCTGCCACGCCGATACGACCGCCATCTAAGGTCATAAGAGCCATCTTGAAGCCTTTCCCTAATTCACCCAATAAATTTTCTTTTGGGATTTTACAGTCTGTGAAAACTAATTCGTATGTAGCAGAACCACGGATACCCATTTTCTTTTCCTTTGTCCCAAAAGTAAATCCGGGAGTGCCTTTTTCTACAATGAAGCCGGAAATACCTCTGCTGCGCTGGCTTTTGTCTGTCATAGCTGTAACATAATATGTATCAGCATAAAAGCCATTTGTAATAAAAATTTTTGATCCATTCAACAGCCAATGGTCGCCTTTATCAACTGCTGTTGTCTGTTGATTTCCCAAATCACACCCTGCGGACGGTTCTGTTACTGCAAATGCACCTAGTTTTTCCCCTTTCAGAAGCGGTACTAGATATTTCTGCTTTTGTTCTTCTGTGCCAAATTCTGCAATAGGGAAAGAACCTAAAGAGTGGTGATCAGACAGCATAACAGAGGTTGTGGAACAATGTTTTGCTAATTCCTCAATTACTGCGATATAAGCAAGATAGGAGTGCCCACCGCCGCCGTATTCTTTCGGGTAACAAATTCCCATCATGCCTAATTCGGCTAACCTCTTTCTGTTTTCTTCGGGAAAGCGTTCCTGCTCGTCAATCTCTGCCGCCAACGGCGCAACCTCATTTACACCAAATTCGTGAATAAGGTCTATTACCTTCTGCTCATCCTCACTAAATTTGAAATTCATATGTAGCCTCCTTGAAATTCATTGATATTTCCTGTCTGTTGTTTTATAATAACACAAGAAAAACGATTAAAAAATTCAAAGTTTTTGATTCCAGAATTCGATATTTTCGATATATCAAGGAGGAGCAAGGATGAACACAAAAAATTTAGTTACATTCAAAACAATACTTGAAACGGGGAGTTTTCAAAAGGCCGCGGATAAGTTAGGCTATACGCAGTCTACGGTAACATTTCAAATGAAACAGCTTGAAGAAGAATTAACTTTGAAATTGTTTGAGAAAATAGGCAGACGCATGGAACTTACGCAGGCAGGAAAAGATATTATGCCTTATATTGATATGATTCTGCAGGGTGCGGAGCAGATCAGTAATTATGGAAAAAGCCTGTCTGAAATATCAGGCTCATTAAAACTGGCAATCCCAGACTCAATTTTAATTTATAATATGCAGCCGTTTATACAGGCGTTTGCACATGAAGCCCCCAACGTGCAGCTTATAATCAATTCCATACTGTCTGGGGAAATAAATCAGTCTGTTGTGGACGGTACTGCCGACATAGGCATAAACTGTGAAAAAGATAGTTATCCCGATACCGTTATACATAAAAAACTTGGTAAATATAAGGCAGTTCTTGTTGCCTCCCCCTTTGCCGATAGAAGCCAGCTTGATTTTATCACACCACACCAGCGCAAACCGTTCAGCTTGATCTGTAATGAGCCGGATGGCTATTATCAGTTAGACATGGATAAATACCTCGCCGAAAAGGATATCATCCTTAATCCGCACATGAATGTGCAAAGTATAGAAGCGGTAAAAAGATGTGTTATGAATGGTTTAGGAATTGCGGTTGTTCCCACTTATTCTATTGGGGAAGAATTGAAAAATGGCTCTCTTATAACAATCAAAACAGAACTTGATGAAAAGTCATATGATTCTTTTTACATTTATCACAAGAATAAGTGGATAAGCCCACAAATAGAATTAGCACTGAAATTAATGAAAGAGTATTTAGGAATAGATAACGGATAATTCTGCCAATTGCAAAGGTGCTGCCTCGCTACCTATAAATTGAGGGAAGCATGATATATACCACTCCATTTATGTATTTCGCGCCTTCGATATTTCCATTGCCTCTGATATAGTATCAGACGTAAGGAGTGTATCAAGCTGCGCCCACACACGGTTTGACCTCACAATTTTGTCCCCTGTTCGGATATCCTTTGGCGGTATGATCGCTGGTCCCAACTCATATACGAAATGAGTCTCTGAAAGCTCCACGTCTGGTATCTCCGGAACAAACGGGTGCAGATTGTCCGTAACGGTATATTTTTCTATATGGTGGATCGACTGCAATTTACCGTGATACCTGAAAGCAATGTATGTCAGCGGCTCTTTAGGCCATCCTCCTTTGCCGCCTCCAACCGGGCAACAGTATTTGTGGTACTTCCTTACAATATCCACATATGCGATACCCGCAGTTCTCTTTTCTCCTTTTGAAGGTTTGATTTCCGCTTCCTTTAATCCAAGCGATACAACATATACCCAATTTGTGTCCTTGTTCTGTGTAGTCATGATCCTCTTTATGTACCTCTCCAATTCTCCAAGAATATAGTTCTGTTTGCCCGCAGTCTTCATCCGCAGTTCCCCTGCAAGGTCACATATCACCATCCACGGAAGGTGCAGCACTGTAGTCCCTGGTATCGCAGGTAGCCGCTTTTTAGCATACCCCTCCGTGCATTCCGACATGGACACGATTGCTTTCACCTTTGCCGGACTGTTGATAAATCCAGTTCTCTCTGAATAAAGTTTTAACTGCGACTCCCCCGGAAGAACCCATCCCCGCTTTGCCTCAATGATGATATAGAACTTTTGGTTGTCAGTTATCTCCAGATCTGTGATTCCCTTGTCCTTCTCAAACTCCTGATACCGGATCACAACATCATCCGCAGCCACACTAACATGGAGCAATCTCTCAATTACCCCCTCCAGCAGACGCGGGCATTTCACAAAGGCCCATGCTATGCTTTTGGTTATGTCATTTTCCTTGTCACCTATAAGATCAAAAATCGTCTCGACTCTTTCGTTGTACGCAAACAGCTCTGCCATTGATCCCACTCCTTAGAAGCAAACCGCTTATCCAATAAACCATACAAAAATTATACAGCAAAACAATCAGACTCGCAATAAGGCATATCACGAACAATTAATGCTTATTTTAGATTCCTCATTTGCATCTGTATCCCTATCTCTCACAGATTTATAGATTTCCGCAATTTCCTCTCTCGGAAGACTTGGGAAAACATTTATAACTCCTTCAAAATCAAGTCCGCATCTACACATGGATTCTACGGCACGTTTATCCTGTTCCTGCATCACTACCTCCATAACCAATAAATCTATCTTATCACAAAATTCAGAATATCAAAATGCATGTCCCAAAAAACGGTCTCTAAATAGTTCTGTTATAGATTTTCAAAATTGTCCTCTATACACTCCAGATAAATATACTCCTCATCATTCAAGTTTAGCAACTCCATATGACGCTCCACTGGCAGGGCATTCCGGTTTGTAACAGGCACGATTTCTCTTTCCCCTGTCACCCTATTTACCCTCAGATACTTCCTCACATTAACCAGACTGAAATAAATATCCTGACTCATATTTTCCCCTTTCCTTTTTGGGCTTTCTTACGCCCGTTCATCTGAAATTCGTCATGTGACATGATTCTGGATACTGCCGCCGCCAAGTCACAAGCAGTCCCCTGGGCATGATACGCATCACAAGCGTTGTGCTTATGGTATACTACGAAATGCCGGAATGTGGGATATTCCCTTTCAAGCAGATGCCAATAATGGCCTGTGTTTTTTGACTTCAAAGTGATTGCAAAAGCCCCTGCCTGCAGCACCTCAAAATAATTGCCTTCCACTTCTTTTAACTCTTCTTTCGTTATCATAACGGTCTCCTCTGTAAAAAATACGATCAAAAAGCACTCTGAGCCAAACATCAGCCGCTTTCTAAAGATTTAACGATTGCCTGCCTATCGTTAAAAAGAGGTTCAAAATTGCCCGACTTAACAGCCCATGCAACGCAGCGGCAGACCAAAAAAGCAGAAAACTACACCCGCAGAACCCGTGAAATGCCTTATTTTCAGCCATTTCAGCGATTCCGCATTGTATCAATTTCGTTGTTGCGATGTTGAGCGCTGCCACAAGCATGAAATCCGCCGGATACGTATAGCTTGCGCAGCTTCTTGCAATATGTACCTGCTTATCCTCCAACGGCTGACGCATAATGTCGATCACTTCCCTGCCGAATTCGGGAAGTTCATCCAGAAATAAGACACCTCTGTGCGCCAGACTGATGACGCCCGGAAGCGGCACTCTGCCGCCTCCTGCCAGCGCGTATTTAGAAATCGTGTGATGCGGACTTAAAAAAGGACGTTTCGTTATGAGAGATTCGCCTGCATGAAGCAGGCCGGATACGCTGTAGATTTTTGAGACCTCCAGACTTTCTTCGAAGGAAAGCGGAGGGAGAATAGATGGTATTCTTTTTGCGATCATCGTCTTGCCCGAACCGGGCGGTCCGATCAACATGATATGGTGAAAGCCCGCCGCCGCAATCTCGACAGCCCTTCGCACGGCGGGCTGTCCGTTAATATCGGCAAAATCAAGCGTCTGCCCCGTACCGACATTCTGTGGTCGGACTTCCTTCTTTTCATACAGAATCTGCTTCTCCCGCTCATCGGGTGACGCGCACAGATAATCGCGGAGCTGCTCTAAGCTTTGCACCCCGACGACCCGCATCCCCTGTACCACGCACGCCTCCTGCGCATTTTCTTTCGGCACGACGCAGCAGGTGATCCCGCAATCCCTCGCTGCCAGCACGATCGGCAGCACGCCGCGCACGCCTTTGATCTCCCCGTTTAAGCCAAGCTCTCCTAAAAACAGTATGCCGCCCGTATGCATTTCCGGTATCATCTGCAGGGACGTCAGCACTCCTACGGCGATCGGCAGATCGAATGCCGTCCCTTCTTTGCGGACATCCGCCGGAGAAAGATTCACGGTAATACGGACCGGCGGCACGCGGATACCCGTATTTTTCAGCGCGACACGCACGCGCTCCCTTGCCTCTTTCACCTCGCTGCCCAGCATTCCCACCATGTCAAAGCCCGGAAGACCTTGCGCGGTATCCACCTCCACGCGGACGAGATAGCTTTCAATCCCGTTCAGACCTCCCGATAATGTTGTTGTAAACATACCGTGTTCCTCCTTTTACATTTCATTTTTTAAGAAACTGTGAAACACATGAATCTATAACTTACACTTTCATGACATTTCGCAATTTCTGCAAATTTAGTTTACATAACTTTTAGAAACAAGTATGAAACTTTTGAATCCATTGCCATTTGTTAAAATCGGGAAATAGCGGCGAACAACGTTTGTCAGAAATAAAACGTCTGCCTTTTCGAAAAAAAGAATAAATCCATCCGGCAGTCCGTAGATAGACTGCCGGAGTGCGGCACAAACTTTAGAGCAGCTTTAAGGACATCCCATCCGGATCGGTCGCAAATTGAATTGCCATTTCACGCGTGATGCGCCCTTCCATATAATGCTGCTGGATAGCCTCGTCCATCGTGATCATACCCATTTTGCGGTTCGTCTGCATGACGGATACAAGCTGATGGGATTTACCCTCACGGATCAGATTGCGCACTGCATGATTGGCATGCATGACCTCAAACGCCGCCACACGGCTTCTTCCGTCCGCTGTCGGAATGAGCTGCTGTGACACGACCGCCTCAATCACGTTTGAAAGCTGTACACGGATCTGCTGCTGCTGATGGGGCGGAAATACGTCGATGACACGATCGACCGTGCTCGCCGCTCCGATCGTATGCAGCGTGGAAAGAACAAGGTGCCCCGTCTCCGCCGCCGTAATGGCAACACTGATCGTATCAAAATCACGCATCTCGCCGACAAGAATAACGTCGGGGTCTTCACGGAGTGCAGCGCGCAGTGCATTGGCATAGCTCTGCGTATCCAGACCGATCTCGCGCTGATTGACCATAGAAAGCTTATGGGAATGCAGGTACTCGATCGGATCCTCCAGCGTGATGATATGGGCGTCCCTCGTGTTATTGATCTTATCAATGACTGCAGCGAGCGTCGTGGACTTACCGCTTCCGGTCGGTCCCGTCACAAGGACCAGTCCTCTTTTCCGCTGCGACAATTCCACGACAGAGGGCGGTACACCGAGTTTCTCCGGCGCCGGGATTTCCGTTCCTACCAAGCGGAGCGCAACCGCGACAGAGCCTCTCTGCTTATACGCGTTGACACGGTATCTCCCGATATTAGGAATGGAAAAGGACATATCATATTCGCCCCGTTCCTCAAATTGATGAAGCTGAAAATCACTCATAATATCTTCTACTACTCTATGCGTGTCGGGCGGGAGCATACGCTCATAATCCATTGTGATGAGATCTCCGTTGACACGCATCTTAGGCGGCACTCCGACCGTAATATGTACATCGGAGGCTCCCGCCTCCTTCGCCTTTGCAAGTACTTCCTCCACAGAAATGATTCCCATTACCGTTTTCTCCTTGTTTTTTCTTAAAAATCCCGTCCGGGAACGTATTCCTCTTCCTCGGAAATCTCCACATATTCCGGCTCCTCAAATGCAAATCCGCTGCGTTTGAGCGCCTCGGTATCGATCACATAACGGTTGTCCATCGTCTTCATGATGTCCTTGATCTCCATATCACCGTATGCCATTTCATTGCCGAGATCGACGATCATATTCGTATCAAAGGTCAGGATCATCGGGCGCAGAATATTCTCGTTATTCTGTACGAGAACCAGACCCTTTTCTCCCGTATTCAACTCCACACAGCTTCCTGCGCCAAGAATGTTGATGGATCGGATCATCGCATCCACAACGCCCGGATCGAACACGTCGGGATTTTCCAACAGCAGGCGCAGCGCCCGAACCTCGGAGGCAGGCTCGCCTTCAAACTGCATCGCCGTCATTTCATCATACACGTTCGCAACCAGAAGAACCTTTGCCCCCGGCACCAATTTAATATCGGAATTGTATATTCCCTTTTCAAAATTACTCTGCATTTTCTGCGCCTGTACACAGATGCGCTTCACGCCCGGATTTGAAGAAAATGCCTTATCCACCAGATCAAATCCCTGCACTTCAAAGCTCTCAACGGCTTCCGCATCCGCCAAACGCTCCGGTGCATTCTTTCCCAGCATGAGCTTTCCGATGTCATGAACGATCGCCGCAATGATCGTTTCAAGCTGTTCATCCAGCTTCATGTTCATCACATGCGTGATCATCGCGCACAGAATCGCAACATTAAGGGCGTGCTTGCACACATAATCCTCTTTGCTGCGCAGATTCTGTACGAAATTGATTTTTTTATCCAAATGTCCGTAAGAACGGATCACATTTGCAGTGATCACCTGTGTTTTGGCTGCGCGCCTTGTCTGAATGATCTTGCTGAGCTCATCCTCGATCGCGTAGACATTCATTGTCTGGAAACGCTCAAACTCAATATCGTCCTTAGTCATCGGCGGTACGGGCTCAGCAGGCTCAAGAATAAAAATGCCGATCAGTCCGAAATTTCTCACAGAATTAATACTCTGCGAGGTCAGCTTGGAATTTCTCTCATATAGCAATACGCCTTCTTTACTGTAAATCGGCCGTGCAAGTCTCATCCCTGCCTTTAATTCCGCCGTTTTAACAAATAACATTCCCGCTTTCCCCCTTTATGTCCGCTTTTGTCCGCCTGTGCTGTCTCTGCTCGCTCTCTAAATAACACGTCAGCATCTTGTGTAATGCCTTTTTTTCGATTCGTGAGACATAGCTTCTTGAAATAGACAGCCTTTCTCCGATCTCACGCTGTGTCATCTCATGTCCGTCCAAAAGACCGTAGCGCATAAAAATAATCTGCTGTTCTCTTTTGGTCAGGCATTCCCTTACATATCGCGGCAGCACTTTCAGCCGCTCCTCCAATTCCATCCGCTCGACAACATCCGTCTGCTCGTGTTCGATAATATCGAGCAGGCTGATCTCGTTGCCCTCCTTATCTGTACCGATGGGCTCGTATATGGAAACCTCTCTGGAAATCTTTTTTCGGGAGCGAAACATCATCAAAAGTTCATTGTCGATGCAGCGCACCGCATAGGTTGCAAGCCTGCTGCCCTTCTCATGATTAAAACTGTCCACCGCCTTGATCAGCCCGATCGCGCCCGTGGAAATTAAATCGTCCAACTCCTGCGACGGACTTTGGTACTTCTTGGCAACATGGGCGACAAGCCGAAGATTTCGCTCGATCAGGATCCGTCTCGCTTCTAAAGCCTCCTCGCCGCCTTCCCGCATCTGCCTAAGGTATCGGGTTTCCTCCTGCGCGGATAACGGTTTTTGAAACGTTTTCAAAAGAAGCCCCCAAAGTCAATTTGATATATTCTATGTGACCTTGGGATTGAAAGTGCCTTTCCACCCTACGCAAAAAATTGCAATCCACTTTTATTATACAAATCATGTCCAAAAAGTGCAAGAAAAAAAGCACCTTTTTCGTAAATTTTCACAATAAAAAGTCAGCCATCACATAATTGCTGACATCCAATCCGTACTCTGTGAGAAAAAGGAAGCCGTCCTTCTGCTTCAGAAGTCCGTTTTTCCTATGTTTCTCTAATACGCTGCCGTATATCTCGTACAGGGAACATCCAAACTGCTCGTAAAACGCCTGCTCCGATACGCCCTTTGTCAGCCTGAGCCCCAAGAACATTGTCTCCGCCATGCGATCCTTTGCGGAAAGCGGCTCCCACTCCCCGTAGGCAGGCGAGGCTTTCCCGCTGCACGCACGCGCTTCCCGCACGGAAATGTCCCGCTCGTACCCTGCGATATCACCGGCATTCCGAAAACGCACGTCGTTCATCAATGAAGCCGCGCCGAGTCCGAAGCCTAAATACTCCCCACGTGACCAGTAAGTGAGATTATGCCTGCACGCATAGCCGTCCTTCGCATAATTGGAGATTTCATAGCGTTCATAGCCATGCTTTTTTAACACTTCCTTCGTCAGTGCATAGAGCTTTCTGTCCGTCTCTTCATCCACCGCGCCGTTCGGATACATCGCGTAAAAGGGCGTCCCCTCCTCCACGATCAGGCTGTAGGTGGAAATATGCTCCGGCTCAAGCGCCGCCGCTTTCTCAAGCGTATCGCGAAAGCTCTCCTGTGTCTGTCCCGGAATGCCGCTCATCAGGTCGAGACTGCGATTTCGAAATTGTAACTGTTCCGTCCACTCCCACAGCCGGTACACTTCCGTTGCGCGGTGAATCCGTCCGAGCAGAACAAGCTCGTCATCCTGCAGGGACTGCACGCCGATGCTGATCCGGTTTATCCCGATGCGCTTTAAGTCCGCAAGCTTCCCCTTCGTCACGGTTCCCGGGTTCATTTCCATCGTGATCTCCGCGTCCGCGCGAACGGGAATGACCGCTCTGAGTTTACATAAAATTGTTTCTATCTGACTTACAGCAAGCAGGGACGGCGTTCCGCCGCCCAGAAAAACCGTTGCCGCCTCATAATCCTGCAATTGCCCGCCGTCCGCGGCCGCCCGGATCTCGCGGAGCATAAGGTTTACATAATTCTCGATTTGATCTGCAGACGCAGGCGCGGATAAAAAATCACAGTACAGACATTTTCGCACGCAGAACGGAATATGAAGATAGATGGCAAGCGGCTTTTTGTTCATCTCAATCATCATCCAGCTTCAAAACCGACATAAACGCTTTCTGCGGAATCTCGACGCTTCCGATCTGGCGCATACGCTTTTTGCCTTCCTTCTGCTTTTCTAACAGCTTCTTTTTTCGCGTAATATCGCCGCCGTAACACTTGGCAAGCACGTCCTTGCGCATCGCCTTGACCGTCTCGCGCGCAATGACCTTGCCGCCGACCGCCGCCTGAATCGGAATCTCAAATAAATGGCGCGGAATTTCTTCTTTTAATTTCTCACACATTCTGCGTCCGCGCTCATAAGCGCTGTCCGCGTGCACGATAAAGGAAAGCGCATCGACCTCCTCGCGGTTGATGAGAATGTCCAGCTTGACCAGCGAAGAACGCTCATAGCCCTTGATCTCATAATCAAAGGAGGCATAGCCTCTCGAACGCGATTTTAAGGCGTCAAAAAAATCATAGATGATCTCGTTTAAGGGAAGATCGTATTTTAAGAGCGCGCGCGTCGTCTCAATGTATTCCGTGCTCACATACCTGCCGCGCCGCTCCTGACAGAGCTGCATGATCGAACCGATAAATTCCGTCGTCACCATGATCTCCGCGCTCACGATCGGCTCTTCCATATAATCAATTTCCGACGGATCGGGCAGATTGGACGGATTCGTCAGCTCCACCATGTCACCGTTTGTCTTATATACACGATAGACAACGCCAGGCGCTGTCGTTACCAAATCCAGATTGTATTCGCGCTCCAAGCGTTCCTGAATGATCTCTAAATGAAGAAGCCCCAAAAAGCCGCATCGGAACCCGAATCCGAGCGCAGCGGACGTCTCCGGCTCATATTGCAGGGACGCGTCGTTTAACTGCAGTTTTTCCAAGGCATCCCGTAAATCCGGATATTTCGCGCCATCCGCGGGATACAGACCGCAGTAGACCATGGACTGCACTTTTTTATATCCCGGCAGTGGCTCTGCACACGGTGAGTCCGCATCCGTCACCGTATCGCCGACCTGCGTCTCCTTCAGATTTTTGATGGATGCCGTGATATAACCGACCATGCCCGCCGAAAGCTCGTCGCAGGCAATAAATTGTCCCGCTCCGAAATAACCGACCTCGACCACGTCCTGCTCTGCTCCCGTCGCCATCATTTTAATTCTCGTTCCTTTTTTGACCGTCCCCTCTTTGATCCTGCAAAAAATAATGACGCCCTTATAGGAATCATAAACGGAGTCAAAGATCAACGCTTTTAAGGGGTTGTCCGCACTACCCGGAGGGGCAGGCAGTTTCTGCACGACCGCCTCTAACACCTCATCGATGCCGATGCCGTTTTTAGCGGAAATGAGCGGCGCATCCTGCGCCTCGATGCCGATCACATCCTCGATCTCATCGATGACGCGCTGCGGCTCTGCGCTCGGCAAGTCGATCTTGTTGATCACGGGTATGACCTCTAAGTCATGATCAAGCGCTAAGTAAACATTGGCAAGCGTCTGCGCCTCGATGCCCTGCGCCGCGTCCACGACCAGGATCGCACCGTCACAGGCGGCAAGGCTTCTGCTGACCTCATAGTTAAAATCCACATGTCCCGGCGTATCGATCAGGTTTAGGATATACTCCTCCCCGTTTTTTGCCTTATACACGGTTCTGACCGCCTGCGCTTTGATGGTGATGCCCCTCTCACGCTCTAAGTCCATATTGTCAAGCACCTGCGCCTGCATCTCCCGCTCGGTCAAAAGCCCCGTCCGTTCAATGATCCGGTCCGCCAGCGTACTCTTTCCGTGGTCGATATGCGCTACAATGCAGAAATTGCGTATTTTACTTTGATCGATCTGTGCCATAACGGTACTCCTTTTCCCTAATCCCATGAAACAGGCAATTGCGCTTCGCAATCCTCCAGTCTCATTCAGACTCTTTATGGATTATAACAAATATTGTTTCCCGTGTCCACGTGCAATCCGTAGTTCGTATCCCCTATCCGCCTGCGGACATGCAGCGCAGGGTCTGTGCTCCGCTACCTTTCCCCGCTCAGCTCCATCCCCAAAATCTGCGCAATGATCGGCACCGCATTCCAAACTTCCTCGCAGGTGTTTGTCTGCGCCCCCAGCTCGATCAGCATGCTTTTCGGACAAAAATGCATATTATAACGCAGCGCGCGCAGATAAATCCCGCGCGTAACGCCCGGATAATATTCGTTTGCAAGCGCCTGCGCCTGAAAAGAGAACGCCAGATTGTCTTTTATGTAAGGATTATACAGATAATCAATGTTTCCCTGCGTGTTGTTATAGCTTAAACCGTTAAAAAACATAAATTTGGCCGTCGGTCTGCCGTCAATATCCGCAACGAGCCGGACGTCTTCTTTTACCGCGTCCCGATGCAGGTCGATCACCACCTCGATCGTCGGATTTTCCTCCAGGATCTGCCGTATCGCGGGTTCCGCGCAGGAGTATGCCCGGTCACGGTTTTCCACATCATACTGTCCGGTGTGATGAATGACATTAAAACCGTACTGCGTGCGCAGAAGCTGCGCCAGATATTCGCCAGCGCCGACCACGCCGGTTGACGGATCTCCTTCCGTGGAATCGGCATAGGCCTCCAGCGAATGGGTATGATAGATCAGAATCTGCGGACTTTCAGCGCTCCCTCTCAGTGTCATATCGGTCCCTGTCAGCTCTGCGATGTTTAAGCGCTCCGCTGTCGCCGTTGTCGTCGGGTCCACAATATAAAAGCCTTTCACCAGATCCTCAAGTTCCTGATACTGCGTCCAGTCGTAGGTAAAGCTCGGCACCGTGCGCAGGGCAAAGCTGCCCGACATTGTTTCCACGATATTCCCCTGCTGCGTCTCTCTGGCGTACGCCTGATTTTCCGAGAGTACAAGTTCATTCACAAGCTGTGTGTCCGCCGGATTCGGCGCCGCTGGCGGCAGGTCCCTCTCACTCCAATACGTTTCCTCCTCCCCGTCTTCCACGGCCGGATTTTCTGCAAGCATGCTCCGCTCCCGCTCGATCTCCCATGCGATCAGTTCCTCATAAGTACTACGGCTCTCGGTATGCCTTGTTTCCCCATATTCTCCGATCTGCAGCAAAATCGGCATTTCCCCGCAGGCTGCCTGTAGCAGCATCTGCCCTGCATTTTCCGGCAGGTATTTTTCGTCGGCAAATGCATAAAGCGGCACAAGGCTCCGATACACCCTGTCCCTCACGCTTTCCAAAAAAGCAATCCCAAATCCCTCGCGGTTCTCCGCACCCGAAACGTTAGTCCGTTCCCCCGCCGTACCGTGTACGATATTGGATACCGCTAAAAGAAAAAGCAGCAGCAAAAGAACAATGAGGCATACCGTTGCCCTCTTACTCCTGCCTGTCTGTATGGAAATCTCCCGCATACGCACGGCATTACCTTCTTATCCGTAATCTCTTCTATTTTATGAGACAAGACGCTGTGATATGCCGTATGCGCTCGTCCGTGCGAATCGCTGTGCTTTCATGCGCAACAACGTCTCCTAGCCCTCCGCGCCGAATCGCTCAAACGTCCGGTTCAACCCCTCGGAAATCGTATAGCTTAAACGCTTTACGATCTCATCGACATCTTTCCCCGTGACGTAAAAATTGGCCAGCTCCGGCAGCAGCTCCGGCGTTTCCAGCGCGCCGCCCGGCCCATGCTCTCCCACGTTCCACCTTCCGATCGCGTCATTGACGATCGTCTGCGCATCCACGACAGTCGGAATCCCGATCGCAATAACAACCGGTACGCCAATCGTCTGCGACGTGATCGCATTTCTGTGATTTCCTACGCCGGAACCCGGATGAATTCCCGTATTCGTGATCTGTATCGTCCGGTTTAAGCGTCTGGTGCTGCGCGCCGCAAGCGCATCGATCACGACAACCGCATTCGGTTTCGTCTGCCCGGCAACGCCCCGTATGATCTCCGCCGTTTCCATGCCCGTCGCCGCCATAACGCCCGGCACAACGGCGCTGATCGAATGCATTTTTTCCCGGTCATACGCCGCCGCACCGAACTCCTTCATCACCTGTCTGGTAATGAGCAGATTGTCCGTCACACGCGGTCCTAACGAATCCGCCGTCACATCCCGGTTGCCAAGCCCCACGACCAATATGGACTGCTCCCTTGTCATATCCGGCAGCAGTTCCCAAAGCTGTTTTGCGATTTCCTCTGAAATCTCTTTATGATAATCCTCATCCGGCTCCGTCATGGCAGGCGCTTCCAGCGTGATATACGTTCCGATCGGTTTGCCAAGCGCCGTCGCCCCGTTTGCGGACTCAATGACAACCTTTGTCACATGAATATCCGCCGCTTCCAAGTCGTATTCGTCCACGCTCACCCCTCTTAAGTCCCCGGACGCTTCCTCCGCACTCTCGCGTGCCTCCAATGCGAGATCCGTTCTGATCTGAAATGCCATTTCCCCCATCCCTCTTTTCAATCAGAAAATATTTTTGTTATTTTGACCGAAAAAAAGGAATTTATGTATTGACAGAACCGCGGAAATTCACTATTATATTCCATGTGTGTTTACATTAGTTCGTCCGTGTCCGGCTATAATGAAACACCGCTTTCAACAAATAGAAAATATGGAGGTGTTATCATGGCAAATATCAAATCCGCGAAAAAAAGAATTTTAGTAAGCCAGAAAAAGGCAGACAGAAATAAAGCAATCCGTTCCAGCGTAAGAACCGCAGTAAAGAAGGTTTATGCTGCGATCGATGCAAAGGATAAGGATGCTGCTGCATCTGCTGTATTGGCTGCAACAAGCGCGATTGATAAGGCGACGAGCAAGGGCGTATATCACAAAAATTACGCTTCCAGAAAAATTTCCCGCCTGAATCTTGCAGTGAATAAAATGTAATTTTTTATCATAAAAACCCCTCAAAAAAACCATCATCGTTCGGCTGGCGATGATGGTTTCCTTTTTTCTATAAAGAATATACATTCTCTTCTTTACTGCGCGAACACCGTACATGGCACCGCCGTCTCACGGATTCCGTTCTGCCCGTTGATGACGACCTCGCCCCAATCCTCGGAAAGCGAAACGCCGTTCCAGTCCTTTGACAGATCCAGATACTCTACACCGCCGCCGTTTCCCTTCCACGACCACGCAAGATAACCGACATTACGTTCCACGCAGCGCGCCATGATATACTCCTCCTGCACGTCGCCGTCCGAATGGTTGTAGCCAAATTCGCCGATCACAAGGCATAGATCCTGATCGAGCGCATAACCCATATTTTCATCAATGGACTGCTCAGTGCCGCCCGCCGTTCCGTACATGTGAACGGAAAACATCGTATTGCCGAGCACATCCGACTCAAATACTTCTCTGCCGTGATCACCGATGCATTTTCCGTACTGCCCCCAGCCGCAGGCATCGACCATGATCGTATGCGCCAGCCCCGCTTCACGTAACATCGGGATCGCCTGCGTATACCCTTCGCACCAGCGGGTGCTGTTCCAGTCGCCGCCCCATTCGTTCGCAATATTAATGATGCAGTAGTCCTCCTCGCCTATGAGCACATCCTTGATCTCCACAAAATATTCTGCCGCCTGTAACAAGGAGTCCACATCATTTTTTCCTGTGGCGTCATGCACCTCAAAAACAGCGACCATGCCAAGATTTTTGCAGATTGCCAGAATATCCGCAACAGACTGCGCTTCCGTCTTCGTCCATTGTACGCCGTTCGAGAGCACGATGCGCACCGCGTTGGAGCCGGTTCCCTGAATGGCTTTTAACGCTGTGCCGAGCTGATCGGCAAACCATGTATGCGCATGGTTGATGCCACGCATCACAAACGGATTTCCGTTCACATCCAAAAGCGTTTGTCCTTCCACATGAAATCCCATCTGCTCGCGCAGTGCGGAAACATCGATCGAATTCCCTGCCTGCGCATCGTTATCCTGTGCATTCTCGCCGTCTTCGCTTGCATCTCCGGCATTTTTATCCTGTGCGTTCTCGCCGTCTTCGCCTGCATCCCCGGCATTTCCGTCCTGCTGATCCGACGTATTCTCCACATTTCCGTCTCCGGTATCCTTCTTCGCATTGCCGCCGCAGGCACAGCATATCAGCACCATCGCTACAATCAGCGCAATCAGCTTACTTTTCCTTAATCTCTTTTTCATAGACCATTCTCTCCTAATCACATTCTACACTGTCTCAATATCCCGCTACCATCTGAATGCGAATTCCGCACCTTCCATATCCGTCAATGATGACCGCCGCCTCCGCCGTGCGAATGGCCGCCCGCGGATGTATGATGACCGCCGCCACCACCGCCTCCGCCTCCGCCGCTGCTCGACTGGATGCGCCTTTTTGTTACACTTTTTCTGACGAACTGATCGGTCATGACATTCATCTTCGGTCTTCCACCGTTTACATAAGTATTTCCAACCGTTGTTTTTGTCCCGATATTCTTCGCCAGGTTTGCAATCAGATAGACCATCGCTACGATCGCCGCAATCACAGCTATTACATAAAATGGAATCTCGACGCGCTCCATATTGTTTCCGGACATATAATAGTAAATATTGTTTACATAACTTTTGTATGCCTCATAGGGATTCTCATTGACCCTGTCGTTGACATCATCTATCACACGATTGATCATGCGGGTGGAAAATTTATCCTCCACCGTGCCCGATGTGGAAAGCCAATTGTAAGCATACCCATAAATGCTCTCACTTCGATCCCAATTGTCCACAAACACACAGCCGTTCCCGTGCGGCGCATTATAGCCAAAGGCTTTCTCGTCATAGAAATTGTCGGCATACACCATCACATATTCCGATTCGGAAAGATGCCCAAGGACGTCCTCATAGCCTCTCGCATACTCTGCCAGCGGCTCATTTAAGATCACAAGCACGATATCGCAGCCGATCTGTCCTTCCCGCTTTGCGATCAGATTTTCTAACGCTTTCTCTTCGGAATCCGTCAGCACGTCGGCATAATCATACACTCTCTGTGTGGGCGCTACGCTGTTTCTCCGTACATAGTCATCTCCGACAGCAAACTTCATCCCCCACAAAACCAGATAGATAACAAGCAGCACCGCGATGATGATGAGAAAGACCGCCATGCTTTTTATGTACTTTTTCATATACGAACCTCCATGACAACCCGCAAAGTTTTCTAATTTCTCATGCTATATCTATGATCATTCGGATAATCTGTCCAATGAGCATGACAAATCCAAACACAGACGCAGTGTACCCGACCGCTTTGGGCTTGGATATCGGCATTTTCCCGATGATTTTTCCGGTCTGCCCGTTTACATAAAATGTGTAATTTTCCCCACCAAATGCATACTCATACACCCAGACCGGCATCAACGCGTAATCCACCGCTTTCTGGCGCACGTTCATGTTGCGGAACTCGGGCGTCACCGTCGAATAGCCCGCGATCGTCTGCCGCATCAGATCCTCGGTGTCCCGCTCCGCCTTGCGGTGCGCGCGCGGCTCCAATTGATCCGATCCCTGATTATACATTTCCGCAATAAAGCCGGACATATATTTCATTTGGAAATTTTCAAGTGCCTGATAGTCGTACGGCTCAACCAGATCCATCTTCGCATCGTCCATCACGATCGAGGCGTCTACCGGAATACGGGAAAAATCCGCCTCCATGCTCCTGTTGATATGATAATAGGACGTCTCCGTATATTCCGTATCCCCCGACGTCCACACCCGCACCTTTGTTCCTTTTCCCGACCAGTCATATTGCACGTGGTAATCGTACATGAAAAAAGGAACATACATGCCTTCCATTTTTTGCAGTGTAGCCCGCGACAGAAACGAGGCTGGCGCAAACGTCCGCCCGCCGAACTCCGTCTGCAGCTTTCTTTCGGCTTCCTGCCTGCTGACCGCAAACGGCAGGATCAAGTGCGGCGTGAATTGTCCGCTGACCCGCTCCTCAAAAATCTGATAACAGCCGCAGTGATCGCATTTTCCCGCAGACTGGAACCTTCCCACAGTCAGGGGCGCGCCGCAGTTTGCACACTGCGCCACTCCGCCTCCCGAAACCGGCTCCTCGCTGTCGATTCCCTCACAGTGCGCGCAGTACATCCGCTTGCGCTGCGGGTCGTAAATCACATTTCCTCCACAGTTATGACACTTATAGATCATGTTTTTTCTCTCTATACTTTCTTTGTTATTTTTAATACAACATTTTTTGTTTTATTTTATTTCTATTTTAACAAATATAAGCGCTGATTCCAACCGTTTTTTTACACTTATGCTCGCATTTCTCCTGCGGGTATGCTATGCTTATCTACATGGCGCAAGAGCGTTGTTCAGAGAATTCAAACGAAACGGAGACCTTATTATGACCTACCAGTATGATTTGTCCGGAATCTGGAATTTCCGGCTTGATAACGAAAAAAGGGGAATGGACGCGCATTACGAGACGGGAGCTTTCTCCGACACGATCCAGCTCCCCGGCACGACTTCGGAGCAAAAAAAGGGCGCGCCGAATCAGGCCGCAGAGACCGGCTCCCTGACGGCCGCATACTTAACGGAGGGCTATGCGTGGTATCAGCGGGAACTCACTATTGCGCCCGATGCGGTAGGACAGCATGCCATCCTGAAGCTGGAACGCACAAGAATCTCCCATGTCTGGGTGGACGGCGTTTATGCCGGGTGCCAAAACAGCTTGTGCACGTCGCACTGTTACGATCTGACAACGCATATCAGGCAGACGCATCCCGTGCTGACGATCATGACTTCGAACGTGGACTACCCGACACGGGGCGGTCATATGACCTCTCCCGACACACAGACAAACTGGAACGGGATTGTCGGCTCGATGACACTGACCTTCTATGACACGATGCGCATCCGCCTCGTACGCATTGATACGGATTACGAAAAAAGAATCTTGTCTGGTATGGTTTCTATTGATAATTATTTAGAATCCGACCATTCCAATTTAACCATAAAAGTGCTTCCCGTCACCTTGGAGCATTTATCCATACCACACTGTCCTTCAGACGCGTGCGGTCTTACTACACTCCTCCCCGCAGAGCAGGTGCTTTCGGATTCTTCTGCGATAACGCTTTTTGAGGATACTGCCACGATACCGTCCCATGACGCCCCCTCCATAAGTGCGTCCGGGCAGACGACGCTGCATTTTCAGGTAACGGTACCCGAATCGCTTTCCGTTTGGGACGAATATGATCCGGTCGTACTGCGCCTTGCCGTTTCCCTGACGGATGAAAACGGATGCGGGGACTCCTACGCCGTATGGTGCGGCATCCGAAAGTTTGAGGCACGCGGTACTCATTTTTATCTGAATGACCGCAAGACCTTTCTGCGCGGCAAGCATGACGGTATGATTTTTCCGCTGACGGGCTATGCGCCGATGAATCTTTCCGGCTGGCTGAAGGTTCTGCAGACTGCAAAGGAGTTTGGTATCAACCACTACCGCTGTCACACCTGCTGCCCGCCCGAAGCCGCTTTCCTCGCCGCTGACCTGCTCGGTATTTATTATGAGCCCGAGCTTCCGTTCTGGGGAACCTTTGCCGCTGAGGAAGACGAAGGCTATGATGAGATCGGACAGCGCTATCTGACCGAAGAAGGGTTTCGCATTTTGGACGAATTCGGCAATCATCCTTCTTTCTGCATGATGTCCATGGGAAACGAGCTCTGGGGCAGCCCGCAGGCCGTCAATGAGCTGGTCGGCCGTTATAAAGCGTATGACGGACGGCATCTGTATACGCAGGGCTCCAACAATTTCCAGTGGATTCCCAACATTCAGTCAAACGATGATTTTTTCTGCGGTGTACGCTTTACTGTGGACCGCCAGATACGCGGATCTTACGCGATGTGCGACAAGCCGCTCGGTCATGTGCAGACCGACCGCCCCTGTACGGACTTTACTTATGAATCCGCCATTTTCCCCGATTATCCCGAAAGCAGCGCGGAAGTCGGCGAGGACGGCACGATTGAAATCCAGTACGGCACAGGGATCAAGCGCGTCAAGCTGACGGATGCGGCAGAAGAACTGATCCCTCATGTTCCGGTCGTATCTCATGAGATCGGGCAATATGAGACCTATCCTGATTTTGACGAAATCACAAAATATACCGGTGTTCTACAGGCACGCAACTTTGCGATTTTCCGCAGCCGCCTTGAGGAAAAAGGACTGCTGTCGATGGCAAAGGATTATTTCAGAAATTCCGGCGCGCTCGCCGCAGCCTGCTATAAAGATGAATTGGAAACTGCCCTGCGCACAAAGAGCATGGCGGGTTTTCAGATCTTGGATATTCAGGATTTCTCGGGACAGGGAACCGCACTGGTCGGCATGCTCGACGCATTCATGGAAAACAAGGGCATCCTCAGCGCAGAAGATTTCAGGCGCTTCTGCTCCGATGCCGTTATTCAGGCGGAGTTTCCCTCCTATGTCCTTACAAACGGTTCCGCGCTTGAAGGCAGAGTCTCCCTGACATGGTACCGCAGAAAACTGCCGGAGGCCGTTACCGTGGAGCTTCTTCTGACCGACCTGAAAAATGACGCGCTTGTTTCCAGACAGCGTGTGGACTGCCCCTCAGGCGTAACCGAAAACGGCTATACACCGCTTTACCCCTTTACGTTGGCAATTCCCGCTTCTGCCGGACCGGAGCATTATCTGCTGCAGATCCGCCTTGCGGGCACTGATGTCTCCAACCATTACGAGCTCTGGAGCTATCCTTCGTGGGACAACACAAGTGGTTTACATAATTCAGAATGTCGGTCGGATGGTGTTTATGGTTTACATAATATTTCAACCGATCTCTCTGACGCGATCGAACGCGTGCAGGACGGTCATCCCACGGTGCTCTGCCTTTCCAAAGACTTAAATCCAAATGCCGTCATTGGCACGTATTGTACGGATTTTTGGTGCTATCCGATGTTCCGCAGTATTTCCGAGGGCATGAAAAAAGAAATTCCTGTCGGAACAATGGGCCTTTTCATCCGTAAGGAGCATCCCGCGCTTGCCCACTTTCCGACCAACAGCTACTCCACACCCCAATGGTGGGATATTGTCATGAACTCTGCTTCCACCATCCTTGATGAGACCGCCATTGTGCCGATCGTACAGACCATTGATAATTTTGAGCGTAATCACCGGCTCGGTCTGATCTATGAAATACAGCTTACGGGTACTGCCGTTCCTCTCATCATCTGCACAAGCCCGCTGCCGCGCCTTGCCGCGGACGGACGCGCAGAAGCGGCATGCCTGCTCCAAAGCCTGTGCCGCTACGCGAATACATGGAAAGAGGACGCATCCCGTCCGCTCTATGCCATGAGTGAAAAAGCGCTGCGGGCACTGTTTGAATCCGCGCCAATCATTTAAAGAATTTCCGTAGGGATTTCTTTTTGGATTACGAAAGAGAAAGGTGAACAGACATGATGACAAAAGGCTATCAGGACATGAATGTTTATGATGCCGTGCAGCAGCGGTTTCATTATCTTTTCCGCGAATTCCAAAATATTTATGTATCATTCAGCGGCGGTAAGGACAGCGGTGTCCTGCTGAATCTTCTTTTAGATTTCAAGCGCAGATATTATCCCGACCGCAGGATCGGCGTATTTCATCAGGATTTTGAAGCGCAATACACGGTAACGACGGAATATATCACCAGAACGTTTCAGTCCCTGAAGGAGGAATGCGACCTGTACTGGGTCTGCCTGCCAATGGCGACCAGAACCGCGCTGAGCAGTTATGAGATGTACTGGTATCCCTGGGATGACACAAAAGAAGAATCATGGGTCCGCAAACGCCCCGATCATCCTTATGTGATCACGATCGACCAACCCTTTACGCATTACCGCTACCGCATGCATCAAGAAGATCTTGCAAAACAATTCAGTCGTTTTTATAAGGAAACACACGGCGACGGAAAAACAGTCTGCCTGCTCGGCATCCGGGCGGACGAATCTCTCCAGCGATACAGCGGCATCGTCAATAAAAAATACGGCTATCAGGATGAATGCTGGATTACCAGACAATTCAAGGATATATGGAACGCTTCTCCCCTTTACGACTGGTCCAATCAGGATGTCTGGGTGGCGAATTACCGCTTCGGTTACGATTATAACCACCTTTATGATCTTTATTATAAGGCGGGCTTAACGATCGACCAGATGCGGGTCGCATCGCCGTTCAATGATTATTCAAAGGATTCCCTGAATCTTTACCGGGTCATCGATCCGGAAATCTGGACAAAGCTCGTAGGGCGGGTGCGCGGCGCTAATTTCGGTTCCATTTACGGCAAGACAAAAGCCATGGGATACCGCAGTATTTCCCTGCCCGAGGGCCACACTTGGGAATCCTATACCAAATTCCTGCTGGACACGCTTCCGGCACGGCTTCGAAATAATTATGTAAAAAAATTCAGAACTTCCATTGAATTTTGGCATAAGACCGGCGGCGGACTGGAAGAAAGCGTGATCGAGGAATTGATCAAGCACGGGTATCAGATCAGGCGCAACGGTGTTTCCAATTATACGCTGTTGAAGCATTCCAGAATCATTTTTATCGGCAATATTCCCGACAATACCGATGACATCAAGGCCACGAAGGATATTCCCAGCTGGAAACGGATGTGCTACTGCATCCTAAAGAATGATCATATCTGTCGTTTTATGGGATTTGGCATGACAAGATTGGAACAGCTCAAAATTGATAAAATCAAGAAAAAATACGGAGAAATGCTTCATGAAAGAACATGATTTCACAAGCCCGGTATACAACGTCATTGCCGTACCGTTTGAAAAAATTGTACCGAATACCTATAACCCTAACAACATCGCCCCTCCCGAAATGAAGCTGCTTTATGACAGCATCAAGGAAGACGGCTATACCATGCCCATCGTATGTTACTATTCGAAGCAAAAAGATCTGTATGCCATCGTGGACGGTTTTCACCGCTGGCGCGTGATGAAAGAATATCCCGATATTTATGAGCGCGAGCACGGAATGATGCCGGTATCCGTCATTGACAAGCCCTTTGCAAGCCGCATGGCAAGCACGGTCCGGCATAACCGGGCGAGAGGCTCTCACGATGTTGATCTGATGAGCAATATCGTGAAAGAATTACATGAACTGGGCAGGAGCGACGCATGGATCTCCAAACACTTAGGTATGGACAAGGATGAAATCCTGCGCCTGAAACAGATCACCGGCCTTGCGTCCCTGTTTCGGGACGTCAAATTCGGGCAGGCATGGAAACCGGTGGAGGTGCCGTCCGAGGAAAATAAACAATAAAAAGCTTGGCGTAAATGCGCCAAGCTTTTTATTCATATTCAGATCATAACCGCGTGATCCTTCTGTTTTCTCCGGTACGCGGCCGCAAAGCAGATGATATGCACCGCAGCAGTGATCGTCCATGTCACGATATAGGAAAAATAGAGCGTCCCCATTGTCCGGTTCATGCGAAAGACCGTGGCAATCCAGACAAGACGCAGACCGCAGGCGCCGACTAACGACACGATCATCGGCATGACGGAATATCCGAGACCGCGCAGTGCGCCGACCATGACGTCCATCACACCGCAGAGCGCATAAAAACGGCAGATATAACGCATTCGTACGAGCCCCGCTTCCACGACTTCCTTCGTGCCGGAATAAATCGACAACAACTCTTTTCCGAATACGACCGCGAGATTCCCGAGTACGGTTCCGACCACGATCACGATCCCCTGACAATAAAAAAGCACGCGCAGGATTCTTTTTTTCTCCCCTGCGCCGTAATTTTGTCCGATAAAAGTCAGCGCCGTCTGATACATAGAGTTCATGGCAACATAGACAAAGCCCTCGATATTGCCAGCCGCCGAATTCCCCGCAACCACAATTTTACCGAACGAATTGATCGCGGACTGGATGACGACATTCGACAGTGAGAACACGGTTCCCTGTATCCCCGCCGGAATACCGATGCGCACGATCCGCTTCAAAATCTCTTTGGAATAATGCAGCCCGCGGAAAGAAAAATGCAGTTCCGTATCCCTGGTCATGCACCACAATACAAGCGCCGCAGAGATACTCTGGGATATGACCGTCGCCATGGCAACGCCCACAACGCCCAGACGAAAGACAATCACAAAAATCAGGTTTAAGATCACATTGACGACACCCGCGATCATCAAAAAATAAAGCGGTCTCCTCGTATCTCCCGCCGCGCGCAGGATCGCGCTTCCGAAATTGTACACCATCACCGCGGGCATCCCCAAAAAGTAAATGCGCAGATAGATCGTGGCAAGTCCGATCACATCATCCGGCGAGGACATCCACACCAGCATCTGTCCCGACAGACAAATGCCGATCACCATCACCACCACACCGCAGATCAGGCTCAAAAACACGCTCGTATGAACCGTATCGGAAATCTTATCCCGCTGACCGGAACCGTAAAACTGCGCCGCCACGACGTTCGCGCCGACGGAGGTTCCAATAAACAAATTCGTCAGCAGGTTGATGAGCGAGCCGGTCGAACCGACTGCCGCAAGGGAATCATCACCCGCAAATCTCCCTACTACAACAATATCCGCCGCGTTAAACAATAACTGTAATATACCCGAAAGCATGAGCGGCAGTGCAAAAAGCAAAAGCTTTCCGAACAGCGGTCCGTGTACCATATCAATCTCGTGGCTCTGCAGCCGCTTTCTTTTTTGTTTCTCCGCATCCTTACCCGTTTCCATCTTTGTTTCTGCCTCGATTCCAGTTTCTTTTCAAGATTTCAAATATGCTGCGCAGCTCTCTGCGTCATCCCACAATCCATTCGATCAGCTTCTTTGCAAACCGCTCCCATGTCTCATGCGCCTTAGCATATTGCTTTCCGGCGGCTGCAATCGCTTCCGCCTCCTGCGTATGCGTCAGACCATACTCACATTGCGCGATCAGTTCTTCCATCTGTCCGATTTTATAACTGAGAACCTGAACGTTCCCCTGCTCATAATGGCTGCGCGTATACTGCGTGCGGTCCGTAATGCATACCGCCCCGTTTTGCATGGCATTTCCAATGCGGTCGTGTCCGCCGCATACAAAGCCCGGCATGCAGTGCAGGGCAAAGCGATAGTTTCCGATTCGGTTTACATAATTTTCATAAGAAAGTGGTCCGCCCGCCCGCGCGCCAATCTGCTCCCAGCCCTGACCAAACAGGGCAAGCGGCTGCCCTGCGCTGACAAGCGCTTCCACAACCTGCTTCCTGCGCAGATTTCGGACATAGGCGTCCGCAAGGAAATCCGCCTGCATACGCGCCGCAAAACGTTGACCGTAAACGCCGGATACATCCACATTCCCCTGCATTCCGACAAGCAGCTCCTCCATCGTCCGCTCCGGCCGGGCGAGCATCTGTTCCGCCAGCAGGCGGCATTCCTTTTTTAACTGATTGGGCAGCTCATTCATCAAATTCCAATACTGCCGCGGTTCCTCATACGTTCCGCAAAACAAAATCTCATTTTTTCGCTCCTGAAACGGCGTATCCGCCAAAGCGCCCGCCGTTCCCGGAATCGTCTGCGCCCACACCTGTCTGATCCGTGGATAATTGGCGCGCACATAATCGGCATGACGCTCATCCACGCAGATCACATGCTGCAGATCGGTGTCCGCGGAAAGCGCCGTATGATGATAGAGCGGATGATCCAGCACGATATGATAAAACGGCGCTTCAAACAGCTCGATCAGATTTCTTCCGTCCGCCGCAAGCTTCGGCAGAAAAGAATTGAAATCGACTACTGCAAGATACGTTTTTCCTAAAACCTCCTGCAATACCCGATCCCATGACTCCTCGTTCTTCCCGCTTCCTTCCGGCAGATAACACCACGCCGTTTCCATTCCCTGCCGTTTCACCGCCTCCTCAAGTCTCGCCGCAAAAAAACGATAAGAGGCGTAACAGCGGTCGTTCACGCTGACAAATAGAATTGGCTTCCCACTCATTGCTTTTTCGATTCCTTTACTCCGTTTTTGGCACAAACGTCCGCGAGACAACAGCGGTCACAATGTGGATTGGTTCGTGCAGTACATATTTCTCTTCCGTGCCATACCAGTCTATGGCAGAAATCGCTGCCTTCCTCGCCCGGAATCAGCTTCCAAAGCTCCATTTCTACCTTTTTCGGCTCTTTGACACCATCCACCAGCCCCATGCGGTTCACAAGGCGGATGCAGTGCGTGTCCGTCACGATCGCCGGTTTGCCGAACACATCCCCCATGATCAGATTGGCACTTTTTCTTCCGACACCCGGCAATGCCAGAAGCTTTTCAAAACTGTCCGGCACTCTGCCGCCATACTCGTCTCGCAAAACCTTCATACATGCGCTGATATCGCGCGCCTTACTGTTTCCGAGCCCGCACGGTCTGACAATGCGCTCGATTTCCTCCACAGGCGCGTCGGCAAGCGCATTCACATCGGGAAACTTCGCATACAGATTCTGTACGACCACGTTGACACGCTCATCCGTGCACTGCGCCGCAAGCCGTACGCTGACCAACAGCTTCCATGCCTGGTCATAGTCTAAGGAACACGCCGCGTCCGGATATGCTTCTTTTAAGCGCGCCACGATCGACTGCGCAAGCTCCCGTTTCTTTTTCATGGATAATTTCATGTTCGTCCCATCCTTACTCCGCTATGTAAAATTCTTTCATTATCATATCATTTTGGTCTGTTCCGTCAAGTCAAAAAAGAATGAATTTGAAGTGATCAGGAAACACACCTATTTTCTTTTTGATCGTTGATGTACATGTTCTAAGAAGGACCGGGCAGCTTTGCCCTCTTTTTCATTATACTCCCATCCCAATTTTTCTCCAACGTACTTTGACACAATTTCAAATAATTCGCACATGCCAAAAACAGACTTCCATGCATGATCTATATTGCAGTCAAAATAAGTTGACAAAAACATGTTCCACTCCCTCTCCGAAAGCCACTTATACAAGTATTTCGATGATTTTCCCGTGCTGACTGACCATCCTGTTAAAATACCAACTTTCCAATTCAACATCGTAATAAGCTGATTCCTCACAATATGATTTGCCATATCCTGCACATAGGGGAGCTCCTCCCGCCATAATCCCTTTGCTATATTATTGGTACACCACCAAAACTCATTGCAAACGGCTAAATATTGTTCTTCTGTTGGCTCTTTAACCCAGTACTGACGATCTGTTGCCGCTTCTATTTCGGGTAATATATTTTCTTTGTCTAACAAAATCTTGCAAAGCTTGTCATCTTGAATGTGCTGTAGTGCGTAGGTTACAGACTGCACGTGCAGGTCAATCCGGTTCCCGTCCGCAAACTGCATGAGCCAACCATACGAATTTTCCTGATCACTTGGATAATACGGGGTTTCATCAGGATACTGCATGTAAAGAATTTCTCCGAAACGATGAATCCAATCCTTGTCCTCTATAAAACTTTTGGTTTCTTCCACAACATAAACAATATCATAATCTTGAAACATGTCGCTGGGAACATTTTTGTTTGTTCTTGAGCCATTCATATACACAGCCTTAATTCTGACATCATTTTGCGCAATCCCCAAGATCAGGTCATACATTTCGTTTTCTGTTCTCATGCTTTCACCTCCGTTATTGCTTCCATAACACTGAAATTATAGCATACGCACGATCGGATCACAATGATACCTCTTTGCTCCTTTTCACATCAATCCGCATCAAGAACGCCGTTATTTTCTTATGGCATATCAGCCACCGGCATGATAAAATATTCGAAAAGGGCAGAGTCAAGTGGACAAAGAACAAGCTGCGAGTTTGCTCAGGCAGATTGTTCTTTGTCCATTTGACGAGCGAAGCGACCACGAAAAAACGTTCGTTTATTCATGGCTCTGCCCATGCAGGAAAAACCAAGCGGCCGCAAAGCGGCGGAAACGGAGGTCTCATGATCGAAAACGAACGCGTACAAAAAATCCTCTACGGCGGGGACTACAATCCCGAGCAATGGCCGGAGGAAATCTGGGAGGAGGACATGCGCCTGTTTGCGCTTGCGCATATCGATGTCGTCACCCTGAATGTCTTTAGCTGGGCCGCTCTGCAGCCGGATGAGGACACCTATGATTTTGACAAGCTTGACCGTATCTTTTCGCTTGTTCAGAAAAACGGGATCAAAGTCTGCCTTGCAACTTCCACGGCGGCGCATCCGGCATGGATGGCAAGAAAATATCCCGACATATTACGCACGGAGCATAACGGCATGCGCCGCAAATTCGGCGGCCGCCACAACTCCTGTCCGAATTCCCCCACCTATCGCAAATATGCCGCGGCACTCGCGAAGCGGCTCGCTGAGCGCTACGGCTCATATGACTGCATTGTCGGCTGGCATGTCTCCAACGAATTTGGCGGTGCCTGCTACTGTGACAACTGCGAGCACGCATTCCGTCTCTGGTTAAAAGAAAAATACGGCACGATCGAGGAGTTGAACCGCGTTTGGAACACGGCATTTTGGGGACACACGCTCTATGATTGGGACGACGTCGTCGTGCCCGACTTACGCACCGAGGAATTTATGATGGAGCGCGTGCGCACAACTTTTCAGGGAATTTCCCTCGACTATATGCGCTTTCAGTCCGACAGCATGCTTGCCTGCTATTGCATGGAGCGCGACATCCTCAAACAATACACCCCCGACATCCCGGTCACGACAAATCTGATGGGAACGTACAAGGAGCTTGATTATCAGAAATGGGCACGTGAAATGGACTTCGTTTCATGGGATAATTATCCCTCCTATAATGACACGCACACGCGGACTGCCATGCGCCATGATCTGATGCGCGGCTTAAAGCAGGGAAAACCTTTCGCACTGATGGAGCAGACGCCAAGCGTGAGCAACTGGCACACCTATTGCAAATTAAAACGTCCCGGCGTGATGCGCTTATGGAGTTATCAGGCGGTCGCGCACGGCGCGGACACCGTCATGTTTTTTCAGATGCGCAGGAGCATCGGCGCCTGCGAAAAATATCACGGCGCCGTCATAGACCATGTCGGCAATGAGAACACCCGCGTATTCCGTGAGATCACCGCGCTCGGCGCGGAGCTTGCGGCACTCGGTTCTCAGACCCTGGGCGCGCGCGCAGATTCTAAGGTCGCGATCGTATTTGACTGGAATAACTGGTGGGCTGCGGAATATTCCGCAGGGCCAAGCACGCTGATCGGATATCCCGACGAGGTATCCCAATATTACCGCGCGCTCAGCGAAGCAAACATTTCCGTCGATCTGGTCGGTGTCGAAGATGATCTTTCCGGCTACCGCCTTGTCATTGCGCCGCTCCTATATATGTGCAAGGATGGCTTTGACGAAAAAATCCGCCGCTTTGTATCAGACGGTGGCACGTTTCTCACGACCTATTTCAGCGGCTATGTCGAAGATCACGACCTTGTCGTAACCGGCGGCTATCCCGGCAGACTGCGGGACATTCTCGGTATCTGGGTCGAGGAGTCCGACGCGCTTCCCCCGGAGGAGGCAAATTCGTTTCTCTACAACGGCCAGCGTTATCCCGCCACCCTGTTATGCGATCTTCTGCATCTTGAGGGCGCGGAGTCCCTTGCCGCGTATGAATCCGATTTTTATCAGGGCATGCCCGTCCTCACAAAAAATGAATTCGGCAAAGGCACCGCTTACTATATCGCCACCCGCTCCGACGCGGAGTTTTACCGCTCATTCCTCACCGAACTGTGCACGTCACTCTCGATCGCGCCGGTTCATGCATCGCCGGACGGCGTAGAGGTCTGCCTGCGGAAAAAAGACGGAATCGGTTTTCTGTTTTTGTTAAACCATAACGATACCGCGGCTTCCATCTGCATGGAGGTAAGCGGCACGGAGCTCCTGACACAAAAGGAAGTATCCTGCGGTGATACGCTGGCGCTTGCCGCAAAAGATGTTGCGATCATACGGTATAGTTTTGCGCATATCGGTGCAGACTGATTGCATGAAAAAGAAAACCTATTTTAATGACTTCCTTTATTGCGGGCTGCTCGGTTGGATGACCGAAATTCTTTTTACGGCGTTTCACACATTCAAGCGGCGTGACTATTCCTTAAAAGGGATCACGTCGCTCTGGATGTTCCCGATCTACGGGCTCTCGGCATGCCTGTATCCGATCTCCGCATTCTTAAAAAAACACAGAGTGAAGACGTCCGTACGCGGACTGCTCTACACTCTGTGCATTTTTAGTGTTGAATTTATCAGCGGCAGCATCCTTGACAAACGAAAACGCTGTCCGTGGAATTACTACCAATCTCCCTACCATGTCCGCGGCGTCATCCGCTTAGACTATGCGCCCTGCTGGTTTGGCTTTTCTCTTTTAATGGAAAAGCTCTTGTGCAAACGGCACGGCCATTAAAAATCCGCGGGATCCACATCGTTCAGATCGCCTGCGCCGATGTTCAGCATATTCATCGTGCGCCGCTTCATGCGGGCTTCCTCCGACGCTTGAAGAATAAAATCCTTTATCGCCTTGGAATTCTTGATATGTGTGATGTAAAGCTTGGGATCCGTCGTATCGCCCGTAAAACAGATGACAGTACCAAGCCCGAACATTTTCTCCGCCAAAGTCGCGGTATGCTTCACGTCCTGCACCTTATACATGTAGCAATCGTTCTCCTCTGTACGGATGAGTCCGCTGTTTACCGTGATCATATCATCCTTGATCGTATATTTGGTAAACGTAAAAGGTAACCCCAAAAACACCCATCTTTTTCTTTCTTTGAATTCTGCCATGTCTGACTCCTTTCCGCCCTAACGGGTATGACTACAGTATAACAAGTTCCCCGCAAAAGGGAAACTCTTTTTCGTGAAAATTAGACAAAATTTCACCGCCTCTCTTTTTTGTGCAAAGATAGAGAGGAAAAATGGAAGGATATGTCTTATAATAAACACAAACCCGAAAAGCACAATACGTACAAGGAGGTATCTCATGGAATGGGTTGAAAAATTAAACCAAAGCATGAATTATATTGAGGAACACTTGACAGGCGAAATTGACTATGAACAGCTTGGGCGGATTGCCTGCTGCTCCACCTATCACTATCAGAGGATGTTTACTTATATGGCGGGCATCACTCTGTCAGAGTATATCCGAAGAAGAAAAATGTCTTTAGCGGCTGTAGACTTGCAAGGGGGCGCGGAACGGATCGTTGATATTGCAGAAAAGTACGGCTACCGCTCCCCGACCGCATTTAACAGGGCGTTTCAGTCTTTTCATGGGATAGCCCCCTCGGCTGTGAAAGACGAGGGCGTATCTGTGAAATCTTTTTCTCCCATTATGTTTCGGATTGCTGTAAAAGGAGCGACAGAAATGAATTATAGAATTGAAACAAAAGAGGCATTCCGCATGATTGGCGTATCTGCACCGCTTGATCATGAAATCGAAAAGAATTTTATGGTTGTGCCTAAGATGTGGCAGGATGCGTCTGTAAATGGAACCATACAGAAATTGGCAGGAATGATGGATACGCCGCCAATGGGACTTTTGGGCGTGAGTGCCTGCAATGATGAAGAACAATGGAAATATTTTATTGCCGTTTCCAGTACAAAAACAAGTGATGAGTTTGAAGAATATACCGTTCCTGCGTCCACTTGGGCAATCTTTTCCGGAACGGGTACAAACCAGTCAATACAGGAATTGGAGCAGCGGATTATAACAGAGTGGCTTCCGACCTCCGGATATGAATATGCCAACGCCCCCGATATTGAGGTTTACTTAAATCCAGACCCACAGAACGCACAATATGAGGTATGGATACCCGTAGCAAAGAAAAAGGGATAACGGAGGGATTTATGGACGAGAAATTCAATATCTTTATGGAAACAGTTGATGAGCGTTTCCGCAGCTTTGTAAGCCAAATTGACGAGTATTTGACAGGGAACGGCTGTAAATGTGACATAAAATTGCAAAAAAGCGGCTCCCGCGCAAGCAAATATCCGTTTTCAACACACTCATGGAAAAAGTGATACATGGCGTCATATTCTTCCTGTACCGTCAGCCCGATGTACCTGCGCGTACAGCAGACAGTTTCAGGAAGCGTCATCATCTGTACGGACATGTCGGGATGTGAGAATAGCTTTGGTTATCGCTCCTGTTTCTTGTTCCATAGCTCAATATAAGCGAGGATTGTATTGCGCTTTTTGACGGGAATCTGCACGATGGGACCGTCCAACATGATGAGCTCATGACCGGATTGACCGAATAGGTGTTAAAGATGCGAATGGTACCCTAAAAAGTGCGAACCGTGTCGAAACGGTTAAAATTAGAGCGGATTATATTATAATGAGCCAACAGGCAGTTGCGAACCGTTTTCGCAGACACCTAATAAACATAAAGGAGTATCTATGCTCTTGCAGATTTATGTCAATATCATTTTCTTCCCATTCTGATAAAAAAGTAAAAAATTCCCCCGACTCGCTTGATTCGTTCATGGGTGAACGTGTTAAAATTAAAAAGCGGACACATTTCAGAGAAAGCAGAAAATGGCTTGAAAAATTCGCGGGCTATTGGCAGCATGGAGGATTCGTATGCAGATAGCGATATGTGATGATATACAAAAGGAGCTTAACACAATCCGGGCGGCTTTAGATACTTATGCAAAGGCACATCCTGAATTACGTTTTACTATTGATGAATACGGCGCAGCGATCGATGTCTTACATGCGTTAGAAAAAGGAAAAGCATATGATATCGCTCTTTTGGACATTTGCATGCCGGGTGTTCTCGGGACGGATGCGGCGGAGGAAATGCTTGCCAAAAGCCCTGATATGAGTATTGTTTTTTTGACAACCAGCGATGAGTATGCGGTAACGGCATTTGCAATGAATGCCACTCATTATCTGCTCAAGCCTTTTTCTCAGGAACAATTTAACGAAGGCCTTGACCGTGCAGTAAAAAAAACAGAGAATCAGGATTTCTTTTCCTTTGCCTGTGTGGATGGCATGTATCGGGTCTGCGTAAGTGAAATTGTATCCATAGAATCGCAGAACCACTATCTGCGGCTCAATCTCTCTTCCGGCGAGATTCTTAAGCTGCGTATGAAATTATCGCAGATGTTTGAGAATCTGCGGGAGTATTCCGACTTTATCAAAGTGGGCGCTTCTTATGTTGTAAACCTTGCTTTTGTGAGGAAGATTTCCGGAAATACTTTGGAAATGCTAAACGGCGTTAACATTTCGATTCCGAGAAGAAGCGTTGAAGAAGTGCAGAGAACCTATATGGATTTCTGCCAAAAGGAGGCCTTGAAATGAGCGGATACTACCAGCTTCCGGGACTGCTTCTTACGGCGCTGTGTCATGTGATCGTAATCTATTATGTGGCTGAACACAGATATTCCAAGAAGAAATTTGTGCTTTATAGCTGTATCTATATTCTCAGTTTTGTCAGCATATCCAGTTATGGATTCACAGCAGGGGGAATGACTGCCCTTTTCGCATACATGGGAATCGTAGTGGCATTGTTTCTCTATTCCTGCATTGCTTCAAAGGACGGCTTTTCCAAAAAGTGTTTTCTGTTTATCACTTACTTCTGCTTATTTACTATTTTAGACAATATATTGAAACTGATGGCTAAATTATTTCTGCCACAGTTTTCTGAAGTGGCAGGATATTATGTGGCAATCGTGCTGCGTAGTATGATCTTACTGCTGGCGTCTGCTATGTATAAGAAGTATGCGGCAGGAATCTTACGTTCTCTGACGGGCAGCGGTAAAAGATGGTGGAATCTGGCGCTGATCGCCCTGTTGTTCTATCTGTTACAGGCTGCGGTGTCTGTCTTGAATGCAAGAAATTTCATGTCGAATGTGTATCTGCTTTTGACGTTTGCCGCGATCAGCCTTCTTATGGGTATCGTATATGGCGTTGTTTTCAGCAATATCAGTTACATGAAAAGGGATGCAGAGGCTGCATTCGTCCGCCGCAACGCAGAGTATCTTTCTAACCAGCTGTCTGTCCTGCTAAATGCAGAGGAGGCAAGCCGCAGGCTTCGGCATGATATGCGGCACCATATGGTAGCGATTGCGGAATATGCAAAAACAGGCGATACTTCTGCCATCCTCTCCTATATCGAAGAATACGGCACTGAAATCTCGGAGGCAGCCGTAAAGCGGTACTCTGAAAACCGGACCGTAAACAATATTCTTTCTGCCTATGCAGGCAAGGCAAAGGAAAGCGGCATTTTCTTTTCGGCACGGTGTAATGTTCCAAAAGAATTAAACATACGGGAAATCGACCTGATCACCCTTTTGGAAAATCTGCTTGAAAATGCGCTGCACGGATGTCAGGAGTCCGGAAAAGAAAAGCAATGTATTGAAATTCATATCAAGATGCAAAACAACCGCCTGATCATCGTTTGTAATAACACCTGCTCAAATGCACTAAAGCTTTCCGGTAGTCTGCCTGCCGGAAAAAGCATCGGTATTTCCAGTATTCTTTCCGCCTGCCAGAAGTATGACGGCAATCTGGATTACAAGATAAATAATCATGTCTGTTCCGCCCGTGCGGTCTTGAATCTATCTGCCTGCCAATAAGTTCGTAACATTCTGTTTAGCCAAATCTGCCTAAAAACCGACCAAATCTGCCAAAACCACTTTTTTAAGTGGTTTTTTGTTATAGTAAATTAGAATTTTATTAAATTTAATATGCATTCATTTTATTACAGAAAGAAGGATAATAACGATGATTTCTAAAAATTTTGAGCGCAAACTGCATAATAAAAAAATGCAGGAAAAAATGTCAGTGTCATTTGGTATGGTTATTAAACTCATGATCGTGTGTCTGGTCGTTGCGATTGCCGGCTTAACTTATGTGTCGTCGAAGCTCAAGACTTTTTATCAGTCTTCCTATAACAATGTGGCGTTGGCTCATTCAAGTTATGGGAATCTTCAGGAAGGCGCAAAGAACCTTCTTCATGCATGTCTGATATCGGATCCTGAGATTGTTGAGAGCAGGCTTGCGCTTGCGGATACCTGTTTTGATAAGATGAAACAGGAGCTTAGGGATTTGAGAAGTACCAGTTTTGCGGATAAATCCGTATTTGATGCAATGGATGGCGATACAGAGGTAATCGATGCATTGGTTGTACAATTTCGTGAGTTCAGCCGCCAGAATGATATCGAAAATGCATTTATTGTATATAGCCAGCAAATGCTTTCGTATTTTGCCGATATCAGCGCCAATATTACAACCATTGAGGAAGTAGAGGCCGAGAACGCAGCAGCTATGTACAAAGCTTCTCAAATTACCAAGTATATCAGCATCATCATATTGGTCATAGCAGGTGCTCTTAGTATTCTGCTCGGAAGGAATGTTTCCGCAATCCTGTCTAAGACGCTCAATAGTTCAACTTCTGAGCTGCAGGCGGCATCCGTACAGATGGCATCGGGTAATTTTGATGTCAGCATTCACTATACATCAGAAGATGAGCTTGGCGGTCTGGCAGAGTCCATGCGAAATATGGTGGATACAACACGTGCGGTTGTTTCTGACACGGGCAGGATGCTCAGTGCTCTGGCAGATGGAGATTTTACCGTACAAACAGAAATCGGAGAAAGATACGTCGGTATTTATGAAACCTTAAAAAATGCGATGCAGAATCTGGAAGTCCGACTAAGTGAAACAATATTGGGCATCGGAAATGTCGCCGATCAGGTAAATACCGGAGCTGCACAGCTTGCCCAAAGTGCACAGCAGCTTGCGGAAGGTGCCACAGAGCAGGCCGGCGTCATTGAAGAGCTGACGGCACAGGTTGAAAACGTGACGAATATGACAAATGATAATGCGAAGGAAACACTGAAGTCTGCAGAGAGTATCGAAACGATTGCAGATGAAGCGATGCAGGGGCAGGAAGAAATTTATAAACTGATCGATGCAATGGATAAGATCAACAGCACATCGAAGGAAATTGAAAATATCATTGCTGATATTGAAGATATTGCTTCACAGACCAATCTTCTTTCACTGAATGCTTCCATAGAAGCTGCAAGAGCCGGTGAAGCCGGAAAAGGCTTTGCTGTTGTGGCGGACCAGATTGGAAATCTTGCTGCCATCAGCGCGCAATCTGCTGTTCATACAAGAGAGCTGATCGCCAAGGCTCTTGGGGAGGTTGCAAACGGAAGCAGGATCACAATGAATACCGCTGAGGTTCTGAAGAAGGTGCTGAGCTCCATGGACGGAATAAAGGAAAATGCGAAAAATTCAAGTGAAGGTTCCAAACAGCAGGCAGAAATGATGAAGGAGATATTGTCCGGAATTGAGCAGTTCTCCACTGTCGTACAGACGAATTCCGCTATAGCGCAGCAGACTTCCGCTACCAGTGAGGAACTGACAAGCCAGTCAGAAACCTTAAACAGTATGGTTTCTGCTTTTAAAACCAACGCCTCATAGCCGCAGACCAAGAGGATGTCCCAAAACTATGATTGATGAAAATCATAGAAAGGGGCATCCTCTCTTTATGTCTCTAAAATACAGCTTGTCTATTTCTCCTCGGAATCCTTCTTTCCCCGATACCGCATCAGGCCTTCATTCATTTTTTGCGCGTCCTGCTTCGATTTGTGCCATGAAACGCAGGAAACGATCGCATAAATGACCGCAATGGAAATGAGCATTGCAAGAAGGCTTATCCAATCGTTGATCCGATACCACCCGAATTGATTCCCAAACCACAGCACGATCAGATTAATGAACAGATAATGCGCTGCGATCCGAATCCGCATCTCCCACTTTTTCATGGCGCGGTCCCAAGGAAAAATGAACGTGCTCAGCGCCGCGCACAAAAAAGCAACCATGAGTGCCTGCCATAACACAACCGGTTCAATCCATTCCTCCGGATCAACGACTGTCGTAAACAGCGCTATCACCGCCATCACGCAGGTCGTCACCATACAAAAACAATCCCACAAAAATTTGAGTCTTCTTTTCATGCTCCATACCCCTATCAGAATTTGCGTTTCCCTTTTCTGTTATCATCCCCTACAAGCCCAGTTTTTCTTTCAGTCCCGCCGCATACTGCCTGGAGATAAGCAGCTTTTCACCGTTTTCCAGACACGCCTCAAATCGTCCGTTAAAACCGGGACTGAAATTCTTTACTTTAGAAAGGTTGATGATCGTTGATTTGGAGGCGCGGAAAAAATCCGTGTGTCGGAATCGTTCTTCGATATCGTACAGTCTGCCCTTCACGTCATAAACATCTTCTCTCGCATACGCAAACACACGGTTATCCACGGACTCAAAATAATAAATGTCAGAGGGCGGAATCTGAAATATTTTCCCCCCCTTGGACACGGTCAATTTATCCCGTCCCGCCTTCAGCGCATAGATCATATTTAACAGTTGCTCGTCCACCTGCTTACAGCGGATGATGATCTCGTCCTCCGCATCCGCCGGACAATCCTGAATGGTAATTTTCATGGCAAATCTCCAATTTTAACGGTCTTTCATCCTGCGGTTCCGATTGCACAGTGCGGCAATCACGATTGCGAGAAGTGCATATCCGAGCAATACGAGCACGGAAACAACCGGTGAAACAAGCTTTCCGTCCCAATACAGGGAGATGCCCAGCTCATCCTCCAACTCCTTCAAAAAAGCATCATAAGCAGCGTCCGGAAGCCCGGCAAGGGTTTTGGTCATCATGGCGTCAGTACAAACCTGACGCATCATGGACGCACCGTGCAGCACCGGCAGGCACAACAGGACATGGCGCAAGGTCTTGCCAAACATCCCGACGGAAATATAAATGCCGCCTACAAAGCCGACCAATGTACCAATGATCGTCATCACGCCGCTATAGGCGCTGTCGCTTCGGATAAACAACGCAAGCAGATAGCCCAATGTGCTGAACGTAAATGTATTTAACGCGATCATTCCGACCAGTTTTACCAATGACAGCGCGGAAAGCATCGGATAGCCCCGCATGGCAAAATAAACTTCTCCGACAGCCAAAGTCAGGACACACATAATGGTTCCGACGATCCACGACGCTAAAATATATCCGAGAGAAAGCACGGTGCGCGATACCGGTGTAACGTAGAACGCCAGCGTCCGTTTCCTCGTCTCATCCTGCACCATCGTTCCCAACACCGTAAGCGTGATCGTCACGGCATTTACGACCAGAATCCCGGCAAGGGTCCACTGCTGAATGAGACACGCCGCGTTCCATTCATCCGCAGCGGTGTCCCGCTCTCCAAAGTCCGCCAGTGCAGAGACGATACCGTCACTGTTCATTTTTCCCAAAAAAAGCACCATCAGCCCCAAAACGATCAGCATGGACAGCATGGAAAAAAACACCGCGGACCGATCCCGTAAAAAAACAAGACAATTTCTTTTCGTCATATAATATAATTCCCGCATGTGATCTCCCCCCTATTGCTGCTCCAAGCTTTTTCCGGTTACATTTAAGAACACGTCATCCAATGTGCCCTGTATCATCTCAAATCCGCAGAGGCAGGGTTGGACCGTATTTAAGATTTTCAGCGCGTCCATACTGTCCTTCACCGAGAGGATGAACCTGCCGTCCGCACGAACAACGTTCGAAGACATGTTTGCAAGCATCTGCATCAGCCCGGCTTCCTGACCTTCCGAGGGGATCAGGTGCAGTCTGTCCTTTGCATACTGCTCTTTTAGGGCAAACGGCGTACCATATTCTAATATCTTACCGTGATCAATGATGGCAATATGTCTTGCGTTTGCCGCCTCCTCCATATAATGTGTCGTCAGAAATATGGTTGTTCCGTTTTCTTTTTGCAGCGCCTGCATGCTCTCCCACACAAACTGCCTCGTCTGTGGATCTAAGCCCGTGGTCGGTTCATCCAGAAACAGAATCTCCGGCGTATTGATCAGCGCCGCCGCGATCTCACAGCGCCGCTTCTGCCCACCGGAAAGCCGCTTATACATTGCCGTAAAAATCTCTTCCAGATGAAGGATTTCGCTGACATGATTCACACGGTCACGCAATTCCTGCACGCTAAAACCGTACAAAGAACCTCTGACATACAAATTTTCCTTCACACTCAGCCGGTCGTCCAGACAGTTGTGCTGCCATACCACGCCGATCCGTTTGCGAATGCTCTCATCGTCCTTTCCCAGCTCGCATCCGCAGAGCTTTACGCGCCCCTCCGTCGGGGATAACAGCGTACACAGCATGTTGATCGTTGTGCTTTTCCCCGCGCCGTTTACGCCCAGAAACCCGAACAGCTCGCCTTTTTCCACAGAGAAATAAAGGTCGTCCACCGCCTTTATTTCTCCGAAATATTTTTTTAATCCCTCTACCTGAATGATCTCATCCATCCGCATTGCTTCCTTTCCTCGTCTGTGCGTTCAGGCAATTGCGGAATCCTGCTGCCCGGCGCATTATCAGAATAACCGATGCAAAAGATCAACGCAAGAAATCTTCGGTAAGTTGCGTTTTGACATAGGTAAGTTGCAGTGTGAGAAGAAAATCTAACGCTCACGGCCAAGCCCGTTTCGCGAAGATTTTCTACGGTTCTGCTTCGCAGAACCTTTCTCACACCGAAGAATGACCTAACGGTCATTCTTCACAGATTGTTAATGACACATAAAATAAGACGCGCTCACATCGGTTCGCGCGCCTTCTCCTCACAATATTTGCAGCGATAGGTTTCTGTTCCCTCATCGGCCAGCACAAAAATATGCGGCAGCCCCTGTTCGATCGAGGTGATACAGCGGGGATTTTTACAGTGGTAAACGTCCCGAATCTCTTTCGGAAGCTGCAAGTCCTTTTTATCCACGATCTCACCGTTTTTTATGACATTGACCGTGATATTGTGGTCGATAACGGCAAGCACGTCCATATCCAGCATATGAATATCGCACTCCACTTTCAGAATATCTTTTTTTCCAAGCTTATTGCTGCGCGCGTTTTTGATGATGGCAACGGTGCAGTCGAGCTTGTCCAAGCCAAGATGATAATAAATGGAGAGACTTTTTCCCGCCATGATATGGTCAAGCACGAAGCCCTCCTCGATTTTTCCTACGTTAAGCATATGATCCGCCTTCCTTCCTGCGTCTTTTTTATGATTGACCTGTAACCTTTTTATTCACATTAAATTCTTTTATTCGGCAGCCCGCCGTTTCAGACAGAAATCCCAAGCAGTGTCAAAATAAGCGCCATGCGCACATAAACGCCGTACTGAACCTGTTTGAAATACACGGCACGCGGGTCGTTGTCCACCTCAACGGAAATCTCATTCACGCGGGGAAGCGGATGAAGAACGAGCATGTCCTCTCTCGCGCGCTCCATTTTTGCCTTGTTTAAGATATAGAAATCTTTGAGGCGCACATAATCCTCCTCATTGAAAAAGCGTTCCTTCTGCACGCGCGTCATATAGAGAAGATCCAGCTCGGGCATCACATCGTCCAAGCTGATGACCTCCTGATAAGGGACATTTTTTTCTTTTAACATGTCAATGAGATAATCGGGGATACGCAGCTCCTCCGGAGAGATGAACACAAACCGGATGCCCTCATAGCGCACAAGCGCATTGATGAGCGAATGCACGGTCCGCCCGAATTTTAAGTCGCCGCACAAACCGATCGTAAAATTGCCGAGACGCCCTTTTAAGGAGCGGATTGTCAACAAGTCGGTCAGCGTCTGCGTCGGATGCTGGTGTCCGCCGTCCCCTGCGTTTATGACCGGAATACCCGAAAACTGCGCGGCTACCATCGGCGCGCCCTCCTTCGGATGGCGCATGGCGCAAATATCGGCAAAGCAGGATACGACGCGGATCGTATCGGCAACGCTTTCGCCCTTAGAGGCAGAGGAAGAACCGGCATCGGAAAAGCCGATGACGGAACCGCCCAAATTCAGCATGGCGCTCTCAAAGCTCAGGCGCGTGCGCGTGCTCGGCTCATAAAAACAGGTCGCGAGCTTTAAGCCATCGCAAGCGTGCGCATAGTTTTCGCGATGCTGTTCGATGTCATTTGCAAGGTTAAAAAGGGTATCCAGTTCTTCGACAGAAAAGTCTAGCGGACTCATTAAATGTCTCATGTGTGAAATCTCCTTATCAGTTTCTGGGTCATGAAAAGGCGAAGAGTAAAACTCTTCGCCCTTTGTTATTTGTATTGAAGTAAAATATCAGTTGCTTTTCTTGCGGGAGCCGTCGGCGCCTCGTCGGGATAACCGATCGCAATGAGCGCTGCCACCTCCTGATCTTCGGGAACCGCCAATAAATCTTCGATCGCCTTTTCGTCGAAGATGCCCATGATCACCGAGCCGATTCCTTCTTCCCATGCCGCGAGACAAAACGTTTGCGCCGCGACACCCACATCAAACATCTGCCAATGATCGCCCTTGCTCGTCGTATAAGAGCCGTCGCGTTCAAAACCGCAGCGGTTCTTGATCAGCGTAACAACGACTAAAGCGGGCGCGCCGTTGATGATGTCCGCATTATGGGGAATGGTCGCTTTCGATGCCAGTTCCGCTTTCTTCGCGGCATCCTCGATAACGGTATAGCGTGTGATCTGTGTATTTTTCCAGCTCGGTGCAAATGAAGCCGTCTCCACAATGGAGTTTATGAGCTCATGACTGACCGGATCCGCCTTAAACTTACGGATGCTTCGTCTGGTGGTAATGCATTCCTTTGCTGTCATGGGAAACCTCCTTTTTGTTTTTTCCATTGTAGCATAACCGGAAAGCTGTTTCAATAATAGAAAATATGGTTTGTTGATTTTCTATTATCATTTATTCGTATGTCACTCTTATAGCAGGACGCACACCGATAGAAGTGTATCCCACGCTGCGGCCGAGCGTGTCAACGCCGCCGCTGACATCGACGCGGGCTACATAATTGATGTCATAACCGGGCGAGCGCAGCCACCAATAGCCGCTGCCTACCGCATAGTTTACGTCCCAGCTATAAAACCATGCATCCCCCCGCGTGAGTACATACGCCCCATTTGCATGCGCGTACTCCGTCGGTGCCGCCAGAATCCTGTGATCCTGATTATAACAGTATCTACAGTACTCCTGCCATGACATATTGGCTCTATTACGGCAGTCTATGTGGAAATAGGTTGCCAAATCTCCAAACCCCAGACAGAACACCTTATCCACCGTATCATTCCCATACTTCTTGTTATAATGAGGATTCGTGTCACTGACTACATAGCTGTCCGCAATCAACGTCATCTCGTTTACGGAAAACGCCGCATTGTAAAAATCATTGTTCAGCCAGCTCCGAAGCGGACAAGTCTCCCACGATACTCCGCTGTCATAGACGCCGTATGTCCTGTGGTCCAGAATTTTAACTGCCACCAGCAGCATCTGACCGTCTGATTTGTCCAGCACATACCACTCTATCGGCTCTTTTCCGTTGGCGGGATTGTTGTCCTGCTCATAACTGCCGAACGTGATGATGCTCCCTACCGGAGCTTCCGAAAGACCCGGAACCGCCGTGGAATTCGTTGCGGCCGAAGCCTGAGACGCAGGCAAAGCTGCCCCCGCGCCAATTCTGCCTTCCGCCTTGCCAGCCATTACGTAGTGGTTATAGTAAGCCGGCAGGTTACTGCCAAACGCAGCCGCAAGGTCGGGATACGCCGCGCAATAGAAGTTCACATCGAACTCCGCGCTGCCCTGCCGTCCCTCTGCCATGCCGCAGGTAACAAAGTGGTTAAAAAGAGCCGCCTCGTCGTTGCCGAACACAGCCGCAAGGTCAGGATAACGTGCTGCGTAATACCCCGCGTTGAAAACGCACTCATACTGCTCTGGCACGGCAGATGCCGCAAAAGCGTCGATGCTGTCCATAAACATGACAGATACCATAAGGATCATTGCAAGAACCATAGTGTAGATTCTATTCTTTGTAGTTGTAATCATACGTCCTACCCCCCTTTTATTTTTCCCATTGTAGCATAACCGGAAAGCTGTTTCAATAACAGAAAACATGCTGTACGAATTTTCCGCTATGCCATATGCCTGATGATCTCCTCAAACGCCGCCATCTCTTTCTTATGGAAATGAAACTGGTAACCGGTTAATTTTTGAATCCCGATTCCGTACGTCACTTCTTTGTTCAGGGTAACCAGTATATATACCTGTTTTGACAGGAATTTACCGCTTTCCTGCCTTCGCATGTCCACCACATCCTCTGCAATGTCCGTTGTCCAGATACCCTGTCCGTTGTCAGCAATGATGTGCCGGTTTGTCATTGTGATACGACAATCATCCGCACCGAGCAATGCTCCCGATTCCGTTGCAAACGCCCACGGCTTTGCCGTAAATATGACCTTTTCGCCCGGCTGAAGGTTCACCTTGAATTTGTTTTTGATTTCCGGCAGCGTATCTAAATAATTTGTATTCATGAGAATCCCCCCATTTCTCTCCGCCGTTTGTCGGCACATTCCTGACTAAAGGCAATCATCCGGTTAATATTATTCTTATAGATATCGTCCATACCACTTTCATAGCCAAACACAATGTCCAGCCGATGCTTCAGCAGTTCTGTCTGCATAAAAAGGAACGCCTGCTGGTTATTCTTTATCCGGAATCCATACCGTTTATGATCTCTGCCCGCAAAGATCAGCGTCGTATCCTTATGGACGGGAATCACTCCCTCTATCTTGCTGGTCATAACCATGGTATACACCCATAATATATTTGCCATCGGCACAAGCTCCAGTCCGATTTTAATCCCAACAACTGCCTGACTGGTCACAAGCAGCCCGTCGCACATCGCACAGGAAGGTATTTCATGATCGATCATATGTAACTGCTGCGGTGTAAACGGCTTCACAAGCTTTCTGGTCCGGATACTTGCGATCAGCCATAAAACACCAAACAAGATTGCCGGAAAAATCATTCCCAACATGACAAGCGACAATCCAAACGGAAAATTGTCTAATACAAAGGTGGCAAATGCCAGAATAAAAATGAGCAGGCATACAAAAAACGGTATCTTGAACTTCTTGACGCTCCTGCAATAATAGTGATACAAATTGCCATAGTTTTTCAGCTGTTTCATAAAAGAATACTCCCCTCCCCCCGCAAAAAGTAATCATCATTATCATACCCGAATCATATGCATTTTTCAAGGTGATTCCGATGCTCTTGCTATTTCTCTGATCACTCTGCCATTGCGTTACGGCATCAGGAGCTTTTTTGAGCTTCCCCATTTTTTAGACCTTCATGTTTCGCTGTCCACTATTTTAAAGTATTCAAACTGGCAGATTTTACCTGCGCGTGGTCTTATGAAAAGACTGTCGATTTAATGCAATTTTGAGTCGATTCATAACGACATACTCCTTTTACGGAAATGATATGCTAGACTATCGGCGGGTGAGAATCTTTGAATTGCCAAATCACTTTCCGTGTGGTAAAATAGTAAACGCATCCCAACTTAAAAATTTACATAGAATGGCATCGATAAAATCAAATCAGATATACGGTAGTTGATTTATCAAGTAGACTAGTAATTTATTTACCAGGAGGATACCTAATTATGGAAGCAAAAAATGAAAAGCAGTCTTTTTGGGGAAGCATTAAGGGAAGGGTCATAGTTTATGTCGCATTATGCACCATTGTGATCATCGCCGTAACTGCCGTGATCAACGGCATTGTATTGAATGATGCGTTAAAAACAAGTGAGCATAGTACACTCTCTGCAGAAGCATCGAGCACCAGCGACATTATTGATGAATGGCTTGTCGGGCAGGCAAACACTGTCGAAACAATCAAAAGTGTTTTGGAGACCATGGATAAAGATATCGATGCGATCATGGACTTTTTGGAGATTTACCTGGCTAACAATGACGATGCCCTTATGTATTACTGCTGCTTTGGATATAACGGGGGCGTTCTTCCGGCGGACCATTCCAGTCTCGACCTTGATCCTACAACCAGAGGCTGGTGGCAGGATGCCCTTGCAAAGGACGGACTGATCTACACAGCTCCTTATACGGATTTTGCGACGGGACAGATGATCGTTTCCATTGCCGTTCCCTGTAAAATCGCCGGCGAACAGGCTGTTGTTCTTGCAGACATTACGATTGATAACCTGATCGCAATCGTAAAGAATGTAAGTACGGACGAAAGCGTACAAACTTTCCTGCTGGCAGACGATAACAGCGTGATCACACACGAAAATGAAGCGTATTTGCCGAAGGAAGAAGGAAATACCATTTTAACCGATGTGCTGCGCATCAATCTGGGGAGCAATAATGTCACCACCTTTACTGATTATGACGGTGCAAAAAAATACTGCATTGTAAGGACGATAGACGCCACCGGTTGGAAAATCGGTATTACCCAAAACACATCCGTCATAAGCGGCAAAGTTGGCAGTAATTTAGTGATCCCGTTAGCAGCGGATCTTGTTCTCCTCGTACTGTCAATCATTGTGTTGAATATCGTTGTTTCCTTCATGTTAAAGCCGCTCAGCGAGTTGAAGAAATTTGTAAAGGAAAAAGTGATCGGCAGCCAGAATTGCAGAACAGAACAATCAGAGGTCAAAGAAATCGGCTATTTGAAAGAGGAATTGGAAAACAGAGTCATTTCAACGATCCGCAAAACGCAGCAGGAAACCTTGCACATTCAGGATATGGTAACCGGTACAAACTCCCATGTTTCCAAAATGAACGGAAATATCATGGAAATCAGTGCGATCATGGAGGAAACCGGGGCAAGTGTGGCGGGACAGACACAGAGTATCGGAAATATCGACAGCACCTGTAAGGATGTAACGAACGCAATTGATGAATTAGCCGGAAGCGCACAGACCATTACAAGCCGTGCGCAGGAGATCATCGAACGGGTGGAGCAGATGGTTCCGGAAGTGCTGGAAGACAAAGAAAATGCGATTAAAGTGACTGTGGACAGCAGGGAAAAGCTGAAAACCGCGATCGAAGAAACCAAGGTGATCAGTCAGATCGTAGAAGTATCTCAGGCGATCAGTGAAATTGCAGGTCAGACGAATCTACTTTCATTAAATGCATCTATTGAAGCGGCAAGGGCAGGCGAAGCCGGACGAGGTTTTGCGGTCGTTGCAGAGGAGATCAAGAAGCTGAGCGAGACTACGGGCAGTGAAATAGAAAAAGTCAATGCATTGACAGAAAAGGTGTTAAAAAGTGTCGGTTCCCTTTCCGAAGCAAGTAATCACATCATCACATTTTTGGATGAAGTTGTGCTGAAGGATTACGACAAGCTGGAAATGCTTGCAGGCAATTACAAGGAAGACGCAGCTTATTATGCACAGGTCAGCAATCTGCTCAGCGAAAGCACAACGGGACTGCGAGGCTCTATTGCCAATATTAACGAGATTTTGAATACCATTAACCTGTCACAGAAGGAATTAGACACGGCTGTACAGTCCGTAAATGGAAATCTTCAGCAGATCACTTACGCAAGTGAAACCGTTTCGGATGAAACAAAGGATGTGATGAACAGTATTTCCTCTTTACAGACAACGATCCAACAGTTTCAGGTATAAAAAAGGAGCTGCGCTCCTTTCAGAGTTTCCTATTAGTAGAAAAAGTGAGGAAAGAATTCTTTCCTCACTTTTTTGCGTAATTTAAAACGGTCTCACTTTCTTACTTTTACTGCCAAAGCATGCGCTCTCATACCCCTTAATCCAACAAATATCCCGCCTCGTAAGAACGTTCCAAGTAGCTTGGATTCTGGTAATAGACATCTGTTTGAAAATCGGATATTTTGTCGCTTATAAAGGAAGTAAAAATGTTCAACAATTCATCTACTTCTTTTCCAGGTTTCGCGCAATCTTCAATCATAATACTATATAATTTCCCAATCTCCATAAAACCGGGTATTGAATACTTGCATTCCGTAATGGTATCAAAATCACCATTCTGTATTTTGAACTGTTCTATTACCTCATCGCTCACTTGCTCAAACGAAAGACAATGGTTGATCTCCGCATCATATAAATGCTTTTCAATTCCATCCTTTCCTATGGCTTTCACAATGACACCGCGCCTGTTTTTTGTTTGGCGTGCAATGTATTCAATCAAAGAACATACATAAAAAAAATCATTTTTTTGTTTTTCGGTCATAAACAATCTCACTCCTATCATAATGTAAGCAATTAAGCGCAGACAGCGTATGAAAGCTGATCTGATGTGTCGGATGTTTGAATTCCGCCAGTACCCAAAACTGCCTTCGGCTTATCCTTCCCGAAAGGAAATCATTCACAAAATTCCATACCGTATCATTTGCCATTGGACCTTCTACGATGTCATATTGATGCGTTTCTCCACTTCGGCATTTGGCGATAAAATCCAGCCATTCGTCTGTCATATGATCAAATCGCAAAAAAGACAGTTCCGTATTGGGTTCATAGGAATAATAATTAACAATCGGATTTCCTTCTCTGCGGTTAGCCCATCTTACAGCCTGTTCAAAATCGGTTGTACAATAAAATCCCCAAGAAAAGTCTTTTGTATACTTTGTCTTTCGTACTTCTGGAAATTCCACTATTTCTTTACTCACATGATAGAGAATCATGTACATCCCCCTGCTTTCCTGAACAGACTAAATTATGCCCGCGCACTCTATTGATTTGTCACTTTGCTTTCATCATTAGTATAGCATATAGAAATAGGAAAAACAAATCCCCCAACTGTACATACAGCCCGGGGATTGTTCATTAGATCGTATAATCCATTCTGCCGCCGCTTGGCATTACGCCATGCGCTTTGACGTTGTCCCAGTCCAAATCTTGAATCTGTGAGATCAGATCCTCCAAAGAATTCGACTCAACGCGCGCCGTTTTGGTCCACTCGTCTTTTCTGCCCTCACGGCGTGACCCTATGCGCTCCTCATCCTTGCGCTTCTTTGCTTTCTTCTCCTCCGCCTTCGCCGCTTCTTTCTTATCGGCTCTCGACTGCTCAATGCGCTCGCGCTGCTTTGCGCCCGCCTGCTCCAAATCCGCGAAGAATGACATCTTTCCGTCCTTACCGACCGAGATGCCCATGCGGACAACGTCATCCGCCTTATCGCCGAGCTGCCCTTTCGCCTCGTCCAACTTGGATGTCGCGTCGTCGATCATCGACATATATTTCTCTTTAGTCTTGCCGTCCTTTGCCATTGCTTCCAGCTCGTCGGCATGAATCAGCACGCTGTACTGTTTGATGCCGCGTGAGAGATAGGATGCCGCCTGCTCGTTGTTGTCATAACGGCCCGCCATGATGTCCATTTTATCCCCGTACTTTTCCTGAAGCTCCTTTAATACTCTCTTTGCGCCCGCGCTTAACTGCGTATCCTTCACCTGATCTGCAGCCCTGCCTTTTGTTACGCTTCCGCTCTTTGTACGCGCCGTGCTTTGCTGTCCGCTCCCGTAGACACTTGCCTCATACGCGTTGTAGCCATTGATCTTATCCATCTTTTCCTCCTTGATTGATTGCGGTCTTCTTCCATACCCAAACGGCAGAAAGCCTGTTTCTCAATTGTTACATTGCCACACCAGCAAGAAACACGCCCCCGCGCTAAAGACCGCCGCTGAAATCCGTTTCCATGATCAAACGCCCTCTGTTTTCCGCCGCCATGCATCCATGCTTTGGAAAATCAATTTCCCGTTATAGTATATATCGTCATTTTTACCTTGATATTTAGGGAAAATCGCTCCTTTCACAACAGGAAACGGGCGCTTCGTGACAATTTTATCTTGCATGGAAAAGCGGTGTCTGACACCGGTCAGACACCGCCTGCATATCCATTATGACTCATCCTCATCCTGCCTTAGAAAATTTCGCGTCTCCGCAGCTTCCTCCATATAATACATCCGGGACGCGTAATCCGGAAAATGACGCACCTCGCCGGAGAATCCCGTTCCGCCATACCCCTGCTTTAAGGCAGCGCCCGCGTACATCAGCTCTCCGCCGCTTACGACATAATCCTCTTTTTCCCCGTCCAGCTTTACAAAATGGTCGATCGCATTGTGTAAAAGGGAATCCTTCTTCACATGAATCGGCGCGACCGTATTCACCAGATCGCCAAACTCCTTGACATGATAGCGGAACGCACGGTTGTAAAAATGATACTTCTTTTTTTCATCCAGCCCCTTCATCTTGAGCTCCGCATACACATGGTTTGGTCTTGTCATCGTCTGCACGATCATTCCTGCCGCGCGACTTTTGTCCTTTGACACCACCGCCCATTTCGTCAGCCTTCCGCTCTCAAGCCGGTAAAAATCGCCCTCAAAAAAGACATCGCGCCACCGCTTGTATAGGGAAATTTCCTCCCGAATCTCCGAAAGCTCCTCCTTTGTCATCTCCGTTAAGTTGCACTCATAGCCGAGCAGCCCGAACGCCGCCACATGGAAACGCGTCTCTAACGGCGTCACGCGCAGCGTCTGATGATTCGGGCAGCCGGATACATGCGCGCCCAATACCGACATCGGATACCCGTAGCTGTATCCCTCCTGAATCGAAAGCCTGCTGATCGCATCCGTATTATCGGATGCCCAGATCTGCGGCATATAGCAAAGCATACCAAGATCAAAACGATTTCCGCCCGAAGCGCATGCCTCAAACAAAATATGCGGAAACTCCTGCGTCAGCGTGTGCATAACCTCATATAAGCCAAGCACATAGCGGTGTGCAAATTCCCCCTGCCTCTCCCGCGGCAGTGCCGGGGAATACTGGTCGGAAAACACACGGTTCATATCCCATTTTACATAGTTCATGCCTCTGACGGAAAAGATTGCGCGCATCCGCCCGATAATATAACTCCGCACCTCGCTGCGGGTCAAATCCAAAAACATCTGATGCCGTCCGAGCGACTGTCCTCCTGCGCCGGACACATAGTGTTCCGCACCTGCTCCCGCCATATCTCCGGTATTCGCGCTGCCCGCATACGCCGTATCTCCTGCATATGCGCCATTCTCTGCGGCAGGCGCCGCAACTGCCCAGTCGGGATGTGCACGGTATAGATCGCTATCCTCATTGACCATTTCCGGTTCTACCCAGATTCCGAAATCCATCCCCATTGCATGAATCCGGTCTGCGATTCCCTGTAACCCGCCCGGCAGCTTCTTCTCATTCACTTGCCAGTCACCAAGCGAGCATGCGTCATTATCCCGCTTTCCAAACCATCCGTCATCCATCACGAACAGCTCCGCCCCAACATCCTTCGCCGTCTTTGCAAGTTTACATAAATCTTTTTCCTTAAAATCGAAATACGCGCTCTCCCAACTGTTGATCAAAATCGGACGCGGTTTATGCTGCCAGACGCCCCGCACGATATGCTCCCGGATAAATGCATGCAGATTATGGCTCATGCCGCCGAAGCCCTCGTACGAGTATGTCATTGCCGCCTCGGGCGCCTCAAAACACTCATCCTTTGCAAGCGTCCATGAAAAGTCCGCCGGCTGAATGCCGCTGATAAAGCGGCTCTTTTCATAGGCATTGACATCCAGCGCCTCATAATGGCTGCCGCTATACAGCAGATGAAAGCCGAGCGCCTCCCCTGCATCCTCATTGGTCTCCGGTCTGCTGAGCATCACAAAATTATTTGCTCTGTTGCTTGTGACCCCAGCCCTTGTTTGGTTTACATAAGTTCCATTTTCCACGACAGTATCGACGCGTCCCATCTCCCGCGCCCATGCGCCGTGGAACGTCGTCATGCGCATTCCAGATCCCTGCATGTCAAGCTGCATACTCATAAGCCTTCGCACGATCACCGGCTTTGCGAGATGACTGACGATTCTTGCGCTGCGTGTGATCACATCACAATCCGGATAGACGCTGTAAGTCAGGAAAAGCTCCACGGGGTAATTGCGGTCGCGCATCGTGACCGTGAGCGTCTGTTCCGCACCATAGGCGGTCGGGAGTCCTTGCAGGCGAAGTCCGCCCTCCTCCACACGAGCGCTTTCGTAAATAAAATCCGTTGTCCGGTTTCCGTCCGGATAAGTCAGCTCCACAAAGGGTTCCCGCAGGTCGCCCTTTCCCATGCCGGACACCTCCAGCTTGACATTTTCCAGACAGAGCGCAGGATAGTCCGTCGCATACACGATCGCATTTCCCGGCTCAAACGCACGCTTTTCCCGAAATGCCTCCGCATTCGTCACCTCGATGCGCCTGCCGTAGTATAAATGCTCCAACTGCCCGGACGGACATGCACAAAAGCAATATGTCGTATGTGCTGTATGCAGAATAAAACAATTTCCTTCCCGAATGATCATCGCGTTTCCCCCCAGCTTTTGTTCGACTTTTACCGCTTATGCCTGTTTCTTTTTCTCTTCCAGCTTTTGGGAGATTTCCGCAAGCTTTTCATCGGTCAAAATATATTTCTTTTTGAATACCAGCACGCCGAAGAATAAAACGGCGATCGGCAGAAGCGTCATCGTCATGCGCAGTCCGAGTACGGAGTTTTCCGCCACCTGCACTACCGCCTCTTCATCCTTGCTGATATGGAATACGGTCAGGCAGACGGAGGCTACCATCGCCGCGATTCCCGAAGCGAGCTTTACCACAAAGGTCTGCATGGAAAAGATCACGGACTCATCACGGCGGTTATTTTTTAACTCTCCGTAATCCACCGTATTTGCCAGAAATACCGTCGTCAACACATTTAAGATACCGACTGCCGCAAAAATGAAGAACCCCGGAATCAGCAATACCCACACGTTCTGCAGCATGTTGGTGAATGTGATGGAAAGCAGTACGGCATAACCGACGATCGCACTGACAAAGCAGATATAGAAAATTTTCATCGTGCTGAACGCCTTGCGAAGCAGCGGGAAAAACAGCATCATGGAAAGAATCTGCACGCCGCCACCGAACGTATTGAAGATCGTATAGGAAGCCTGCCACGACTCGCCGCTGACATCATATTTGAAAAAGTAGATCACGAGATTCGAAGTCGTATAGACTGCAATGTTGACAAGCACGATCGTGATCACCGTCGCCATTGCCTGATCGTTCTGCACCAGCGCCTTGAACATGTCCTTTACAGATGCGGTCTGCATATCGACCGTCGATTTTTCTTTGATCGCCGCGCAGGTGATCACGATAAAAATGATAAAAAGAGCGGCGACGATCAGCGCAAAATACTGAAAACCAAGGCGTTCGATCTCCTTATCCAGCGCTCCCTCTCCCGCAAAGAATCTACCGATCGCCGCAACTGCCATTACCGTAACGATCGTGATCAGCGCAGAACCGACACCCGCACAGGAACGCGCCAATGCGGAAAGGTTCTCGCGCTCCTTGCCGCCCTCAGTAAACGCAGGGATCATCGACCAGTAAGGAATATCCATCATCGTATAAGTAACGCCCCATAAAATATAGAACACGGCCGCATACGCGACAAGTCCGCTGCCGGAAAGTGCCGGCGGTGCCGCAAACATCAGATACAGGATGACCGCATTCGTGACCGTACCGATCAAAAGCCACGGACGGAATTTTCCGAACCGCGTCTTCGTTTTTGCGACCAGCACGCCCATGATCGGATCGTTAAACGCATCAAACACACGCGCAACGAGCAGGATGATGCCCATGACCCATGCGCTTACTCCCATAATGTCCTGATAGTAATAAAGAATGTAGCTCGCGGAGAGCATATACACCATATCCTTACCCACCGCGCCAAGTCCGTATGCCGCTTTTCTCCAAAGCTTAACTTTTTATTCATGAGAATTTCCCCCCTGTTTTGTTTTCATGGCAAGTTCCACTGCTTTATATGCACCGTCATAGAGTCCTGCCGTCTTGTTTCTGCAAATGCAGTCACACATTTGATTCAAAAGTGTATCCTCCTGCAAAAACAGCTTTATCATCTGGATCGTATGCGGGATGTCGCTGCATTCGAGCGTGCCATCCCCCATTTCCGCCGAATGAATGGCGCCCCAGCGCTCATGGCCGCCCACACGCTTGATGAAGAGCTTCGGCACCGGATAAAAGCTTAATTCGCTCGGCTTTGTCACAAGCACGTCGCAGCTTCTCATCAGCAGATTCGTACAATACACCGCTTCAAAAATATTCGCGTGGTAAAAACCGTGAATACCTTCCACGCTTCCGGTCAGCGCCTGCTCTGCAAACTGCTGCGTCTTTTCCCAGTCATCAAAATGCTCCGTCGAAAGCGCTCCCATTTCGGGAAGTTCTTTTTTCAATTCCTCCCACACATTGCGGTAATCGCCCACGTTGACATAGAGCGCTGCTTTCTTTGCGCGGATCTTCGGGATCAGATACTTGATGATCGCGGAAAAGATTTCTTTCTGTGCGCCGGCTCCGCCGATCGTTAAAAGAAAACGCATCGGCTCTTTGTTCTTTTTCCGGCGGATACGCGCTGCGCAGTCCTCTTCGATATTGCTCACCAGCTCGTGATCCACATAATGTCCGGTATAGACAAGCGCATCCTCCGGCATCGGGTTACATACTTTTTTCTTATCCATCCCGTTTAAGATCCGATAGCCGAGATAGGACTGGTAGGTCTGGATCGTGTGCAGGCTTCCCTCCGATAAATGAAGCGCCATCGGCCAGTTGTCAGGAATCGCATTGACGACATGCTTCATTCCCGCGTGGATTGCCGCCTGCGCCGGCCATACATGCGTCGCGATGACCGGCATGTCCTTCGGCACATTGCGGTAGACCGCCGCCATCAGCTCCGCGTTTTTCTGATCGGACGCGTTATAAGAAAGCTTTCGGAAGCCCTCGTAATTCATCGGCTCCCACACTAGCTTATTGAACAGCCTGCTCTTTCCCGAAATCCGTGAACCCAGCGAATACAGGTCGTTCTGCGCGCTGATACATTTCGTGCAGGTCGTCTGTCTGTAGCTGTTTAAGTCCATCCAGTACGGTGTGTAGCCCATGGACTTTGCGGCGGACGCCATTGCCATGGAAATGCGGTAATGACCGAAACCCATGCGGATATTGCCGACGATCACACCCTTTTCTAAATCAAACGCTTCCCCTGTCGTATTGCCCGCTTTCGTGTCGCCTGCTGCCGTCTTTCCCTCCGGCAGGCACACGTCGTAGACGCCGAGCAGGTCTCCGATATGCTCGTTTTTACGGATTTCCACGGGATAATCCGTCTGCGAATCGTCCCCGAATTTCTTGATATATTTCTGTTTGGACTTCACCGCCTTTCTGTACACGCTGTTTTTCATTTCGTTTCCGAAGATCACCTTGGAACGTTCCATGTTTTCCTTTCCCCCTTTTTATTTCATCCTAAATTTTTAACAATCTTAGAAAAATTGCATCCGCTATTCTCCAAAAGACTTGCGCTCTGCGCAAATCATTTTTCTACGCGGAATGCGATCCGTACGCTTTCGGCCTGCTGCGTGGTCAGCAGAAGCTCCGCTTCCCCGCATTCCTCCATCGTTCTGACATAGGTTCCTCCCATGCCGCCGCGCAGGCTGATCACGTCCGGACCGATCAGTTCGATCGGTCCCGTGGTCTTAAGTGTTACGGGTTCCTGAAAATAAGGAAGCACATTTCCATATTCGTCCACTGCACGAATCCGCACAGCCGCCACGTCATAGCTTACATTCTCCCGCAAGACCGTATGATCTGTGTCCGTCCAAAGCGCCACCCTGCGCATTGGCTTTTTGATCACGGTCTTTACCACCTTTCCGTCCTTTACCGCCTCAAAACGATAAGCTGTCGCCGTACCTCCCCAGTCGCCGATATATTTGTTGTAGAGCACGACCGCCTCCTGCGGTCTCATATGATAGCGCAGCATCAGCCACAGCGCCGCACGCTTCACTGACGACGGCATGTGGGAAAGCCCGTTTCTTGCCGTTACATTTAATGCATTTTTGATGAGCTCCGCCTGCGCGGGTGCAAACGCTTCATTTTTTGCGATCTGATCTCCGATGAAATCATCGAGCACGATCGGTCCGTGCGCCAAATGCCGGTATGCGGAATCCTTTTTTGTATATTCCTTGATAAAAATATCATTTTTATACATGCGGATGCTGTCCGCATTGCTGAAAAGATAAATATCGCCGCGGTTGCAGCCCGGATGCTCGCCGATGTCCATGGTCGATCCTACCTCTAACACATCCTGCCCCTCGCCCTGCGACGCATATACGGCCGCCGCCAGCTTAGGATTGCGATACATATCCATCAGTCCGTGATAACAGATCCGGTCTCCGCTCCCGAAATCCTGATGCGTATTATAATCAAACATGCACCACGCGAAGCAGCCCGCAATATCCTCGTTTGCCGCTGCCGCCTCCAACACGTTGGCGTGACGGAGCGCATGCTCCTGACGGTGCTCCTCGCAGTCAAATGCTTTTGCCGGATACATATGCCCGTTGTATTCCGAAATGAGATAGGCTTTCTCATTATCGGACGTGACGCTCTTCTTCGGTTCACAGCCGGGCGTCTCCCCGTCATGCAGAAAATCATTATAGGTATAGACGTCCTCAAACAGCGTGCTCTTTTTATGTGCGCGCACGCCTCCGGTCGGTCTGGAATCATCCAGTTCGTGCGCCGCGGCATTCGTTTTTTGATAAAAATCGTTGTCATCCTGCGACTCGTTGATCCGCACGCCCCAGAGAATGATGGATGGATGATTGCGGTTTTGCAGCACCATCTCGCGCGTGTTTTTCACCGCCTTTTCTTTCCACTGCTCATCTCCGATGTGCTGCCAGCCCGGTATTTCCGTAAATACCAGCAGACCGATCTCATCGCAGCAATCCAAAAAATATTGTGACTGCGGATAATGGGAGGTGCGCACCGCGTTACATGCCAATTCCTCTTTGACCAGCTTTGCGTCACGCCTCTGCATGGACTGCGGCATCGCATAGCCCACATAGGGGAAGGACTGGTGCCGGTTCACGCCGCGCAGCTTGATCTTTTCACCGTTCAGATAAAAACCGTCCTTCAAAAAGGTGACATTGCGCACGCCGAAGCGCGTCACATGGCGCTCCGCGCTGCCGGACAGATACGTCTCCATCACGTAAAGAACGGGATGGTCGATCTCCCAAAGGGAAAGTGTGGGCTGCTCCTTTCCGGACGCATCCGATTCCGTCTGAACGCTCTGCGCGGGCATTACTTCGGTCTGCGCAAGCGGGAGCATGTATTCTACGGTAAACTGTGTCCGATCCGTCTCGTGACACCACTCACCGATCACCCTGCCATCCGTCGTCAGCAGCCGCTGGCAGACAACGTAACGTGCTTCTTTATCCGTGCCACGCTTTCCCGGAACGCTCTGACCTTCGCATGCGCCCTGCACTTGCGGCACATCTAAGGTGATACTGCTGCGCACTGTCACCTGCTCTGCGCCCTTTCGCGCGTCTAACGTGCGCACAAATACATCTTTGACATACTCCGGCTCCTGCACCGTAAGCCACACGTCGCGGTAAAGCCCCCCGTAAGTCATATAATCGATCACAAATCCGAAGGGCGGCTGATTCAGGTTCTCCCTGCTGTCCAACTCCACGACAAGCCTGTTTTCTCCCGGAAAGACCGCATCCGTCACCTCCACGGTAAACGCCGTATATCCGTTTTCATGAACAGCGAGCTGCTTTCCGTTCACATAGACTACGGCACGATGCGCCGCGCCCTCAAAGGTCAGAAAAATCCGTTTCCCGTCCCACTCCTTTTGTACCGTAAAGCTTCTACGATAGCCGCAATGCTTTTGATAGCATGCCTCGTCAAAATAATCATACGGCGTTTCCGTAACCGTATGCGGCAGGCGCACCTGCTTTGCCGCTCCCGCAAACGAAAGAAATTCCCCGGTGAAGCTGTCCGTATATTCCCAATCATTGTTCAGATATTCCCTCATGCCGCTCCGCTCCTTTTCCCCGGATACCTCTGTCTAAAATAGTCTACGCTTCAATTCCTCGCATGATAATGTCCATCATTTCGTCAAGCGCCTGCGCATAGCTGACATTTTCCTCCGAAAGCACATCTCTCGAAAAAAACTGACTGATCGTTCCCTCTATCATTGCCTTTAAGACCGGTATGGAGATCCTTCGGATCTCTCCCGCCTCCATTCCCTCTCTCAAAAGCGCGATGGTCGGTTCCCAGTCGCTTTCCAGACGTTTTTGGATCTGCCTGTATACCTTCGGATACTTTTGCTCCATCAGGGCGATCTGCCTCACATTGAGGTTCTCATAGCGCCCCGGAAGAACGATCATGATCTTTCGAACCTTCTCAACGATGGGAAGTGAAGGATCCTCCAACACTTTTCGCTCCTCCTCCTTGATCTTGGAAAAGGTATGCTCCACCATCTCGTCAAACAGGGTATCCTTATCCCGGAAAATTTCATATAATGTCTTTTTACTCATGCCGACATGCTTCGCAATATCGTCCATCGTAAACTTTAAGCCCTTGTCCTGAAATTCCTCCAGCACGGCGTTCATGATCTCTTCTTTTGCTTCCTGCACTCTGCCTGCGTCCATAGGATACTCCCGCTTTCTAATGCCATTCCGATACAATCCGGTTTCTTGGCTCATCGGCACGACTCTCTTCGTCTCTGCAAACCTTTTTCAGATACATTATCCGTTTATCAGGTTCTTATTCACCCCTTTAGAAAACTTAAAAACTTTTTTAAGTTTTCTAGTTTCCTTAATGATAGCAAATTTTTCCATTTCTATCTATTCATAAAGCATACAAAAAAGGCAGTACGTTTTTGTGCGTACTGCCTAAATGTGATTCTTACAAAATCCCTTATTTCTTTTGGATCAACGCCCGCAGGTATTCATACATTCTTCCCACGCTCGCGATGTGCATGCGCTCGGAGGTCGTGTGAATATCCGTTAAATCCGGTCCAAATGATACGCAGTCCAATCCGGGCAGCTTCGCCGAGAGCAGACCGCACTCCAAACCCGCATGAATGACCTCCACCTTCGGCTCCTTTCCGAACATTTCACGGTACTGCGCGATCATGCTCTCGCGCAGCGGAGAATCACTGCGGTATTCCCACGCCGGATAATCCCCGTGGCAGGATACCGAACCACCGGCAAGTGCCGACAATGCCGTCACCTTTTCACGCAGCGCATCCTTTGCGGACGCTACGGAGCTTCGAATCGAATGGTCCGTCTCAAACCCGTTTTCCGTCAGGCGCACGATTCCCATGTTTAAGCTCGTCTCGACCAAGCCTTTGATGTCCGTGCTCATCGCCTGTACGCCGTCCGGTACGGAAACAAGGAAGCGTGCGACTATTGTTGTGGAGACATTATCCAGCGCTGTCCATTCGTTATTACCCTCGTTGTGCGTAAGCGCACCGTTATCTTCATCGAACGTCAGGGAGACCTGCACGCCTGCGTCCCTGTTGGCAAATTCTTTTTTTACTATCTGCTCATATTCCGTGACCGCCGCCGCAAGCGCTTCCCGCTCTTTTGCCGGGATGATAAGCTCCGCTTCCGCTTCTACGGGAATCGCATTGTCTTTTGTACCGCCCGCGCAGGAAACAAGCGCATACGATATTTTACCGGAGAGACCGTTTAGAAGGCGCCCCATCAGACAGTTGGCGTTTCCGCGCTGTTTATTGATCTCCGCGCCGGAATGCCCGCCCTGTAATCCATGGATGCGCACACGCGCAGGCACGCCCCCGCGGCGTTCTCTTTTGACCGGAATCACACTGTGTACGCGCACGCCGCCCGCGCAGCCGACCGTGAGAATGCCCTCCTCCTCGGAGTCGATATTTAAGAGCCGTCTTCCTTTCAGCACGGAGAGATCGATCGCTGCCGCACCGTTCATACCGACCTCCTCATCCGTGGTAAACACAGCTTCCAGTCTCGGATGACAAAGCGTTTCATCTTCTAACACCGCCAATGCATAGGCAAGCGCGATCCCGTCATCGCCGCCGAGACTCGTTCCCTTCGCATAAATGGTATCCCCTTCCACGGCAAGCGCAAGCGCATCGTGCTCTAACGACAGCGGACAGTCCGCATCCTTGACCGCGACCATATCCATATGCCCCTGCATGATGATCGGCTCCTCCGCTTCATATCCTGCGGACGCCTCTTTGATGATGATGACATTATCTGCCGCATCCTGCACATAAAAGAGATCGTGCTCTTTTGCAAAAGAAACCAGATAATCACTGACCGCCTTCTCATTTCCCGAACCGCGCGGGATACGGGTAAGTTCCTCGAAATAGTCAAATACGCGCTGCGGGTAAAGCCCTGTCAATACGCCCATATACAGTCCTCCTTGTTTTGTAATCATAGATATTATAACATATGATAAAATCATCAAGCGGCTGTGAATCGTCTTCACAGCCGCCTGTCATCATCTTACGAACGATAATCCCCATTGATCTTGACATAATCATAGGTTAAGTCGCAGCCCCATGCCGTTGCCTTTGCATCGCCCTGATTCAGATTGACATGGACGTAAATCTCATCCTCCGATAACAGCTTTTCCGCCTCCGCCTCGGAAAACGGCAGGATGATGGCATTACCGCGGCATACCGCGATCTTCCCTGCCGCGGATTCCACATCCACATCCATTCGGTTGATATCAAAATCCGCCTCGGCATAGCCAATCGCGCACAGAACACGTCCCCAGTTCGCATCTTTTCCAAAAACCATGCATTTTATGAGCGGGGAACGGATCACGCTTTTCGCAACCGCGACCGCCATATCTGTCGTAGGCGCTCCCGTAACCGTACAGGTGATGAGCCTCGTCGCGCCCTCGCCGTCCTTTGCAAGCATCCTTGTCAGATTCATCATGACAAGATACAACGCCTGCTTAAAGCATGCGAATGCCCCATCCTCCTTGTCAATGACCGGATTACCCGCTAAGCCGTTTGCCATGACGCACACCATATCATTGGTCGAAGTATCCCCGTCAATGCTTAAACAGTTATACGTCACTTTCACGATCTCATCTAAGGCTTTTTGAAGCATCAGCTGTGAAATCTCCGCATCCGTCGTAATAAAATTCAGCGTCGTCGCCATATTCGGGTGGATCATGCCGCTGCCCTTTGCCATACCGCCGAGACGGCAGGGTACGCCGCCGATCTCAAACAGGACCGCCACTTCTTTTTTTACCGTATCAGTCGTCATGATCGCATTGACTGCCTGTAAATTTCCTTCACGGCTTAACTTCTTCGCAAGCTCCTCCACATGCGCTTCGATCGGCTCGATCGGCAGAATCTGACCGATCACACCGGTGGACGCCACAACGACTTCCTCCGGCTTAATGCCAAGCGCCGCTGCCGCCAGCTCACACATCCGTTCAGCCTTTTCCTCTCCGTCCGCGTTGCAGGTATTGGCGTTTTTGCTGTTCGCGATGACTGCCTGCGCCATGCCGCCCGTCTTTGCAAGATTTCTCTTTGTCACAACGATCGGCGCACCCTTTACCTTATTCGTCGTATAGACCGCCGCCGTCACGCAGGGACGCTCACTATAGAGCAAACAAAGATCGTTTTTGTTTGGATCATTATTCAAGCCGCAGTGTAAGCCGCTTGCCGTAAAGCCGGATGCAGCGCATACGCCGCCCTCTATATAAGTATAGCCTTCCACTTTTTTCATAACCTTATCTCCGTTCATCATACTGCCGCAAACGCCTGCTCCATATCCGCGATCAGATCGTCGATATGCTCCGTGCCGATGGAGAGGCGGATCGTGCTCTGATAAATATTCTGCTCCGCAAGCTCCTGCTCGGAAAGCTGCGCGTGCGTTGTTGTTGCCGGATGAATGACAAGGCTCTTGACATCCGCCACATTCGCAAGCAGGGAGAATATTTTCAGATGATCGATAAAGCGGTGCGCTTCCTCCTTGCCGCCCTGAATATCAAACGTAAAGATAGACGCGCCGCCGTTCGGGAAATACCGCTCATACAACGCATGATCGGGATGATCCGAAATGGACGGATGATTGACACGCGCCACCTTGGGATGCTGTCTTAAGTAGGTCACGATCTTCTTGGTATTCTCCGCGTGACGCTCTAAGCGAAGCGACAGTGTCTCCACGCCCTGAAGCAATAAAAACGCGTTAAACGGAGAGATTGCCGCTCCCATATCACGAAGCAGAATCGCACGGACATAGGTCACAAATGCCGCCTCTCCCGCCGCTTCCACGAAGGAAACCCCGTGATAGCTTTCGTTCGGCTCCGCGATTGCCGCATACTTGCCGCTCGCACGCCAGTCAAACTTACCGGAATCCACAATGATACCGCCTAAAGACGTACCGTGTCCGCCGATAAATTTGGTTGCGGAATGTACGACAATGTCTGCCCCATGCTCGATCGGACGAATGAAGTACGGCGTACCAAACGTATTGTCGATCACAACGGGCAGTCCGTGTTTGTGCGCGATCTCAGCGATCGCATCCAGATCAGGAATATCGCTGTTCGGATTTCCGAGCGTCTCCAAATAGATTGCTTTCGTATTCTCCCTGATCGCCGCCTCAACCTCGTTTAAGTCATGCACATTCACAAAGGTCGTCTCGATGCCGTACTGCGGCAGAGTGTGGGCAAGCAGGTTATAGGAGCCTCCATAGATCGTCTTCTGCGATACAATATGGTCTCCCGCCTGCGCAAGCGCCTGTATCGTATAGGTGACTGCCGCCGCGCCGCTCGCAAGCGCCAAAGCCGCCGCGCCGCCCTCCAGCGCCGCGATCCTTTTTTCCAAAACCTCCTGCGTGGAGTTTGTCAGACGTCCGTAAATATTGCCCGCGTCCGCAAGTCCGAAACGCGCTTCCGCATGCGCGGAATCATGAAAAACATAGGAAGTAGTCTGATAGATCGGTACGGCTCTTGCGTCCGTCGCCGGATCCGGCTGCTCCTGTCCGACATGTAACTGCATTGTTTCAAATCTGTATTGTTCTTTCGCCATTTTAAACCTCCATGCTGCCAACATCAAAGCGAACTTGTTCGCTTTTGAAAAATTTTTGATTTTTCAATCTATATGCTCCTGTCAAGCAAAAAACGGCACAGCCGAACATTGCGACTAGCCGTTTTTATGCTTTCTTATTTATCATTATGCGATATTTGCCTTTGCAAGCTCTGCAAGCGTTGCAAAACCCTTTGCATCATTGACTGCCAGCTCTGCAAGCATCTTGCGGTTCATATCAACGCCAGCCTTCTTTAAGCCGAACATCATTTTGCTGTAAGAGATGCCGTTCATTCTTGCCGCCGCGTTGATACGCGCGATCCACAGACGTCTGAACTGACGCTTTCTCTGCTTACGTCCTTCATAAGAAGTTGCCAGAGCTCTCATGACAGACTGCTTTGCAACACGATACTGCTTGGAGCGCGCTCCTCTGTATCCCTTTGCAAGCTTTAATACTCTATTATGTTTTTTCTTGGCGTTCATGCCGCCCTTAATTCTTGCCATGTTCTTCTTCCTCCTTATGACTTATAAATACGGTAAAATCTTCTTCATATTCTTTACATTGGTAGAATCGGTCAAAGCAGGTTTTCTTAAATTTCTCTTGGTCTTAGCAGATTTCTTAGTCAAAATATGCTGTTTGTAAGCCTTGCTTCTCTTTAATTTTCCGGTTCCCGTCAGCTTAAAACGTTTTGCTGCCGCTTTTTTGGTTTTCATTTTTGGCATGTTACTTTTCCTCCTATTTGTCTTACTCTATTTTAACCTTGCACGATGATCAGCGCTTCTCAGTTAAAAACATTGCCATGGAGCGGCCCTCTACCTTGGCAGGCTTATCTACGACCGCAATATCCGAGAGACTCTCTGCAAAGTCGTCCAAAATATGCTTGGTCGTGTTCATATGAGCCATCTCACGTCCGCGGAAACGCAGCGTTACCTTTACCTTATTGCCTTTTTCCAAAAACTTTCTCGCCGCGTTTACCTTTGTGTTTAAGTCATTCGTATCAATATTCGGAGACAGTCTGATCTCCTTGATCTCTACGATCTTCTGTTTCTTTCTGGCTTCCTTTTCCTTCCTCGCCAGTTCATAACGGTACTTTCCATAATCAACGATTTTACAAACAGGCGGCTTCGCCGTAGGCGCGATCTTCACGAGGTCAAGCTCCGCCTCTTCCGCAAGCTTAAGCGCCTCTCTCGACGACATGATACCAAGCTGCTCGCCGTTTACTCCAATGACTCGTACTTCTTTGTCCCTAATCTGTTCGTTAATAAATAGTTCGCTAATTGTTTTGTCCTCCATCATAAGAAACAGTTTTTTGTGCATTCCCGCCATAAAAAAGGCGGATAGCATCGCTATCCACCGACACGCCTCTCCCATACGCCGTCACGGTAAACGTCTGAACCGTCACCGTCTCTGCCGCATAAAAAAGAAATCATGAACGCCTGTTAAGCACATTGCCACAGGGTGAGAGTGGATACTCTGCTTGCTGATATGTGAGCTGCCTCACACAGTTAAATACTCTAGCATATCTGCCGGATACTGTCAAGCACCATTTTCCCAAAAAGGCTCTTTTTTCTTTTTTTCTTCGTATAAAAGATCATCTGCCTGCTCCAACAATTCCTTTAACTGAAGTTCTCCGGTGATCCGCTGTTCCATGATGCCGAGAGAGGTCATGATCGGATAACACTTTCCCGCGCTTTCGTTAACCTCATTTAAGTACGCCTTCATGCGCGCCCGGATTTCCTCCGCTTCCTCATTCTTCTCAAGTACGAGCAGTCCCGCAAACTCGTCTCCGCCGATCCGTCCGACGACCCCGCGGCTTGAGAGCGCCGACTCCAATGCCGCCGCACAGCCTTTTAAGGAATATTCAGACGTCTTTCCCCATTCTGCTGCTCTGACTGTTCCCTGTTCATATCAGGTTCCCCCTTTATCTCTGAATCGGAAGTGTCATCCGTTTTCCGTCCAAAACTGCCTCCGTAAGCCGATCCCCTAAGTAGCTCAACTTCAGCGAGAAAAATTGACTTTGTTCTCGCAGCAGACGCAGAAAGATGCGGTCGCCATCCCAGATTGGAAGACGCTCCACCTCATCCTTTTTTACCCACACAAGCTCTCCCTCATCACAGGGCAGGAGTGTCCCATCGTATGCAGACGCCGTATAAAGGTGCATATATTCGCAGACAGGCGGTACGGCATCCGAAACGCCGTCTTCTGCATCAGCGCCGCCATCTTTGGCACCGGTACCGTCAGGCGTAAAACAAAATGTCACGATGCCGCAAAACCGCCACTTTGTAAGCGTCAGTCCCGTCTCCTCGTAAACCTCACGAAGCAGGCATTCCTCCGGGCTTTCACCTGCCTCGAAATGTCCGCCCACGCCGATCCATTTATCGTGATTGACATCGTTCTTTTTCTTAATGCGGTGGAGCAGCAGATATTCGTCTCCCCGCTCAATATAGCATAAGGTTGTCAGGTTGGATTTCATGGTTCTCCTTTGCCAATCGAACTCATCCACAGCTTTATTCTCTCAGAAACATTATAACCCGAAAGGCTTACGGAATCAACCGACGCCTTTCTTATAGCAGGGCAAAATCAAAGAGACCGAAACTAATATGATAATCAGTTTCGGTCTCTTTGCGTTCTTGCAAATTATTTTTTGAATAGATCACTGTGACTGCCTGTAATTCTCTTTTTGTAATTGCTCTCCGTCTTCAACATTCATTTGCTATAAGTTTACCGGAATCATGTCAATACCGGCTCCCCCATTTCTATGATCGCTTCTATCTGCTCCCTGCTCTTCTCTGCCACATCTGCGATCTGCTCTAATGTATAGCCCTTTTTGTGCATTCTTAAAATCATCTTTGCTTCTCCGATAGCCTCTCCGCTTTCCCGAACTCCCTGACCCAGATTGCACATCTCGTTCACATCCTTTCTGATTTTATCGCTTACCGGAATGTCGTACTCCGTTTCTATGATTCTTAACTTCTCATTAACAGGTAAATCCTTAGACAGTAAAGCGCTTAACAGGCGGTGCAGCTCATACTCCTCATTATGCTTGGGAAGTTCATTCGCTATCCCTATCATAACCATATTCAGCAGATCAAGATTGCCTTTCCACAGACAGGCTCCCAATAAATCATCCTTCGCCAGATGCACATAGGACATGCTGTTTTCATCCATGTTCATGCAGATCCAGATCGAATACACACGCCGCATGTCATTATAATTCGTCCCGACAAAATCCCTTTTTTTCTGTGAAGAGATCAGGCGGCACACATAGAAGACTGCCCTGTTCAGGAGATGGTAGCGTGTCGGCTCATCTTTCTGTGCTTCCAGATTGATAATGACCTTAGAAATCCCATCCTTCATTCGCACATAAAAAATGATGTCAAACCGGATAAGCCCCTCATTGATCTCTGCGTTTTCTGTATTCAGCCCGACAATCCGCTGTCCGTCTTTTCCGCTTCCTGCCAAAGCATTCACACCTGCGAAAGAGCTGCCCCTTGCATTCGTCATTCCCGGCTCCAGCAAAACGGCGCTGACCAATGGATCACTCTCAATATACGGAACAACGTCTTTGGGGTTCATTCCCAAAAATTCATCAACTGTCTTCACCAAAATATGCGCCAGTATCATTTTATTTCCCAACAGACGTTTTACTTTTTCGTCATATTGGGCTTCTGCATCCGCCGCATTTACCGCACTTTTTATCTCAGTGTCTACTAACATGCTGCTGTTATCCTCTCTTGCAGCTCCTACGAGGATTTCACGCGCATTCAATATAGAGCACATTCTCTCAAAACAATTATAATCCGAAGCACTTGACCAATCAACTGAAACTCGTTCGTGAATCTCAACATAAATATGGCTTTATTTTGTTATATTTGCATGAATTATATTCTGATATCATTCTTCTTTACGTTCTGATGCTGTGTAACTATTTTATTGTGATTACAATAATTGTTAGTTAGATAAAAAGGAGTATGCTTTAAATTCAAATCTAAGGAAACACTGTATCTGCGAATATGTCTCGTGACAGTGAAGGATGGACACAGATATTCAATGCCCGAATATCGGATAAACACCCCAATATTAGAAGACGGCAAATACCACTCAACTAAGACGTGGTACTGCCGTCTCTATCACACCATTAAGTAACGCTACCAATATCCTTTACACATATAAAAGAGACCGAAACTAATATGATATCAGTTTCGGTCTCTTTGCGTTCTTGCACATTATCTTTATAGGTTGCGTGTGGCACCGCCACGCCATGGCAAAGTATGGTTTGTAAATATCCGTCATAAAATCCCATACCAAATGGATGTCCGTTAATATTTGAAACTGCTTCGTTGTGATATTTTTCATACAAACCTCCATGATTCCTCTTAAGCGGAATCTTCGCGAAACGGCCATTGCCGTGAGCGTTAGATTTTCTTCTCACACTACCTCAGCGACGCCATATATAAATGATAATATGCTCCTTTTTTCGCGATCAGCTCCGAAGCGCTTCCCTCCTCGATGATGCGGCCGTCGTCAATGACAAAAATTCGGTCCGCCTTTTTGATCGTTGACAGGCGGTGCGCGATCACAAAGCTGGTCCTTCCCGAAAGAAGGTGCTCGATGCCCTGCTGAACCAGCACCTCGGTCTGCGTATCAATACTTGAGGTTGCCTCGTCAAGAATGAGAATCTTCGGCATGGACACCATCGTGCGCGCGAACGCAAGTAACTGACGCTGCCCGATGGAAAGCCCCCCGCCGCGTTCGGACAGCTCGGTATCATAGCCCTTCGGCAGACGCGTGATAAATTCATGCGCATTGACCGCCTTTGCCGCCGCCTCGATTTCCTCGTCCGTGGCATCCAGCTTTCCGTAACGGATATTCTCTTTGATCGTTCCCGAAAACAAGAATTGATCCTGCGTCATGATACCCATCTGCTTACGAAGACTTTCAATTGACACGGTTTTCACATCCTGCCCGTCAATGCGGACGATACCGTCCTGCACATCGTAAAAACGGCTGATGAGATTGACGATGGTCGTCTTTCCCGCTCCGGTCGCGCCCACAAGCGCGATCGTCTCACCCGGCTCTATGTGGAAGCTCACATCATCAAGCACCTTATGTTCCCCGTCATAAGAAAAAGAAACATGCTCAAAATCGACCGTTCCACAAATCTCCCCGATTTCGTGCACACCCTCTGCGTCTGTGATCTCCGGCTCGGTATCCAGCACCTCAAAAATACGCTCCGCACCTGCAATGTTCGTCACGATCTGATTATAAAAGCTGCTCAAGTTATTAATCGGCTGCCAAAACATATTGATATACGTGCCGAACGCCAAAAACGTACCGAGCGACACCTTATCCACACCCAAAATCACGATTCCCGTAAAATACAGGCAGATACAGCCGAGTCCCCATGTAAAATCAATGACCGAACCGAACGCGTCGCTGATGCGCACCGCACTCTTGAACGAATTCCGATGCTCCGTGACAAGCCCGTCAAATGTCCTGCCCGTCTCCTCCTCCGCCGTAAAGCTCTGGATCACGCGCATTCCCGACATATCCTCATGGATGAACGCGTTTAAGTTCGAGGATTTTTTGCGGAAGGTCTGCCAGCGCGGATGCGCTTTTAACTCGATCAGCACCGTTCCGACCGCCATAAACGGCGTGCTGAGCAGCGACGCCGCCGCAAGCAGCGGATTCTTTACAAACATGATCGCGACGACCGCAATGACCGTTAAAAAATCAGGAATCAGCGTTGTCACACAGTTGTTCAGTACGTCTTTGAGAGAATTAATGTCTCCGATGATCCTGCTCAAAATTTTTCCCGTCGGACGGGAGTCAAAAAACTTAAAATCCAAGGTCTGTATATGGGTGTATAGCTCCTGGCGGATCGTTAACAGAATCTTGTTGCACACCTTTGCCATCACATACATCCGCAGCTTGACTGCAAAAACAACCAGAAGGTTGACCGCTAAAGCCACAGCCATCAATTTCACAAGCCCCCGATAATCATTTCCGCCGATATACGTGTCAACAGCCGTTTCCATGATAAGCGGATTGATCAGCGAAACTGCCACGCAATAGCCCATTAACAACAGCACGCCGATGATCTGCATTTTATATTGAAATAAATAACGAAACAGGCGCTTCAGCGTCTCACGCTTGCTTTTTTCTACGCTCTGCTCGTCGCTTTTATAAGAATTGACCGCCATGCTTACGCCTCCTCTCCCGCATGCTGCACCGACAGTCCGGCATCATTCAAGCTTGCTGCATCGCTTTCCACCGACTCCATACCACACAGATCTGCCGCACCGTCCTCCGGCAGCGCCTCATGCTGCACGCAGTAGGTCTCATAATACAGCCCGCGCTTACGAAGCAGTTCCTCATGCGTGCCGCGTTCCGCGATCGCTCCATCCTTCATCACAAGGATCATATCCGCCTCGCGCACGGCACTGATCCGGTGCGCAATGATCAGCTTCGTCGTATTGGGAAGCTGCAGCAGCGTCTGCTCGATCGCACGCTCCGTCTCGGTATCCAATGCGGAAGTGGAATCATCCAAAACAAGGATCGGTTCTTTTTTTGCCAGCGCACGCGCGATACTGATGCGCTGCTTTTGCCCGCCCGATAAACCGACGCCGCGCTCGCCGATGACCGTCTCATACTGCTCATCCAGCCGCTCGATAAAGCTACCCGCCTGCGCGTCGTGCGATGCCTTTCGTATCGTCTCATCATCCGTCAGATCATGCTTGCCGAGGCGCACATTCTCACTGATCGTATCCGAAAAAAGAAAGACGTCCTGCATCACGATCGAAATATTACTGCGCAGCTGCTTTAACGTTAAATCCTTTACATCCACGCCGTCCACGCGCACGCTTCCGCCCGTGGCGTCATAGAGCCGCTGGAGCAGATACACGATAGAACTCTTTCCCGCTCCGGTCGCGCCCATGATACCGACCGTCTGCCCCGGTTCCACCGTAAACGTAATATCCTTCAAAATCTCATATCCGTCCGCCTTATGGAATGATACATGGTCAAATTCAATCTTTCCGCGGACCGCATCAAGGACGACGGGCTGCTCCTTCTCCACGATGACCGGTTTCTGCTCGCAGAGCTTCCGCAGTTTGCGGTTTGACGCAAACGCGGAAGAGATGCTGTTCGTCAGCCAGCCGAGCATTTCCATCGGCCATACGATATTGTTGGAATACTGCACGAATGCGCTCAATTCACCGAGCGAAAATCCGGAATGAATGACCTCGTAACCGCCCAGCAGCACCGTAACCAGCGGCAATACCTTCGCGATCACGCTGAAATACGGATAATATCGCACAAACACCTTCGACTGCTTCATATTCAGCTCATAATAACGATGATTATGCATTAAAAATTTCTCGATCTCATGCTTTTCCCGCGCAAACGCCTTGACGGTGCGCACGCCCGCAAGATTTTCCTCCGCAACGGTATTTAGCGCCGCATTTTCCTCGCTGATCTCCTCGTAAACCGCATCCAGCTTTCTCTCCATCACGATCGCGATGCAACCGCATGTGATCATCGCCAGCGTCGGAACGATCGCCAATCTCCAGCTCAGGCGGTACATACAAAAAAGCACGATACAGGTATGCAGGGCAACCTCCGTAAGAAGCATGCCGACATAGGATGCGCCGTCCCATATACGGTCTACGTCATCTTTGACGCGCGCCATCAGTTCGCCCGTTCCCGTTCGGTCAAAGAACTCCGCGCTTAAGCTCTGCACATGGGAAAACACATCGCGTCTGACCTCCAGCGCCACTTTCGATCCGGTCAGATCGCATACATATTCTTTGACATACTGAAACACACACCGTCCGATGCCAATGCCCAAAAAAGCCAGAAGCAGAATTTTCAGTTTCTCCATATTGCCGCCGACGATCACGTCGTCCACAATGCTCTTTGTGACAAGCGGCGCAAGCAGATCCAAGACAACCGCCGCCGTAAGTGATAAGATTGCGACGAGGTATGGCCACTTATATTTCCATAAATAAGTTCTTAATTTCCGCATAACCAATGCTGCTCCTTTCCGATTCCTATAAGTAAAAAAGACTCTGGCAATCCACGATCACCAAAGTCCTTATTCCGATCCACACCCATGCGTAGAAGCGCATGATATATGAAATGATGCAAAACGCTTTCACCATCTCAAGTGCGCCGCATGTCTGACCAAATCGTTTCAACGGAGGTAATCCTGTTTCTGCCTGTATTGATCCCTTTGCTAAAATAGGAATCAGCATGATCATTTCCCGTTATATTACGAAACATAAGGCTACCTCCTTTCTATCCGTGCGGTCATACCCGATTGTATGAACCGTTATCCGTGTCTCAAAACAGATACAAACCCTATTCTAATAAAATTTATCCGTTTGTCAATCGCTTTTTTGAAATTCAACAAACGGTTGCTTTTCCTCAACCATCAGTTGACGCCGGGTGTCCAAAACGGTACCCGCTGCCAACGATCTTCCTCTTTCTCGTACTCGCCGTTGATCCAGTCAACCGCCATACCGATCCCGTCCGCAGTAAACGGAAAATCCTTGTAATATTCCGTCCCCGCATCATGCTTCCCATACGAAAAAGGACCTTCCCAGACGATTGCCCGCAGCACGGTCTTCTGCTCATCCTCACCGACCGGCTCGCTTTTTTTTTCCCGCTCGGCACGCTCCTCGTCCGTATACGGCACTGTCGTCTTCCCAATCCGATACCGCAAGCCCGACAGACTCCCGTAATAATCCGTTTTCTTAAAAAAATTAAGCGGCATAAAGCTGTTTTTATCTATCATGACCATTCACCTCAATAAAGTCATTTCAAAAGGGCAGTTATCCATTTCGAATAGCCGCCCAATAAACCAAAATTATTTTGATAAATTTCTCCCCTTATCTGCCATTCTGATTCCCTCGCATTACATCCTTTCCGGCGCAGAAAAACCTAAAAGTTCAATGCAGACCTCCAAAATATCCTTTGTCAGCATAAGCAGCGCTATCCAGCCCGCCTGCGTATCGGCATCCGCCTCCGCAAGGATCTTCGTCTCATGATAAAAACGGTTAAACGCATTAGACAGGTCATAGATATAAGCACAGACCCTGTGCGGCGCCAGTTCTTCAACCGCTCCCGCGATCATCGCCGGAAAACCGGTGAGCGCAAGCATCAGCGCTTTTTCAGATGCGCTCTTAGCCTCGCCGAGCTTTGCCCCTTCGATCTGCTTTCCGCCCTCCGCATACTTTGCCAGGATTGATTTGATACGCACAATGGTATAAAGAATATACGGTCCCGTATCACCCTCAAAGGAAGTGAAGCGGTCCACGTCAAAAATATAATCCTTTGCCGCCTGATTCGAGAGATCCCCGTACTTGATTGCCGAAAGCCCGACAACATCCGCTATGGCGCGCGCCTCCTCCTCGGACTCTGCATGCCCCTCCATGATCTTCTTGAACATTTCCTCTTTGATCTCGCGAATCAGATATTCCAGACGCATCACGCCGCCCGTGCGGGTCTTAAACGGTTTCCCGTCCTTGCCGTTCACGGTCCCGAAGCTGATATGCACAAGCCCGGTCTCCGGCTTTACGAGTCCCGTCTTTCTTGCACAGCGGAATACCTGTTCGAAATACAGATCCTGCCGCTTGTCCGCCAGATAAATGATCATATCGGGATGATAGTTCTCCATGCGGTCTTTGATCGTCGCAAGGTCGGTTGTGTTATAAAGCGCGGAACCATCCGATTTTAAGAGCATGCAGGGAGGAACCTCCTTCGTGTCGCTCTCCTCCTTCACGTCCACGACAAGCGCACCGTCGCTCATATAGGCATGACCGCCCTTCTTCATCTCCTCGACCATCACGGGAATCAGCTCATGCACATCGGATTCGCCCTTCCACAGATCAAAGAATACATCCAGATCGTCATAATTCTTTTTTAAGTCGGCTACGGATACCTCCATAATATGCTTCCACAGGGCACGATACCCACGCACGCCGCTCTGCAGCTTATGGGTTGCTTCCATTGCTTTTTCCTTATAATCCGCATCCTCCTTGGACTTTGCGCTCGCCGTCGGATAAATCTCCTCCAGCTCCGAGATCGTAAACGGCGCCTCCGCCGGATAGTCGCCTGCGTACTGCTCATCGAAATAAGGAAGCTCCGGTTTTCTTAAAGAGAGCTCATAAATGATGAGTCCCATCTGCAGTCCCCAGTCTCCCATATGAATATCGCCGATCACTTCATGTCCCGCATAACGGCAGATCCGCTTGATGCTCTCACCGATGATCGCCGAGCGCAGATGCCCGACATGCAGCGGTTTTGCCACATTTGGTCCACCATAATCAATGACGATCTTTTTTGCGCCGCCTGCCCGCTCATATCCGAATTTCGGTGCGGTGCGCATCTCATTTAAGTACTCTCTCACATAGGACTTCGAAAGCTTCAGATTCAAGAAGCCCGGCGCTGCCGCATCGACCTTAGTAAATACGGACTGCTCCTTCAGCTTTTCAGCGACCTCGCCCGCAATGACCATCGGCGCTTTATGATACTGCTTTGCGCCCGCCATCGCACCGTTGCATTGGAATTCGCATAAGTCAGGACGATTCGAGATTGTCACACGCCCAAGCGCAGGCGCATAGCCAGCCGCCTCAAATGCCTTTCCCACTTCCTCCGATAATAAGTCTAACAATTGTTTCATCATCTCATTTCCTTCCGTTCCATTTTCTGTCGTTCCCGCTCCGTCTTAGAATATACACAGCCGCAATAATCCTGCCGGTAAAGCTGAAACTGCGCCGACAGCTCAATTGAACGCTTGTAGCCGTTCTTTTTTTTGAAATCAGAAAACAGATAAGGCACGCCGTATTCCCCGGCGAGCCTTCCGCCAATCTCATTTAAAGCAGCTGCATTTTTCAGCGGGCTGATGGAAAGCGTCGTCGTGAAAAAATCAAATCCGCCCTCCGCCGCCGTCTTTGCCGTTTCCTTCAGCCGCAGCTCAAAACAGCGCAGGCAGCGTTCGCCGCCTTCCCGGCACTGCTCGTACCCCTTCACCATTTCATAAAAATCCTGCGGACAGTAACGTCCCTCCCGTATTTCTATGCGCTGCGCATTTCCGGTCGAATGCATTCCCTCAAAGCAGCCGTCCGCCACCTGCCCGTTGTATGCCGCGATGAGACGTTTTTCCTCCGCAACACGTTTCTCATATTCCGCCTGTTCTGTGATATTGGGATTAAAAAAGAACACCGTGATCCGAAAATACTCCCGCAGATATTCCAAGCAATAGCTGCTGCACGGTGCGCAGCAGCTATGCAGCAGCAGGGAATGCTCCCCTGCAGGTATGGTTTGCAGCGTCCGGTCAAGCTCTTTTTGAAAATTCATCCTTATTATGACGCCCCTTTTGCAATCTGTCCAATCTCGCAATAGCTCTGAATATATTTCTCCGCCGGTACGGGCTTCGCATAATAATAACCCTGTACACGCTTGCATCCGATACTTCGAAGAAGGTCTACCTGCTGTTCATTTTCCACACCCTCGCAGATGACTTCCATACCGAGACCGTCCGCCATCTCAATGATCTTATGCAGGATGAGCGTACTCGAATCGGAGGTGACCGCCTCGCTGAAAAATACCCTGTCGATCTTTAACACATCAAACGGCATATCTTTTAAGGTGTTCAAAGAAGAATATCCCGAACCGAAATCATCCATGGACAGCTTGATACCTTCCTTTTTCATTGCCTTCAAAACCGAGATCATCCGGTCGCGGTCGTCAAACAACGCCGTCTCCGTTACTTCCAGTTCGATATATTCTTTGGGAATCTGACAGGTATCCAGCAATGTTTTGACTCTGTCGATATACTCCGGACTATGCAGAAGCACTCTCGACTGATTCACGGAAACCGGATAGATCACACCGCCCGCATCCAGCACGGAACGCAGTTTTTTGCAGACGCTCTCCAACATATAAAAATCAAGCTCGCCGATAAATCCGTTTTTCTCAAATACCGGAATGAACTCATCCGGGAATACCATATTTCCTTCCGGACGGATCCAGCGCACAAGCGCCTCCGCACCGGCGACATGATTATTGACAATATCCCATTTTGCCTGAAGATATACCTGAAATTCCCCGTTATCAAGCGCCTGCCGCATCTCGGATTCGATCTTGTTGACCTTACTCATGTTGCGCATAATGGCATCCGTATAATAAGCCACGCTCTCTACTTCATTTCCGTTCAGGGAACGTCTTGCCGCATTTGCACGGTCAATCATGACATCAATGTCCCGATCCTGCTTGCGGAGCTGATAGATTCCGTATTTCATGCGGATCGGATAAGTAATGCCGTTTGCCACCGCATGCTCATTGACCTGCTTCATGTACTGCTCGCGCCGCTCGTTGACATCATTATCATTTACGGTCAGCGTCACAAACTGATCGGAATCCATCCGCACACACAGTTCCTTGGATGAATATACTTTTTTGTAAATATCCACGCATGCCTTCAGGATGTCGTCGGCACGCAGATGTCCGTACGCCTCGTTTAAGTAGCGGAAATTAGAAATATCAAAGCGTTGGACAATATAAGGTGTTTCCTCATGATTCTGTAAAATATTAATTGCTTCTTTATGGAAATAATTAATATTTTTCCATTTCGTTACATCGTCCGAATAGGCGATCGCTTCCATTTTTGCCGTCACGCTGCGGACATAGTGCCATATGAAAAAGACTGCGACGGCACTCAGCAAAAACAGCAGACCAAGTAACAGAATCATTTTGCGTAAAAAACGATAAATGAACATGCTCTGCACAGTCATATCCGTCACAGTTGCAATGGAATAGCCTTCCATGTTATCCAGCCTGCGAAGCATGATCAGACAGGCATGGGACTTCTCACCTTTCACCTCAAGCGACTGCATCGGTTCATTTTTCGCCGCATGGCGCATCTGCTGAACCTGACTCTTGGAATTCCTGCTGCCTTCGGTCAGATCATACATCTGCATGTAGAAATTGTTGGACGCCACCTGCGCAATATCCAGCGTATCATACGCGCTATAGGACAAGATTTTTCCCTCATTCTCGATGATCCAACAGGCGCTCTGAGTACGCAGCTCCTCGAAGATACTGCCGCTTGCCATTTGACTGCAATCATAAATTGCTACAAGCGTCCCCATCTGTCCGTTTTCTTTGGTAATATGCAGGGGAAATAAAAGGAATATGTCACCTTCCTCCCGCACATTTTCTATACTATGCACTTTTCCCGATTCCGCCTCTTGTATCTCCTCGATCCGCTGCGTCAAAGCATCCGTGTCTTCTCCGGCACTGTCTGCATACATCCTGTCATCTGAGATGTAAACTACCGTTTCAAACTCACCCGTCCGTTTTGCAAAGTCCAAGATCGTTCTGTATGCCGCGGCATTATCTTCGGAAATCGTTGTAAGATTCCGCCCGGTCTCCGCAAGCAGCCGCTCCAGCTCCTCAATCTTTTCATCGACAAGCTGTCCGGCTCTCTCTAACATGGCGGGCTGCCGTTCCCTCACATTCCCCTGATAGGAACGATAGGTCGTGACCAAAAAGATCACGCTGACAACCGCACACAGGACATATGCCACCGCGGAACGGATCAAGATATGATACAAGTCGCTGTTAGTGATTTTTAATGATCTCATCCGCTATTCTGTTTTCTCCCTATTCCCCATCGTCATTTTTTTGCAATCCCCGCAATATCAATGAGGGTCATTTCCGTATCTTCGGCATTTTCCAGGCTTGTCACAAGCGCGCGCGCCGTATCAAGCGACGTTAAGCAGTTGACTCCCGTCTCGATCGCCGTTCTCCGGATCAGGAATCCGTCTCTTGACTTGTCCCTGCCCTGCGTCGGCGTGTCGATGACAAGATCGATCCGGTGACCGAGGATCAGATCCATGACTGTCGGCGATTCCTGCTGGATCTTGTTGACCTTTCGCGCCTTGACACCCGCATCGTTTAATACCTGCGCCGTGCTTCTTGTCGCATAGATCGTATAACCAAGCTTCTCAAAACGCCTGCCGATCTCGATCGCCTCTCCCTTATCCGCATCCTTGACCGTAATGATCATCTGCTTGTACTTCGGCAGATCGACGCCTGCCCCGAGAAATGCCTTATACAGCGCTTCGCGGAACGTTTTGCCGATACCTAAGCATTCTCCCGTTGATTTCATCTCCGGTCCTAAGCTGATCTCCGCTCCTCTGATTTTCTCAAAAGAAAATACAGGCATCTTGATGGCGATGTAATCTGCCTCCGGCTGTAAGCCAGGCTCATAACCGAGTCCCCTGATCGTATTGCCGATAATGACCTTTGTCGCCAACTCCACGATTGGAATGCCCGTCACCTTGCTGATATAGGGAACGGTACGGCTCGACCGCGGGTTGACCTCTATGACAAACACCTCGTCACCCACCGCAATAAACTGGATATTGATCAGGCCTCTGACATGCAGCGCCTTTGCCAGTCTGCGGGAATACTCGGCGATGGTCTCCTTTACTTTTTCGCTGACCGTATGCGCGGGATACACCGAAATACTGTCTCCCGAATGAACGCCTGTGCGTTCGATATGTTCCATGATGCCCGGAATCAGAATGTCGTTTCCGTCACAGACAGCGTCAACCTCCAATTCCTTTCCCATCAGATATTTATCCACCAAAATCGGATGATCCTGCTCATAGCGGTTAATGACCGCCATAAATTCCTCGATCTCCGCATCGGAAAGCGCAATCTGCATCCCCTGTCCGCCAAGCACATACGACGGCCTGACAAGAACCGGATAACCAAGCCGGTTCGCAACCTCTTTCGCCTGCTCAGCCGTATAGACCGTGCCGCCCGCGGCACGCGGGATCCCTGTCTCCTGTAAAATACGATCAAACAGTTCCCTGTCTTCCGCCGCATCGACGTCCTCCGCCTTGGTACCGAGGATCGGAACACCCATTTTCATCAGGCTTTCCGTCAGCTTGATCGCCGTCTGTCCGCCGAACTGCACGACCGCGCCGTCCGGCTTTTCGATATTTACGATATTTTCCACATCCTCCGGTGTCAGCGGCTCAAAATAAAGCTTGTCCGCAATATCGAAATCCGTGCTGACCGTCTCCGGATTATTGTTAATGATGATGGTCTCATATCCCTCTTTTGCAAACGCCCATGTCGCATGGACGGAGCAGTAATCAAACTCGATTCCCTGTCCGATACGGATGGGACCGGAGCCAAGCACGAGCACTTTCTTCTCCGGCTTCGTTAAAACCGCCTCATTTTCGCCGTCATACACGGAGTAATAGTAGGGTGTTGCCGCCTCAAACTCCGCGGCGCAGGTATCCACCATCTTAAACGCCGCCACAATACCGTTTTCGTAACGCATCCGCTTGATCTCATCCTGCGGCCTTCCCGTCAGCGCGGCGATCACGTTATCGGGAAATTCCATGCGCTTTGCCTCTTTTAAAAGCGGCAGCGTCAAAGGCTCGCTTGAAAGCCGGTCCTCCATGGTGACAATCGCCTTAAGCTTATCAATAAACCAGACGTCCACCATGGTAATCTCGTGGATCGTCTCATAACTGATCCCCTTGCGCAGCGCCTCGGCGATCACAAAAATACGCTGATCATCCACAATCTTTAAACGCGCAAGCAACTCCTCTTTGGACAGCCCCGTAAAATCATAGCTGCGCAGACTGTCTACATGCTGCTCCAACGAACGCAGCGCCTTCATGAGCGCCCCCTCGAAATTCGTGCAGATGCTCATGACCTCGCCCGTCGCCTTCATCTGGGTCGTCAGTGTTCTTTTTGCTGTAATAAATTTATCGAACGGCAGACGCGGCAGCTTGACCACGCAGTAATCAAGCGTCGGCTCAAAGCTTGCATAAGTCTTGCCCGTAATTGCGTTTTTAATCTCGTCAAGCGTATAACCTAACGCGATCTTCGCGGCAACCTTCGCGATCGGATAACCGGTTGCTTTTGATGCGAGTGCCGAAGAACGGCTCACGCGGGGATTCACCTCGATCACACAGTACTCAAAGCTGGTCGGATGCAGTGCAAACTGCACGTTACAGCCTCCTGTGATCTCTAATTCACTGATAATATTCAGTGCCGATGTACGCAGCATCTGATACTCTTTATCCGAAAGCGTCTGAGACGGCGCAACCACGATACTGTCGCCCGTATGTACACCGACCGGATCGATATTTTCCATGTTGCAGACGGTGATAACATTTCCCGCGCCGTCCCGCATCACTTCATACTCAATCTCCTTCCAGCCCGCGATACAGCGCTCAACAAGCACCTGCCCGACACGCGAAAGCCGCAGACCGTTTTCCAGAATTTCTTCCAGCTCAACCTGATTGTGGGCAATACCGCCGCCCGAACCGCCGAGCGTATAAGCAGGGCGGAGCACAACCGGATAACCGATCTTTTTGGCAAAAGCAACGCCGTCCTCTATACTCTCGACCACAAGGGATGCCGCGACCGGCTCCCCGAGTTTTTCCATCGTATTCTTAAATTCCAGACGATCTTCTGCCTTTTTGATCGTCATTGCCGTCGTACCGATCAGCTTCACGCCATGCTCCGCAAGAAAGCCTGACTCCGCAAGCTCCATGCCGAGATTTAAGCCCGCCTGTCCGCCCAGCGTCGGCAGCACGCTGTCCGGCTGCTCTTTTAGAATGATCTGCTCCAACACACGCGCATTTAACGGCTCGATATAAACCTTATCCGCAATATCCCCATCCGTCATGATCGTTGCCGGATTGGAATTGACCAAGATGACCTCAACGCCCTCTTCCTTTAACGAGCGGCATGCCTGTGTTCCCGCATAATCAAACTCTGCCGCCTGTCCGATCACGATCGGACCGGAACCGATCACCAGTACCTTTTTGATATTAGGATTCTTAGGCATTCTTGTATTCCTCCATCATCTTGATAAAACGGTCGAACAGATATGCGGAATCCTGCGGTCCCGCGCATGCTTCGGGATGGTACTGTACCGTAAAAATGCGTTTTCCCGTATAGGACAGGCCCTCGTTTGTGCCATCGTTGACATTGACAAATGCAGGCACGGCAACCCGCGCATCCAGCTTGTCCATATCGACGACATAGCCATGATTCTGAGATGTGATATAGACTCTGCCTGTCGCTAAATCCTTGACGGGATGATTCCCGCCGCGGTGTCCGTATTTCATCTTGAATGTGTCCGCACCCGTGGCAAGCGCCATGAGCTGATGTCCGAGGCAGATGCCGAAGATCGGGAAATCCGTCTCGTAAAGCTTGGCGAGTTCTGCAATCACCTCCGTGCACTCCTTCGGGTCGCCGGGACCGTTACTTAACATGATGCCGTCCGGTTTAGAGTCGATGATCTCCTGCGCCGCTGTCCCCGCCGGATAGACCGTCACCTGACAGCCGCGCTGTGCAAGCGAATACGCAATATTATCCTTTGCGCCGAAATCAAGCAGTGCAACGCGCATGCCTGCGCCGTTTAACTCCCGCACAAGGGAGGGACGTTTCTCTCTCTCTCCTTCCGTCATGCCGCTCTCCATGAAGCGCGCATACTGTTCCGCATCAAAATGCGACGAACCGGAGATGGGTCCGTTCTCGGAAAGCTCTTTTGTTCCATCTATCACATAGGGCTCTTTGCAGGTCACCTTTTCGACGACCCTGCCCGTCCGGTATTCTTTTAGTTTGGGAAGAATGGATTCGATACGGAATTGCTCATTCGTGGTGATCATACCGTTCATTGTGCCTTTTTCGCGAAGAAGCTTGACAAGGGCACGTGTGTCGATACCGGCGATACCCGGAACATCGTGACGCTCAAGAAAGCTTTGAATCGTTTCGTCACTCCTGAAATTGCTCGGAACTGCGGACAATTCCCTGACAATGAAACCGTCCGGCCATGGCTGTTTGGACTCCATATCCTCATGGCAGACACCGTAGTTGCCGATCAGTGGATAAGTCATGCATACTGCCTGGCCCGCGTAGGAGGGATCGGTCAATACTTCCAAATACCCTGCCATGGAGGTGTTAAACACGATCTCACTGACCACTTCCCTGACTGCACCGATGTGATACCCCTCAAACACGGTGCCGTCTTCCAAAATCAAGAATGCTTTCATTGTCGTATCCATTCCCTTTCAAATCCATAATCAGTTTATTATAACATAGGGCGCTTCCCGCTTCAACAGCCGTTCGCGCCCTGATTCCTAGTAAAATAGTACCATTTTGTGCTCCTCACTAATTTGAACATTGTTCAACTATCTGTGGAAGCTGCCTGATCGAATCAATGGAACGCAACGGTTTTGCTACATCTCCAAGTCCATATGCCGCAAAGATCATCGGCACCCCCGCCTCCAGACACGCGTCCGCATCGCCCTGCGTATCCCCGACATAGACAGGATGCTTTAATCCGTGTTTTTCGATCAGACGGCGCATGGTCTCACTCTTCGGTGCAAGCGTGTCGCCGTAACAAAGATGATCGGTGATGAACTCCGCAATCTCTGCCCCCTTCATGCAGACCTCAATATAGCCGCACTGACAATTGCTGACGATGAAAAGAGGAAATCTCTCTGCAAGAAGCGCCATGGTCTCTTTCACACCGTCGTATACTATGCCCGGCTTTTCATGTAACAACTCATTTTCATAGGAAAAACAGCGCTCCGCCATCTGTGCGCGCTCCTCGCCGTGAAGCTCCGGAAACAGCGCAGCGGCAATATCCTCCATGGTCTTTCCGAACAGCCCCGTCAGAAATTCCTTCGGAAATGCGCCCTTTTCCGGATAATACCTCTCCATGACGACATTCCACGACTCCGCAACCGTATCGCGCGAATCCCATATGGTGCCGTCCACATCAAATATGATGCTGTCCGCTTTGACTGTTTTTCCTGCCATATTAATAACCATGCCCTTCTCTCAACCTGCAAACTTAAATGCGTATGAAATACGCTATGCCGCAGGCACAATATTTGCAAAGCGAACAAGTTCGCTTTTGAAAAATTTATTTTTCACACTATTGCTCCTTACATAAAATATTTCACGCCCGACTCGAAGATTTTTAAGTCCTGCTCGCCGTAAATATTGATCGCAACGCTTTCCCCTCGGCGCTCGGAATGCGCCATTTTGCCAAGGACGCGTCCGTCCGGTGATGTGATGCCCTCGATCGCCCGATAGGAACCGTTAATATTCCACTCCTCATCCATGGAAATATTTCCGTCCGGATCCGCATACTGCGTCGCTACCTGTCCGTTTGCGAACAGCTTATCCACCCATTCTGCAGGAGCGACAAAGCGCCCCTCTCCGTGCGACGCCGGGTTGACATAAGTATTTCCCAGTTCCGCGCCCGCTAACCAGGGGGACAGGTTGGACACCACCTTGATATATGCCATTTTGGAAATATGGCGGTTGATCGTATTAAATGTCAGCGTCGGCGAATCTTCGTTTTGTCCGACGATTTCTCCGTGCGGCACGAGACCGAGTTTAATGAGCGCCTGAAAACCGTTGCAGATGCCGAGCGCTAAACCGTCCCTCTCATCAAGGAGCTTTCTCACTGCTTCCTCTAACTTCGCATTGCGGAATGCCGTCGCAAAAAACTTCGCGCTGCCGTCCGGTTCGTCACCCGCAGAAAAGCCGCCAGGGAACATGATGATCTGCGCTCCCGCGATCGCTTTTTCAAATTCCGCTACGGACTCGCGAATATCTTCCGCCGTCAGATTGCGAAATACCTTTGTGACCACGTTCGCCCCCGCACGCTCAAACGCCCTGCCGCTGTCGTATTCACAGTTTGTACCCGGGAATACGGGAATGAACACGGTCGGCTTCGCTACTTTCTGTTTGCAGATATGAATGCTGTCCGCACGGTAAAGTCCCGTGTTCACCGCCTCGGTTCCTTTTTCCGCCTTCGTGGGGAACACACGCTCCAGCTTTGCTTTCCACTCGTTCAGCGCCTCCTCATTAGAAAGAACCATATCGCCGCACACAAAATCGTGCTCCGTCACTTCACCGACGAGTTCATGGGGAATCGTTACTTCCCCGATGCGGTCCGCCGGAATCTCCGCGATCAGACCGCCCATCTCATTGGCAAAGAGCGATTCGGCAGAAACGGTATCCGCAATCCGCACGCCCAGCCCGTTTCCAAACGCCATCTTGGAAAGGGCTGCCGCCGTACCGTACGCATCCAGCGTGTAGGCGGATACGATCACGCCGCCCTCGATCATACCTGCCACCGCGTCATAAAGCGCCATCACCTTCTCATAGACAGGGAGCGCATATTCGTCTTTTTCCAAAGTAAACTTCACGAGCAGATTCCCTGCTTTTTTCAGTTCCGGCGTGATGATATTCTTCTCATGCGCCACATCCACCGCAAACGATACGAGGGTCGGCGGCACATCAATCTCATTAAAAGTACCGGACATGCTGTCTTTTCCGCCGATGGACGGAAGAGAGAAGCCGATCTGCGCATCGTACGCACCGAGCAGCGCCGCAAACGGCTGGCTCCAGCGCGAGGGCTCCTTAGTCATGCGGCGGAAATATTCCTGAAACGTAAAGCGTACCTTGCGGTAATCACCGCCCGCCGCCACGATCTTACTTAAGGACTGCGTCACGGCATAGACCGCTCCGTGATACGGGCTCCAGCTTGATAAGTACGGATCAAAGCCATAGCTCATCATCGTTACCACATCCGTTTTGCCGGTCAGCGTCGGCAGCTTCGCAACCATCGTCTGCGTCTCCGTCAACTGATACTTGCCGCCGTAGGGCATATAGACGCTGCCCGCGCCGATGGAGGAGTCAAACATCTCCACAAGTCCCTTCTGCGAGCAGACGTTCAAATCCCGCAACGTTTTCAGCCATGCGCAGCGCACATCGCCGTTTTTCAGAGCGGCTTCCACATCCGGGATCGCCGTTTTATTCAAATAGTTCTCCGCTTCATCCGGTATATCGACCCTGACTGCGGTTTCCTGATGCGCGCCGTTTGTATCAAGGAACGCTCTTGCAATATTGACGATTTCTTTTCCGCGCCATGTCAGCACCAGACGGGGCTCTTTCGTCACGACCGCAACCTTGACTGCCTCTAAGTTTTCCTCCGCGGCATAGCTGAGAAATTCCTCCGCATCCTTCGGGGAAACAACGACCGCCATACGCTCCTGCGACTCGGAAATGGCAAGCTCTGTGCCATCCAGACCCGCGTATTTTTTCGGCACCTTATCCAGATCGACTTTCAGACCATCCGCAAGCTCGCCGATCGCCACGGATACGCCGCCCGCGCCAAAATCATTACATTTCTTAATGATGCGCGTCACTTCCGGCCTGCGGAACAGGCGCTGGATTTTTCTTTCAGTCGGCGCATTTCCCTTCTGTACTTCCGCGCCGCACGTCGATAAAGACTGCGTCGTGTGTACTTTCGAGGAGCCCGTCGCGCCGCCGCAGCCGTCGCGTCCCGTGCGTCCGCCGAGCAGAATGATCACATCATCCGGTTCGGAATTTTCGCGGATGACATGCTTTCTCGGCGCTGCACCCATAACCGCACCGATCTCCATTCTTTTTGCCACATAATCAGGATGGTATACTTCCTTGACATAGCCCGTCGCAAGACCGATCTGGTTTCCGTAGGACGAATAGCCGCTTGCCGCTCCGCGCACAAGTTTTTTCTGAGAAAGTTTGCCCTGCAGGGTCTGCTCTACCGGCACGGTCGGATCCGCCGCTCCGGTGATACGCATCGCCTGATAGACATAGCCCCGTCCCGAAAGGGGATCGCGGATCGCGCCGCCAAGGCAGGTCGCCGCGCCTCCGAACGGTTCGATCTCCGTCGGATGGTTGTGCGTCTCGTTCTTGAAAAAGACGAGCCACTCCTCCTCTTTTCCGTCAACCTCAACCGGTACGACGATCGAGCAGGCGTTGATCTCATCGGACTTCTCCATGTCCTCCAGTTTTCCCTCCGCCTTTAACTTACGCATCGCCATGAGCGCCAAGTCCATCAGACAGATAAATTTATCGCTCCGTCCCGCATACAGCTCCTTCCGCGCATCGAGATAGCTCTGATAGGACGCTTCGATCGGTGCGCGGTACTTTCCGTCCGCGAAAGTAATATCCTTTAACTCCGTCGAGAACGTCGTATGCCGGCAGTGATCGGACCAGTAGGTATCCAGCACGCGGATTTCCGTCATCGTCGGGTCGCGGTGCTCCTCCCCGTTAAAATAGCGCTGTATATGTAAAAAGTCCTCATAGGTCATCGCCAGCCCTAAGGAATCATACAGCGCGCGGAACTCCCCGTCCGCCATATGAATAAAGCCCTGAAGAACCGCCACGTCATCCGGTTCCGCATAATCCACACGCAGGGTGTCAGGCTTTTTTAAGCCCGTCTCCTTCGAATCCACAGGGTTGATGCAGTATGCCTTGATTTTTTCCATCTGCGCATCCGTCACATCGCCCTCGACAATGTAAGTAACAGCTGTTTTAATGATCGGCTCCTCATCCTCTTTTAAGAAACGGACGCACTGCAGAGCCGAATCGGCTCTCTGATCAAACTGTCCCGCCAGATATTCCACGCTGAACACATGCGCCCCTTCAGGCACTTCGATCGTCTCACGGTAAAGCATATCAACGGGTGGCTCGCAAAAAACGCATCTGCAAGCCTGCTCAAACACCTCATCGGATATATTCTCCACATCATAACGGATCAGCATACGCACCGCTTTCACGCCGTCCATACCAAGATAACCGCGGACGTCCTCCGTCAGCTCCTTTGCCGCCGCCGCATACGGCTGCTTCTTTTCCACATAAATACGCCTTACCTCACTCATGCCAAGTACCATTGCTCCTTTCTGCCTGCGTTGGTTTTCTATATTTTGCTTAAAAAAGAGTTTGCCGAAAAGCAAACTCTTTTCTTTTGAAAGAACGCATAGCGTTCTTTTTTATTCTTCTTTTACCAGCCCCTGCATGATGATCACCATTTCTTCATTGATCATCTCCTCGGTAATTCCCATGGAACAGGAGGCGATTTTCAATCCTTCAAGGATCAGCATGATATTACGCGCCATCGCCTTAGGACTCGCACATACGAACTCTCCACTCTCCACACCCGTCTTGATCAACACCTCCAAGACTTTCACCGCGGTATCGAACTGCTGACGCAGCACGTTTTCTTTTTTCGGCACCTGATGGCAGAAAAAGAATTCATAAATCGCAACGGTCAGCGTATCCTTTTTTCGCAGCAATTCCTTCTTCTGCTCTTTGAGAAACAAGGTCAGAATATCGGCCGCCGTCGCGTCCTCATGAATCTCACGCGAAAAAATATCGTCCGCTTCCTCCGATTCTTTTTTCAGAACCGCCAAAAACAATTCCTGCGTGCTGTCAAAATAGAGATAGAGTCCGCCCCGGCTGATCTCACACGCATCCACGACATCCTTCATCGTAACTGCCTTGTAGCCTTTTTCAGCGAATACTTCTCTTGCCTTTTGCAGTATATATTCTTTCTTCTGTAAAGACTTTTCTCCCAAATCGAATACCCATGCCTTTCTCTAACCTGCGGCTTCCATGCAGATAAGCCCGCTCACACATTACGCGAGCGGCTTGTCCCAAAACTCGATCAGATCCTTGAGCTTCGTAAGAACTTCAAGGAAAATCCGGTTCTCAATTCCTTCTCTCCATACCTGTGCTCTCGTCATGCCGCCCAACACATATTTGGAAAGGATATCACACAGAGCGCCAAACTCTTTGATGCTTGCCGTTTTGATGAGGCTGAGCTCGTCCTTTGCCGTCTTAATATAATTTCTGGAATAGGTATACCTGTAATTTCGGTTCATGAGCTTCGTTGCCTGTGCTTCTTTGACAAACGACATTAATGTGCCGTCATATACCGGGAAAGAAAATGTGGACTGATCCGCGCGGTAACTCGACATCACATCGCTTCCGCTCTTTGTCTCAAGCCACGGAATGTAACGCGCAAGCTTTGCAACATCTTCCCGATATGCTTTAATGATCTCTTCCGTTCCTTTGATATCTTCCATAATTCAACCGTTCCGTCTTATTATCCAAATATTTTCAAACATTGCGTTCTTATTTAACATGTCAGCAGGAAATCAAGCGCGAACGAAGTGAGCATTTGATTTCACCTGACATGTTAACGAGAAAATTACAAGCGCGAGGCGCGGCAGACGCGCAGCGGCTGAATTTTCGAGTCCATTGTATCATAATTTTTCCATGACCGCAATAAGCAGGTCGCCCTGCCGTAACCGTTCCGCCTTTCGGCTCCGCCGTTACTAGGCCTCTTTCTTTGCCGGGCGTACCATGAACAGACTGATGAGCAGCGCGATGAGATAAAGAACCACGGTTGCATACAGCACGCACTGATAGCCTGTCGGATTGACCGTCAGAATCTCTGTTGTGCCGTCTGACAAAGCATGCTCGATTTCAACGGGCTTGCCGAACGTATTCACGATCCATGTCGCCATCTGATTGCCGGTCAGTCCCGCAAACGCCCATGCAGAAAGCGTGATACCGTGGATGGCGCTGATGCTTCCCATACCATAATGATCGGACAGCAAGGTCGGTACATTGGAAAAGCCGCCGCCGTAACCCGCGTTGACAACAAAGATCAATGCAAGCACCAAAATGATGAGCAGCATATTTCCCTCTCCGTTCTTAATACCGCCCGTCACGATCGTCAGTCCGGTAAAGACGATGGAAAGCACAAAGATCAGCTTATATATCGTATTCCGGTCCTTCATGCTGTCCGCCCACGCCGAAAAGCCGAGACGTCCACCCGCGTTAAAGACCGCCGACACAGTGGAGATAATACCTACAAAGCTTGCAAGTCCTAAGCATTTCACGATCATCTTTTCCTGTGAGATCAACGCGAGACCACAGGTAATGTTAATGTAGAACATCAGCCAGATACCGATATAGTTCGCGATCGGTCTTGTCTTAATCGTTGCAAGGATGCCCTGCCCCTTCTCTTTCTTCTGAGGCTCATGCCAGCCCGCCGGCTTTGCAAGCAGCAGATGTCCGACAAACATCATGACAAAATATACGACCGCAAGGATCAGAAACATCTTCCAGATACCGCCGTCTCCCAGATTATCCAGCATTGCCTGCATGATCGGGCTTGCGATTGCCTTTGCCGCGCCGAAGCCCGCAACGGCAAGACCGGTTGCGAGTCCCTTTCTGTCCTGAAACCAGAGCATGAGCGTCTTCACAGGCGAGAGATAGCCGGTGCCGAGCCCGATACCCATAATAAATCCGTAGCAGACATAAATGCCGACGAGCGCCAGTGCGCTTCCCTTATGTAACCCGCCGTAATAAATGAAAAATCCGGTTCCCGCCATGCCGAGCGCAAAGCAGATTGCCGCGATCAGCGACGATTTATGAATATCCTTCTCCACGACATTCCCTAAGAACGCAGCAGACATGCCAAGGAAAAAGATCGCGAAGCTGAACGCCCATTCGGTCGCTCCCTTGGAAAAACCGATGTATTTCGCGATTTCCTCGCTGAAAATAGACCAGCAGTAAACCGTACCGATACTGCAGTGCAGCAAAAGCGCCGGAATCGCGGCGCGTATCCATTTGTTCTGAACATTTTTCATAGGTGACTCTCCCCCTCATTGATTTTCACATCGAAACATTGGTCAGCCTAAAAAAGACCGTCCTTGTCATTTTACTCCTAATCGCGCTAAATTTCAAGTTCCCATCACGCGAAACTTCTTTTGTTCTTTGAAGCATACCGCCCATAACAGCATAAAACTTCACACTTTCTTATAAAAAAGAATGCAATTTTGCGGATTCTGCGGTATACTCTTTATTAAGACTTTATTTTTTTACGTGAAAGGCAGGGATCATAATGGCAGTTGTAACATTTACGGCGGGAACGGTGATCTTAAACGAGGGCGCTCCCATCAACCAGATTTTGATTATTTCCTCGGGAAGCATTCATGCAAGCAGTAAAAAAGGCGAGCTATTCCTTGAAAAAGGCGATGTCCCCGCAATTTTTGATCTTTACTGCGGCTATTCCTTCTATACCTACACCGCTGTGGACAACGTTTCCTGTCTGTCATATTCTTTGGAAAATCAGACCGTTTCCGACGTGATCAGGGGTTCCGCCGGACTCGGCGAGCTGTTTGCCGCTTCCATGTGCAGACAGTGCTGTAATATTTTCGATGATTTCATCATGCAGGAATATCAATGCGACAATTTCTATCATTATTTGAAAAACAGCTATCAGGAGTATATCTCCCTCTGTCATAAATACGAGGTGACGCCAAAGCAGCTCGGCGGCATTGATGAACTTGCCCCGTTCCATGCGCAGGAGGATCTTCCCGATTACCTTGCCGGCTATTATGAAGCGGCAAAGGGATTTGAGCCTGCCGTCAAAAAAGCATTGTTCCATGCCCGCCCCGATTTTACGGACGGATTCTTACAGAAAGCGGCGGATGACGTTCACCGGGTATTTGAGCAGATTGCACTGCTCACCGCCTATCAGGCAGATTCCGCTTATCTCTTATTAAACACCGGGCAGATCGACCTGTTTGACCTCTACACCTCTCTCTGCGTTGAGGTGGCGCGCATGCAGGAGGATACGATGTCCTTAAACGCCGCCATCAGCAAGCTGATGATCCAGATGGAGAGCCAGCATGCGATCGACAAGACATTATGCAAACAGCGTGCCGCGCAGTACCGCGAGGCGCTTGACGCTGCGGCCGCAGCTGCCGAGCAGCCCGATGACGGCAAAACGGATGCGCTTCTTGAGGAGCTTTCCGATTCCGCAAAATGCATCCTGCGTTACGCCGACTATGCGGAGGATTCTTCCAAGCGTTTCCTCGACGATCTCCACCGCTATATCAACACAAGCGACCGTTCCTCGCAGGACGACGATGTCCATGCCCTGCGCAAACGGCTGACGCTTGCGTTCTACGAAATCTATACCGCCGCGTTCCAGTTGAGCTTATCCGATAAGAACGTACCGCTTCCCGTGCGCATGTTCTTATTATTCGGTTACATGGACGAATCGCTTGCCGGAAAAGAAAACGCAAAGGAGCTCGCAAAGCTCGCCACGCAAAAATTAAGCGATCCTGCCCGTCAGGTCTATACGTTCTACGACTGGCTGAAAGAAATCTACGAAGGTCGAAAAGCGCCGAGCCGCAACGAGTTTGACAGCGATTATACGCAATATCTGCATGAGATGCGCTACTCTGGAAAAATCGACGCCGCAACAGAAAGCCGCATGGCGGAAGACGGGGCGCAGAAGGTTCTCTTTGAGCTTCAGAACATGTTCCCGTCCGTCAACAAGGTTACCTGCGGCCGTGTAACAACGTTCTGTCCGATATTTTCAGAACACAACTGCTTACGCTCGCCGGAGTCCATGCTCGTCACGGCAGATAAACTGCACAATGCGCTTGACAATGTGCGCAAGGTTGACTTTAAAGCATTTTACCGCGAGACGATCTTCACCATGGCTGAGGTGGGCATTAACCGCGAACTGATACAATGCGAGGTTCTGCCTGACATCATCCTGATGCCGAATATCGGTGTCAAATCCATCCTCTGGCAGGAAATTGAGGGAAGGCGCAGAACCACGCCGAGCCGCATGATGTTCCCGCTGTTATGTCAGGAGGATATTCCGACGCTCATCACGAGAGTCACGGGCGAGTTTCGCTGGGAAATGTGCAAGCGCATGCAGGGCGCGCGCTGGAACGACGTTTCCGAGCTGTCGCTTACGAGCGAATATTTCGATTATATTCAGTTCTACCGCAAAAATATCGAGCTTTCGCCCGATGCAAAGGAAAAGATCAAGCTTGCGCTTCAGCGTGCAAGAAACAATTATCGGGAAATGTTTGTCCGCGATTACATCCAGTGGGTAATGTACGAATCCACGGGGTCGCCCCGCTTAAACAAGATTGCTCGCCGCATCCTTCTGCGCTACTGTCCGTTCTCCGCGGAGATCCGTAGCAAGATTGGCGGAAACCCGCTTTTCAAGGATATGCTTGAGCGCTACCGCATCCTCAACACACAGGAACGCCGCCGTCTCGACAATGTGTTTGTCAAGATCCGCAACAGTGGCAGGCCGATTCCTGAGGAATTATTGGCACAACAGCGGTTTTTGGAAATGTAGTACTTTTGTGTGAGCTAATATATTGATAATATATTGCAATATATTTATAGAAAAAAGCAGGAAAAACAGGTATCATTAGAGATGGTTCGGCGCAAGCTGAACCTGCTAATTAGCAATTCCGGAAGAATTCCCCTTTTACACAAGCAAAAGCCTCAGGTTCCCCCTGAGGTTTTTGTCTTGTGTAACCATTGAAAATATAGTAGAATATACAAAATATATTTACCCACGCAGGAGGAAGCTTCTCATGTATCGCAATGTTCTTTTTGATCTTTACGGCACACTGGTCGACATTCATACGGATGAGAAAAAGAGGTACCTTTGGCAGAAAATGTCCGACTTTTTCCGCGCCTACGGCGCCTATTATACACCTACGGCTTTGAGGCAGGCCTATCTGCATTATGTCACGCAGCTGGAGTCACAGCTTGAGGGACCCTATCCCGAAATTCAAATAGAGCTTGTTTTTTTGCAGCTTTACCTTGATAAAGGTATACATGCCGATCCTGCACTGATCCGGAGCACGGGAACCGCGTTCCGCACCATTTCGCGCAGTCGTCTTGCGCTCTATCCTGATGTGTTAGATCTGTTAAACGGCTTAAAGGAACGTCATATCGGAATCTATCTGCTCTCCAATGCGCAGCATCTGTTCACGGAACCGGAAATGCAGATGACCGGTCTTCTGCCGTTTTTTGACGGGGTGTTCTACTCCTCCGACATCGGATGCAAAAAGCCGGATCCGACCTTTATGGAGCTGCTGCTGTCCACCTACGGACTGAATAAAAAAGAATGCGTCATGATCGGCAACGAGGCCGCAAGCGATGTCGCGGTTGCAGAGGCATGCGGCATGGACAGCATTTATCTGCACACCAATCTTTCCCCGCAGGGTGAAAACGCGCCTGCGGCGACATGGCAGCTCTCCGGCGACGCACACTTAGAGATTCTTTCCATCTTGGATCAGGCAAAATAGTGAGTTGAACAACGTTCAACCCATATGCACACAGAGGTGTCCGCTTTTATGGGGTACACCCCTGTTTTATTTTTAACTTGATCCGAAACATGCCCTCCGCGCATTCCGCGTCTGTTTCTATTCCAAGCCGCTTTGCCAGACATGCCACCACATAAAGTCCGAGCCCGCTGCCCTCGTTACTCCTTGCACTGTCTCTGTAAAACGGTTCAAATATCCGTTCCGTATCGGGTGCCTCCATGCCATCCAGATCATTCTCCATCAGGATCACAAGGGTATCACCCTCACAAAATACTTTCACCCCCACATAGCTTTTTACATATTTGCGGACATTAGAAAACAGATTTTCCATCATCCGCATCAGATCATGTGCATCCGTCTCTACAAACACATCTGATTCCGGCAATTGAAAATCTGTCCGTAATCCCTGTTCCTCTATCCATCCATACTGCTGCAGGATACATTCCGACAGAAAATTTCCCACATTCAACACGGAAAACGCCGTCGCCTCCGTCTTCGCCTCCAAGGAAGACAGTTCGAAAAAATCGTCCGACAAGCTCTTGAGATAGGCGAGCTTTTCGATCGCTATATCCAGATATTCCTTTTCTTTTCCGTCTAAGTCCGCACTTTTTTCCAGCATCTGCAGATACCCCTTTGCAGCGGTGAGCGGCGTGCGAAAATCATGGGAAATACCGGCGATCACGTTTTTTAACTGTCTTTTGTCCCAATCATACTGCTTTTCCAGTTCCTTATGCCTATCCGTATACAGATTCAACACTTCTGCGAGTTCCACAATGTCCTCGCAGAAATAATCCACACACACGGGCTGATTCCAGTCCGCATGAATCCGTTTCATGACCGCCTTGGAAAAACTTCTGATCTGCCTTTTATATTGACAAATGCGCAGTGCCAGCAGAACTGCTGCCGCCGCAAGTATGACAACTGCTGCCGGCTTTCCGATGAACATGTCCCCAACCATATTTTCTGTCCTTACCCTTTATATAGATCGGATTATTTATAAATCTGTTTCTTCATTCCTATATAGGAAATGCCGAACCAAACCGCACTCTCGATCAACATACCTGCGATCACGGCAAAAATTAAGTGATCGGTGATCTCATATTCAAAGTTTAATATCTTCGTCAGTTTTAATGACGTAAACCAGTCTGCAATCTTAACCAATATGCTTTTCGGAAGGCTCACCTCCAAAAATAACATGATCAGTGCTTCTGCTTCGAACCGCAAGTATACTAATAAGGCACCAAAAATCTGTCTGGTAGAAGTAACGATCAGAATTCCGACCGTACAAGCATGAAAGAACACGAGAAATAAAAGGAAAAAACGAAGCGGAAGCCGGTCAATCTCCCCGATTCCGTTACACACTCCGATCACTGTCCAGTAAATACCCAGACTGAGAAAAACCGACACACTGACTAATACCGCATCCACGAACACTTTACTGAACACGATCTGGTAGATCTTATTTCCTGCCATCACCTCGTAATACGCGGTTTTGTTTTCATAAGCGACCGCCAAGATCAAAGCCGAGAATGACGCCAGGAAGCTTGCCAGAAAAACAGTCGTATTCATATCGGATCCTTTTAGATTTTCCGCCAGATTCCCATGCAGAAGCTCAATATCCACAAACAGCGGAAGCGTCACACAGATCATGCACAGTATGACCAGCCATTTTATAAAACCGGAAGAATGTCTTACCCGATACCACTCTGCTCTCATCAGTCGATTCATGATCGTTCCTCCCCCCTCTATTCCTGTGATACCTTGGACAGATAATATTCTTCCAGATTCTCACCCTCTAACACCAATTTCGTAAGGATCAGCCCGCTGTCCGTGATCGTCTTAGACACTTTTTCCACCTCATCTAAATGCGTAAACAATCGGATCTCTTCTTTTTCCACTACCCGATATTCCGTTACATGAAGCTTTTGCTCCAATACTGCCGCCGTCTTATCAATATCATTGGTTTTGATCGTCAGAAAACTCCTGCAGCGTTCCGCTAATTCCTGATCTGAGAAGCTCTCCACTAATTTCCCGTGATTCATGATCACAAAATCCGTGCACAGCTCTGACAATTCCGACAACAGGTGGCTGGAGATCAGAATGGTGATTCCCTCCTCCAGACAAAGCTTCCTTAACATATTGCGGACATCTACGATGCCCTCCGGATCAAGCCCGTTCACCGGTTCATCCAAAACCATGATCTCGGGACTCGGAAGAAGCGCCATCCCGATTCCGAGCCGCTGCTTCATTCCCAACGAGAACTGTCTTACCGGTTTTTTCCCGGTATCTGCAAGAGAGACATATTTCAAAACCTCATTGATCCTATCCTCCTTTGCAACACCCCTGACATATCGGATATATTGCATATTTTGCAGTGCTGTCATACTTTTGTCCAAGTAAGGCGCCTCCAGCATGAAACTCATACGGCTTCTGCTTTCATCCAGATGATCGGAATTTCCAAAAATAGCAATCCTGCCGCTCGTAGGCGCGATAAGCCCCGCTATCATTTTCATGATAGTCGTCTTTCCTGCACCGTTCGGTCCGATCAGTCCGTAAATATGCCCTTTCTTTATCGTGAGATTAAAATGATCTACTACGGCGGGCTTTCCCTTTTTAAACACTTTCGTCAACTGCTCTAAACATAGAATATCTTCCATGACCTCCTCCTTCCCGCTTTTCCCTTCTTTCGTTCATTGCGAGACGCCCTTTGGCGCGAGCTCTAATATCCCTGCATGTTTGACTATATCGGATTACCCTAAAGAAAACGTTAAATAAATAGTAAAGAAAAAGTAAAGTCGTATGCGATATTCGTTTACTGCTTCAATCGGTATCCCATCCGCCAGACCGTTTCAATATATTCCTCGTCCCCCGCATATTGTTTGATTTTATTGCGTAGGTTGCTCATATGCACCTTGAGCGTGCTGTCCTCATAAAAATACGGCTCATTCCATACGCTTTCAAACAGATTGGCTTTGGAAAACAGCTTTGTGGGATTGCGGAGCAGCAATTCCAACAGCATATATTCTTTGCTCGTTAAAGCAATGGTATGTTCTTTGACGGTTACCGTCTTTGCCACACAATCCATGATCAAATCTTTATATTGTAAGCTCTCCTGTCCGTCCGCCTCCGTCTGCTTTTTTATCCTTCGAAGCACCGCTTCGATCCTGGCTTCCAGCTCATCTAAATCGAACGGCTTTGTCATATAATCGTCGGCCCCCATACGGATTACGTCAATCTTGGTCTGCACGGTATTCTTTGCCGACAGCACAATGACCGGCACATTGGAAAACTCCCTCAGCTTCGCAAGTATCACATCCCCGCTCTGTAAGGGCAGCATCAGATCCAAGAGCACAAGATCCATATCCTGCCTGTCACGAAGCAGCGTCAATGCGCTTAACCCATTCACTGCACCAAACACTTCATGATCCTGTGACTGCAAATACTCACAGAGCAGGCGGTTAATCTCTTTATCATCTTCTACGATCAGTATTTTTGCCATATTTGCTCCCGTTTCTAATCCGTGATCTGTATATTGTCCCGCTCGGCAGTAAGGCGGTTTACCGGTCTTGCCCAGCGCACCGCGTTCACGATGATCCTGCGGATTACCGGCTCATAATAGGTCGGATATTCCTCGTGTCCCGGTTGAAAATAGAATATCCTCCCATTTCCGCGCGTGAACGTCACGCCGCTGCGGAATACCGCGCCGCTCTCATACCATCCCTCAAACACGATGTCGTCAGGCTTCGGAATGTCAAAATATTCGCAATAAAGTTCCTCTTTTTCCAACGCAAAACTTTCGGGAATCCCCTCCGCGATCGTATGCGACGGCGCGACCGTAAACAGGCGCTCCCTGTCGCACTCCTTCCATTTCAGGGTCATGGACGTCCCGAGCAGCAGCTTTATCGGCTTGCAGAAATGCGCCGAATGCAGGGCGATCAGCCCCATACCGCGGCGCACATGCGCCGCCACGCGCGCGGCCGCCTCATCACTGACCTTCTCATGCGCCGCATGTCCCCACCAGATGAGCACATCCGTCCCGCTAAGCAGTTCCTCGGACAGCCCGCACTCCGGCATGTCCAGCGTTGCGCACTGCACCTGCATGTCCTCCTCTTTATCCAAAAAATCACGGATACAGCCGTGAATCCCGTCAGGATAAACCCTGCGGATATTCTCGTACTCTCTTTCATGAATGTATTCATTCCAAACTGTCGCACGGATCATGACGCGTTCTCCTTTTTTCGCTCGAATTCTCATTTGTTGCATCGTCAATTGCTCTGCTTTCCTTCTCTATGCTTACCGTCAGTTACGTTGCTTTCCCCCGCCGCGCGGCTAAGCCACGCCGCGGACGCAAGCATATCCTCATACATCGACTGCGACCCGAAATGCTCAATGGCAAATACGCCGTCGTATCCGTTTTTCCTGATACGGCGCACAAGCTCCTCCATCGGGATCACGCCGCTTCCGACCGCCGCGCTATACATCGCCCTGCCGCCGATCGTCCGCTTCGGCTCCTCACCCGCTTTTACCGCAAACTCCCTGTCCTTGCAATGCACATAGCCCACCCGCGCATGAAGCAGCGTCCAAGCCTGCAGCGCATCCTCCTCACTGTATAAAAAATTACCGGTGTCAAACGTGCAGGATAAGTCCGGCACCTGCTCCAAATACCACTGAAGCTCTTCCGCGCGCGCAAAGGTCGCACGCGCATCGTCAAAATCCTCCATGCCAACTGTAATGCCGTATCCCGCAGCATACCCGCAGCACTGTTTTAAGGTCTGCGCCATCCGCGCGCGGCATTCCTCCCTGTCCTGTCCGCGCTCCACAAAGCCCGGAATGGCTAACATATGAGGAACACCACAGCGCGCAAGCAGGCGTACGACTTTTTTATAATCCAGTCCGTTCCCCGGATTGCCCCAGTCAAAAAATGCATAGACGCAGCTGATCGGCAGTCCCGCCTTCCTTAATGCTGCGCAGAGCCGCCGTGGTTTTTTCACAAGCTCGCCATAGTCCATTTCCACACCCGATATCCCCGCCGCCGTCAATTCCCGCGCAAGTTCTTCAAACGATTTTCCTGTCTGCCGCATCGCCTGATTGATATGATCATAAAACACCGTCAGTTTCAATTGACTTCCCCCTTCTTCTCCGACCGCAGCGCGCACTAAGCAAACGACTGCCGTGCCGTCGCCATTATGGTAAATCATTGAAGCTGCATTTGCAAGGAAAAATCAATAGATAAATCATGCAATTTTCCTCTTGCCAAACGCTAAGATTCGCGGTTTAATAGAATCGGTATCATTCAGTATATTTCAAAATAATGGAGATAACAAAAATGGAACATTTCAACATTCCCAAAAACTATCATTCTGCACTGGACCTGTACGACACGCAGATCGGTATTAAGACCGTCAAAGACTATTTTCAGTCACAGCTTTCCGCACAGCTCAACCTTCTGCGCGTGTCCGCGCCGCTTTTCGTCGATCCCGCTTCGGGTCTGAACGACAACTTAAACGGCGTCGAGCGCCCGGTTGCTTTTGACATCAAGGAACAGCCCGGCAGGAATGCCGAGGTCGTTCAGTCCCTTGCCAAGTGGAAGCGCTATGCGCTGAAGAAATATGGTTTTTCCCATGGAGAAGGGCTCTACACGGATATGAACGCGATCCGCCGCGACGAGGTCACGGATAACATTCATTCTATTTTTGTTGACCAGTGGGATTGGGAAAAGATCATTCATAAAGAAGAGCGCCATCTCGACACCTTGAAAGATACGGTCAGAAAGGTTTATAGCGCCCTGCGGAAAACAGAAAAGTACATGTCCATACAATATGATTATATCCATGAGATCCTCCCGAAGGACATTTTCTTTATCACGACGCAGGAGCTTGCGGATATGTTCCCCGATCATTCCCCGAAGGAGCGCGAATATTACATTGCCAAGGCTAAGGGTGCCGTCTGCATTATGCAGATCGGGGATGTGTTGGAAAACGGCGAACGGCATGACGGACGTGCGCCGGACTATGACGACTGGGCGCTGAATGCCGATATTGTCGTTTATTTCCCTGTCCTTGACATCGCGCTGGAATTATCCTCTATGGGTATCCGCGTGGATGCACAGTCCCTGCAGTCCCAGCTTGAAAAAGCAAATGCAACGGACCGCGCCGCGCTTCCGTTCCAGAAAGCGATCCTCGACGAGGAGCTTCCCTATACGATCGGCGGCGGTATCGGACAGTCGCGTATTTGTATGTTCTTTTTGCGCAAAGCTCACATCGGCGAAGTGCAAAGCTCCCTTTGGCCGAAGGAGATTCTTGAAGAAGCCGCGCGGCTTGGTATTCAATTGCTATAAGGGAGTACATCATCATGACCGACAGCACCTATGCGCTTTTAGAACAATACATGCTTTCCTGCATGACGGACAGCGCGCACGACAAAGAGCATATTTACCGTGTATTATATACGGCTTTGGATATTGCCGGGACAGAGCAGGACGTCGATTACGACGTCCTTATCTGCGCATGCCTGCTGCATGACATCGGGCGTCAGGAGCAGTTTGAAGATCCGAGCCTGAATCACGCCGAGGTCGGTGCGGACAAGGCGTTTACCTTTCTGTCCGCGCATGGATTTTCTGAAGATTTTACGGACAGGGTATGTGATTGTATCCGCTCTCACCGCTATCGGAAGCGAAATCCTCCTTCCAGCATGGAAGCAAAGATTTTGTTTGACGCGGATAAGCTGGATGTCTGCGGTGCGATCGGAATCGCCAGAACCCTGCTCTATAAGGGAATCGTCGGCGAACCGCTTTATTCGCTGTCGCCGGATAGAACCCTGCTTGACGGAACAAACGATACCGAACCGTCATTTTTTCAGGAATATAAGTATAAGCTGGAATCCATCTACGATCATTTTTTCACGGAGAGAGGCGCTGCGCTCGGAAAACAACGGCAGGATGCCGCAAAAAATTATTATCAAAACCTTTTATCGGAAATGCGCGCCGTTTATGAAGATAACGCCGCAAAGCTGGCAGCACATCTGAGCCGGAACGACTAAGTGCAGAAGGGAAAAACGATATGGTCTATTATCAGGACGACCTTATTTTAATCCGGGATCTTCAGCAAAGCGACGCCCGGATCATTACAGACGAAGAAATTGCGCAGGGCTGGCATGCGGACATTAAAAAATATGAGATGCGGCTTCGTGATCAGTCCGAGGGCAAATCCATCTCGTTAGCCGCCGAGTATCAGGGGCAGGTTGCAGGTTATATCAACCTCTATCCCGATTCCAAATGGGGCGCCTTTGCCGGCTGCGGCTATCCGGAAATTGTCGATTTCGGCGTTTTGGAGAAATACCGCAGACATGGCATCGGCAATAAGCTCATGGATACCGCCGAGCAGCTCGCCGCAGGCTATTCAGATACCGTTTATCTCGGAGTCGGCTTGCACAGCGGCTACGGCAGCGCACAGAGAATGTATGTAAAACGCGGTTATCTCCCCGACGGTACCGGCGTCTGGTACGGCGATCGGGTCTGTGAGCCATATGCGGACTGCTGCAACGATGATGATCTGGTTCTATACCTTTCTAAGAAACTAAGATAGATGCTCCCGCAGAAAATGCGCTACGCCGTCGTCATTGTTCGACGCAATGACCCCCGTTGCCACGGCTTTTAACTCCTCCACCGCATTTTCCACCGCATACGCCTCATCCGCGACTTCAAACATATCGATGTCATTATAATGATCGCCGAAAGCAACAACCCTGTCACATCCGAGGTATTCTTTCAGCCGCATCACGGCACGCGCTTTGGACGTTGCAAGCGGCATGATCTCCAAAAACCAATCCTTTGTATAAATTTCCTGTGATAATACGCAGTGATACCGCTCGCGGTAACGCTCACAGATCGCTGCAAGCTTTTCGCGTTCGTCAATGCAGGTAAAATAAAAAATATCGCCGTCCATCAATTCTTCCACAGTAGAAACGGCACGTTCCCGCTCATCGCCCTTCCGGGTATCCAGAAAGCGGCGCATGCCCTCGGTGGCATGCTGTGGAATATAAGAGAATTTCTCATGGAAATTCTCTGAAAATTTCTCATGGAAATTCTCTGAAAATTTCTCCCGAAATTCTCTTGAAAATTTCTCCCGAAATTCTCCTGATAATTTCTCTGCCTGACCATGCCCATCCGCCCCGCGATGATTTCGTTCGCTCTGTCCATCCTCAGCAAAAGCGCGGCTTTCCCCGGAGAACGTCGCATAGACGAGCGGATACACATCTGCATCAAGCAATTCCTTCAACAGCGTTTCCGCGCCGTCCTCAAAATAGCTCGACAAAAGAATTTCTCCGCTGACATGATCCCTGATGAATGCACCGTTATAGATGATCACGGGAATCCGGGCATGTAAGCCCTGTGTCACCTTATGCGCAGTCAGATAAGAACGCGCCGTTGCATAGGAAAACAGCACTCCCTGTTCCACCAGCTCATTGATTGTCCGGTTTGTAAAATCGCTCGTCCTCTCACTGCTTCTGAGCAGCGTACCATCTAAATCGGATACATATAATGTTTTCATGTGTTTTTTCTCCCGCTTACGCCCGATGCACATACATCCGCGTCATATCCGGCTCGCCGTCGCCCTGAACCATGCACAAAAATTCCCAGCCGTACCGCTCATAAAATCCGATATGATCGGTCACAAGGTACAGCGTGGTAATCCCGGCATCTCTCATATCCTTACAGACAAAGTGAAGCATTTCTCCTGCAATTCCCTGATTGCGATACGCCTCCTCCACATATACGGCGCAGACATTCGGCGTTAAGTCTTTCCGGTCATGAAAATCATTTTCGATCACACCAAGACCGCCAATGATCTCCTTCTTATTTTTTACAATATACCATTGTGGAACCTCACCCTTACATTGCATGCATTCATCCATACTGTCAAGGTACGCCTTCAGCGGAATCCCCCATTTTTCATGAAACCACTGCGCTGCCTCCTGCTTACATTCAGAGTGCTCCCGGATCTTTACTATTTCGTATTGCATCGTGCGTCACCTTCCAATGCTTCTAAATAAGTATCTTGGCTTCCCTTATTCCGCATCCTCAATAAACAAAATCCCCAGCGTCCCCGGTCCGCAATGGCTGGAGATCACACCTCCTGCCCTCGTCTCCAAGATCTCCCGGAATATCCCCAGCCCCTCCAGAAATTCCTGCACCATTTTCACCGTCTCCGGCTCACAGCCGGAATGGGTAATAAAAACCCTGTCCCGTTTTGCTTTCCTCATGGCAGGCTCCAAATCCCTTGCATAAGCCATCAACGCTTTTGGCAGGCTGCCACGGTACTTTTTACTGCTATGCATTTTCCCGTTCTCCACCACGATCATTGGGTGCAGATGCAGGGTGCCGCCGAGCATCGCCGCCAAGCCGCTGCATCTTCCGCCTCTATGCAGGTACACCAGCGTATCCACAACAAAGCTTGCCCGCACAAGAGGCCGTAAAGTCTCTATTCTGTCCACAATTTCTCCGGCGCTCTTTCCCTCCTTCGCCATGATCGCCACCTCCACGACCAAATGGCCGATCCCGGTGGAAAGATTTTCGGAATCAATCACCGTCACCTGATCCGCAATTCCCATTTCTTCCGCCGCAAGCCGCATGACGTTTCCCGATGTGGACATTTGTCCCGATATAGAAAAGCAGATCAGCTCATCGCCCTCCGTATACACTTCCCTGTACAGATTTAACGCGCTCTCCATGGAAGGCGCGGAGGTTCCCGGCGTTGTACCATGCTCATCGGACCATCGGTAAATTTCCTCCGGCTTGATATCCCTTCCGTCCTCAAATTCATCTTCTCCCAACAAAATATGAAGCGGCAAAATTGCTACCTCGTATTTTTCTAAAAGCTCCTGCGACAGATCGCAGGTACTGTCTGCTATGATTCGTACCATATGCCTCTCCCTCTGCCCGTTCCATGCGGGCATCTCTTTCCGCTTCTTCAAAATACAGCCATTGCCCATCGTCTTTCATTATAGTTTACCTTCTGAAAAAAAACAATTCTTTTCCCTTTCATTTGCACAGCCGGCAGCACGCAAAAACAATCAAACGGTTCTATGGGAGAATTAAAGAATTCTCTAGTAATGCCGCCCGAATCGTAGTATGATAGGAGAAAAGAAAAAGGTGCTTTTCAAAAAACAAGGAATGGTCAGGAGGGTTATGTATGAGGTTTGAAAATGACAATGGCGCGCTTGTCTGCCACCATAATGGCGAAACGCTGCGGATCGAGGCATGGGGAACCGATTCGCTCCGCGTGCGGGCATCCATGTCCGCCAAGTTTACTGGGAGCGACTGGGCTCTGACAGAAACACCTGCCGCCTGTCAGGCACAGGTTCAGATGACAGAGGAGGAATCTCCGAACGCCTACGGCGGCGTCGATAAACAAACGCTTGCCACGATCACAAACGGCCGTATCAGGGCGGTCGTCAATTTTGCGGGCATCCTCTCTTTTTATCGGGACGAGCAGTTACTTCTGCGCGAGTATTACAGAAGCTACGGCGGAACGCTTTCCAAAGAAAGCCGTTGTCTGAAATTAGTAAACCGCGAATGGAAGGGCGTTATCGGCGGAAGCGAGTATTCCCTGAATCTGAAATTTGAGAGCAATAAAAAGGAAAAGCTATTCGGCATGGGACAGTATCAGCAGGACTGCATGGACTTGAAGGGCTGCGTTTTGGAACTGGCACAGCGCAATTCCCAAATTTCCGTGCCTTTTGCGGTTTCCTCACTGGGTTATGGATTCCTGTGGAACAACCCTGCGGTCGGACGCGTGACCTTCGGCAACAATTATTACGAATGGATCGCACGCTCTACCAAAGAGATGGATTACTGGATCACGGCCGCGGATACGCCGAAGCAGATTCTTGAAAACTACACCGCTGTAACAGGTCATGCGGAAATGTTCCCGGAGGATCTGATGGGCTTATGGCAGTGTAAACTGCGCTACCGGACACAGGATGAAGTATTGACCGTGGCGAGACAGTATCAGAAGGAAGGCATCAAGATCGATCAGATCGTCATCGACTTTTTCCACTGGACCGTACAGGGAGACTGGAAATTCGATGAGAAGTATTGGCCCGATCCCAAGGCAATGGTGGACGAGCTGCATTCCATGGGCATCAAGGTCATTGTATCCGTATGGCCCTCTGTTGATCGCAAGAGCGAAAATTTCTGGCCCATGCAGGAAAAGGGACTGCTCATCCGTACCGAACGCGGCGCGGCACAGACTTATGATTATCAGGGCGACTGCGTAGAGATCGATCCGTTCAATCCTGAGACCCGCAAATATGTATGGGATGTATGCAAGAAAAACTATTATGATTATGGAATCGACGCATTCTGGCTGGATAACTCCGAGCCGGATTACGGGGTATATGATTTTGAAAATTACCGCTACCATATTGGTCCCGCGCTCGCCGTCAGCAATCTTTATCCGCAGTTGTACAGCCGCGCTTTTTATGACGGAATGAAGGAAGCCGGAACGGACACCGTTGTCAATCTTTTACGCTGCGCGTGGGCAGGCTCCCAGAAATACGGCAATGTCGTCTGGTCGGGCGATGTACCGAGTACCTTTGAGGCGTTTGCCGATCAGATTCAATGCGGTCTGAACATGGGTCTTGCCGGTATTCCCTGGTGGACGACGGATATTGGTGGCTTTATGACCGACGATGTGAACGACGAAGATTTCCGTCAGCTTTTGATCCGCTGGTATCAGTTTGCTGTGTATTCTCCCGTACTGCGCATGCACGGAGACCGCGGTCCGTACACGATCCCGCCTCTTGATGAGAGAGACTGGGGCGGCGGCTATCTGCACACCGGCCAGCCGAATGAGCTCTGGAGCTATGGCGAGGACAATTATGCCATCATGAAGAACTATTATGATGTGCGTATCTCCATGCACGACTACATCAAACAATTATATGAGGAAGCGCATACGAACGGTTCTCCGCTCCTTCGTGCGATGTTCTATGAATTCCCCGATGATGCAAAATGCTGGGAGCTTCAGGATCAGTATATGTTCGGCAGCAAGTATCTCGTTGCGCCCATCCTGCACTTAAATGAGTGGAAGCGCGAGGTCTATCTCCCGAACGGCAAGTGGAAGCTGACCTCAACGGGAGAAGTCTACGAGGGCGGGCAAAGTATCAGTGTGGATGCACCGATCACGTATATGCCTGTATTAGAACGGGTTCAATAGCATAAAGGCTAAATTGAATTAGGCAAAAGAGCAGCGAGCGAACTCTTCGTTCCGCCCCTCTTTTGCCTTTTTTCATCAAGTACAACGAAAAAAAATATCCGAACGTCATAAGATTCTCTTTTTTACCAAATCATCACTTGTTTTTCTGTACATAATGTCGAATTTTTTGCCCCTTACACTGCATTTTCTTACTAAAATTTTTTGTGAAAAATGCACATTGCCACATCATTCACCCTCTGCTACACTTGTCTTAACTAAATTGTCCGTGATGCGGACATACGGCTGTGGGTTCTCTCACATGCGGCTGCGGAATGCACCGCATTCTTTTTCTCATTTCTGTTTCTTTTCATTGACAGGCAGCAGCTTCC
>CAZZNE010000008.1:0-120754 GCA_964655525.1 uncultured Clostridium sp.
TAAACGGTATCGCAGGTCTGATCAATATCGTTTGTATGACCGGCTGGTGGGGCATCTACTCCTCCAAGGATAAAAAGGATATGCTTTGGCCGGATATGACCTGGCAGTTTATTTTGGCATATGATATTTGGAACTTCCAGTACACCTACCTGAACCTGCCTACCCATGCATGGTTCTGCGGATTTGCGCTTCTGCTTGCACCGACCGTTGCCAATGCGCTTTGGAACAAGGGCGGCTGGATTCAAAACCGTGCCAATACTTTGGCGCTTTGGTGCATGTTTGCGCAGGTATTCCCGCTCTTTCAGGATGCAAGCCGCTTTACAACCGTATCCTCCGTATACGGAGCAGGCGGCGCGGCTGCCGCTTTGGGAGATACCATGCCTACGACAGCCAATCCTACGGCGCAGGGAATCATTTCCGTGATTTCCATTGTCGTGAACATCGCCGTGTTTGCCGTAATTTTGATGCGTGCAAAAGCACAGAAGAAGAATCCGTATACCAACGAGATTTTTACGGATCAGAAGGATTTCCAGAAGGCTATGAGCAGAGCGGAATAAAAACGAATTGCAAGAGCCGCAAAAAAGGAACGGACTTTGGAGGTTTCCCTTCCAGTCTGTTCCTTTTTGTTATAAATCTATTTTAGGTAATTGTGATACGCAATTATCTACTAAATCTATTTTATAATTTCTACGCGTTCATTTTCAGTCCCCGGATTTTTTTGAATGACGGTATAAAACAAAGTCTTATGTTCCACCTGATTTTCGCTATATATTTTTTCATAGCTAAATCTGGGGACCTGATGATATTGTGAAACTGCCAGATAATCTGAAATCGTAAAGATTCCGAATAACAGGCATATACATCCAACAACACTCAAAATACGAAGACTTTCCTTTAACACAGCAGTTTTCATTTTCAAGTAAAATCCGATAACCAAAATCATTCCGCCCAAAATGGAATAAATACTTCCCCAACTACTGTCATTCGGAAATATTGCAAATGCAGAAATCATTACAAATGCACCAAACGCCATAAGAAGGGAACTGATCACTTTCTTTTTCTCAGTCTTAACCTCATTTTTGCTATATTCCGCCATTTTTACTGCAGTGTCTTTTGTTTCCTGATCCATTTTCTCACTTTTCCTTTCTCCGTCAACGATCTCAGATATACTGACGTGATAAAACTCAGATAGTTCAACCAGCAGACTGATATCCGGCAGATTGTTTCCTGTTTCCCATCTGGATATGGTTCTATTGGAAACATTCAGCTTTTCAGCCAGCATTTCCTGCGTGATATTTTTTTCTTTGCGCAGTTCCTTTAAGAATAGACCTATCTTTTTTTGATCCACGTGCGATTCCTCCTTTCATTGACAGTTTATACTAAAAGTTCTCTGATCTACACGACACAAAGTGAGAATATACCGTTTTTTGAATCAGACACACTTGTCCGGTTCTATTTTTAATGACCGCTGATAGATTCACTCGCCAAATTCCGATTGGCTGATACTGTGCTATGTGCTATTCTAAATTCTGTCAAATCCATAATAGCTACATCCCCTTTTGTTTAATTTATATATCAATTAATCTTCAAATTGCCTTTATTCTTTTTTGCTTATCAATCTCTTTCAAATCATCAATCGCCATCTCAACATCAAACGTATGGAATCCAAGCCAACATTCATTCATCACTTTCGCATCAGCGGCTTGATATATTTCACGGCTGCTTTCATTTGTGTAGTAGTGCCAATAGCGGTAGGTATACCCTGCCCAGTACATTACTTCCTCTGTGTAAGTCGTGCCTGCTTTTTTTAGACCACACACCTCATCGTTTAGTTCTTCAAGAATATATTCCTCACCAGCCCATTGTAGTCGATCGTAGACATCATCAAGAGCAGCAGCGGCATTACTATTCATGAAGGCTTCTATAAACGCCGGACAATCATATCCGCTTTTCAACGCAAGTTCAAATAGTCGCCCCTGTATATCACAGAGCTGACGTTTTTCAAGTGTAAGATTTTCCATTTTAATACCCTGCCTTTAATATTTCATCAAAAAACTGACCGTCACGCCGATATTTCCGACAAATTTCATCTGCCATTGCAATACCTTTAGAACGATTTGCTTCGCTTTCTTGTTTTAGTTTTCCCCGATTATCTTCCGTAAGTTCTTGTTCATCAATAATTTTTATTTGATTGCATGCCTTATCCGTTAAAGCCACATATTGTTTACCAAGTTTTAATGCCGAAAGGCTGTTAATAAGCGCAAGATCCGTTATTTCTCCATTGAAAAAACGATCCAGAACGACAAACATTCTGTCATTTGCAATATAGCCGATCACCATATCACATTCCTTACTTAAATCCGCATAATAATGATAAATTGGCGAACTTTTCACGGATTCCATTTTGCCACGATGATATGCGATCAACAGCGCCCACTCTAATCCTATTTCCACATCAAGGATTTTGAGACCTGACAGATCAACGCTTAATGTGTAGATTCTGGCATTCGGATAGTTACAAATTAAAGCAAGCGGTTGGATCCGGTCAGTTCCCATGTAAAAACCTTTGCCGAAATCGCATCGCTCCCGGCTTATAGGTGCAATAGCACCGCGAATCCCAGATTTTGAACCATGGTAAAGAATTACTGCTTCGTTCCTGCAGATTACATGACTTTCACCAAACTGTGAAATATCCCCACCGCTGTCTTTGTTTCGATTCTTATTCCCATTTGTCGCAGTTTCTTTGAAAATCTCAGAGTTCTTCATCGCTGCCTCCCTAATTTACACGATTACATTTGAATGATTTCATTATAACATGTGAAACAGCGAAATGCCACTCCACCCCGTTGAGCCCCCGCCAAACGAATCGTTGTTTTACAAACGGGAATGATTCTTTTATACTGAGATCAGACAGGCGGGCGCAAAACACGATCTCCCAGTCAGGACCGGCGTCTTACATGAAACCGAATGTAACACTTCACTTCAAAGGAGGATACCCTTTATGAATCAACTCGGCAGTCAGATTTCTTTTTACAGACAAAATCAAAATATGACACAGGAGGAGCTTGCGGACAGAATTGGTATCACCCCGCAGGCTGTTTCCAAATGGGAGCGCGGGCAAAGCCTGCCGGACGCTATATTCTTAAAACAGCTTTGCCAAATCCTTCACTGCAGCGCGGACGCGCTTTTGGGCACGCAGCAGCTTCAGGAGGATCCCGCATCGCACAGCCAGAAAATCAATCAGGAAGTCATGAAACAATTATGCTTTTCTCAGGAACCGCTCTCGCTCATCTTCGGATCTGCGCTCGTGCCGCTGTTTTTGGAAGACACTGAGCAAAATTATACCATGCAGATTTCCGACTGCCGGCTCCGTCTTGCCAGACATGGCATTCTCATGCCCGTGGTGCGGCTGCGGGACGTGCTTTCGATCTCTCCCAACGAGTTCCAGATTCTCTCCTACCGCCGCGTCCTCTACAGTGAGCATATTACGCAGCCGGACGATCAGACCATTTCCCATATGGTGGAAACTCTTTACGACACGGTATCCGCGCATTATGACAAAATCTTAAATCGTGATCTGGTACGCCTGATCACGGAAAATCTCGGCACGGAATATCCGGCGCTCATTTCCGGCGTTGTTCCCGAGAAAATTTCGTACCGGCTCTTATACCAGATTCTGAAAAAATTATGGAAATACGGAAATTGCTTTTTGGATCTGATACAGATCATTGAGATCACAGAAGATCTGGTCACACAGACACCCGAAATAGCGCTCAACGATCTGGTCAAAGGAATCCGCACGGAGCTTGCCGACTTGCAGACTCCTATCGATGAAAAGAACCGTTAGCACAACGCTTCCAAGGGCGGTGTGAATCTCCTGCAGATAAATGGAGGAATAGGCAGCGCCTATTCCTCTATCTTCATATCTTTTTTCTTCAGTCGGCTGTCCGCATGATCTCTCACCAACGCATAGACAACCGCCACGAACGGGATAAAAAAGATGATCCCGACGATGCCGAACAGATTCCCGCCGAGCAGCGCCGCAAGCAGCGTATAGATTGGCGGCAGCCCAACCGATTTCCCCACAACGCGCGGATAGATCAGCTTTCCCTCCAGGAACTGCACCACCTGATAAACAACCACGGACAAGACCGCCTTCCACGGACTGATGATGCAGATAAGCAGTGCGCCAATGATGCAGGCAATCCATGAACCGATGTACGGAATGAAGGAAAGCACCGCCGCAAGCACGCCGATCAGGCTCGCATAGGGCAGCCGAAACAGCGTAAACACAATAAACAACAGAACGGCGATAATGAACGCTTCCACGCACTGACCGGAAAGGAATTTCGCATAGGTCGCGCTGGTCAATCTGCCGACGTCACACACCTTATCCGCATGCTCCTTCTTCAAATAGGCATAAAGAAGCTTTCTCGTCTGCATGCCAAGCTTTTTCTTCCCGAGCAGCATATAGATCGCAACGATCAGGCTCATGCCGATCGACATGATGCTTCCGAGCGTGGAGGTCGCGATCGACAACGCTGTTCCCGCAAGATCATAAGCGCCGTTTGATATGCTCACGATCATCTTCGTGATATTTTCACCCGAAAGCCTCTCCTGCAGGGAATCCAGTTCCAGCAGCTCCTCTTTCAGCCATTCGGAATCAATGTGCTCTTTAGCAAACGCGATGAGATCCGGGATCGCCTGCTGAATACCCGCGAATAAACTTTTTAGAGACGCGGCGATCTCCGGCACGACAAGACTCAGCACAAAAACGATCACCAACACAAAGCTGATGAGCGTAAGCCACAAGCTGAAAAAACGAATCTTGTTCTCCGAGAGTCGGTTCTTTTTTCGGTTTAATCTGCCAAGCAGCCTTTCAAATCCACGCATCGGCACATTTAGCACAAACGCCATGACCGCTCCGACTACGGCTGGCAGGATCATGCTCCACACCCTGCCGAGCAGTCCCCCGATCTCTCCCACATGAAGCGCCATCGCAAGCAGCGCCGCCCCGATGCACATGAGCAGCACGATCTTTCTCATCCGTTCTTTCTCCATCGTTTTCCATCCTTTCCATATCGTAATCTATGATCAAATAACAAAACCAAATCCCCACTCGGCTATAGTCTATCACAAAAACTTCCCGCCGCCTATACTTGCCCTCACTCTTTTTCCATGCTATAATAGGCGAAAAGAGAACACCCATTTCTGAAAGGAATCGTGCAATGAAGAATTTCAGCAATTTTACCGATTACAGCAGAAAAGAGGACTTGCATTTTGAGTCAAAGGCAGTTCACGGCGCGCTCGGACATGACCCTTTTTCCGGTGCGGTGAGCATGCCGATCTATCAGACCTCAACCTTCCGGCACAGGGCGCTATTTGACTCGACCGGCTTTGATTACTCGCGTCTTTCCAATCCAACCAGATTAGAGCTGGAGCGGACCATGGCAATTTTGGAGGAGGGCGTGGAAGGCTTTGCTTTCACAAGCGGTCAGGCGGCAAACATGGCAGTGTTTACGCTGCTGAATCCCGGCGACGAGGTGCTCTTATCTGACGACATTTACGGTGGCACTTTCCGTATCGGTAACGACATATTTACCCGCTACGGCGCTTCCTTTACTTATATTGATATGTGTGACCTGACGCTTTTGGAGAACAGCTTCCATGAGAATACGAAAATGGTCTATCTTGAGACGCCGACCAATCCGATGATGAAGGTTGCGGATATTGCGGCGATCGCGCGCATGGCGCATGCGCACGGCTGTCTCCTTGTGGTGGACAACACGCTGATGTCCCCCTATTTCCAGAAGCCGATCACGCTCGGCGCAGACATCGTCGTCCACAGCGCGACCAAATTTATCTGCGGGCACAACGATGTGCTTGCCGGTATCGTCGTCGTCAATTCCGATGAGCTTGCGACCTTCATGCACGGTCAGATCAAAACGCACGGCAACCAGCTTGCCCCGATGGACAGCTGGCTTCTCCTGCGCGGCATCAAGACGCTGCCCGTCCGCATGGAGCGGCACGCGGAAAACACCATGAAAGTTGCGCACTGGCTCCGCGCACAGGAAAAAGTAAAGAAAATCTTCTATGTCGGCTTTGAAGATCACCCCGGCTATGACATTATGAAAAAGCAATGCTCCGGTTTCGGCGCGATGATCTCCATCAATGTCGATTCGTTTGAGACCGTGAAAAAAATACTCCGCCGCGTGGATCTCGTCATGTTTGCGGAAAGTCTCGGCGGAACGGAGACGCTCATCACCTACCCGCGGACACAGACGCACGAATCCCTGACGGAAGAAAATCGTCAGCGGCTCGGCATCACGGACAGCTTTTTGCGTCTCTCCATCGGATTGGAACACGCGGACGACATTATCGCCGATCTCGATCAGGCGATCAACGGCGAACCCTGAACCACAGCGCTGCCATATGCGGCAGCGCTTTCTTTTATTGCTCAAGATTTTGCAATTTGGAAGAATCCATCACGATTCTAAGGAGGACTCCCTATGAAAATCCGTTTTACAAAAATGCAGGCATACGGTAACGACTATGTCTATATTGACGCCATCCATCAACAGCTTCCTGACCTTCCCGCATTGGCGCGCTTTGTCAGCGACCGGCATTTCGGCGTCGGTTCCGACGGCATGATCTTAATCTGTCCGTCCGAGGCGGCAGATTTCCGTATGCGCGTATTTAATCCCGACGGCACGGAGGCGGAAATGTGCGGAAACGCCAGCCGCAGCGTCGGCAAATATGTCTACGACCACCATCTTACGGATAAAACAAACGTCACGCTTGAGACGCTCGGCGGCATCAAGGAGCTGACGCTTTTTGTGGAGAACGGCACCGTCGCAAACATCCGCGCCGATATTGGCGCGCCCATCATGGAGTCTTCCCGCATTCCGGTCGACACAACCCTTTCGGAATTTGTCGATCAGCCCGTGCGCGTGCTTGACCGCGATTTTCATGTGACGGCATTAAGCTGGGGCAATCCGCACATGGTAACGTTTGTGGAGGATGTCTCCGCTTTCGACGTCGAAGCGTTCGGTTATGCCTTTGAGCATCTGACTTCTCTTTTTCCGCAAAAAACCAATGTCACCTTTGCGGAATTTGTTGACCGCGGTCACTTAAAAATGCGTGAATGGGAACGCGGTACCGGCGAGACGATCGGCTGCGGAACGGGCTGCTGCACAGCGGTCGTTGCTGCCGTGCGCCTGAACCTATGTGACCGAAAAGTAACGGTCTCCCAAATCGGCGGACCGCTTGACGTAGAATGGGACGCGCAGACAGGACATGTCCTGATGACCGGACCGTCACACACCGTTTTTGAATCGGAGATTGAAGTCGCGTTATAAATGAATTCTGTGGCTATACTACAAGGGGGAGGACTTTGGTTCATGAAAATACAGACTCTATTGGAAGGCTTAGAATACGAGCTACAATCCGGAAGCGTGCTTGACGAAGTCACAGAAGTCGTTTACGATTCGCGAAAGGTCAGCAGGGGCTGTCTGTTTGTCTGCATTGCCGGAACCGCGAAGGACGCGCATAAATTTATTCCTGAAGTACTCGCAAAAGGCGCCTCCGCGCTCATCATCGATTCCGGTCATATCGCTTCCGCCAAAGTCATGGTCTCCGCCTCCGGAAAAGAGCATGTGACCGTCGTTTCCACGGCCAACACCAGAAAAGCGCTCGCTTACGCGGCGGCGGCTCAGTACGGCCATCCCGCCTCCAAACTCACAACGATCGGCATTACCGGAACAAAAGGAAAGACGACGACCTCCTACATGGTACAGTCCATCTTAGAGCATGCCGGAAAAAATGTCGGCGTCATCGGTACGATCGGCTGCGTGATCAACGGGCAAAAATATAAGACCGTCAATACCACGCCCGAAAGCTTCGAGCTTCAGCGCCTCCTCTCTCTCATGGTGGAGGCAGGCTGTGAATACTGCGTTATGGAAGTCTCCTCACAGGGTTTAAAACTAAACCGTGTGGATGGCTTTGTGTTTGATATTGGGGTGTTTACTAATTTTTCAGCCGATCATATCGGTCCGAACGAACATGCTACCATGGAGGAATACCTCTATTGCAAATCGCTGCTCTTCCGCCAGTGCCGCGTCGGTCTCTTAAACTGTGATGACGATGCCTATGAAGAAATGATCAAAGGACATACCTGCAGCCTTCATACGTTCGGCTTTCACGAGCATGCCGAGCTGCGGGCACAGGATTTTGAATCGACAAGGAACGGAAATGAGATCGGTATCCGCTTTCATGCAACCGGGATTCTGGACGCAAAGGTATCCGTCCCCGTCCCCGGCAGATTCAGCGCCTACAATGCGCTCTGCGCGCTGATGATCGGACATAGCGTCGGCATTCCGACGGAGATCATGCTGCGTGCGCTCTCCACCATCCATGTAAAAGGACGTTTGGAGATCGTACCGACCAAGGGCAATTATACCGTCATGATCGACTATGCGCACAACGAATTGAGTGTGGAAAGTCTGCTCTCCACCATCCTCACCTATCGGCCGCACCGTATCATCTGCGTGTACGGCGGCGGCGGAAACCGCGACCGCATGCGGCGCTATGCAATGGGCGAGCTGTGCGGGAAAATGGCGGATCTTTCTATTTTAACCTGTGACAATCCGCGTAATGAAGACATTTCCTCCATCAACGCGGACATTAAGATCGGACTTGCCAAAAGCAACGGCAAATATATCGAGATCGACGACCGCAAGGAAGCGATCTGGCATGCCATGGATATAGCCGAAGAAAACGACATCATCATTTTACTCGGCAAAGGACACGAGGACTATCAGGAAATCCGCGGAGTCAAATACCATTACAGCGAGCGGGAATCCGTCGAATCCTACGCAAACAGGAACGCTTCGCGTTCCATTGAAGAATCCCTTTCGGGGTTTCCCAATATGTAAAAAGAGTCCCGCCGACGCGGGACTCTTTTTTATTTCAGCGGCTTCGCACCCGCCTTCTCCTGCATTTTTTCCGTGAAACGCTTGAATCTGCTCTTTTTCTTCGTCGGCTTTAAGAGCGACTGCCCGCGCACGGGCTTCACGTCGCTGATATAAATTCCGCTGACGGTCGCTTTCACTTCTTTTTTAATCGGAATCAATTCAAATATCTTCGCATCGCACACGAGAGACACGATCTGAGGACCGACCTTCGCCTTTACAATGGGCAGCTTGGCGCGGCGCATGATCTTCGGCGTCTGCTCAAGCACGGCGGCAGGCAGCCCCGCGTCTTTCAGTTTCATTTTTTTCTTGTCTATGACCAGCATATTAAACGTCTGCTTTGCAGCCTCCATCTGCGCTTCCTGCGCAGCCTGCTTCTTCTGCAGCTTTCTTCCCGCAAAATAAAGGATGACAAGGATCACAAGCAAAACAGCGACAATGATCAGAATAGTAAGTAAGACCGGATTCATGTTCAAATACCTCCCCGTAGCTTTTCACAAAAAGAATTGTATCATTTTTTAAGACTGCGCGCAACGACTTCTTTCGGAATCCGGCTAAAAGCAAGCGCAAACAGAAACGCTGAATATATTTCAAACGTGAAAGTTCTGTGAATTTTAGGGAAAGACTTTCATTACACACCGTTTTGTGGTATAAATGAGATATTGCATGTCACCGGATGCATTGACAATTCTGTCTGCAAACACGCCAATGGGCGCGAGGGTCAAATACCCCGCAGCAAGCTGACGGGGCATTAGTCTTGCAGCACAGCAGAGATGCGGGGTATTTGACCCTCGCGGCATTCGCCAAATGCCCGTGCAAGCACGGCACTTGGCTCATTGCTCGCGGGAATAAACATGCAATAGAAAGGTACGGTAGCAATATGAAAAAGAAAATATGGCACAAAAAAATAGGGATTGCAGCAGCGATGCTTGCAAGTTTTTCAATGCTCGTTTCCTGCGGTAAGAAAGAGGAGACGGTAGAATCGCTTAATACCTCAAAATATGTAACCCTTGGCGAGTACAGCGGCATGACGATCCATGTCGATGCGCCGCAGGAGGTAACGGATGAGATGGTATTGAATCGTCTGAATACCAAACTGCTTTCCTCCCATATGGAAGAGGTGGAGATCACGGACCGCGCTGTCATGAGCGGCGATACGGTTTCTTATGAATGCGTCGGAAGAATGGATGGGGAAATTTTCGAAGGCGGTTCCACACCGGAAGGCGGAACATGGAGTACCACGATCGGCTCCGGCGGTATGATCCCCGGTTTTGAGGACGGCATCATCGGTATGGAGATCGGCGAGGTACGCGACGTCGTATGCACCTTCCCCGATCCGTACCTTAATAACCCCGATATGTCAGGAAAAGAGGCCGTGTTTACGATCACGCTCCGTTCCATCACGACATATATCTATCCGGAACTGACAGCAGCGCTGCTTGAGGAAATCGGTTCCTCCTACGCGACGCCGGAGGAGGCAAAAGCGGATATTCGCGCATCGCTCGAGGCGTCAGCGCAGGCAGCTTATGAAGAGAATATCCCGTCTGCAATATGGTCCGCAGTAATCGCAAACTGCGAATATCCTGCCGATCCACCCAAATTCCTTGTAAAACAGTATGAGGACAGCCTTGTGAACGAGTATTCTTATTATGCTTCCATGTACGGCTACACGGATTTCGCTGCCTTCATACAAGATTTCCTCGGAATAACGGAAGCGCAATTCAACGAGCAGGTAACGCAGATCTCAAAGGCAGCCGCGCAGGAGACGATCACCGCGGAAGCGCTTGCGGATGCGATCGGAATCGGTAACATTTCGGATGAGGAGTTGGATGCGGAAGCGGAAACCTACATCGCGACATATGGCGGCTTTGAATCAATCGACGAATTGTATGAGACAAACAGCCGCGATGCATTCCGCAGCTATGTCATCAATGCCCGGGTGATGGAGTGGCTTACAGAAAATAATACGATAACATCAGATTGAAAAAGATGTTTCACTTATAACAGATGCATCAAAATATGAGGAGGGAATGATCATGGAACTTACGGATATCAGGGCGTTGTATCGTGATCGGGAGGCATACACAGGAAAAAAAGTAACCGTCGGCGGATGGGTGCGGAGCAACCGCGATTCCAAAACATTCGGATTTTTGGTCGTCAACGACGGAACCTTTTTTGAGACCCTGCAAATTGTCTACAGCGACAGCCTCGCTAATTTTGCGGAGGCAGCAAAGTTGGGCGTCGGAAGCGCGGTCGTTGTGACAGGAACGATCGTGGCGACCCCTGAAGCAAAGCAGCCGTTTGAGCTGCAAGCGGAGGAACTTTTTGTGGAGGGTGCATCTACACCCGATTACCCTCTGCAGAAAAAAAGACACAGCTTTGAATATCTGCGCACGATCACGCACCTGCGTCCGCGTACCAACACCTTTCAGGCTGTATTCCGCGTGCGTTCGGTCATCGCTTATGCCATTCACCGCTTTTTTCAGGAGAGAGGCTTCGTGTATGTACACACGCCCATCATTACGGCAAGCGACTGCGAAGGCGCAGGCGAGATGTTTCAGGTGACAACACTTGACTTAAATGACCTGCCAAAAAATGAGGACGGCAGCATTGACTACACAAAGGATTTCTTTAATAAATCCACAAATTTAACAGTCAGCGGCCAGCTCAATGTCGAGACCTACGCGTTTGCGTTCAAGAATGTCTACACGTTCGGGCCGACATTCCGCGCTGAAAACTCCAACACCACACGCCACGCGGCTGAGTTTTGGATGATCGAACCGGAAATCTGCTTTGCCGACTTAACCGACGATATGCTGCTGGCAGAGAGCATGATCAAGTATATCATCCGCTATACCTTAGAGCAATGCCCGGAAGAAATGCAGTTTTTTAACAATTTTATTGATAAGGGACTTTTGGACAGACTGCATCATGTTTTGAATTCCGATTTCGGACATGTGACCTACACGGAGGCCATTGAAATCCTGGAAAAGCATAATGATGAGTTTGATTATAAAGTATCATGGGGCTGCGATCTGCAGACAGAACATGAGCGCTATCTGACGGAGAAGGAATTTAAGCGTCCGGTATTTGTGACCGATTATCCGAAAGAGATCAAAGCATTCTATATGAAGCTGAATGACGACGGGAAGACGGTTGCCGCAATGGATTGCCTTGTGCCGGGCATCGGCGAGATCATCGGCGGAAGCCAGCGCGAAGACGATTTAGAGCTTCTTACAAAGCGCATGGATGAACTGGGACTGAACAAAGAAGACTACCAGTTCTATCTCGACCTCCGCAAATACGGAACGGCAAGACATGCCGGTTTCGGTCTGGGCTTCGAACGCTGCGTCATGTATCTGACAGGTATGTCCAATATCCGCGACGTCGTTCCGTTCCCCAGAACCGTCGGCAACTGCGATCTATAAAAGAACGCGAAGCGTTCTTTCGAAGAATTCCCTTCGGGAATTCTTCTGGAACCAAGAAATCTCCCACAGGAATAAAGAATTTCCCTACAGAAAAAAGAATGGCGCATTCACGCCAAAAGAAAATTTCTAACAGGAAAAAGAAGTGCCGCAAAACAGTCAAATATTAACTGTCTTGCGGCACTTTTTACCCTTTCACACCACCGGCAACTAAACCGTTCTGTATAAATCTCTGCAGACACATAAACACGAACATGATCGGCAAAGAGGAGATCACCGCTGCCGCAGAGAACAATGTCCAGTGCGCCGCAAACTGATCGCTGATAAATGACTGCAGTCCCAATGCCAGCGTCATTTTTCCCGGTGTCTGTAAAAATATAGAGGTGATCACATACTCGCTGTATGTCGCAATAAACGAAAACAAAAATATCACGGCAAGCTGCGGTGCCGCCAGCGGTACAATGATTTTATACAGCACCTGAAACTGATTAGCCCCATCCATCATGGCGGCCTCATCCAATTCTACCGGCAGTCCGTCAATATAAGATTTCAGCAGCCATATATTAAATGCGCTTCCTCCCGCCAGAACAAAGATCAGCGCCATACTGCTGTCCACCAGACCAAACTGATAGACCAGGATATAATATCCCGCCACCGCCATACTGTTAGGAAAGACTTGTAACACAAGCAGCGACATCAGCCCGTATTTTCTTCCCGTAAACCGCAGTCTTGCAAAGGCATAGGCCGCCAGCGATGTCAACAGCAGCTGAATGACCGCGACAATAAAGCAAAACTTTAAGGAATTGATCACCCATACCAAAAAATCCGTTTCCCGGAATAATGCCACGTAATGCTCTACACTCAATTTTTTCGGAAACAGCGAAGACAGGAAAAAGCTGTCTCCCGCTGAAAAGGATGACATCACAATCCACAGCACCGGGAACATGATCGTAATGATCGTGATCCATATGACAATGCGGCTGACCCACAATGCCCTGATGTCTGACGGCGACATTTTTTCTTTCCGCTTCATCTAATCCACCTCCTTAAACGAGCCGGACAGATGCATATTGATCAGCGTAAACGTCCCGACAAGGAGAAAGATCAGTACGCTGAAAGTAGCCGAGAGCTCATATCGGTTAGACGACGTCGTCATTTTGTATGTCGTACTTGCCAAAATATCCGTATATCCGGCGAACTGATTGTCCACTCTTGCCGGCCCGCCCTGCGTGATCATGTAAATGTTCCCAAAATTATTAAAGTTCGAGGCAAAAGAAGAAATGACTAACGGGATGGAAAGCTTTGTTACCATGGGCAGCGTAATGCTCTTAAAGCATTGGAACCTCGTTGCGCCGTCCATTTTTGCTGCCTCATAATATTCCGTGGAAATCGCCTGAAGCCCTCCGAGACATACATTCATCATATAAGGAAATCCAAGCCAGATATTGACGATGATGATCCCTGTACGCGCCCAAAACGGGTTTGTCAGCCACGGCACATTCCATGCAATCCCGATCGCATGCAGCAGGTTATTAATGCCGCCATATTGTTCATTTAACAATCCCTGCCATGCCAGAATTGCAATCGTGGACGGCAGCGCCCACGGAACGATCAGGATCGCCCGATATATTTTTGACTCCTTCATATGCGGGTTGTTCAGCAGGATCGCTAAAATCAGCCCCATTGCATAAGCGCCTGCCGTACTGAGTATCGCAAAGCATACCGTCCATCCCAGCACCGGAAAAAACACATTTTTAATGCTTCCCGTTAGTACGGTAATATAGTTGTCAATGCCGATAAAAGAATAATCATTCAAATGATACATGTTATAGTTAGTAAAGGATAACATGACCGTGTACACGATCGGCAGACACGTTACCAACAGGATGGAAATCAATGCCGGTGCCAGATAAGCATATGCCCTGCCATTCTTTTTCTTTCTCATAGTAATACTCCCATCATTCAGTACATGCTGATACAAGCAAAGCGAACTTGTTCGCTTTATCGCCCAGAATTCATCAGCTCTATCGCTTCCTGAAGCTGCCGTACCATATTCTGTGCTGCTTCTTCCACCGTCTGTTCCCCGGACCACATGGACCGGATATTATTGGTATGGATCGCCCACAGCTGCATCATCTCAGAAACGGTCGGCATCGGTTCGCCGCAGTTGATCTGCGCGATAAATGCCTGTGAATATACATTATTCTGAATTTCATCCAGAACCTGATCCGCAAGCTTTGCCGGAATACGGTTTCCCGTCTCATACATATCCAATGCCCCGTGATCGATCAGATACACGATAAGCTCCCATGCCTTCTCCTGAGAGTCACTCTCATTGCTTACAAAGCTTATCTGCGTGCCGACAGGCGTTACAAACGGCTGCCCATGGAACGTGGGCATTTCACAGATCCCAAAAGGCGTTCCGGCGGATGTAAAGCCGTCAATATCCCATGGACCGCCTATATAATACGCACACTTTCCGTTTTGGAAATTGCTTCTTGCAATATCCGCCGTCACATCCTGGGTAATCACACCATATTTGTTGCACAGATCATTGATAAACTCATACGCCTGTATCGCGCCGTCATTTGCAAGTCCGATGTCCGAGGTATCATACGCGCCGTTCTGATAATCAAAAATATATCCTCCGCATGCTCTTACAAACCCGAGATCATAATAAATACTTGTGGCGTCAAACTGCACGCCGCCGCTTTCGGCTGCCTGCTCCACCAACTCCTCCCATGTTTCCGGAACCCCAGAAACAAGATCGGTATTATAGAACAACGCCGTTGTTTCCACACAAAGAGGCGCTCCATACCTTTTCCCGTCCACATAACATGCCTGAATTGCCGCATCCGAAAAATCACTGTCCGTATACAGATTTTCCGGCACCTCGGCAGCAAGCCCCGCATTTACATAATCGGCAAGCTGATCATTCGGGATTCCTATCACGGCATCCGGACCGGAATCACTTTTTACCGCCTGTGCAAACTGCTGAACCGAGGGAGACTGACGGATGACTTCCACTTCGTATCCGTTCTGTTCTCCCCATTCATCCGCATACTTCTGAATGGTATCCACTTCGGCATTCATATTTGTCCAGATCGTCAGCTTCGTATCCGGTTTTCCTGATTTTCCGCAGCCGCTCAATATCCCTGCGGCCAATACTGCGCCGAGCACAGCCGTTATGATTTTTTTCCTCATTGCCAATCCTCCGTCTACATTGTTTTCAGATTCAACAAAGCACTGTTCGCATTTCCCGATGCGTCAAATAGCGCCTGATTTGCCATAGCGTTCCCCGCCTCTGCCTGATCATTCATATAAAGCCTTCCGCTTTCGCTTGCCCATGTGCAGTCCGGAATCGCAAGCCATGCGGGTTCCCAATAAAATACGCCGATCCCTTTTTTGTTCTGCACATTTCTCACCGTATGATACAGTTCTCTTAAAAATGCTTCCTGTCCCTCCATGGTAGCCGGATAGCCGGTCGCTTTTTCCTGCTCCTCAGAAAATACGATTCCCTTGCACCCCAATGTGTCAGTTGTATAGCCGATCGAGGTTTCCGCCACAAGAACTTCTTTCCCGTACCTGCTGCTGATGTCATTCATATTATCCGAAAGTAACTGTAAACTGCCGTTCCAATGCGGATAATAGGACATCCCGATCACATCAAAGTCAAGCGCATACGGCTCGATCCGGTCAAACCACTGCCGATACATCTGATTGTCCGTACCGAAGTCCAAATGAAGCACAATTTTTGCATTCGGGCATTCTTCCCGCACACCCTTGATGCCGGCCTGTAACAGCGCCGCCATATGCTCGGTTTGATCCACATATCCATCCGGCCAGAGCAGTCCCTTTGTGATCTCATTCCCGACCTGAACCATTGCGGGGACCAGCTTTTGATTTCGCAGAGCCTTTAATGTGTCAACCGTATGTAAATATACCGCCGTCTCCAATTCTTTTCCGCTCAACGCTTTCCATGCTTTCGGTTTTACCTGCTTTGACGGATCCGCCCAAAAATCGCTATAATGAAAATCCAGCATGATCTCCATTCCGTTTTCCACGACCCGCTTCGCAATTTCGATCGTTGTCTTTAAGTCATTCATTCCGCCGCCGTACGGATTTCCCTCCTCATCATAGGGATCCGGCCAGATTCTGAGACGTACCATATTGACTCCGCATGTTTTCAGAAGACAAAAGAGATCTTCTTTTTTTCCATTCAGATAATAGGATGCTCCGTAAGACTCCAGCTCCATGATCATGGATACATCCATGCCCTTGATCATCTCCACGCTTACTCCTTCACAAGTGTTATATCGTCGATGGTTCCCCAGCCGCCCGGTGCAGTCGTTACCCTGACTCCTACCGTGATCTCTCCGTCCGTCGGCGTCAATCCGGAAAGCTCTGCCGTATACCAGTTCACATATCCGTTTAATTCACCGTCCGCTTTCACTTCTTTCCCGTCCACGATCGCATAAAAAACAACAGAAGCATTCTCGTCACCGGCAGCTTCTCCCTGCACATGTGCGGTCAGCTTATAGCTTCCGTCCTCTAAGCCGGAAACCGTCTGCTCCGCCGTGAAGTTCACATTTGTACTTCCCGAATAAAAATGAAGGGACTGCACGCCCTCAAAGCAGTCTGTCTCGCGGTCATAAATATTCACTTCTTCCGTCACATTATCAATGTTCGTCACGGTCCATCCGGTAAAATCCGCCTCCTCGAAGCTTCCGTTTACCAGATAATTTCCGTTTGCATCCGGTGTTGCTTTTGCTGTTCCCTTCTGTCCGCAGGCCGTTAATGCGGCTAACATTCCTACTGCCAATATCACTCCCAATAACTTCTTTTTCATGTTTTTTCTCCTTCCATGCAACCATTGTCTGATAAATGAAATTAATTATTTATCATTTATCAAGTAAATTATTTACTATGACGAATAGTAACATTGTTTATCCTATTTGTCAAGATAGGATACGCTATTTCCACTATATAAATAATTTCCAACTCCGTACTTTAGTGAATCTGCACAAAAAAAGATTGGCGCATTTGCGCCAATCTTTCGAAGAATTCCCTTCGGGAATTCTTCTGGACTGAGGAATTTCCTATAAGTCAAAAAAAGAGTTTCGTTCACACGAAACTCTTTCAAACAGCTTCCGCCTGCTGCGGAATCCATTATTTAGCAGCTTTTCCGAAAAACGGGAATCCCATTCACAAAAACCGATTTTGTGATCGTTCCTCCGTGTAACACCCGGCTTCTCAATAACTCCAACGCCGTCTCACAAATACACGGAATGTCAATGTGAATCGTTGTAAGCGGCGGGGACAGATATTTTGCAATGCCTACATCATTGATGCTGAACAGCGCGATCTGTTCCGGTATCTGTATTCCCTCCTCATTTAACGCCTGCAGCACACCGACAGCCAGCGTATCGCTTGCGATACACAGTGCGGTCGGAAGTTTCCTTTTTTTCAAAAGCTCCTTGCCGAGACGGTACCCTTCCGAAACGGTAAAGCTCTCCGATATGAGAATATATTCCTCATTCAGGCAATGGTAATAGGCAGCGCTTTGCCGAAATGACCATTCCCGAATATCCATTGCCGGTTCGCCTGTATCAATGTTGCGGTCGCTCCCCCCGATAAAGCCGATCGATTGATGTCCCTTCTCCATAAAATAATCAACCATCTGGGTCAAAAAAGAGTCCATGTTCGGTCTGACAGCGTCATAATGCTTTTCATCCGGGGAAGTTCCTATAAATACACCATTTTTGCAGATCTGATACAGCTTATCAAGTTCTTTTCTGTTCAGCCATCCGACGGCAATAAAAGCATTCAGATCCCGCGGAATCGCGTCCATTCCGTCCCGGCGGTCGAATACACTTAACCGGATATTCATCTTTTCTGCCTGTCCGATGATCTCATCTTTTACCCCATGATAAAAAACATCTTCCAGCTCGTCCTCATTATCCGTAAAATAAAGCAGCGCGACATTCTCTATCTTCGGGTAAATGACCCTCTTTTTATATCCGACCTTTTCCGCTGCCGCAAAAATGGCTTCTCTTGTCTCATCGCTGACCGATATGCCTTCATCATAATTTAGTACTCTGGAAACCGCCGCGCTTGATACGCCTACGATCTGAGCAATTTCTTTGATGGTTGCCATTTCAAGCCTCCGCTTCCTCTGTCACTGATCATCAACACGCAGCATCCTTTGCGCTGATCTCCACATCAATCTTGCAGGTTGCGAATTGTTCATAATTAATGTCCAGCGCGTAATCAACCGAAAGCGTGATCTTTTCCGCCTCCTCATTCATATCCACCTTCGACGTATCAATGCCGACCGTCACGCTCCCAAACGGCGTCGTATAGCGGGCGACATTCTTTTTTTGCTCCTCAAAAACCATATGTACGTCGATCATGCCTTTTCTTGTCAGCTCCGCGAGATGCGGCTTCCATTTCAGCAGATTCTTCGTCGTCTGCCCACTTTCCTCATCCAGATCCTCATACATCAGATAATGGCATCCGCCACGGTAAAAATATTCTGCAGGCGTGATCGTTTCTATTTTATCTGAGCCGTCTTCCGTTGAAAAATGCAGCCCGCGGATCGCGGCGATAACTTCCTTTGTCATAGCTGTTCATCCTCTAGTATTCTTCGATATGCACGGTCTTTGCCGTCAAAATCCCATATTTAATGATGGAATTGGCAAATGTCTTAAATTTCTCCGCCGCATCCGACACAAAAAACTGATATCTGTTTGCGCCAAGCTCCGGCGTCCGGTCGTTAAGCAGATGGTTTCTGTTCAGAAGCGCCCGCAGCTCCAACGCCGTTTCATATGCGGGATTCACGAGTGTGACGCCCTCACCGACAATTCTCCCGATTGCCTTGCGGATCAGCGGATAATGGGTACAGCCCAAAATCAGCGTGTCAATGCCAACATCAATCAGCTCTGAAAGATAACGCGACGCGATCTCGTCCGTAACAGGGTCTTCCCACAGTCCCTCTTCGACAAGCGGACAAAAGAGCGGGCATGCCTTTCCCATGATCTGCATGGACGGATCCAATTGCTGTATGTAATCGCTGTAAATATGGCTGTCGATCGTCGCCGCCGTTCCGATCACGCCGATCTTCCCGTTCTGGGTCACCGACACCGCCACCTTCGCTCCCGGCTTCACCACGCCGATGATCGGAATATCAATATCCTTTTCGATCGTATCCAGCGCACAGGCGCTCGCCGTATTACAGGCAACCACAATTGCCTTGACGTGCTGCGTCTGCAAAAAACGGACGATCTGCTCCGAATATTTTGTAACGGTTTCCTTCGATTTGCTTCCGTAAGGAACGCGCGCGGTATCTCCGAAATACACGATATGCTCGTTCGGTATCTGCCTCATGATCTCGCGTGCCACAGTCAGCCCGCCGACTCCGGAATCAAACACCCCGATCGGCGCATACCTGTCTTGTTCCGTATGTTCCATAGATAAACGATGCCCCCTTCAAATTCCGGCGTCTCTTAGCATCACACAAAGCCCGCGCCGTAGGAATGCGTCTCCCTCCGATCCGCTTTCCGTCGTGCTGAAAAGATGATTTTTTAAATACTCGTAAAACCGGAAGCGGTAACGGACCTTGCCATTCTGGATCTCCCGGTACAGCTCCTGCACACTTCCCGCTTCTTCCATTCCTTCTGTTTCGTCCGCTTCCTCTGCTTCTTCCGCCTCCTGCACAAACACGGTGTAGCTGTCCGGCGTAAACGTATATTCGGGAAACATGATTCCCCAGCACAGCGCTGCAGCGCCCAATAGTATGGTTCTTTTTGCGAGCTGTTTCATAATATCCTCCGATCTGTTTTACCTATTCGGAGTCTTTCCCGCTCATCGGAAAATATACAGCCCTCTACCCTATCCTATTCGCTGCGCAGCAAATTCAGAATCGAACGTTCCTGATTATCAATGTGTACTCGCGCCGTCTGCGCCGCCGTCTGCTTGTCCTTATTCAGGATACTCTCGTAAATGATGCGATGCTCCTCCACCAGTTTTTCATAATTGTTCGTATCTTTGATATATTCAAACCGGTAACGGTACATCTGCTCGGAAAGATTGTTTAAGATTTCGGTCAAGCGCTCATTTCCCGCCGCATGCACAATAATGTCATGAAGCTTCACATCCGCTTCCGCGATCACCGTCGCATCCCGCGTCGCGGTCGCCGCCGCAAATTCTTCGCATGCCCGGTGCAGCTCCTCACCTTCCTGCTTTGTGATCCTGTCACACGCCAGTTCGCAGGAAAATGCATCGAGCTCACGCCGCACTTCCAGCACATCCCGCAGATTTTTCTCGGTAATGCGCGCCACCTCCGCGCCCCTCCTCGGGATCATTGTGACAAGCCCCTCCAGCTCCAGCTTGCGGATTGCCTCCCTGATCGGCGTCCTGCTGACGCCCAGTTTCTCCGCAAGGTGGATTTCCATCAGCCGTTCTCCCGGCTTGAGCTCCCCCCTGAGGATCGCCTGACGCAGCGTATTAAAAACCACATCGCGCAGTGGGAGATATTCGTCCATACCGAGCTGAAGCTGTGTGTTTGCAAATGGATCATAGCCCATAGATTTATCCTCCCTTTTCGGTCAGCTGTGAATATCCGCAACGGGTTCCGCCATAAAGACCTGCCCAATCCCGTCCGTCTGCCGCAGAAGCTCATATGCCTTTTTTTGCTGCTCTTTGTCATAAAAGATGCCGAATACGGTCGGTCCGCTCCCGCTCATTAAAACGCCCTGCGCGCCGCAGTCAGACAGCAGTTGCTTTCTCTCCTCAATGACCGGATGCTGCGGGATCGTCACACTCTCCAAGACATTGCCAAGACAATCCGTGATCAACGCAGCGTCCTGTTTTTTGATCGCGCGTATCATCCCGTCCACGTCGGGATGCCACGTATTGGGGGCGCTGTCCAAAGCGCCGTAAACCGCCGCCGTGGATACGCTGACGTCCGGTTTTACAATGACAAAATATAACTTTAGAAGCTCAGGAAGCGGCGTCATGATCTCACCGATCCCCTCGCACAGTACGGTCCCCCCGGTCAGGCAATACGGGATGTCCGCGCCGATTTTCACTGCGATCTCGCACATTGTCTGCCTGTCCATATGCAGATCGTACAGCTCGTCGCATGCCATGATCGCTACTGCCGCATCGGAACTGCCGCCCGCCATTCCCGCCGCAGCCGGAATCTGCTTATTTAATACAATATCCATGCCGCCGCATGCCTCATACCGTTCCATGACGGCACTGACCGCACGGTGAACCAGATTATTCTGATCGCACGGCACATCCGCTCCCGCCGCGTGTACCTCAAGCCGAATCTCCCGATCGTCCCTCTTATGAAATATCAGTTCATCGAACAGGCTGACAGTCTGCATCACGGTGCGCAGCTCATGATAGCCGTCCGCCCGCTTATGACACACATCCAGTACAAGATTCAACTTTGCATATGCTTTTTTTGTTACTTGCTCCATTTGCCACCTCAGTATTTTGACGCGTTACGGTTCCGCAAACGAATGCACCGGAAGAGGGACCCGCATCTTTGATTGCATTTTGTATACATGATTGTACTTAATTATATACAATCTTGGAGCATTCGTCAACCGTCACCCGCCGCAAACCGGACAAACAAACGGATCGAGCCTTTCATTTTCTTATTTATAGCAATTGTGAAACGCCATAATCATAATCTTTCATACTAAAATATACAATTCCATAAGCAGGCACTGTGAGGACGTTGGTACTTGCATGCGATAATTTCGCATGCTATGTACCATTACGTCCGAACTGTAGCGAAAGCGTGCCTGCGTTGGAATGTATATTTTGCACAGACCAAAAACTTTATTTAGGCGTTTCGCAACCGCCTATGCCCCTTTTTATTTCACGATCAAAATCCTGCTGCCCGGCGCAGGTTCTTTTTTATCCGCAATCCCGTTTAACTCGCGCAGCCGCTGTACCGGCAGACAATATTGTTTACCGACATTCCAAAGCGTATCCCCCTGCTCAAACAGCAGGATCGCCATTCCCGGCAGACTGCCGAGCTTCTCATAATCGGGGGACGAAAGAGACGCATCCTCGATCAAGTCCATCTCCCTTGTATCATAGACAACGGCACGAATCCGTACCGATGCCTTCACATCAATCTCCTCACTGTCCACCATGCTGACATTCACGTCATCACACTGACAGGTAAGCTGATAATTGCAGTCTCCGGTAAGTCCTTCTGCATCAATCGTCTCGCGGAACGGCAGGTTCCCGTGTATCACGCCGTATGGCATCTCATCGTCACCCGTGATATAGACTCCCTTTACCTCCAGAACACCGTCCGCCTCAACGCCCTCCGGAGTGATGCGGCTTCCCGTCACGCGCGCTGTTGCCTCCGTATACAAAAGCTGTAAAATATGGGACGATGGACTTCCTGCATGAATTCTTCCGCCCAGCTTATAGCTCCCCTCGTTCTGCATCCGTAAGGTCTGCAGCTTCGCGGGACGCACCTTCAACTGAAGCTCGTGATCGACCGCATACATATCGGTGATGACCGATACGGTATCCTCATGATACATACAGATTTTCAGGTTCATTGCCAGATCCATTCCGAAAATTCTTTTTTCTCCGTCGTAATCGGGGCGCACCTCGGTTTCCTGTCCCTCCATCTCATAGGTAATGACCGGAATCATGGAACTGTTCGCTCCGTGACATTCAATCTCACCGTGAAACGGAATGGCCGCTCCATAATATCTGACAGGCATGTCATCATTTTCCCCAATATACATGAAGAACACGCGCAGCTCTCCCGAAATACCGATCTTCTCCTCCATCGGTTTGAACGTAACGTTCTCGGGACGGATGCTTTCCCAGATCAGCTCCTCCACATTCGGCATATCGGAGGGAAGCTCCAGTTCTTCTTTAATACGGAAAATATCATTTTTGCAGATGCCGATTCCCGTCACCCGCATTTCTTCCTTACATACTTCGATCGGACTTTGCGAAGACACATCAACGGGCGTTTCTAAATCCGTCAATTCGTTGACGCACACGCTCCATGTGATAACGGTCTGCACGTTGATTTTGCGGCTGTTGATCATGCCGACCGTTAAGTCCTCAATGACCGACGACGCGCTGACGTTATCTTCTCTGGAAACGCCCTCCAGATAGACCTGCTCCTCGAACGGAATGCTGCCGTACACCTTGCTCAAGCGGTTATTCCATTCATCCGAGCAGTAGAGCACCTGAAACAAAAACTTACCTCTCAGCGTCACATGGTCCTGCGTCGCCTTAATCTCATCCAGCTTTACATTTCCCTTATTCATCAGGATTTTTGACACATCCGGGCATTTATCCGGTATATTCATATCATCCTCGAGCGTCATCTGCGTCAGAGTACCGCATTTACGGTAATCCATATGTATATTCTTTTTTAACAGCTCCATTGCAATAAAAAACCTCCTCGGGAATACTCTATACAAGATATTCTCCAAGCAGGTTTTGTATGACTTTCTTATATTTTTTTTCAAAAGTTGTGACGCGTCACAACTTTTGAGTGATTGTTTCTTTTATACCGCAATTTACTACACACCATGTAGATAATTCATATTTACCTTTGCATCATGACCATATCATAACCACTTTGGTCATGATGTACTCATGGACTTGGTTATGCACAATATTTTGATTTTTACAATAGATATCAGTGCATTTTATAGGCACAAAATCAGTTATCCAACTTATCCATCAGCATCTGATAATGCTTCTGACTGATATGCCTTCCGGCATTTTGCAAACCTTCAATACACCGTTTTACATCATTTGCTGTCAGCTCTTTTTCTTCATAAGCTGCCATCAGTATTCCGATTGTTCCCATAATCTTAAGCCCCATCTGAGACGATACCGCTCTTCCTTTTGCTTCATCCATCAGTAGGACATCAGCATTTAACTCATCCGTCAAGACAATGGCCTCGCTCTCCCCTTGATCCAGCCCAGTTGCCCTTTTAAGTATCCTGACAGATTCCGAATTATGAACAGTCATAACAATGATAAACTGTTTCCGGCTAATCTGATTCGCTTCAAGCTTAAATCGTCCGTCTGCAGTCAATTCCTCAAATACCGCCTGCGGTATCAGAACCTGTCCGAATAGTTTTTCAAGCAAATCTATGCAATCTATTTTAAGAAGCGATATTAAAGGTGTTGTATCTGATACAACAATCATTCCGCCTCCTCCTGCTTTTTCAGCTGCCTGAAAGTCTCCAGTTCTGAATCCAATTCGTCCATTGTCATATCCAAATATGAATATCCCAATTTGTCATAAATATCAATCAACTCGGATTTTCTGATTCCCAAAATCTCTGCCGCACCGCCATGAGATATCGTCTGATTTAATATATATGGATACAACAAAAGCGCGTTTCTAGTAAGTTCTGTTTCGGCGTTCATATGGTTCAAATATTTTGACATTCCTACTGGCACATTTATTGTTACAGATTCAGTCATTATCATAACATCTCATCCTCCCCATAGCTTCTATTTCTAAGATTCTTTTCTCTACTTCTTTTCCGCATTTTAATAGTATCCATAACAATCCTATATATATTATATATCCAAAAAACTTTTTTATCAATCACTGCAAACCATCGAATACACCCCGCTTCCTGCTGTTGACAGGGTTTTATATTGATTCCTCTCGCAAAACCATATCATTTTGATACGGTTTTGCAGATTGTATATGTGGCGTAAAAGCTGGTGTACCCATTTTCGCTCATAATTCGCTCATCTGAAGTGAGCGAATTATTTTCATTACCATTAAGCAATTCCAAATACTTATCACACGCCTTACACAGCACCATAATTTCAGATGCGCTGATATTGTATTCCGACAGTCACCCACTCCACCTTTATCAACAATACGCAGCCTCTGCCGTGAGCATTGGATTTCTCACTCTACTGCCCCGATCAGTTCCTTCACATCCGAAACACCTGTGCGTTTCATGTAGCGTTCGATTCCCTCCACGATTTCTACGGTCGCATAGGGATTTACAAAATTCATGGCGCCGACGCTGACTGCGGATGCGCCCGCAAGCAGAAATTCCACCGCGTCCTCCGCCGTGGCGATCCCTCCCATGCCGATGACCGGAATGTTCACTGCATGTGCCGCCTGATAGACCATGCGCACCGCGATCGGCTTGATCGCCGGACCGGACATGCCGCCCGTCTTATTCGCCAGCACAAAACGACGTTTCTCAATATCAATCTTCATCCCCGTGATCGTATTGATCAGCGAGATCGCGTCCGCGCCCGCCGCTTCCGCAACCTTCGCCATCTCGGCAATGTCTGTGACGTTGGGGCTTAATTTCATGATCACGGGCTGTTTTGCATGCTTTTTGATCTGCTCTGTAATGCCGTAAAGCGCCTCCGGTTTTTGACCGAATGCGATCGCACCCTCCTTCACGTTCGGACAGGAGACATTAATCTCCAGCATATCCGCCGATGAATCGGAAAGCTTTTCGACCACTTCTATGTAATCCTCCACGGTCTTCCCGCAGACATTGACGATCACCTTCGTGTCATATTGACTTAAAAAAGGAAGATCTCTTTCCATGAACACATCAATTCCCGGATTCTGCAGTCCGATGGCATTGAGCATCCCACCGTATACCTCCGCGACCCTCGGTGTGGGATTTCCCTCCCACGGCACATTGGCAACGCCCTTTGTCACCACGGCGCCCAGCCTGTTTAAGTCCACAAACTCGCCATATTCCATTCCCGAGCCGAACGTTCCCGACGCCGTCATTACGGGATTTTTCAGTTCCACACCTGCAATTGTTACGCTTGTATTCATCGCCGTATCCTTTCTGATTCTTACCACATTCCGCTGCTGCGTATCACTGTCTGCCTGCATGATCTGTTCAGCTTCTCCTGTCGTCTTTTCAAGCTTCTCAATATATTCTTCTCACGCTGGCGCTCAGATTTCCACATCCTCCGCCAAAAATACAGGTCCCTCCGTGCAGACTCTTGCATTTTTTACATGAGAATGCGCATCCACCTGCTTTGTTTTGCATACGCAACCAAGGCACGCGCCCACACCGCACGCCATGCGCTCCTCCAGTGAAATATAGGCAGGAATGCCTGCTTCGAACGCATATTGCTTGACCGCGCGCAGCATCGGCATCGGTCCGCAGGCATAGATGACATCCGCCGTAAGGGCGTTTTCCCTCACGGCATCCATGATATTGCCCTTTGTTCCGGCCGAACCGTCCTCCGTGGCGATCACAACGTTCGCGCTGCGTTCAAACTCCTCCTTTAAAAACAACGCGCTGTCGCGATAGCCCAACACGGCATACACGGAAATCGGCGCTGCCTGTCCGTCCGTCTTTTTGGCATCGGTGCTATCGTCTGCTGCCTGTCCGCTTTCTTTTGCTGCGTCAGTGCCTACTGCCTGTCTGCTTTCCGCAAGCGCCTGCGCGAGTCCTAACATGGGCGGAATCCCAATGCCGCCTCCCATCAGGAAAACGCGTTTCCCCGCCGCCTCCTCAATCGAAAAACCGTTTCCGAGTGTTCCCATAACAGAAATCGGTTCTCCCTCCCGGTAGGAAGCAAATTCCGCCGTTCCCTTTCCGGCAACACGGTAGACAATGCGCAGTCTGTTTTCGTCACGCCGCACTTCACAAATACTGATCGGACGTGGCAGCAGCGTCGCCGCGCTGCGCGGGTACACCATGAGAAACTGCCCCGGCTTTGCCGCCTTTGCCAGATCGGTCTTGATCCACATGTCATATATGCCCTCGGCAAGCTGTCTCTGACTGAAAACCGCCGCCGTCTCTTTATTTTTATTCATGTTAATCCCCCATTCTTGCGCTGCCTGCTATCTTTCGGCAAACAACGTTCGCTTTTAAATCATTTGCTTTTGAGACTATTCACGCTTTCTATGCATCGGCTTTTCACACCTCTGTACCGTCATACACGATTTCCCCGCCGCAGATGGTATAACGAACCCTGCCCGTCATCTGCTCGCCGAGAAACGGCGTATTCTGGGAGCGGGAGTGAAAATGCTGCGCAGTCCACTGCTCGTCCGGTGAAAAAATCACGATGTCCGCCACGCAGCCTTCCGCGATATTCCCGGCGGGCAGCCCATACAGCTTTGCCGGATTGCTGCTCATTAAGCGAAGCAGCTCCATCACCGTCATCCTGCCGCTTCCTACAAGCTGTTCATAGCAGACGGAAAGCGCCGTCTCCAGCCCGATCAGTCCGCTTGGCGCTTCCGTGAGCGGCTTCTCCTTTTCCTCCACGCTGTGGGGCGCATGATCCGTTGCGATCAGGTCGATCGTCCCGTCGCTTAGTCCGGCAAGGATCGCCTGCCTGTCCTCCTCCGTGCGAAGCGGCGGATTCATTTTTGCCAACGTTCCCTTTTGGATCAAAGCCTCCTCGGTCAACGCGATATGGTGGGGCGTTGCCTCCGCGTGAATGCGCGCAGATTGCTTTTTTGCCTCCCGGACCAAGGCGACCGCCTCTTTACTGCTGATATGCTGGATATTAATGACCGCCCCTGTCTCAATCGCAAGCTTTAAGTCACGCTCCACCAAAGAAATCTCCGCTTCCCTCGGAGAACCGCCGACCTGAAAATGCGCCGACGCAGCGCCCTCGTTAATGCCGTTATTCGTGATATAGCTTTTATCCTCCTCGTGAAAGCTGAGCGGAACTTTTAAACGCGCCGCCCGCTCCATCGCTTCCCGCACGAGCGCTTCATCCATCAGCGGTATCCCGTCATCGGTAAACCCCGACGCACCGGCTCTTAACAGCGTCTCCATGTCCGTTAATTCTTTTCCCTGCAATCCCTTTGTGACACAGGCACAGCTTTCGACATGAATGCCGGTTCCCGCGCCCTTAGACAGAACGTATTGCAGCGTATCCTCCGTATCGATCGCCGGTTTGGTATTCGCCATCATCACAACCGTCGTATAACCGCCCGCTGCCGCTGCCGCCGCTCCCGTCCCAATATCCTCTTTATAAGTAAAACCCGGATCGCGGAAATGGACATGCACATCCACAAGCCCCGGCGCCACAACGCAGCCCGACGCATCAATGACCCTGCATGCCGCGCCGCATTCCGGCGCGATTCCGCCTGCAGGCACGATCTTACTGATCCTGCCGTCCTCAATGAATACGTCATAATTTCCTTCACGGTTCGTTTCCGGATTACTATAATATCCGTTTTTGATCAGCAGCATCGTACGCCTCCGTTCTGAGATAACTTAACGCTCATATATCATGAATCTTCGATTTTTGATCGACATTCGCCGCTCGCCGAATAAACGAGTTTATTCTTCTCGCTAACGCTCATTATATCTCATGACGGAGTTTTTTTCTACCGGTTTTCTATCCCTTAATTAAAGATCACACTTTTTCCGAGGTCTGCCAGCTTGATCACGATGTACGGATATGATACTGCCTCTGAAATCTGTTCCCCTTCCTTCGGTCCCATCAGGGTTGTATCAATGTAGATGCCGTTTGCCGTCTCATACAATTCCTTCACGGTAATGGAATATCCGCCCGTTTCCTGCTCTCCGTAGCCGACGCAGATATATAGATAACCCGCATCCGTATAAGTAAGCCGAAAGGCACCCGCCTTTTTCTCCTCGATGACCTCGACCAGCTGCGATGGAAATTCATCCGGTGACAGCACCGTATATTCGAGGTCATCTAATTTTTCGGTATGATCGCGCACCATACCGCAGCCGCCTGCCGCAAACACCATCATCAGTATACATGACACCAATGTCAGTCTCCATCCGCTCCGCTTCTTTTTTTCTCCCTTATTCATAACTTTCACACAGCCTATTGCCCGTTCTTATCTTCATTCTATGATGACCGCGCATGCGCTATGCTAACTTGGCGTTTTGCTTTTTTGAGCATTATGAAAAGGATACGATGAAATCGGAAAAGAAATCTTTATCTTTTAGTCTTGCAATTCCTTCCATGAAGCCTCAAACAACGGCTTCGTCCATTGATACTGTCCGTCATCCGGATACCCACGGTACGCTCCTTCCGTCATCATCGTAAGATACAGCAGCACATCATACCAGTAAATACGCTGCATTTCTTCTCTCGAAAAATGCTCCTGCCCATATCCTTTCAGAAATTCCGGGTTTCTTGTATGTCTCCGAAAACGATCATCCAGAAAGGCTTCTGCCCACATGGCACGCTCCCAATCAATGATCCCGCTGATCTGTCCGTCTTTGACAAAAATATTGCCTTCCCACATATCCCAATGCACCAGCGTCGGTCGGGATACGGCATCAAAAACCGCTCGGTCCCGTTCCAGCCGTGTCAAAATTTCTTCAGCCTCGACGCCTATCACGATCTCTTTCTTCCGTACATCGGACAAGATATTGGATATCATATCATAAACAAAATCAAACAGATAGGTGTACTGATGCGCCTCATCTCCCAGCATCCCGAATGTTTCCCCTCCAATCGCTGTAAGCCTTCTTGCCACCTGTCCGATTTCATAATGCAGTCTCTGTTTTTGTTCCTCAGACAAGCTTTCCCTAATGGAGAAGAAGCTCTGCCCTTCTATCACTTCCATGAAAAAATAATTTCCGCTGCAGATCGTCTTGGAAGTATCATAATATTGAACCTCCGCCACCTTCACAAAGTCACTTTTTCGCACAATGCGCATGGCTTTTACTTCCGCATCCATCATGTTCACTTCATTTGACATAAGGCCCATATTCCCTTCGGGCGCAATTTTCAGCACGCTCCTGCTTCCGTCCGAAAATGTTACAAGATAAGCCGCATTGCACATTCCATCCGTAAGTTCGACACAAGCCTCCATGCGCTTTCGCGGAAATGCCGCCAAAGCCATCTGACCTATCGTAGATTCTGACTGGATATTTTTCGTAATGCCCATGGATATTCCCCCATTATACTCTTTGTTTTTCCGTGACTCTTCCGGTTCCTTTGAATGAGTTCATTATACCATAAAATAAATTTATATTCAGTTTCACTTATTGCTTCTTGAACCCCGAATTTGGCTGTGCTAAAATCAGAACAATACATTGGTTTTTATGAGGTGATCATATGTTTTTAGATACTGCGTTTTTAAAAAATGACGAAATACAATTGGTATTGGAGAAAACCGTAGACGGGGATGAAAAAAGAAACTGGGTTCCCGCATATCATTTTTTCATTTGTAACCCCGACGGCGATAAAATGGGTACGTGCGATCTGAGAATCGGATACAATGACAACCTTTATTATGGCGGGCACATTGGATATCGGGTTTTTCCTGAATATCGAGGAAACCATTACGCAGGGAAAGCCTGCCAATTATTATTTCAGCTTGCCAGAAAACATCATATGGAATATTTATATATCACCTGCAATCCGGATAATGATGCCTCAAGAAAAACATGCGAATACGCCGGCGGCAAATTATTGGAAATCGTAACGCTCCCGGAGGGGAACGATATGCGTGAAGATGGTGAGTTTGAAAAATGCATCTATCACTTTATTTTACTTCCGCCAGCTGACTGATGATCTGATCGACGCGCTCCCTGCTGCCGTCTATAAAGTTCATCGCCACCGGACGGTGTGTTGCTCCAGAGATCATGGATAAATGAAATTCATGGAGTAAGGTATCGATCAAAAGCATTTTTTCCTGATACGTTTTCGCCGATTCCCATTCCTCTATATAGGTGGCAAATATTTTGGCAGCCGCGCCGGTAGGCATATTATTTCTTCGAAAGCTCCTCCGGTACTCTCGATAGGAGTACTGCCTGCCGCAGCTGCATTGTCTGAAATCTTCATCTCCGCCAAGCTCGCTGCCGCATCCATGACATCGGATGATATTTTTATCCATCCGCTCGGCATCTTCTTTTCCATATTTACAGCGCAAATACAAGGTCAGACCGATCTCATCCGCTAACACCTCATCATGAATGCCCCTGGCATCCAGTTGATACAGCTTATTCAGTTTATGAATATCCAGTTTTTCAGGCCAGCGAAATATATTATACTGACCCGGATCAATTCGGGACTGCAGGGACGCAAATTCTTTCTTTTCCCTCACAATTCTTGCCTTGTTTCTTTCCGTCTGTCGGGCATTCTTTTCCGCAATTTTCCCCAAAAAATCCTCTCTCTTTTGTTGGTAAACCTCTTTCATATGCACTAAAAGCCGGGAATACGTGTCTCTATCATGAATCATGACCCCATCCACGATAAATCCGTTTTCCTCCATGCGGATTCCTTTCACAAGAAAGACCCCTGATTTTCCGATGCGGTACGTCCATCCGTACATTTCCGTCCATAAAGGAATTCCGAATCTCAGATCATATTTTTGTAATATCTGTTCTGAAAACGCTCGAAACAGGTTATAAACATCCTCATTCCAGAATGCTTCCAGATCCATGATCTCCGGCCTGTGATCCTTCGGAAATTGTTCCTTAAAGCTTTTGCGCATCCTCGTTTCCCCCTTTTCCCGTCAATATAAGTCGGGGTCTACAAAAACCCTTCCCACATACGTGAAAGAACTGTTATTCTCATCCCGGCAACATGATCATAGCAAAAAAGGAATGGATTCTCCACCACCCTTCGGGTTCGCTTTTTGGTACAGACGCAACTTCAAGGTGCAAAGATTCTTTACAAATTCATTTGCGTTCAACGGGCTTCGCTGTTCGAAACAGCAATTCAATTTTAACCATGACATATTGAATCAAGCAGGTGCTTGTGATAAGATTTAGAGTAGAAATCGGAAATACGATCAAAGAAAAGAGGTTTCTCATGCTTCGATTTATTATCACGGCAACTTTTGTTGTTCTTTTTTTAATATTGAGCACGCCCCTCATGCTCATTGAATGGATCATAGGAAAATTCAATCCGGAGCTGAAAGACCGCAGCTCCCTTGCTATCGTCAACTGGGCGTTCCGCATGGTTGCGCGTTTAAGCGGCGTAAAGCAGACCATTATCGGCGAGGAGCGTGTCCCGAAGGATGAGCCCGTGCTCTATATCGGCAACCACCAAAGTTATTTCGACATCGTGCTGACTTATATACGCGTACCTCGCCCGACCGGCTATGTCGCCAAAAAAGGAATGCGTCGGGTACCGCTTTTGAATGTGTGGATGATTTTCTTAAAATGCCAGTTTCTTGACCGTGACAACTTAAAGGAAGGCCTCAAAACAATCCTTTCCTGCATTGAGTTAGTCAAGTCCGGCGTATCCATCTGTATTTTCCCGGAGGGCACAAGAAACCCGACACCCGACACCTTTATGGAATTTCATGAGGGAAGCTTTAAGATCGCGCAGAAATCCGGCTGCGCCATCGTTCCGATCTGCTTAAATAACACGGCGGAGATTTTTGAAAATCATCATCCGAAGCTGAAAAAAGCACATGTCGTCATCGAATACGGCGAACCGTTCTACATCAAGGATCTTCCGAAGGAACAGCAGCGCGCAGTCGGCGCGTATACGAGCGCGCTCATTCATTCCATGTACGAAAAGAATAAAGAGCTGGTTTAAATACTGTTGACTTGACATCGTTTCGAAAACATTCAAAAAACTGACGAAAATTAGGGAGTACATTCTTATGACATTTACTGATATCAGTTGTCCGGCAATGCTTATGCTGTTCGTCGGAGCTATGTTGTGGATGATCATGGATATCCATTATGAAGATTTCACGCCTGCCCGGAAATGGGTTGCCCCGCTGGCAATCCTGTTCCTGGCAGTTTTCAATGAAACGCTGCGCGCGCTGCTTGGCGTGGCCGCGGTTAGCAAAGTGTTCCTTCTGACGATGCAGCTGCCCTATTTTCTGCTTTTTCTCTATCTTACAAAATGCGGACCATTCAAAATGATGTTTACCATCTTCTCCGCCATGGTTTTCTCCTCGCCCCCAACAATCGCCCTCCGTTTTATCAGTCGGTTCGTCCCTGCGGACTCTTTGACTGCCTATCTGTGTATGGCGGTCATTTATCCGGCCATGCTCTTGGTGGTATACTTTTTTTTCCGGCGCGGTTTTAATTATCTGCTGAAATACGGAGATAATCAAATATTCCTTCCCCTTTTTCTGGTAGACATTCTCTACTATGTATTCATCTTCGCAGTCCGAGGTTTTGGCTATTCGAATTTTAACACCGTCAAGGGTATGCTGATCCATTATGTACCCACCCTACAAGTCTTCCTCTACTACTTCTCGCTTATGCGCAACTATCAGGACCTCAGTGAAAAACGGGATTTGGAAACCATGCAGACTGCGCTGACCCTGGAGCTGGATGCGGCGGAAGAACAAATTGCCCTTTTGAATGAGGCGCAGAGTCAGTCAGCGATCTACCGCCACGATATGCGCCATCATCTCATGGCGATCAACGGCTTTTTGGCAAATGAGGACTTACGTCAGGCAGAAGCATATATACAGAAGGTATGCGACGACATAGAGGCTGTCACCCCCCGGCGTTTTTGTGAAAACCGGCTGCTCAATCTCCTCTGCTCCTCCTTCGCTAACCAGGCGGAACAAAAAGGCATCCGCCTGACGGTGGAAGCCGGACTGCCGGAAGCCGTTCCTCTCTCCGACACAGAGGTGTGCGCCATAATATCCAATGGTTTGGATAACGCATTTCATTCTGTGATCCAATTGGATAAGAGCCGCCGCTGGGTGAGGTTTTACTGCGGCGCCCGACTGGATAAACTCCTGATCGAGATCAAAAATCCCTATAGCGGCGAGATCCTATTCCGGGATGGTCTGCCCATCTCCGGTCAGGAAGGACACGGCTACGGCTGCAACAGCATCCGCACGATCGCCGATCGCAACCGGGGCATATGCGTCTTTCAGCCGGAGGATGGGATATTTACGCTCCGCATTGTGATACCCATGTAACATGCAGAAACGGGTTTACCATGCGAAACAGTGGTGTTGGCAACACCTTTTTCACGTCTTCAGAAACTCCACGACCTGCGCAAGCCCCATGCCATGGGAGGCCTTGACGAGGATCGTATCCTCGGGCTGCAAGACGGAGGGAAGCTCATTCTCCAGCTCCTCCAGCGTATCGAAATGCAGAATCCGCACTTTCCGGTCGCTCGTATGCGGTACATCCTTCAGGCTCTCTCTCGCAGCGTCGCACATTTCCTCCGTCAGCGTTCCGACGCCGATCAGCACATCACATTTTCCCTGCACTGCATAGACGCCGATCTCCCGATGGAACTGCCGTTCCTGCGCCCCCAGTTCAAACATATCCCCTAAGATTGCCACACGCCTTGTCGCCGCGCTTGACAACAGCTCCAGAGCGCCGCGCACCGATGCGGGGCTTGCATTATAACAATCATCAATGATCGTACGATCCTCCAGACGGATGATATTGCTCCTGCCACCGACCGGCTTCACTGAAATAATTCCCGCCTGAATCTGCTCTATGCCTATCCCTAAGGACATGCCGACTGCCGTAGCGGCAAGCGCGTTATAAACCATATGCACCCCCGGAAGCGGTATCTGCGCCTCAAAGTCCCCCTGCGGCGTGTGGATGCGGCAACGCGTTCCGAACAGTCCGCGGTTTTCAATCTCGTCCGCATAATAAGCATTCTCTTCGGAAAGTCCGAAGCAGACAGGCCGGATTCCCTTGACTTCCTGAACAGTACAGAGCTTATCATCATCCCCGTTCAAAAAAATATGCGCTGTCGGCGACATATAATCAAATATTTCCGACTTTGCTTTTAAAATTCCGTCGCGTGTGTGAAGATTTTCCAAATGACACTGTCCGATATTAGTTATGACACAAATGTCAGGTCTTGCGATCTTACTCAGTCGGTGCATTTCGCCGAACTCGCTGATTCCCATTTCCAACACTGCCGCCTCATGCTGCGGACCAATCTTCATCACGGTCAGCGGCAGCCCGATCTCATTATTGTAATTTCCCGCCGTCTTCAGCACGTTAAAACGCTGTGCCAGCACCGATGCGATCAATTCCTTCGTGCTCGTCTTACCGACGCTGCCGGTAATCCCGACGATCGGGATCGACAGCATACGCCGATAGCACTCCGCAATATCCTTTAATGCCTGCAAGCTGTTTTTTACTAATATAAACGGCCCCGCCGCGTTCTCGGGAACGCGCTCGCAGATCACACCCAGCGCACCCTTTGCAAATACCTGTGGGATATAGCTGTGTCCGTCCGTCCGTTCCCCCTTCACTGCAATAAATACGCCGTCCTCTTTAATCTCGCGGGAATCGATCCCCACATCCCCGGTATTTCGCTCCACCTGCTCTTCATATCCCCGCGCGTGCAGAATCCCGCTGCACGCTGCCGCCATTTCACGCAATGTCATTCCTGATCAGACGCTCCTCTCATTTCTGCATCATGAGCTCATTCATATTTCTCCATCGATACCTGAATGATCCATTCACACAAAGCTTCAAAATTCATCCCCGTCGCTGCAGCCTCCTGCGGGATCAGTGATGTCGGTGTCATCCCCGGCAGCGTATTACCCTCAAGGCAATAGAAATGTTCCTGTTCATCCATAATAAAGTCAAAACGCGCATAGGTCCTGATTCCCAGCACATGGTATGCGCGAACCGCGATCTCCTGCACTTCTTTCGTTTTTTCTTCACTGATCTGCGCCGGACAGGTCTCGATCGTACTGCCTGCCTGATACTTATTTTTATAATCGTAGAAACCTTCCTTCGGTGCGATCTCCACGACAGGAAGCGCCTTTCCGTTCATGACACAGACCGTCAGCTCCCTTCCCTTGATGTACTGCTCGACCAAAAGGTCGCCGCCATAACGCACCGCATCCTGCAAAGCCGCACGATATTCCGTTTCATTATTTACCATATAAACGCCCACGCTGGAACCGCTGCACGCCAGCTTCACGACGCAGGGATACGTCGGTTCAGGCGCCTGCTCCCCCTCCGGCACAAGAATCTCATCCGGTGTCGGAATGTCATGATAACGGAACAGCTTTTTTGTCAGCGTCTTATCCATCGCAAGCGCGCTGCTCACATAACCGGTACCCGTATAACGGATATGGAACAGGTCAAACGCCGCCTGCAGTTTCCCATTTTCCCCGTTCTCTCCGTGCAGCGCCAAAAAAACAATGTCCGCCTTACTGCATATCTCGATCACATTCGGACCGAAAAACACCTCCGGATCTCCTTTGCGCATCGCCCTGACCGCAGAAATATCAGGACTTTCCGTGCCGACCGCACCGATCCCTTCCGACCAGTCGCGCTCCATGTCAAACACTTCCCCGGCATCGTCGCCCTCATAACCTAAATAAACATCAAGCAGTACTGCCTGATGACGCCCGCGAAGCGCCTGATAGATCATACGCCCGGACATCAGCGACACATCCCGCTCTGTACTGGTTCCCCCTGCTAAAACAACGATTTTCAATTTCTCTCCTCCGTTTCTGCCTTCACGATCTCGCACATCAGTAAGATCAATGCGGACACCTGCTCTCCGTCATCGGTGATCATCTCCTCCGCAAAGCATGCGCCAAGCGGAAGATAGCTCTCCCCAAAAGGATTTCGTCCTAAAAGATAATGTAACTGATTTTCCTGCACCGTCACATATTCATGATTCGTGATCACATAATTAACTACGGCAAATTTTACCATATCCCCGCACAGCTCGCCCGGATGCTCCGCAGACGTCAGATAAATCTGCTCATTATAGTCAGCCACAAGCTCCTCTGTCTCGCTCATGATCGCGCTGATCACCTTACTGCACAACGCCGTGTCAACCTGGTATTTCGCTGACAGATACGCGATCTTTCCGTAAAATTCCATTCCCCCATCATGACTGTCCGTTGCATTTCCCGCAGTCTGCCCCAGATATTCCTTTACCGCCGTGTGGTACCGCGCGTAGCCGGTTGCGCGAAACAGCTCTGCCGCAGCATAAAAAGACAGACTCCCATCTGGATCCGTCCGGTCTGCGCCCGCACTCCTGCTCTTTTCCAAAAGCTTATCATATCCGTTCTGTGCAGCGGTCAGATATTCCGCCGATACCGCTGCGTCAACCGCCCGATAATCCTGTGCAAACTTCGCCAAAATTCCCGCGTACGCGCCAAGCTCCCCGATTGAAAGCGTTTCTATGTCCAGCGTTACGATCTGTCCCGCCCTCTGTGCTACCAGCTCGATCAAGTCCGGTATCGTATTCCCGCTGTACCTGCAGCCAATATCATCGCCGAAAATTCCCGTATAATATTCATATGCGATGAGCAGATTCGAGATCGTGCGCGCATCCTCAATAAGCCATTCCGGATCATACGCGGCATTGTCCCAAAGCCGCTCATAGGAACCGCAGAGCTGCCGGAACAGATCGTCGTAAAGCACATCCCCGATAGCAAACGAATACGACTCCCCGAGCTCGCCCGCACGGATATAATAGCTTCCTTCTACCACCATCTCCGTAAACATGCCATAACACACCGTGCGCTGTAACTGCTCGTCCCTGCCTGCATATTCCATTTTTCCGCTGTAAACGGTTTCACCCGTTTCCGCATTGATCACCTCATAAGTATGACCGTTTTCCCCACCTATGAAAAAAACAATCTTGGTACTGCCCGTTTCATATCCGATCTGATTCGTCAGCACGGACGGTCTCATGCGCGATACCTGGTACTGAATCTGCGGCCGGTTTCCTGCCATACCGATGTATCCCGCCTGCACATTCTCCCCACTGTCCTTTTCATCCGCCTGTGGCTGCTGCTTCGCACAGCCGCCCAGCATACAGATACTGAGCAGCAGGACACCCGCCTTTTTCAGCCCGCGAACCACTCTCCCGTGTGCCCGCCTCATGTGTATCCTCATCTTCAATATGTCAGCCTCCGTTACTGTTATCATGTCCTATTCCCATCATAACGCTTCGTGATGCGTATCATCATATCTAAGACATTATACTACCGAAAGGCTTTTTGGTAAAGCTATGTAAACGTACATCTATGGAGATTTTGACTTAATATCCCGTCCCTGATGTACGCTTTTCTATGGTGAAGCAATCGACGAAAACAGGTATTTTAACGAAAACAACAGCCCTAGCCAGCCGGACTGTCGTTCGCGCGGACAACATGTGACCGCCGCAGGTGAAAAGAAAGTAGGAAAATCGATTACGTGTTTTTCGTTCTACCTTATTGTATTCGCCGACGCCGTTTTCGCACCTTGTCCGTACCGCCTCTCAGCATGAGCGCTGTCCTGCGCTCGGGGCGTACCCGCCTCTTATCCGTGCGCTTACTGCAAAAGCGTCAGCGGATTGACCGGCTCGCCGTCCTTCGTCATTGCAAAATACACATTACTTCCTTCCAGCCAATAATATTTTGTAGGCTCCGCCACCAATCCGATCAGCTCGCCCGTTGCAACATAATCGCCCCGTTCGACCGCAATCTCCGTAAGCTGCCCGTAGGTCAGCTCATAGCCGTTTCCGAGTGTCACCGTGACCGCATTTCCAATCTCCTCATCATAAAAAACATTGCTCACGATTCCGTCGCTTGCCGATGTGATATGCTCGCCCGGCGCTGCCGCGATCACGATCGCCGGACTGTAACGATACTGCCCGAGCGTTGTAAAGTATACATAGCCGTCCATGCTGTAGTTGATCAGCACGTTGCCGACGATCGGCCACGCAAGCGTCTGACTTGCATCAAACTGCAAGGTTTCCGCTGCCGTCTCGATCTTACTCTGCAAGATTGCCTCGTAATCCATGCCCGCTGCAGTCTCTCTGTCCGCCTGCTGCTGCTCCCCCTCGCTGAGATAACTCATGGAATCCGAAGAATCCGCTTCTCCTGCATCCGCAAGTCCAATGTTATCCGTCCCTTCTTCCTGTGCGTCAGCCTGATCCTCCTGCGCATCGTTCTGCGCGCTCTCAAGACCCGGATTGACGACTTCCTCCGAGTTTGCCTGCTTATATTCCGCATACATTTCCGGGTCAACGTCCATATCGTCATGTTCAATAAAGCCGTCCGGAAACGCATTGTTCTGCTGTGCCTGCTCCTGCTGTTCCTGTTGCCTCGCCGCATCCTCCAATGCCGAAAAATCAATTCTCTGCTCCCCGTTATCGTCCTTTCCGCGTGTCCCAAGATACACACCCGTAAAAGTCAGAGCGCCAAGCACCGCGATCGAGGCGCCGAGCATGACCACCTTTTCCTTATTCATCTTTTTCTTACCGATCTGCCGCCCGCGGATCGATTTTTTATCACCATTATCAAGATCAAATCTGTTTCCCATGTCATAACCCCCTGTCAGTTTTTGGATTTTCACTGTTTATGGGGTTAGTTTTTCCCGTAATCGTTCTTTTATGCAATTCTCATAAATACAATTTCGTCAAAAAAATATTTCAATATATCCATACAGGTCCGGCCTTCCTCGGCAAGCATACATGCCTGATAAATACTCAGTCCGTACCCGTGTCCGCTTCCGAAACAGATAAAACGCACGCCTTCCCCATTTTCTTCCATCGTAAAATGGGAGGACGGTAAGCCAAATACCGACCGGAACCGCTCACCGCCGATCCGAAACGCGTCAAAACCCTCGCCGCTTACGGACAGCGACATCACGTAGCCCGCTTCGTCCCGTTCCTCGATCACGATCTGCACCCCTGCGATCGACGTGCTCCCGGTCAGTACCTTTAAGCAGTCAGCCAGCTTTTCTGCCGGATAATCTACGACCGTGCGGTATTCCTGCGCCATGAGATCCTGCTCGCAGGAAACGGATTTCCAATGATATGTCTGTCCGTCCGACAACAGTGCCGGTTTTCTCGTATGTCCCGCGCTGATCGGATGAAATGCCGTCTCGATCGGTTTCCCGTCATACGTCATGATGATGCCGCGCGTCTCCTCTACCGCCTCCGCATAAACGGCATAATAGGTATCATAATATGCCCCCCATCGCTCCCTCAGCTCCGTATCGCCAGCGTATCCCTGCACCAGACAGCTCCCGCTCTGCTCAATCTCAAGCACCGCCTGCGTCCTCAGAAGAATTGCCATCGCGCGCAGCGCTTCCTTTGGAGCATCCTCATCCATGACGCTGCTGAGCATGCTGATGAGCGCCGTCTCAAGCGGCACGCTGATACTTCCGGCTTCCTGCTCGCATAACACATGATATGCCGAATCTGCTTGCTCTTCCTCATACTGCGCACCCGTCCTGCTCTCCTGTTCCGGGCGGATGACGGCAAGCACAACAATCAGTGGGATGAATAATAGAACAAAAAGAACCACAAGGAAGATTCCCGTGCGGCTTCCCCATGTGGTTCTTTTTTTTGAATATCTGTCCATGTCCGCACCCCCGCACTATTATATGCGGAAATCGTTTAGGACATACTTACTGCGATGTATTTTACTTTGCCAGATCGACATGCTGCATGGTTCCGACGTTGCCGTTCTCAAACAGGAACATACCGGTCCGGCGGATCACGCCGTTCGCCTCATTCGTCTGCATGTTGTTTAAGGCAAACTCTGTTGCTGCGGAAGCTAAGCAGATTGCGCCGACGCCGCGGTCTTTCAGATGATACAGCTTATCGTTTCCGTGTTCATCTTTTGACCAAATGAGCAGTTTATCAAAAATTTCATCATCCTCATCGATCCATCCGTTGCCGTCATCATCATACGCCGCCAAATCGGCAAAGCCGTTGCCGGACGCCGTGCCGAACAGCTCGCTGCCGTCATTGATCTTTCCGTCACCGTTTTTATCAAGCGCCAGATAACCGCTTTTTGACGAAAGCTTTGAGATTTCATCTAAAATGCCGTCATTATCAATATCAAACAAAAACTTCTGATCGGACAGCTCTGTGATGTCCGTGTCCAGATTGATGACGAGCGGGTCGCAAAATTCTGTCTGTTTCGCCGGCACTTTCGCCTCATAGTATTCCGCAAAGCTTCTTGACATTTTCATGTCGATGCCGAACTTGATCTCCCTGCCGTCCTTTGTCACGACTGTTCCCTGTGTGGAAAAGGATGTCTGCTCACTTTCATAGCTGCCTGCTGCGCCAACTATCAAATTCGCGATCGGCTTCGACTTCGCGGGCGCATATTTGATCCTGTCCCCCAAGACCTGCGTCTGGGGCGTCTCCTGCGTTTCCGTTTTCTGTGTACTGTCTCCCTGCCCGTTGCCGGACTGCGCACCGTAAACCGCGCCGTCCCTTGTGGTTCCTCCTTTTTTCCGGAAGAAAAGATTGAGCAGATGCATGATGGAAGAAACCCGGATGTCCTCATACGTCTGCGCACGTCGTTCGCTCCGAATGCTCTGCGTCGAATAAACGTCCGAACGCGTATAACGGAGCTGTGTCATGCTTTGCTTTCCGTTCCGAAGCTGCGTCATACTGCCGTAGCTGCTTTTCGTCATACCGGAACCTGACGACCAACTGTTTACAAAATTTCCGAAAGAACCGTTTCTTACTAAGACACCTCCCTGTGCCGCGGCGGACGCTCCCGCCACCTTGACAGAAGAATACCTTCTGGCGGACTCCATTCCTATTTTACTGGAATCAATTCGCAAATACCCTGCCTCCTATTTCGTGCTTTGATGTAAAGGAATTAGCATCGAACGCAATGAAACCTTTCGTCCGCGAATCAAAAGATTTCAAGGAACTGCGATACATGTTATATATCGTCCCTCTTTTTCAAAAACAAGACCATCAAAGCATAAAAATACCATCCCGTCATAAAACAGGATGGTATTCGAAGATCAATCCACGCGGTTGTAATTGATCAGACAGCCCTTTAGGATAATCTGCCGCTCCTCATCCGTCAGCTCGCCGAGCGTTAAGGTAAATTCATGCAGACCGTCCTCTTTTACGACAAACGCAGGAATCTCAGCCACTTTTTCCTCCACCGCTTTGCGGATATTCGGAATAAAAAGATAATCAAGATTGGAAAACGGAAGCTCTCCCTCCTTAATCATAAACGGCAGCATTCCCCAGTTGATCAGGTTACTGCGGTAACGCTTGGTCGCGTACTCATTGGCGATATTGGCCCAGCCGCCCAATACCTTCTGGCAGCTTGCCGCCTGCTCCCTTGCGGAACCGTCCCCCGGCTTCACTGCAAAGATCGTGGAACCGATGCCGAAATTCGTGTGATTCGTTCCCGGGAACTGCGCCTTGATCTTACCCAGCACCTCATGAAGTCCGGGAACAGTCTGGCAGGGCTTTATGCTGTCTTCTCCGGCAAGCAGTGCCTCGCGCGCCTTCTCCGCCTTCTGTATCTCTTTCGCGCGCTCGACATACTTCGGATCCTTGCGCGATAACGTAAACTCCGCCAATCCAAGCGGGTTGGAGCGATAGGAGGACGTCTCGCCTGAAGGGATCAGCTCATCCGTCGTCGTGACCGGATCGTGAATCTCGGACACAACTCTTAAAACGAGATGCTCCGTAAGCGGAACCATTTCCGGCCAGTCCTTGATATTCGGACCGAACACAATGTCCACGCTCTCATCCGCAACGCCGTGTGAATCAAACACGCGGTTCGCATAAATATTCGCATCGAAATGATAACGGTATTTTCCGATCTCGCACGGCACATCGGTGGCTGCCGTCAGCACGCCCTTATTCGCCGCCGTCGCCGCGATCGAACGCGCATCCATCAACGCGACGGACGCGATCTGACCGTTCTGAAGCTTACTTCCCTCACGATTCGGGAAGTTTCTCGTCGAATGGCGGATGCTGAACGCGTTGTTGGCAGGTGTGTCACCCGCACCGAAGCAGGGTCCGCAGAACGCCGTTTTTAACACGGCTCCCGTCTCCATCAGCGTCGCTGCGCAGCCGTTTTTGATCAGTTCCATATAGACCGGCATGGACGCGGGATAGACGCTCATCGTAAACTCATCACTTCCGATATAGCTGCCCTTCATAATATCCGCCGCCGCGCAGATATTCTCAAAACCGCCGCCTGCACAGCCCGCGATGATTCCCTGATCGACCATGAATTTTCCGTTCCGCACCTTATTCTTCAATGTGAATTCGACCGCGCCGTCAAGGCTGACCGCCGCGCGGCGCTCCACATCGTCAAGAATATCAGTAAGATTTGCATTCAGCTCCTCGATCGTATAGGTATTGCTCGGATGGAACGGCATGGCGATCATCGGCTTGATCTCACTTAAGTCAATTTCGATCATGCCGTCATAATATGCCGCCTGTCCCGGATTTAATTCCGCATAGTCTTCCACGCGTCCATGGATCTCAAAAAATTCCTTTACCTGATCATCCGTTCTCCAAATGGAAGAAAGGCAGGTCGTCTCCGTCGTCATGACGTCGATGCCGATCCTGAAATCGGGCGACAGGGAAGAAACGCCGGGACCTACAAACTCCATGACTTTATTTTTTACATATCCGCTGCCGAATACCTCACCGATGATGGCAAGCGCCACATCCTGCGGTCCGACGCCACGCGCCGGCTCTCCGGTCAGATATACGCCGACAACGCCCGGCATGTTAATATCATAAGTCTGCCCTAATAACTGCTTCACAAGCTCCGGGCCGCCTTCTCCCATTGCCATGGTACCTAACGCACCATATCGGGTATGGGAATCGGAGCCTAAGATCATTTTTCCTCCGCCCGCAAGCATCTCCCGCGCGAACTGATGAATGACCGCCTGATGAGGCGGTACATACACGCCGCCGTAGCGCTTCGCACAGGATAAGCCATACATATGGTCATCCTCATTGATCGTTCCGCCGACCGCACACAGGGAATTATGGCAGTTCGTCAGCACGTAAGGAATCGGGAATTTTTTTAATCCTGATGCGCGCGCCGTCTGGATTATACCGACAAACGTGATGTCGTGAGACGTCAGCTTATCAAATTGAATCTTCAGCTTGTCCATATTGCCGGACGTATTATGCGCCTTCAAAATGCCGTACGCGATCGTCGCTTCTTTCGCCTTCTCCTTCGTGAGCGCCTCACCGTCCGGCGTTCTTTCGCCCACCTTATTTTTTACCGCATTCAGCGCATCCGCACCGTCGGGAATCAATTCCGTTCCGTTTACCAGATAAGCGCCGCCTTCATACAGCCTCATGTCCGTTTCCCTCCTGATCTTATCTTCTTTTCTATTCCGTTTATGCCATGTTCATGTACGCTTCATGCGTCCGTCCGCATGCCGCACTTTGTATTATACGGGAAGTGCGCGCCTTGCGCAAGTGCCGCTTGGGAAAAAGCACGCGCACCCTTTCCAAAAATTCCCGGCCTCGTGCCACCGCCGGTTGCAGGCACCATCCAAAATTGCACGTTACAGGTGCTTCTCTTTTTTCTCGCGCGATGATATAATAGATTCATGCTTTTTTATTCTTTTTTTATAATTTAAGTTGTACGCTATTACAACACGCTACCACAGGAGGTATTCAGAAATGAGTTTTTCAGAAAAACTCTATATCCTGCGCAGCCGTTCTAATTTATCGCAGGCATCCCTCGCAGAGGGGCTTGATGTCAGCCGTCAAACGATTTCCAAATGGGAACTGGGCTCTTCCTATCCCGAAATTGATAAGCTGGTCGCTATCAGTGATTTTTTTCATGTCACGACGGATTATCTGTTAAAAGACGACGTTCCAACCGGAGCACCTTCCAATCTCGACCGTCTTGTTCTTGAGTTTTTAGGATCGGCGCAGGATATGAAACAGATTTCCAATGATCTGGTCGAGATCATGCGCGACGGCATGATCGACGAAAATGAAATGACACAGATGCATTCGATCGTTCACACGCTTGACACGATCTCAAATATCATCGAGGACATCAAGCGCGGCTTGCGCAGCAGCATTTCCTGATGTTCTGATCAGACAGTTAGAACAGACCGGCGGTAATCGGACAGATTACCGGCTATGATATCGTGGATATGGCTATTCGCCTTATCATACAACCAAATGACCAAGGAGGAATCATGAAAGCAAAAGACATTTATCTAGGTACTATGAAATTTGTATGGCTCAAGCTCGGCATTGGCGCTGCAGTCACCGCTGCCTCCATCATCCTGCTCGCGCTCAGCATGCTGATTGGCTACGCGTTCGGCGGCATTGGGCTGTACATCATGTTCATCGTATGGGTCGTTCTGACCGATGTTATTTACAAAGTCATCATGTACTATTTCGGCTACATGATCAAAGCCGGACATGTTGCCGTGATCGCTTCGGCAGTCACCACAGGCGTGCTTCCCGAAAATCAGTTTGAATATGGTAAGCAGATGGTAAAATCCCGATTTGCCGCGAGCAATGTGTATTTTGTCGTTGACCGGCTCGTGAGCGGCGCTGTGCGCCAGCTTCAAAAAGCGGTCGGCAAGATCGGCAGCGCACTTGATGCAGTCCCCGGCATGGCACAGATCACAGATATTTTGCAGACCTTCATCGGCATCGCGCTCGGCTATGTGGATGAATGCTGCCTTGGCTATTGCTTCCTAAGAAAAGAGCAGAGCGCGTTTCAGGCTTCCTGTGACGGCGTTGTCATTTATTTTCAGAACGCAAAGAAGCTGTTAAAAGACGCCGCTGTTACCACACTGGTCGTTGTCGGCGGCACCTTCCTCGCATGGGTTGTGCCGTTTGGATTGGTCGCGGTGATCTTTCGCGCAGCTGGCTGGAACATGTTTGCGGGCGTTATTCTTGCATTGATCATTGCAATCGTGATCAAATCTGCCTTTATCGACAGCTGGATGCTCGTAAAGATGATGGTATCCTACATGGAGGTTGCTCCTTCTACACAGATCACCTTTGACCTCTATGATAAGCTCTGCGGTCTTTCTTCGAAATTTAAGGAACTGTTCGGAAAAGCAAAAGCAGAAGGTCCTATGCATGTCAGTCCCGCTCCCGCACCGGCAATGGCGGGCGGCGCGCAGGCTTATGCAGGTAACGTATCCGAAGGACCCGCACAGTCCCAGAACAACACCTTCAGTCAGTCCGCACCACCTCAAAACAACGCGCAACGCTTCTGTCCGCAATGCGGCCAGCCGATCACAGGCGGCGCTGCATTCTGCAACAAATGCGGTGCAAAGTTAAATTAGAAGAAAGGAGTTTTTCATGAATAAAATAAAAAAACAAGTCCGTTATTTATGCATTGCGACCGTCCTTCTCTTCTGTCTGGCAGGATGCGGCAGTGTACATACCTATATGACCTACACCTATTCCGTCAACACGGGAGATTCGGTCGATTTGAAATTCGATACAACGAATGGATATCAGATTACATCCGATATCCCCTTTGAGATTTCAAAGGACGGCGAAGTACTCAGCATGGGATCTTTTATTATATCGGACGGCTATCAGATGTATGTGGATGCCGTCAGCACGGATGAAAACGCCAAAGTCATCGAAACCGGCAGCACAGATACCTGCGAATACCTGATGTGGAATTACAACGATTCCGAATTTAATTATGTCATCTACATTAAGAACTCGAACACAGGAATCCTTATTGGCAATACTGTGTCCGAGGAATCAGCAAAAGAGGTATTCGGCCGGCTGCAGATCAGTCTTCATTAAAAAAGAACGCAAAAGAATGTTTTACATTCTTTGCGTTCTATCAAAGAATCCGTCTTTGCGGATTCTTTTTTTTGAAAATTTCAAATGTTCGCAAAAAATGAGGGTATCCCAAAAGTCATGAAACGACTTGGGGGACGCCCTCATTTTTTATATACGCTATTTTTTGATCGTTACCTTATCCAGTTTCCATATCTCATCCACATACTCCTGAATCGTTCTGTCAGATGTGAACTTGCCCGTGCATGCCACGTTCAGGATCGCGCTCTTTGCCCAACCCGATTCATTCCTGTATGCTTCCTCTACCCGCTTCTGCGCATCCGCATAAGCACGGAAATCCTTTAAGATAAAATAGGTGTCCGCCTTTGAAGTACTCTGCGTATTCAGCAGGGAGTTATACAGTGTACGGAACATTTCCGTATCCTGGGAGAACGTACCGTTAATGAGCTGCATGAGCACCCGTCTGATGTCCGGATCGTTATTAAAGATCTCCATCGGATCATAACCGCCCTGATTCTCATAACGGATTACTTCATCGGAGCTTAAACCAAAGATAAACGCATTTTCCTCTCCGACTTCTTCAACGATCTCTACATTTGCGCCGTCCATCGTGCCGAGCGTCAGCGCGCCGTTTAACATAAACTTCATGTTACCCGTTCCGGACGCCTCCTTGCTGGCGGTCGAGATCTGCTCAGATACATCCGCTGCAGCAAAGATCAGCTCCGCATTTGATACACGGTAATTCTCGATAAATACAACCTTGATCTTTCCGTTGATGGAAGCGTCGTTATTTACCACATCAGCAACGGCATTGATCAGCTTGATCGTCAGCTTTGCATTGCGGTAGCCCGCAGCCGCTTTTGCACCGAAAATAAATGTGCGCGGATAGAACTTCATCGCCGGATTGTCTTTTAAGCAATTATACAGATACATAACATGCAGGATATTCAAAAGCTGACGCTTATACTCATGCAGACGCTTTACCTGTACGTCAAAGATGGAGCGCGGGTCAACCGTGATTCCATTATGCTCTAAAATATACTGTGCAAGGCGCACCTTGTTCTGATACTTAATGTTCATGAACTCCTGCTGTGCCTTCTCATCATCCGCATAAACCTTTAATTTGTTGATCTTGGGCAGATCGGTGATCCAGTCTGAGCCGACATGCGCTGTCACCCAGTCCGCCAGCAGCGGATTGCCATGCAGCAGGAAACGCCTCTGTGTAATGCCGTTCGTCTTATTGTTGAACTTGTGCGGCATCATCTCATAGAAATCTTTGAGCTCCTGCTTCTTGAGGATCTCCGTATGCAGCCTTGCTACACCGTTCACGCTGTAGCTTGCACAGATCGCCAGATGCGCCATCTTGACCTGTCCGTCATAAATGATCGCCATCTTGCGGACCTTCTCATGATTGCCCGGATACATCTGCTCGATCTGAAGAATAAAGCGGCGGTTGATCTCTTCAACGATCTGATATACTCTCGGAAGCAAACGGGAAAACAGCTCGATCGGCCATTTCTCAAGCGCCTCCGACATAATCGTATGGTTCGTATACGCACAGGTCTTCGTTGTTACGCTCCATGCCTCATCCCATGTCAGATAATACTCATCCATCAAAATGCGCATCAGCTCCGCAACCGCAACAGTCGGATGTGTGTCATTCAGCTGGAACGTCACCTTCTCGTACAATTTGCGGACATCATCATGCTTTCTCATATATTTGGCTACCGCCGCCTGCACGGATGCGGAAATAAAGAAGTACTGCTGCTTTAAGCGCAGCTCCTTGCCCGCATAATGGTTATCGTTCGGATAAAGCACCTCCACGATATTACGCGCTAAGTTCTCCTGCTCCACCGCCTTCTGATAATCACCTTTGTCAAAAGAATCCAAGCGGAAGCAGTCCACCGGCTCCGCATCCCAAATTCTCAGCGTATTGACAATGCCATTACCATAGCCGACGATCGGGAGGTCATACGGCACAGCCCTTACGACCTGATAATCTTCCTGATAGTAATTATTTCTGCCGTTCTCATCCACACGGCATGCCACATAGCCGCCGAATTTCACTTCCTTGGCATATTCCGGACGGCGCAATTCAAACGGATTGCCGTCTACGAGCCAGTTATCCGGTACCTCTATCTGATAGCCGTCACGGATCTCCTGCTTGAACATACCGTAACGATAACGGATTCCGCAGCCGTACGCCGCATAACCGAGAGTCGCAAGCGAATCAAGGAAGCAGGCCGCCAAGCGTCCTAATCCTCCGTTTCCGAGCGCGGCATCCGGCTCCTGATCTTCGATCACATTAATATCTACGCCAAGCTCTAAAAGCGCATCCTTTGCGTCCTTATAAGCCTGCAGATTGATCATCATATTGCCGAGCGCACGCCCCATGAGGAATTCCATCGAAAGATAATATACGATCTTTGGATCCTTCTTCTCATACTCCTCCTGCGTGTCCATCCAGTTTGTAATGACCTGATCCTTTACCGCGTAGGAAACCGCTTGAAAAATCTGCTGCGGGGTTGCCTCCTCCATGTTCTTGCGGTACAAAGTCTTTACATTGTATAACACGCTGCGCTTAAATAGTTCTTTGTCAAATGCATTGTTCGCTGCCGCTACTGTCGCCTTCTTTGGCATGACGCCATCCTCCTTCATTTGAGTAATTCCTTTTTCTTCCTGTCTTATTATAGCGTAAATACCAAAGAATGAAAATAGTTAAGCGATAAAATTGTTCGGTTATTCTTCAAAAATTTTTACGGAATGCCACTCATAAAATACCTCTGCCTCTCCCTGATCATCTATCACCTGTCTCTTGCACAGCCAGTATAAGTAGTCTCCCGCCAGATACAGATAGCGCTCCGGACACTGTCCCATGAGCTCCGATTCCTGCTCGTGCAGGTACATGATCTCCTCGTTCACGCCGTCCTGATACCTGCCGAGCATACCGCCTCTCGTGTAAAAGACCGCCGTTCCGTCGCTCGTAAAACCGTCAAACGGCCATACGCCCAAGTCTGTATCTGTTCCTGCTGCCAGATCCATGACATGCAGGCTCGCCTGTTTCATGCTTTCTCCTTTCACCGCGAGCAGATAATCTCCGGCAAGCAGCGGGCGCATCATCACCTGCCCTAAATACGATACTTCCTCTCCGATCTTGTTATAACAGAGCAGATACCCCTGCAAATAATAGTTTACATTCGTTCCCTGGACGGCATTAAAAAGAATCATCTCATCCGATGCGGTAAATAATGCAGGCTGCCATTCTTTGTCGGACATCGCCTCTATGATCTGCGCTTCTCCCCCTTCATACCCAAGAAGCAGCACGCCGCTCTCCGCATTGATCAAAATTCCTTCCTCTGTAAGAAGAAACTCCCCGTGCGGCGCATCCATGATGACTGTCTTTTCTTTGGCGGCAATGTTCAGACACATGATCACGCCGCCCTCGTCTAAAGCGGTATAGTACAGATTCCCGTCCTTCTCCTGTAAATAATTTCCCGCGCCGTCGGTCAGCTTTTCCCGCCCGCTTCCGTCCTCATTGCTCATATAAATCGCGTGTTCCGTCAAATCAGAATAATAAATTTTGCCGCTGCCGTCCGCGCACAGATAACCAAAATTCTGATAATTGGAATTCCGAATTGCTGTTTTCCTGTCCGTGCGTGCGGGAAGTCCGCTCCAATCCTCTCCCTCCAGCACTGCAATTTCTTCCGGCAGCCCCTCCTCTGTTCTGTTCTGGCCCTGCGCACTCGCATAAGAAAACGTTGCTTCTTCCCCGTATTGATTCATGTAGACCTGATATTGCGCATGATCCGTATCCTGTGGCGCAGAACCTGCCACCGCAAGGTCCCCATCCTTCTTCTGCTCCTGCCCCAGTCCGGACTGCATGCTCCATATACCGGCTGAAAGCAGCACCACTACGGAAGCTGCGCAGACGCCGCCGATCGTGAAGATCTTTTTTCTGCCGCCTCCGTAATACCATAAACTCCGCTTCATCCTGCTGTTTATACGCTTTCCCGGTTCCTGCTCATTTTCTCCCTGGTCCTGTCCGAATGCCTCTGCCCCTCTCTGAGCATATTCGCCCAATACTTCTTTTAACAGTTCCTCATTTATTGCAGTTTCTCTCTTTTCCATACCGTTTTCATTCTCCTTCATATGATTTCCTCCCTTCCCTGATCCGTCTTTCCAGTTCGCGCCTGGCACGGTGCAGCCGCATATCCGCCGCATGTCTGGAAATATGCAGCGCGGTTGCAATATCCTGATTACTCAACCCCGCGTAATATTTCATCCAGAGCAGTCTGCACTCCTCATCCGGCATACGATAAAGAGTCTCCCGCACTTGCTCCCGCAGCGCGTCCTCGTTTTTTTCTGATGAGAGCGGCATTTGTGAAGCGGTACCGCCTCCTGCTATCCCCGGCGACTGCGCCGATAGCTCTTCCGGCGCTTCAAATAACAAGTGCTTTTTTTCATCCCGCAGCATATTCAGCGCCACATGCCTGGCGATGCAGACCGCCATGTAGCACAGTTCCTCCGCGCTCAGCGCATCATAATGCCCTTTCATCCGCAACAGCCGGACAAACGCGGAATGCACGGCATCCTCCGCCTCGCTCTGCCGCCCCAGAATGCGGTAAGCCGTGCCGTATATGCGTCCGTAGCGTTCCCGATACAGCTCTGCGATTTTCTCATTCCACCCCTGTGCCAACGATTCTCTCTCCTTTTACAGTTCTTCTGTCTCTTTAGTCCCTCTATCATATAAACACATCAGAACGTATTTTTCTCACAAAAAAAAACATTCGTTATTTTATAAAAATGTATCCCCTGTAAAAAAACGCCTATCCACATATCTCAGATAGACGTTTTTTCGGTGTTCTCTTATTCCCTCATAATCCGTTTTGGCTTCCCGTCCTCCATATGGATGATACGATCAGCCTGCTTCGCAAGCGCAAGATCATGCGTGACCATCACGATAGTCAGTCCGTCCTCATGAAGCCGATGCAACAAGTCCATGATCTTCTGTCCGTTTTCATAATCGAGATTACCCGTTGGCTCGTCCGCAAGCAGCACGGCGGGATGATTGATGATCGCCCTTGCAATCGCTACCCTCTGCTGCTCACCGCCCGAAAGCTGTGACGGACGGGCGCGAAGTTTCTCCGAAAGTCCAACTGCCGCCAGAGCCTCTTCTGCGCGGCGCTTTCTTTCACGGCCGCTCACATGCGCATAGCCAAGCGGCATCGCGACATTGTCGATTGCGTTCAATTCCTTCGCAAGATAGAACGCCTGAAACACAAACCCGATACTCTGATTACGAAATCGCGCCAATGCACGCGCATTCATATCGTCAATCTTTTCTCCGCGAAATAAGTATTCTCCCGAGGTCTGCCTATCCATCCCTCCCATGATATTTAAAAGCGTGCTCTTTCCGCATCCGGAACGCCCCGTGATCGCCACAAACTCTCCCTCTGCAATCTTGAGATTCACGCCCCTGAGCGCCTCCGTCACATTCCGGTTTTTCTTTTTTCCGATCTCATAACGCTTCACAATGTCTTTTAATATCAAAAATTCTTCCATTACGATACCCGTCTTTCTTTTTTATGACGCCTTCAATACCTCCGCAAGCTGCCTGCCTCTCACAAGCAGTGTTGCACCACCGCAAATGAGGATCGTCGAGAGCACACTGATACCCAAACAGCCCAAAACCGCTTCCGCATGCATTGCCCCCATCATCGAAATTGCTTGAAGCCGAACCCGCAGAACTGCCGGAACAGAGCCGATCAATCCAATCAATGTCCCTACAAAAATCACACTTCCCACCTCGGCAAAGAGTTCTGCAAACAACTTTCCATAGGTTGCACCACACGCGACTGCAACCGCATTTGTTTTTTCTCTTCGGTGAAGAATCAGAATGAAAGCGCCAACCATACCGCTCGTCGTAATGGCAAGCACGGAAATACCCACCCAAAGCGACGTACGATAGGGAATCATCAAGTCTTCTGCTCCTTCATGCAGCTCCACAGACTGCTGTGTCAGCGAAAAATGATAATCCGCATTTGTACCGTTCAACTCTTTTACTAAATCTGCAAAAATTCTAAAATCACCATTCCAACCCTCCAAAAAGAATTGAAGGGAGACCTTGCCGTTTAGTCCCTCCGCATGCGCAAGCACTCCCATCCGTTCAAGTGGGAGCACAATACAATCCGATAACAAAATCTGCTCATCAGCGGATATGCTGCTATACGATCTGCTGATAACATGTGCCTCCAGCTCCTCCTGCATTGGCAAAAGCTGATCAAGCGGGCACTCCCATTCATCCCCAAATACCAAGGCCTTTTCGGAAAGGGCCAGAGAGGAGTACCCAAAAGCAGACCGCTCTCCCGGTTCCGAAAATACCAGACGCCGCAGATGTTCTGCCGCCCTGCTGCCGATATATCCATCTCCCTGCATCGTCTGAAACCCGAGCCGGATGCCGCTCTCCTCATCTGCAAAAAGTAAATAAATCTCTGCGCTCTCTCCTGTATCCGCAAAATGAATCGTTCCCTGCACATAGGGCAGATATTGTATACCAAGTCCTTCCGCTCTCTCCTGCCGTCGCAGCTGTTGTACAAAATCAGGCTCTACGGGAAATCCGTCCGGCTGATAATTCATGCCGGACAAGTAACAGGTCAGTTGAATCGCGTCCGTTCCGATTCCCGCATCAATGCTGCGAACAGTATCATCACAGGACATCGTCGTATTCAAACAATAGGAAAATAAAAACATTCCTATTGCTACCTCGATCAATAGCAGCAGATACATTCCCTTATGCAGCCAGATCATTCTTCCCGTTTTTTGTAATGAATAATTCATGCTTCCCCCTTCAGCAGATCGGACGGCGTTGTCTTCCTTGCCGCTCTCAGATAAACGATCCCCGTCACCACCGCTACGATCACGATCAACGCCCCGGCAATGCAGACAAGCATCCATATGGACGGATATCCATATACCGTGCGCATGTTCCGTATTACAAGCGGAAACAGCAGCAGATCAAGCAGCAGTGCACATGCCATGAGTATTCCGTTTTCCAGAAGCAATTCAAGATAAATACGCACTCCTGTTGCCCCCATACTGATACGCAGCCCAATCAGATAACGCTCCTCACAGACTTTACCTGTTAAGACAAACAGAATACTAATCAATGCCGTAAAAATAACAATGCCGCCTTTTTTCATCTTATCTGCGATCTGCAGCCGAATGGATTCCATATAGGGCGCATTAATCTCATCCCCCCATTCGAAGTCCAAAATACTGTCCGCGAAATCAAGACATGACATCGGGAAACGTATTGCGGCCTCCTTATCTTTCATATGAAATGATAATCGAAACTGCATGCTGTCGCCTGCCGCAAGTTCCTCCATGCAGCGGTACGGAACAGCGATAATGCCATACATCTTCGGAACATTGATCTGCCCGACAACTTCATACGCTTCCCCCATGAGATAAATGCATTCTCCAACCTCCACGCCGCAGTCATCCCTTAACATACAGACACGCGCCCCCTGCTCGTATTCCTCCTCTGTGATCAGCCTGCCTTTCTCCAGCTCAATTCCTTCCAGTTCAAAGTAGCCCGGCGTCGCTCCGGCAACACCAACCGTTCTTACATCCTTATCCGTCACACATAAAACACTGGTATATGCAATAAAACCATAGTCGACAGCCCCATCTATGTCCAAATATTCATTTATCTGCCCCGGCTGCTGATAAACACTCCTGCAATCAGCAACAATACGGGTCTGCGGATCGTCATAACTGCACAATGTCAAATTGTCCACCATGAAACTAATTGTCGAAAGCGCAGCGAGCGGAAACATCAGACCGATTGCGATCGTTACAATAACAACCGCATTCAAAAGCCGGTGATGATACAACAAATGCAGGATGCATTTCATATCCGCAAATTCCCCCTTATTTCACATTTTTACTAAGCTCTTATTCATTCTCATTTCTTTTCAAAATAATACACAGTCTTCCACAGCGAATCGACCGCATAGATGTGGTCATCATCAATTACATCAAGATACCACGGATAAGCGAGTGGCTCATTTAAGATATTAGAGGTATCTCTTTCCCCTGTCTCGCAGATATAAACTGCGGACTGCAATTCTCCCTGCATGGATAAACGGTTAATCTGTATGTCTGCTCCCTCCCACTTCTCACGCACGGAAATCGCATAAATCATGTCATCCACAACACAAAAATCCGCAGGCTCATATTCGTATGGAAGTTCGGCAAGCTGTTCAAGCCCATCCTTGTTGCAGCCAAGAAAAAAACAGGGTCCTCCTCTCCTTGCCGCAAAACATTCCACCAGACTATCATGACCCGGAAGTTCCACCAAATCCTGATAATACCAATAGGCATTCATTGCATATACGTTGCCCTCATGTTCCGCAAGTACCCCACCGATTCTCGGCATGATCGGATTCGTATTCCCGTCTTCGGAAATATAGTAAACAGCCGTCCTAAGATCACTGCTCTCCCAAACGCTTAAATAAATCGTGCCGTCAGCATCAATGGCCATATCCTGAAAATATACATTTTCACTAAAGGCTCTCGCCCGATACGGAATCTCATTTTGATAGCCCATCTCTTCATCAAAGACCTGTACTCTATGGTTTCCCTGATCAAGCACATAAATCATCCCCTCATGCCGGAGAATGGCAGTCGGATTGTGAAACTGTCCCGCTCCCTCTCCAAACTCACCATATGAGGCAATCCGATTCCCGTTCCGGTCCAATTCCACCACGCATGATTTGTCAAAGTCACAGACATATATCGCATCCTCCACCACACAGATTCCATATGGCCTTTCGATTCCCGTCTGCTCCTTCTCCCAGACATTTATATGATATACATCCTCATATTCCTCACACAAAGGATCTCTGGGGGTATCGTGGAATTCCTCCAGTTCACTCTCCGTATAGATGACCGGAATCGTATCCGGCAGTGTCCGCCCCGTTCCGGCTACCCCCTCTTTCGTATTCCCACAGGCAGACAGAAGCAACATACCGCTCGCCAACCCTGCCAAAAATCGATGGCTATTCCTATTTTTCTCTATCATTCTGTTCCTACATACCTTTGTTCTGCCCGAACTATAATTACCTTGCATTCGACGCCCCTTTATGTTAAACACTACTTGCCCTCAAAGTTATCGTCGTCATTCTAACACATTTTACCATTCGGCTCAAGTCACTCATAGAAAGCTTACACGTTTCCGTATTTGAATAGTTTTTCAATAAAAAACGCCCGTCTGCTTTACACAGATAGACGTTTTTCTTTGAATATTCTTCATTTTCCGGATCTTTCACCGCTTACTTCACTTTCGCCACACCGAGCACTACGTTCTCGCCGTTGACGTTCCACTCCTTTGCGCCCTCACAGGTCTGTCCTGTGACAAACGCCTCCGCCAGCACCTTTGTGCCGATCGCCTGTTCATTCGCTGCGATCAGCTTCGCAATTCTTTCGTTGCCGCTCACATAGACTGTAATGTGATCCATGACCTCAAAGCCGCTGTCCTTTCGCATGGTCTGAATCTTGCTGATGATCTCGTAGACAAATCCCTCCTCGATCAATTCCTCGGTCAGGTTCGCATCCAGAACGACTGTCGTGTCATGATCCGACTCGGCGACATAGCCCTCCTTCTGCGTCATCTCGATCAGCAGATCTTCCTCAGCAAGAGACACCTCCGTGCCGTCCACAGAAAAGACGAGCGCGCCCTTGTCTTTCAGCTCCGCCATTGCCGCATTGCCGTCAAGCTTCGCCAAATGCTCCCTGATACCGCCGAGCTGCTTTCCGTATTTCGGTCCGACCGTCTTTAACTGCGGCTTGAAGCTGTAGCTTGTAAATTCGCTCACCTCATCGGTAAACACGATTTTCTTCACATTCAGCTCATCCTTAACAATATCCTGATAAAATCCGTCAAGCTCCCTGCCCGCTTTGACAAACATGGTCCCGATCGGCTGACGGTTCTTGATATTGGCGGTATTACGCGCCGCGCGTCCCATCACGACAAGCTCTAATACCTCCTCCATATCCGCCTCCAGCTTCGCATCGATCATCGAATCATCCGCTGTCGGGAAATCACACAGATGAATGCTCTCCGGCGCAGACGCGTCAATACTGCACACCAGATTGCGGTAGATTTCCTCCGTCATAAACGGCACCATCGGCGCGGCACATTTCGCGATCGTCACAAGCGCGGTATAAAGCGTCATATACGCGTTGATCTTATCCTGCTCCATGCCTTTTGCCCAAAAACGTTCGCGGCTTCTTCTGACATACCAGTTGCTCATTTCATCCACAAAGTTATCAAGCACCTTTGCCGCCTCGGGAATGCGGTAATTGTCCAAATGCTCATCCACCTCGCGGATCGCTGTATTCAGTTTCGAGAGCAGCCACTTATCCATGACCGGAAGCTTATCATATTCCAACTGATATTTCGTCGCGTCAAACTGATCAATATTCGCATAAAGGACAAAAAATGCATAGGTGTTCCACAAGGTTCCGAGGAATTTGCGCTGTCCCTCCTGAACCGCTTTTCCGTGAAAACGATTCGGCAGCCACGGTGCGGAATTGATATAGAAATACCAGCGGATCGCATCGGCTCCGTAGGTCTCAAGCGCCTCAAACGGGTCGATTGCATTTCCCTTGGACTTGCTCATTTTCTGTCCGTTCTCATCCAGCACAAGACCGAGCACGATCACGTTTTCATAGGGTGCCTTGTCAAACAACAAGGTAGACTCCGCCATCAGCGAATAAAACCATCCGCGCGTCTGATCGACCGCTTCGGAAATAAACTGCGCCGGGAACTGCGACTCAAATAATTCTTTATTTTCAAACGGATAATGATGCTGCGCAAACGGCATGGCGCCGGAGTCAAACCAGCAGTCAATGACCTCAGGAACGCGCTTCATCGTCCCTCCGCACTTCGGACAGGTGCAGGTGATCTCATCCACATACGGCCTGTGCAGCTCGACAGTGCGCGCCGCCGGATTACCGCTTAACTTTTCTAATTCCTCACGAGATCCGACCGATTCCTGATGGCCGCAGCCGCCGCACTCCCACACATTGAGCGGCGTTCCCCAGTAACGATTACGCGAAACGCCCCAGTCCTGAATGTTCTCCAGCCAGTTACCGAACCGCCCCTCACCGATGGAGGGCGGAATCCAGTTGACCGTCTGATTATTGCGCACAAGCTGATCTCTGACTGCTGTCATTTTAATAAACCATGATTCACGCGCATAATAGATCAGCGGCGTATCACAGCGCCAGCAGAACGGATAATCATGCTCAAACTTCGGCGCGTCAAACAGCTTACTTTCCTTGTCGAGATCCTTCAGGATTTCAGGGTCTGCTTTTTTCACAAACAATCCCGCATACGGCGTCTCCTCCGTCATATTTCCTTTTCCGTCCACAAACTGTACGAAAGGAAGATCGTATTTTCTCCCCACCTGCGCATCGTCCTCACCGAACGCCGGCGCGATATGAACAATACCCGTACCGTCCGTCATCGTAACATAGGAATCACAGGTCACATAGTGCCCCTTCTTATGCTGCTTTTCCGCCACATCCGCCGCACACTGGAATAACGGCTCATATTCCTTGTATTCCAAATCTTTTCCGCTATAGGTTTCCAGCACTTCATAAGCCGGAGCGCCTTCTTCTGCAAGCGAACCAAGCACCTGATCCAAAAGCGCCTGTGCCATATAGTAGGTGTAGCCGTCCGCCGCCTTCACCTTGCAGTAGACTTCCTCGGGGTTGACACAGAGTGCAACATTGGACGGAAGCGTCCACGGCGTCGTCGTCCATGCCAGGAAATAAGCGTCCTCGCCCTTTACCTTAAAACGCACGACCGCCGAGCGCTCCTTTACGGCTTTATAGCCCTGCGCCACTTCATGGGAGGAAAGCGGCGTCCCGCAGCGCGGGCAGTACGGCACGATCTTAAAGCCCTTGTACAACAGCCCCTTATCCCAGATCTGCTTTAAAGCCCACCACTCGGACTCAATAAAATCGTCATGATAAGTGACATACGGTTCATCCATGTCCGCCCAAAAGCCGACCGTCTCAGAGAAATCCTCCCACATGCCCTTATATTTCCATACGGACTCCTTGCACTTTGAGATGAACGGATCCAGACCATATGCTTCAATCTGATCTTTTCCATCAATACCGATCCGTTTTTCCACCTCCAGTTCCACCGGAAGACCATGTGTATCCCAGCCCGCTTTACGAGGAACCATATACCCCTTCATCGTGCGGTAACGCGGAATCATATCCTTGATCACGCGCGTCAGCACATGCCCGATATGCGGCTTTCCGTTCGCCGTCGGCGGTCCGTCGTAAAACGTATAGGTTGGCCCGTCTTTGCGTCCCTCCATTGATTTGCGGAAAACGTCATGCTCTTTCCAAAATTTGCTGACTTCCTTTTCACGTTCCACAAAATTCAGATCCGTTGTTACTTTTTGATACATGTTCGTGCTCCTTTCAAAAAAAACTAAATTCGTTGTCTGCAATTAACAGTTTGCGTCTCGCAAGCCCTTTCGTTTTGAACGCTTCGATAATCGAGCAGGGAAGTTTTCTTCCCCTGTTCGACGCGCGGGGTGCGTGCTGCAAAGCAGCAATATACATTACGCACCCCTGCGCGTAAAAAAGACTCCGCCCTGTAACAGGACGAAGTCTTTATTCGTTCACCACCTCTTACAACATACGACCGCCCGGCATGCGGGATTGGGAAACGAGTTCGCAATCATTCTCCCAGCCATGCGCAGCATCGGCTTATATGGTCTCCCGTAACGCCGGAGATGCGTCAGCGTTTACTTACCCTAAGGTTTTCAAGCTGCGACTCGAAAGTGATATTCCCTTTGCCCGTACTCATACCGGTCTTCCACCTTCACCGGCTCGCTGCCACTTTCCGAACAAAGCTACTGTCTTTGTCAACGTCTTTGTGATCAATCATCATTTTCTCAGCGCTATTATAATGCGCTTTTTTATTTTTTGTCAAGTCTTAGGAAAAATCAAACGTATTGTAGATCTCGCCCGTCAGGCAATCCATAACCTCTACCTCATTATTACCGCCGTAAAGCTCGACATAAATCAGTCCGTCCGTCACCTCAAAATAGTAGAAGCTGTGATCGCAGATGATGCTGTCCGGAATCGTTTCCATATTCGCATCATTTAAGTATTCCTCAATATCAAGCTTGTGTACCTCTGTTCCGTTCGCCGCAGAATAATAGATAGATCCTTCCGCATAGTAAATATCCTGATTTAAGTCAAAATCCATCAAATCCTCTGCGATCAGCTCATAGGCGCTGCCGTCCTCCGTCGTCAAAAGCATATCTCCGTCAGGCGTGTTGAACGCGAAGAAGATATAGCCTCCGACATCAAATGCTGTCAGACAGCTGAGATTATTCAGCCCATAATCGGAAAGCGCAAATAACGTGTGCTTATCGCTGCCGTCAAGCTTCATTTTGCACATCGTATGATCGTCGATACGCTCATAATAAATATATCCGTCTAAAATATAATAGTAGCCGAGCGAATCCTGATCGATCTTTTCATTGCTTCCCGTTACCGGATCATAACAATACAGCTCATAGTAATCATCATAATTATCGTAATAGATCAAACCCTCATAATACGAGAATGCGCACACCTGCGTTCCGTTTAAGAGCTGCTCCGGCTCAGAGCCGTTTTTCAATTTGATCTTCCAAAATGAGTAAGTGTTCGTATCCGAATCTCTCGACGTAAAATACACATCTTCGCCAATCACTGCAAAGTATCTGACGTCATAATCCACAAGTGAATATGCTTCCTGTGTGTCCGCATAGACAAGATTATAGTCGTCCCACTGATTATTCTTGATCAGAATATAGCTTTCGCCATAATAGCCTGTAAAGGAAGCACGGTAATCCGTCATGTCACCCTGCACGGCAAACCCCGGATCGAACTCCGGCACATCCGGCTCGTCTGTCGGTTCCGGTGTCGGCTCGTCTGTCGGCTCCGGTGTCGGCTCGTCCGTCGGTTCCGGTGTCGGTGTCACTTCCTCCCTCGGTGCGGATGTCGGTCCTGCCGCAAGCGAACCGATACCGTCTTCCGGCTCATTATCCTTCTTCAGCACAATGCCGACAATAATCCCTACGATCGCAACAAAGATCACCGCGATCGCAGCGACGACTGCGCCAAGCTTTTTCTTATTCTGCTTCTGCTGCTGCTGATAACCGGGACCGCCCGCGCCATAACCGTAAGTCGGATTGGGATAGCCGCCCGGCTGGTTCATCCCAAAGCCTTGATTCATGTTCATGTCGCCGCCCGCGCCCATGCCATAACCCTGATTCATGTTCGGCTGGTTCACCCCAAAGCCCTGATTTGCATTCATGTCGCTGCCCGCACCCATGCCATAGCCCTGATTCATGTTCGGCTGGTTTATCCCAAAGCCCTGATTCGTATTCATGTCGCTGCCCGCGCCCATGCCATAGCCTTGATTCATGCTCATGTCGCTGCCCGGTTGGTTCATCCCAAAGCCCTGATTCATGTTCGGCTGGTTCATCCCATAACCCTGATTCATGTTCATGTCGCCCTGCTGATTCACGCCATAGCCTTGATTCGCATCGGCTGCCTGAAACGGCTGTGTCACATCACTCGGCTGATTTACTCCAAAGCCCTGATTCATGCTGTACGGATTCTGCCCTTCCGGCTGCCCGTTCAGCGGATTGTTATTATCCTGCATACTTCCTCCCTGTTCCGGACGGGGTTCATTCACGCGCATACGCGCCGCTTATGTATCCTGCCATCGCTTCCGCCCTTTTTCGATACCTGAACAATCTTTCCTCGTTCTATATTTATTTGTGATCAAAACGTGTTACTTTTATAATAGCATGTTTTTTTATAATTTCCATCACTTTTTTACTGATTTTGCGTAATTAACAAAATTTTTCCTGATTTTACTTCCCGATATTTCCATTATTTTCCATTTACCTTAAGGAATGCGCCTGAAGATCGCGCTTCATCTTATGGTTGAATCAAAATTTGTTTTTTATCATAGTATAAGGCTACTTTTTTTACAAATAATAGTATCAGCAAAAATGACTATTTGGGATAAACGGAGGTTTTATTTCTATGAAAGCAACGGGAATCGTAAGAAGAATAGATGATCTTGGGCGGGTGGTGATCCCGAAGGAAATCCGCCGTACGCTCCGCATCCGTGAGAGCGATCCGCTTGAAATCTTTACAGACCATGAAGGCGAAATTATATTAAAAAAATATTCCCCCATCGGAGAGATTGGTGATTTCGCCAAACAGTATGCGGACTCCTTAGCCGCGGTTTCGGGACATACAGCGTTTGTCACGGACAGAGACCAATTCATCGCAAATGCAGGCGGCGGCAAAAATCTGCTCGGCAAGCCGATCAGCAAGCAGCTGGAAGAAAAAATGGATCATCGCGAAACAATGATTGCATCAAAGGGTGAGAGGAGTTATATTATAATAGGAGAGGGCGCAGAAGAATATCAGCATGTCGCACTGACCCCCATCATCTGTGAAGGAGATGTGATCGGTTCGGTCATATTGGCAGATACCGACGGGAAAGCAAAGATGGGTGAGGCAGAACAGAAAATGATCCTCTCCGCAGCAGGATTCTTAGGAAAGCAGATGGAGCAGTAACGCTCCCTTCGTTCGGATCATGAAAAAATGGTATCATATTGCGGCAATCACCTTCGTGTTTATGATCGTGGCAGCAGGACTGTATATTGATCTGAATCCGTCGTATACAATGGGTGGCAGGCAGAAGCTTTTGATGTATGCCACCCCTATTTTTGTGCTGTTTCTGGATATGGCATACCGCATGAGGCATGCACAGACAACGACAGAAAAAACGGCGATCCGCCGCCGCGCCTATGTGCAGATGTTCCTCATTTACGTGATCGCCGCCGCAACGCTTCTTTTCCTTAAAAGTTCTTTCCGCCGCGCGTTTGTGGACCGCAATATCTGGCAGGCAGAGCCGTTTACAAAAGAGCATTTTGAAATGTATTGCAATCTGAAACCATTCCGTTCGATCGCCATGTACATGCGCGCGTATCGCAACCAAAACATGTCCGTCAGGCTGATCGCTGCAAATTTGTTGGGAAATCTTGTCGCAGCCATGCCCTGCGCCATATTTCTTCCTGTGATCTGGCCGCGCACACAGACAAAATGGCGGTATTTTCTGCCGACAATGATCCTGTCCGTGGTGATCGTGGAAACCATTCAGTTCCTGACGATGGTAGGGCAGGCGGATATTGATGATGTGATCTTAAACGTTGCCGGCGCCTGCCTCATCTTCGCGTATCGACCGCTTCTACAGCATTCTGAGCAGCTTCGGGAATGGTTTTACTAGCCGTTCCGTCATCCTTACTGCGCCACCATCAGACCGAGTATCGTAAACAAATCCCCTGTGGAATCGGCTGCCTTTCTGATCTCCACGGTGTGCTGCTCCACGCCATCTCCCACAAAAACCTCGCGCGCATCCGCACAATTTCCCCATCCTCCCGAAAAATCGGCATTTAGGGTCGCCACGCGCTCACCGTCAACCAGTACATCAAACTGACCGCTCAGACCATCAACCGTCTTATGATAAAGGATTCCCAGCCTTTCAAAGCTCGCCTCAAAAACAATACCGCCTTCTCCCGACTCGCATGTCCAGTCATTCGGAAACGGCTGAAAGATGCTGCTCTCGGTAAAACTGCCAAATTCTGTCGGCGTGATCGTCTCCCGATCCAAAAGAGATGCGTTTATGTAGCATTCCCTTGTCACGGCGTCCACCGCAAAATCCTGCGGCTCCGGCAGCTCATTTCTCTGCGCATACACCGCGTTTAAGTATTTCCACAAAATCTCACCCGTGATCGCATGACCAAGCGCCGACGGATGCACCTCATCGCCCGAGAGCTGCTTTGCGGTGTAAACCTCCTGCGACATCATATCCTGAATGAGACTCGTGTAGCTGACCATCGGCAGCTTATAGTTAAAGCCGATCAGCACATGCTGACTGATGGCCGTTGCGCCGTTCGTCTGTCCCATAAAAAGAAGCATGGCTGCCGGATGATGATCGGCAAGCAGAATGCGGCGCACCAGATTATCATAGGTTGTTTTGTAGGTAAGGGAGTCGCCGTCATTTACGGAAAACTCCACCAGCACAAGATCCGGGGAAAAATCCAATACATCTTTTTGTACCCTGTGAACCCCGATATAAGAATCCGTCGCCCCAATTCCTGCGTTGATAAATGTAAACTCCGTATCCGGAAACGTCTGCTCCCACCACGAAAAATAAATATCTGCATAACACCTCTTGGGCGAAACCTGACTGTCGTCCGTGCCGTTTGAGATCGTCCCCTGCGTGATGGAGCCTCCGATGCAGGCGATCGTCACCGGTTCTCCCGATTCTGCCTTGCGCATGACTGCCGCCAGCGCTGCGTCATCGCAGCTTCCCCATTGATCGGCGGATAAATACAGCTCCTCGGACACATAATCGGTCGGGGGCGCCTGCATGCCGTCTAAATCAGCTGCTGCCGTCTGGTCCGCAGCGTCTCCCTGTCCGTCCGTTTCTGTTCCGTCCGCGACATCGCTCCCCTGACCATCACCTTCCGCTCCGTTGCTTTCCTGTCCGTCCGTTTCCGCCCCGTTTTGTCCCGCCGTCTGCGCGTCATCCTGATTTCGATTCTCCCCGCCGTCTGCGCCGCAGCCGGCAATCAGCAGGGCCGCCAACAGTACGCAGCACCATTTCTTTTTTCTCATAAGATAAACCCGCCTTTTCCCTTTCATTATCAAAAGCATTTATCCTATTATATAATAGCTCCATGAGCAAGCGCAAATACTTTCGTATGATCCTGATCATTCCCTGGGTCTGATCTTATCCGTTATCACTTATTTGGGACATTTTCGTCTTCATCCCTATCCTGGTCTTCTTCCTTATCACAGACGGCATGTATGATAATACTTGCAATGCCGCAGAGGATACCGCCGACCGCGAACGAGATCCATGAGATGTTCCAATGTCCCGTATAATCCCGCCAATTTCCGGTCCACATTCCGCCCGGTGTTCCCCAAAAGCCCCACACAAGAAACACACAGGTCGCGATCAGCATGATCACACCGCAGACTGCGCCCGTCAATTTCCCTGTCTTATTCTTACTGTCCGCACGGGCATTTTCTTTATTGTAGTCCTCTACATGGTAGATGCTGCGCCGTATACCGAAAAAAATAAAAATGCCGACCCCCAGCGCAACCATCGCAAGAAAGCTCGCTCCTGCTGCGTTTGAATAAATGACTCTGTCATAGGCATCGTCAATATAGGAGGAGACGATCAGACCGATCAAGATCAGCCCGACGCCTGCCGCAACCGCCCATGAGAAAATGCGATCCGCCCGCTCTATTTCCTTTTCTGAATAAATCGGCTGTATTTTCGAATGCTTTTTGACATAGCGGGAATGCTCCATACCCGACACGATCAGGGTGATCACCGAGACTGTCACAATCGTCAAAAAGAACGCTCCCATAAAAGCTTCCGACGCAATCCCGTCCAAAAGAGAGATCACCGCCATCGCCATGATGATCGCAGGAATCGAAAGCGCCATTTGAATACTGAATATCTTCATATGCCGGACAAAACCTTTCGCCTCCTCCTCATGATGCTCCTCGACGCTGCCCCTTAAAAGTTCGTCCATGCTCACCCGATAGCGCTCGCAGATTTTTAAGAGCGTATCCATTTCCGGAAAGCTCGCGCCGCTTTCCCATTTCGATACGGACTGCCGCGTCACATCGAGCTCCTCTGCCAACTGTTCCTGTGTCAGCCCATTTCTTGTTCTGATGCTTTGTAAATTCTGTGCAAAATTCATTTTCATCATCCCTCCTTATGGGCTCCATTCTAGCCGCGCACGGATGTCAACTCTACCAATTTGGAGTTGCTTTTGAAAATTTTCATGTTAATTTTGAGTTGCGCACGCCCATTTTTACGGTATCGGCAACGCGTTTTCAGTAAGCAAGCAATTCTGCCGTTCGCGCATCCGGCTGCCCAAAACCGACAAACAATTTCGCTCCCTCGCCGTCTGCATGATATTCCCCCTGCTCATTGACCGTGACAAACGCCTGCGCTCTTATCTCCAACGTCACCCGTTTTTGTTCGCCGGGCTTTAAGGAGATTCTTCGGAATGCGCAGAGGCGGTGATTCCTCACCTCATTTTCACTTCCCTCCACTCTCACATACACCTGCAGCACCTCGGATAAGTCCATGCCGCTTTCATTCCGCAGATCGGCATAGAGCGCCAGCCCCTCCTTCGCCGCTTTTTCATAATCCTGTTTATCAAGCGTCATGGCTCGAAGGATCTCTGCGCTTCCTTCTATCAGGGGTGTTCCTCTGCCTGCCGATGGTTCCGCTTTTCCTGACACATTTGTCTCACCGGATGCTCCCGCTTTACCTGCCACAAACCCGCACTCCTCCAGCGCGATCTTTCCGTAGGTCAGTCCATACCCGAACGGATAGAGCGGCTCATTTTCCAGATAACGGTAGGTTCTGCCTTTCATGGAGTAATCCGTGAATTCCGGCAGTCCGTCTAAATCCCGATACAGTGTGATCGGCAGCTTACCCGAGGGTGAATACACGCCGAACAGCGCTTCCGCGACCGCACGACCGCCAAGCGCGCCCGGATACCATACCTGCAGGATCGCGGACGCATGCTCTGAGGCAAGCTTCATATCCATGGCGCTTCCCGCAAGCATGCAGACAATCGTCGGTTTTCCGACTGCAAGCACACTCTCCAGCAGCCTCCGCTGTGACGCCGGAAGCTGCAAATCCTTTTTATCGCCGGAAGCATCCGCATTCCCTGCATCTCCCTCCTCGCCCTCAAGCGTCTCATCCAGGCCGAGGCACAATACGACTGCATCGGCATGCTCCGCCACAGTCTGCGCTTCCGAAATCAGATGATGCGGTTTGGCAAGCGCATCTCCTTTTTCCAGATACAGATGGCTCCCCTCGCTATACAGGATGCGCATATCGTCACCCGCCTGTTCCCGTATGCCATTCAGCACCGTCACATATTCCGAAGCCGTGCCGTGATAATTACCGATCAGCGCTCTCCTGCTGTCCGCATTCGGCCCGATGACCGCCAACGTGCGGATGCGTTCACGTGAGAGCGGCAGGATACCGTCATTTTTCAAAAGAACAAGGCTTTCCCGCGCTGCCTTTACCGCAAGCGCACGGTGCTCGGCACAGTCCACTTTCTCATAGGGGATCGCATCATAGGGCGTCTCCTCAAACATACCGAGCAAATACCGCGTCGTAAACAGCCGGACTGCAGATTCCCGTATCGTCTCGCGCGATACCATCCCCAGACCGTATGCGTTCATTATTTTTTGATAGGTGCAGCCGCAGTTTACGTCGCAGCCGCTCTCCAGCGCAAGCACCGCGGATTCCTCCGCACTCTTTGTCACATGATGGTGCATATGAAAATCCTGCACCGCCCAGCAGTCGGAAACAAAATGCCCTTCAAACTGCCATTCCCCGCGCAGGATGTCCTTCATCAGATGCGTATGCCCGCAGCAGGGTTCTCCGTTCGTACGGTTATAAGCGCCCATGACGGATTCCACATGCGCTTCCCGCACGCATTGCTCAAATGCGGGCAGATACGTCTCGCGCAAATCTTTTTCGCTCACGCGCGCGTCAAAAGAATGACGCACCGCCTCCGGCCCCGAATGCACCGCAAAATGCTTGGCACAGGCAGCTAGCTTTAAGTAGGGCACGCCGTCGTCCTCGCCCTGAAGACCGCGAATGAACGCACACCCCAGCACGCCCGTCAGATAGGGATCTTCCCCGTACGTTTCATGTCCCCTGCCCCATCTCGGATCACGGAAAATATTGATATTGGGTGACCAAAACGTCAGTCCCTTATAAATATCGCGATCTCCATGCCGGACACTCTCGTTATATTTTGCCCTGCCTTCCGTGGAGATCACATCACCCACATCCCGCATCAGCTCATCGTCAAAGGCAGCTGCAAGCGCGATCGCCTGCGGAAACATCGTCGCCGTCCCCGCGCGCGCCACACCGTGAAGCCCCTCGTTCCACCAGTTATATTCCGGTATGCCGAGTCGTTCGACCGCAGGCGCGTCGAATCTTAGCTGCGATGCCATTTCCTCCACCGTCATCCGGTCTACAAGTTCTTCTGCCCTTTTTCTCGCTTCCGCTCTGTCCATGTGCACCCCTCCGTTTTTCAAAATGTCTACCGGACCTCATATCGGCCGTCATAGCGTTCTGCCAGTTTTTCGTTCACCTTATGTGTAACAAAAAGAATGGTAACGCCATCCAGCTCAAGCACGGCACGTTCCACCTCATCTGCAGTCTTTTCATCAAGACTGGCAGTAAACTCATCCAAAAGTAATACCGGTGATCCTCTCAATATCGCTCTTGCAAGATTGATTCTCTGCTTTTCACCACCCGAAAAATTACTTCCGTTCTCGGATACTACGACATCCAATCCCCTGCTATTTCCATTGGAAAGTCTTTTTACAAGTTCTTCCAAGCCGGCAAGACGGACCGCTCTCTGAATGTCTTCTTCCCGATAACTGTCATCGTACAGCGTCATATTATTTTTCAGTGTATCGTTAAAAAGGAACGCCTCCTGAGACACCACACTGACTAACGAATGCAGACTCTCGGCATCCATATCGCGTACTTCTGCATCGTCATATTTTAAGCTTCCCTCATAATCATCATACAATCCCGCAAGAATGTGCAGAAGCGTACTCTTTCCTGCCCCGCTCTTTCCTGTGATCAAGTATTTTCCGCCTTTTTGAAAGGTCATATTGACATCTTCAAGAACCCTTTCCCGCTTCTTGTCCGCCCCGCTTTCCATCGCGGATACAGTGTCGCTATGTATCTCAGATGCCGTACTGCTTTCTGCGGAATCCTCTGTTTTGGCAGGATAAGCAAAACCTAAATTCCGCACGGTGATCTCGCTGAAAAATGCCGATTTTTTCAACGGCTTTTCCCGATTCTCCATGCCCGATTTCAGACTTTCGTCAAATTTTTTGCTTAACGCTTTTGCCGCTTGGAACTGGACATAGATTTCGGATGCCTGCATGATCGGCTGCATGATCTTCCCCGCAAGCTGACCGAATGCAAACACAATCCCGATTTCAAAAGATCCTTTCACCGCGAACACGCCCGCTACACCCATAATGGTCAACGTCGAAGCAAGTCCCAACAACTCATTGACCCTCGCATACATACTCCCGTTATTGCTGTTTTTTTCTCTCAGCCGCTCTGCCCTCATGTTTTCTTCTTTATGCAGCGATACAATTGCAGCGGTACGGTTATAATTTTTGATCAGGCGGTAGCCCGCAAAATAATCTTTGATCGCGGAAAGATACTTCTCCGCTCCTTCCGCAAACGCTCCGGTACTGTTTTGCAGCACCTGTCCACATTTCTTTGAAACTATGGCGATTATTACGGAAAACGCGACGATCACAAACAACATCGTCGGTTCGATCACAATACATAAAACAACCGCGGTCACAAAAACAAGAACTACCATCGGAAGCCCCAATACATTCGAAAAATAGACATTCGAGAAATGATTCACATTATTCGTGATCCCATTGATATATTGCGCACTATTATCCTTTTCATAGTCCGCGGAATTCTTTCGGAAATAAGCGCAGAACAAATCATTTTTCAGTGAAGTGACGGCATAGTATAGCATTCGGTTCATCACTCTGTCATAGAGGTATTCGCAAATAATAACTGCTACAAGAAAAATCATTCCGCCAACGATCGCTCGGATCAGTCCCTGCATGTTTCCTGCCGCAGCCTGATTGATCACCTCGCTCAAGACAAACGCAAAGCCAATGCCGCCCGCCGATGCCAGCAGCGTTAAAATAAAATAGGCAAAAAACAAACTTCTTTTCTGTGTGATGTATTTACTCATAGATTTCTTCCCCATGCATATCCACCCTTCTTATAGAAAAGAGCGCTGCTGACGCAACGCCCTTTTCCATAATTTTCTGCAAATGCAGATTCTTCGAAAGAGTTTCCGCAGGAAACTCTGAAATGAGCGCAGCTCATTTTTTAACTTAATAGGAAATTTCATAATCCCGGAACGCGCAGCGTTTTTTTTAGAACGGATTCTCCGTCGGGTACTTCGCATGCGCCGGCTGGTTATAACCAATTTCCTCAGGAAGGATGCCGATATACTTAAATACCTCGTAAAGCGCCTTGCCGTGATGTCCGAACGCAACCGCTCCGTGGTGCGGATAATTCTTCTCAATCAAAACGTGGCGGTAGAATCTGCCCATTTCCTTAATGGCAAATACACCGATGGAACCGAAGGACTTTGTTGCAACCGGAAGAACTTCGCCCTCTGCCACATACGCGCGGAGAATGTTGTCTGCGGTGGACTGCACACGGAAGAACGTGATCTCTCCCGGCGCAATATCTCCCTCAAGCGTGCCGTTCGTAACCTCCTCAGGAAGGCTTCTCGCCATGATCTTCTGATTCTTCATTTCACACGCCGCAAGCTTGCTGGAGCAGGTATTTCCGCAATGGAAGCCCATGAACGTATCTTTATGCGTATAATCAAACTTGCCCGCGATCGCCTCCTGATACATATCCGCAGGAACGGAATTGTTAATATCGAGAAGCGTTACCGCATCCTGGCTGACGCAGGTTCCGATGAACTCGCTTAATACACCGTAAATATCTACCTCGCACGATACCGGAATACCGCGTCCCGTCAAACGGCTGTTGACATAGCAGGGAACAAAGCCGAACTGCGTCTGAAATGCCGGCCAGCACTTTCCTGCGATCGCAACATATTTCCGATAACCCTTATGCGCTTCTACCCAGTCAAGCAGCGTCAGCTCATACTGCGCGAGCTTCGGCAGCACTTCGGATTTCTTATTTCCGGCACCAAGCTCCTTTTCCATATCCGCTACAACCTCGGGGATACGCGGGTCATTGTCATGCTTATGATATGCCTCGAACAAATCCAGCTCTGAATTTTCCTCAATCTCAACGCCAAGGTTATAAAGCTGCTTGATCGGCGCATTACATGCGAGGAAGTTTAACGGTCTCGGTCCGAAGCTGATGATCTTTAAGTTCTTTAATCCATCCACCGCGCATGCGATCGGGACGAACTCACGGATCATATCCGCGCACTCCTCAGCGGTGCCGACCGGATACTCGGGAATATATGCTTTGATATTGCGAAGCTTCAGGTTGTAGCTCGCATTCAGCATACCGCAGTATGCGTCTCCACGTCCGTCCATTAAGTCTGCCTGCGACTCCTCCGCCGCTGCGCAGAACATCACCGGTCCGTCAAAATGCTTTGCCAAAAGCGTCTCGGAAATTTCCGGTCCGAAATTGCCAAGGTATACGCAAAGCGCATTACAGCCTGCTTTTTTCACATCTTCAAGCGCCTGCACCATATGGATCTCACTCTCAACGATGCAAACCGGACACTCATAAATATCCTCTTTGCCGTATTTCTTTTCATACGCGGCTACAAGCGCCTTCCTTCTGTTCACCGATAACGACTCCGGGAAACAGTCGCGGCTGACTGCGACAATACCGATTTTTACTGTTGGTGTGTTGTTCATCATTGTTTGGTTTCCTCCCTTATCATTTTGATTTTACGATTACCCATAACCGCTGTTTTCGCGGCAAATGTTCCATCGGACAAAGACCATGTCTTTCAAAATATTATATCTCAAAATACCCGGTTCGTCCATATGTATTTTAACGAGTTCTATATTGTTTCACTTTTTGCTTAACATATTTTTTATGATACCGCGCACCCTTCCCAAAAAAGAATTTGTCATATCGCGTGTCAGCGGATCACTCGTCAATATTTAAGTTTTTTCCGATCAGGCCGATATGCGCGCCTTCCGGCAGCCCGCCCTCGGCATGTCCGATCAGCCACTTGTTTGTCGCAGTGATGAGGCTGTCCTCCCATCCTTCATGCTTCTTCTCAAGCGGATAATTCGTCCCCTTCGGGAGCACAATCCCAACCTTGAAGCCTTTACCGTTCTGATTGCACGGCGCATAATGCAGCGTGGTCGCATAAATCTCCACCGCCGTTCCTGCCGGAACGAGAAACGCCTCGATCAGCGAGGTGTCGTAAGTAAAATCATCCGTAATATCCTGCTGCGCGCCGACCATAAGGATCGCGTCCGTCGCCGCGACATTGATCTCCGAGCTTCTATGATATTCCAACGCATTCAGCATCGCATTATGCCCGTTGCAATATCCGATCTCGATCGGCAGTTCTCCGTACAGCTTTGCGCTGATCTGCGCTGCCGCGTCAAGCGCCTCTAACTCCGGAATGGACGGTTCGTACGCCACACCGTCGGGAAGCGGCGTGATCTCGTTGATCTTGTCCACAAGCTCCGTAAAATCAATTCCCTCCACCTTCCGTCCGTATTTGCGAAATGCGGGATCACTAATTTGTAAAACCTTCATCTTCCTGCTCCTTTCCTTGCTCTTTACCCTCTATTCTTTATCCGCCAGCGTCGAAAACAGCTCCCTGCACGCCGGATAAATCTGCTTAAATTTCCGGTAACGCTCCTCATATTTTGCAACAAGCTCCGGTTCCGGCTCCACCGTGTCTACCACTTTGACAAGCCGCTCCGCGATCTCCTCGACGCCCGCATATTCGCCGCAGGCAACCGCGGCAAGCATCGCGCCGCCCATTGCCGGTCCTTCTTCGCTCTCGATGACGTCAACCTTGATACCGAGCACATTCGCAATGATCTTTTTCCAAAGAGGACTCTTCGCACCGCCGCCGCAGATCTTCGTCCGCTCGATCGTCACGCCGAGCGCCTTTGCCACCTCAAACGAATCGCGGAGCGCAAACGCAACGCCCTCTAAGACCGCCTGCGTCATGTCTGCACGGGACGTATCCATGGTCAGCCCGATAAACGTTCCTCTCGCGTCGGGATCATTGTGCGGAGAGCGCTCCCCCATGAGATAAGGCAGGAAATAAACATGATTCTCGCCAAGCTTCGCAATCTGCTTTTGCTCCGCTGCATAATCTTTCGTTCCGATGATATCGTCCATCCACCATTTATTACAGGAGGCCGCGCTTAACATGCATCCCATCAGATGATAATGCCCGTCCGCATGTCCGAACGCATGCAGCGCGTTAAATTTGTCCACGCCGAAGTCTTTCATGGAAATAAAGATCGTGCCGCTCGTACCAAGCGAAATGTTGCATCTTCCGTCGCCGACCGTCCCCGTTCCGACAGCCGCCGCCGCGTTATCGCCCGCACCTGCTGCCACTTTCACGTTCTCGGAAAGTCCGAGCTGCTTTGCTACGTCGGGCAGCAGCGTGCCGACGCACTCATAGCTTTCATACACCTGCGCCATCATATCCTGTGTCACGCCGCAGATGTCCAGCATCTCTTTTGACCAGCAACGGTTTTTGACGTCAAACAACAGCATGCCGGACGCATCGGATACATCCGTACAGTGCGTGCCTGTCAGCCGATAAGCAAGATAATCCTTCGGCAGCATGATCTTTCGAATGCGCGCGAAATTTTCAGGTTCTTTGTTTTTGACCCACAGCAGCTTCGGCGCCGTAAATCCCGTAAACGAAATATTCGCCGTGTAATGCGATAAGGTTTCCTTACCGATCGTCTGATTTAAATAATCATTTTCCTCATAGGTTCTGCCGTCATTCCAAAGAATCGCCGGACGGATCACGCGATCCTGCTCGTCCAAAATGACAAGTCCGTGCATCTGACCGCCGAAGCTGATGCCTGCAACCTGCGATCTGTCACAGCCGTCAAGCAGCTCCGAAAGTCCCTCCATGCTTTTTTCATACCAATCCTCCGGTTTTTGCTCCGACCAGCCCGGATGCGGAAAATATAACGGATACTCCTTGGAAACGATTTTTTTGATCTCACCCTTTTCATCCATCAGCAGCAGCTTGACTGCCGAGGTTCCCAGATCGATACCGACATAGTACATGAATGTGCCTCTCCCTTCCTCATCGTTTGCCTCTGGCATTCACCAAACGCAGTTTCCCATTGTCTCCTGCTTTGTCCTGCCAAGATTCACCTGCTTCTATTCTACTAGAAAAGGCGGGGCTTTTCAATGATTCTCCCGCCTTTCGTACTGTATTTTTTACACTTCTTTTACGACATTTTTTTCTTCCTGTTTAATCCTCATAAAGCGATCTCATGCGCGAAAGCACCTGCTCGCAGACATCCATTAAGCGGCTCTCATCCTTCTCGACGATCCCGATCTTCGGATAGGTGTGGACAAACGCCGGAACGCCCTTTGTCTCGAATTTCAGCGCCCCATCAAATGAGGAAATAAATTCCGGCAGCTTCACGACATTGACCGGCGCCTGCGGCAGCATGGTGATGCGCAGCCTGCCCGCCTCGCCTTTCAGCTCGGTGATGTAAAGCCTGTGCGCCGACGTGCGGATGAGTGAAATGCGCATGAGATTCTGTGCGGATTTTGGCACCTTCCCGAAACGATCGCGCAGTTCATCCCGCATATCCTCCGCCTGCTCCTCACTCTCTATCGCTGCGATCCGCTTATAAATATCCAGCTTCTGTATCTCGTTCACAATATAGGACGGCGGGATATAAGCGTCCACATCGAGATCGACCGTCGTCTGAAAATCAGCGCGTTCGCCCTCCCCTTTCAGCCGTTTGACCGCCTCGCCCAGCATTTTACAGTAGAGATCATAACCGACCGCCTCCATGTGTCCGTGCTGTTCCGCGCCAAGCAGATTTCCCGCGCCGCGGATCTCCAGATCGCGCATGGCAATCTTAATGCCGCTTCCCAACTCCGTAAACTCACGGATCGCCTGTAAGCGCTTCTCCGCAACCTCTTTTAACAGCTTATCCCTCCGGTACATCAGAAACGCATACGCAGTACGGTTTGACCTCCCCACACGCCCCCGGAGCTGATAAAGCTGCGCCAAGCCCATCGTGTCGGAATCATGGATGATCATCGTATTGACATTGGAAATATCCATTCCCGTTTCAATGATCGTCGTGGAAACAAGCACGTCAATCTCGCCGTTAATGAAATCAAACATGATGCGCTCTAAGTCCGTCTCACGCATCTGCCCGTGCGCATAGGCGATATTCGCCTCCGGTACGAGCGCCTTTAGCATATCGGTAATATCGGCAATGTTGTGCACACGGTTATAGACATAATACACCTGACCGCCTCTGGAGAGCTCCCTCACGATTGCCTCCCGCACCATCTCCTCATTATATTCCATGACATACGTCTGAATCGGAAGACGCTCGTTCGGCGCTTCCTCCAACACGCTCATATCGCGGATGCCGATCAGGCTCATATGCATCGTGCGTGGGATCGGTGTCGCCGTCAGCGTCATAACATCCACCGTGTTTTTCAGTTTTTTGATCTTTTCCTTATGCGTGACGCCGAAACGCTGCTCCTCATCCACGATCAGCAGACCCAAGTCTTTAAACTGCACGTCGGCGGAAAGTACTCTGTGCGTCCCGATCACAATGTCCGCCATACCGGTCCGAAGCGCTTCGATCGTTTTCTTCTGCTGCGCCGCGGAGCGAAAGCGGGAAAGCAGCTCGATCCGCACCGGAAATTCCTTCATGCGCTGCACGAATGTATTGTAATGCTGCTGCGCCAAAATTGTCGTCGGCACGAGATACACCACCTGCTTATTTTCCTGTACCGCCTTAAACGCCGCACGGATAGCGATCTCCGTTTTGCCGTATCCGACGTCCCCACAGATCAGGCGATCCATGATCTTGTGGCTCTCCATATCTTTTTTTACCGCTTCGATCGCATCTAACTGATCCTGCGTCTCCTCATACGGAAACAGCTCCTCAAACTCCCTCTGCCATACCGTATCCGCGCTGTAGACATAACCGTCTTTCTGCTGCCGCTCGGCATACAGCTCCACAAGATCCTGCGCGACCTGTGCGACCGCGCCGCGTACGCGGCTCTTTGTCCGCTCCCATTCCGTTGTTCCGAGCTTATTGAGCTTCGGCACCTTTGCCGCGTCACCCGACGCATATTTTTGGATCGCGTCTAAGCCCGTCGCCAGCACATAAAGGATTCCGCCCCCGCCGTACTCGATCTTCATGTAGTCCTTTGTGACCTTATCCATCTCGATCTTTTCAATACCACGATAAATACCGAGTCCGTGATTTTCATGTACAACATAATCGCCCGCTTTTAAGTCCGAAAAGCTCCTGATCTTCTGACCGTCATACGCCTTTTTATATCGTTTTTTCGTCTTATGCACCGTAAAAATATCATTTTCCGAAAGCACGACAAACTGCAGCTCCGGATATTCAAAGCCTCTGCGCACCGTGCCGCTGACACTCGCGATCTCCCCGCGCTTTAACTCTTTTTGCAGATCCTCCGTATACCATGCGTTTAATTCCCGCTCCCGTAAGTCCTCGGCAAGGCGCTTTGCCCTTGTTCTCGATGTCGAAAAAAGCATAACGCGGAAGCCCTTTTTATGGTACTGCTCCAATTCTTTTACAAGCGTTTCAAAACTATTATTATAAGAAGCAACGCCCCGCACCGTAACGGAAAATTTGTGCAGGAACTTAACCGGCACATTCTTAAATTCCATCGTGGAAAGCGCCACGACGCCATAACCCGATACTTTTGCAAATATTTCCTCCACGGACGTTAAGATATTCATCTGCTGCGGCAGAAGATAGCCTTTCTCGGCACGGTGCATCATGCTCTCCCGAAACTCCAGTTCCACCGCATCCGCATGCTCCTTGATTCTTGCCGGCTCATCTAAGACGAGCATCAGCTTTTTTTTGTCAAAAAGCTCCAGCACGCTCACCGCCTCGGGATAAAAATAGCGGATATAGCTTTCCATGTTAAGAAAGCCCGCCGCGTCCACCGCCGCCGACTCCGTGAGCAGCTCCGTCAGCTCCTGCATCATCACGCGGATGCGGTGCGCTTCTTCCGTTTGAAAGCCGTCCCGAAAACGCGCCTCCACCTCATCCGCTTCCCGCTTCATCCGCTCCATGCCCTGCGTGATACGCTCCGGTGTCAGAATCATTTCCGCCGCCGGGTAAATGCGGATTTCCTTCAGGCCCTCAAGGGAACGCTGGCTTAAAATATCAAAGCTTCGTACCGACTCTACCTCCTCGCCCCACAATTCGATCCGGTACGGATTTTCCTCTGTTAAGTCAAATACATCAATGATACCGCCGCGGATGCTAAACTGCCCCGGCGCTTCTACCTGCGGAGTTTTTTCATATCCCATGGAGACCAGCCGCCCGGAAAGCGCGCCGGTATCGACCATGCCGCCCTCTTCAATTATGACAATACTGTCATACAAAATTTCAGGCGGCATCTGCGGTGTCATTAAACTGTCGAACGTCGTGACAACCGTGACAGCTCCACCCTGTAAAATGCTTCTCAGACAGCGCACACGCTGACTGACAAGCTCATTGCCGTGCACATCCGCCTGATAAAATATCAAATCCTTTGCCGGATAGTACATGACATTCTTGTCATAAAGAGCCACGTCCTCACAGATTTCTTTCGCACGAAGGTCGCTATAGGTCGCAATAATCTTTAAGGGAATTTCCTCTCCCAGACCATAGACCAGATGCAGCTTCTGGGAATCCACGCAGCCGATCACGGACACACTCTCCCCGTTACGGATCGCCTTTTGCATCTCCTCATATTCACCAAGCTCTCTGATCGGAGCCGTCAACATATTCATAGTAATCCCTCATTCTTACTCAGCCCGCAAACTTGTTCGTTTTACGGACTTGTTCCCTTTCATTTCCTTCCCAAACCCCAAAAAGAATCGCGAAGCGATTCTTTTGTGTGAAGTTTTAGAATTTCTTAGTCTGCGTCTTTTGCAGGCTTAGAAATTCTCTTCACACTTCCGTTGAACAGATTCATTGTCTGATCCGCCCCGTCACACAGAACGGATACCGCCGCTTCCTTTGCAAGCATGATACTTTCCTTCATCTTTTCACGATCCTCCCCGCAAAAGCCGCCAAGCACATGGTTGACCAGATCACCGCCTTTCGGCTTATCGCCGACGCCGATCTTGATCCGCATAAATTCATCATGTCCCAAATGAGCCAATATGCTCTTGATCCCATTATGTCCCCCCGCGCTTCCTTTCTTGCGGATGCGCAGCTTACCGACATCTAAGCTGATGTCGTCATAGATCACGAGCAGTTCCTCCCGTTCGTCCGCTTTATAATAATCAAGCAGCGCGCGAACACTCTCGCCGCTCAAATTCATATAAGTCTGCGGCTTGGCAAGCAAGACCTTTTTTCCGTCGATCATACCTTTTCCGATCAGCGCTTTGTGCTTTTTTTCCGTGACATTGATCCGGTATGCTTCCGCAAGCGCGTCAATCACACAAAAGCCTACGTTATGGCGCGTATGTTCATATTCTTTCCCCGGATTTCCCAAGCCGACAATGATATACATTTCCATTCCCTCTTTTTTCTATAGATGCGTTCTTTTTTACCATACCAAAAACGGGGATGTTTCGCAACATCCCCGCCGTAAACTGCTATTCTTTTTTATTCCTCGTCGGGAATCAACAATGCCTGCTCATAGCGTTCCAAAATAATCCGCTGAATCTGATCCCGCGTATCAGAATTGATCGGATGCGCAATATCGCGGTATTCGCCGTCCGCCGCCTTCTTGCTCGGCATAGCGATAAACATTCCCTTTTCCCCTTCAATTACCTTGATGTCATGAATGACGAATTCGTTGTCGATCGTAATGGACACGATCGCCTTCATCTTTCCCTCTTTGGTAATCTTCCTGACACGAACATCTGTAATGTTCATTAGCAATCCCCCTTTGTTCCTCACCTAACATCGAAACAGTAACAGACTCCCCCAAGCTGCTTATAACACATATCTCTCACTGTTTTCAACAACAACCTTGATGCCGTCATCTCCCTTATAATAAGAGTTGGCTCTGATCGTATCATGCCCTTCCACAATACAATTCTCGATATGTGTATTATCCCCAATATACACATCATTGAGTATGATGGAATTTTTAATATAGCAGTTGTTGCCGATAAATACTTCCTTAAAGATGACCGAATCCTCCACCGTACCGTTGATGATACTGCCGCTGGAGATCAGACTGTTCTTCACGCTCATGCCGACATTATATTTTGCCGGCGGAAGATCATCCACCTTGGAGTAAATATTGGGATATTCCCCGAAGAAATATTGGCGGATCTCCGGCTTTAAGAAATCCATATTCGTTCTGAAATAATCATCAACGCTTGCAATATTGCTCCAGTAATCCTTCGTCTTATATCCGTAAATACGCTTGATGTTCTTATACCGGATCAGAATATCCCTGACGAAATCCATCCTCTCTTCCATCGCGGAGCGCTCGATCAGTTCTATGAGCTGGCGCCTTCTGATAATGTAGATGCCGCAGGAGATCGTATTGGATTTTGCCATCAGCGGCTTCTCCTCAAATTCCTCGATCCGGCTGTCCTCATTCATTTTGACCGTTCCGAAACGTTCTACGTTCGTGCCCTCCGGCATATCCTTTACCACAACCGTGATATCCGCTTTTTTCTCTATATGGTATTCCAGCACCTTATTGTAATCCATCTTATATACACAATCGCCGGATGTGATAACAACATAAGGCTCATGCGCATTTTTCAGATAAGAAAGGTTCTGCCAGATGGCATCCGCCGTACCGCGGTACCAACTGCTGTTCTCGGATGTCACTGTCGGCGCAAACACGGACAGCCCGCCCTGTTTCCGTCCGAAGTCCCACCATTTTGAGGAACTTAAATGTTCATTCAGGCTTCTCGCATTATACTGCGTGAATACTGCAACTCTCTGAATGCCGGAATTCGTCATGTTGCTCAGCGCAAAGTCAATTCCGCGGTAACTTCCCGCAATCGGCATTGCCGAGATTGCACGCTTCTGTGTTAATTCCTTCATTCTGTGATTATTACCGCCCGCTAAAATAATTCCTATTGCTTTCATATTCAGTCACCTGCCTTAATCAGAGATTTACCGCTTGCAAGAACGCCGTTCGGATAATCTTCCTTATCTGTTACGCCCGCAATTACCGTATTCTTTCCTACGCTGACGTCATCCGGTACGACCGACCTCTCGCCGATCGTCGTAATCCCGTGGTTGTAGATATGCGGCATCGTATCATTTTCAGCCTCTTCGCCGACACCGAGCTTCACACGGTTGCCGACAACAACATTCTCGGCAATGATGCCCTTATTCACCTCGCAGCCTTCGCCGATCACCGTATCATTCATGATAATGGAGTCACGCACAACCGTATCCTTGCCAATCTTCACGCCGCAGCCGATGACGGAATTGTATACTCTTCCGTAAACCTCAGTACCTTCGCCGATCAGGCTTCGCTCTGCAACGCTTTCGCCCGAAATATACTGCGGTGAGAGCTGATTGCTCTTTGTATAGATCTTCCAATACTCCTCGTAAAGGTTGAACTCCGGAACAATATCGATCAGCTCCATGTTCGCCTCCCAATAGGAATTCAGGGTTCCGACATCCTTCCAGTAACCGTTAAACTCATAGGCATACAACGGCGCACCCTTCTCATGGCAGTACGGAATGACATGCTTTCCGAAATCAAGTGCCGGCTGTTCCGCCTTGGCAATGAGCGCTTCCCGAAGCGTCTTCCAGTTAAAGATATAAATACCCATGGACGCAAGATTACTGCGCGGATTCTCCGGTTTCTCCTCAAAGTCAACGATCTTGCGGTTTTCGTCCGTAATAACAATACCGAAACGCTTTGCCTCCTCCATCGGAACAGGCATCGCAGCAATTGTTACCTCCGCGCCGTTCTTCTTATGGAAGTCAAGCATCACCTCATAATCCATTTTGTAAATATGGTCGCCTGAAAGGATGAGCACATACTCGGGATTGTAAGTCTCCATGTAATCAAGGTTCTGGTAAATCGCATTCGCCGTTCCGGTATACCACTCCGTATTCGTACTTTTCTCATAGGGAGGAAGCACCGTCACACCGCCGATATTTCTGTCTAAATCCCACGGAATACCGATACCGATATGCGTATTCAGCCTGAGCGGCTGATACTGCGTCAATACACCCACCGTATCAACGCCCGAATTAATGCAGTTGCTCAGCGGAAAATCGATGATCCTGTACTTCCCACCGAAAGAAACTGCCGGTTTCGCCACTTTTGCGGTCAATACCCCCAATCTGCTGCCCTGACCACCTGCAAGCAGCATGGCAATCATTTCCTTCTTAATCATGACATCACCTCGTTTTTATTAAATCTAGTAAAATAGTACTGATATTGTTTCCATTATAGCACACCCTTATCGGAAAGTGAATATAATTTACAAAAAACTGCTCTTTTTTTCAAAAAAATTGTGAACATTTTTGACATGTTCCGTTTTTTTTCTATTTTTTATTATGCAATTTTTCGTTTTGGAATATCTATTTGTGTTTTTTCCTTAATAGATATATAATAGCCACAGAATCTACTTATTATTATTTACGATAGGAAGTGCATTCATGTATCAAATTGATTTTCAAACTCCCATTCATATTCATTTTATAGGTATCGGCGGTATCAGCATGAGCGGACTTGCCGAGCTTCTGCTTGCCAAAGGTTTTCACGTATCCGGCTCGGATTCCAAAGCCTCTGCGCTCACCGATAAACTGGCAGAAAAAGGCGCCGTCATCCGCATCGGACAGTGCGCGGCAAATCTTTCCCCCGCACCGGAGCTTGTTGTGTATACCGCGGCAATCCATGAAGATAACCCCGAATTTGCGGCGGCAAAGGAAGCAGGACTTCCCATGCTGACGCGCGCGCAGCTGCTTGGACAGATCATGAAATGCTATTCCGCTTCCATCGCTGTCAGCGGCACGCACGGCAAGACAACAACGACATCCATGATCTCGTCCATCCTGCTGCATGCAGATACCGATCCTACCATTTCCATCGGGGGCATCTTAAAAGAGACCGGCTCGAATTTCCGCATCGGTCATTCCGATATTTTTGTGACCGAAGCATGTGAATATACCAACAGTTTTTTAAGTTTTTTCCCGCGTATTGGCATTATCCTCAATGTGGAGGAGGATCATATGGACTTTTTCCATGACATCGAAGAGATCCGCGACTCCTTCCACCGTTTCGCGTCCCTTCTGCCCTCTGACGGCGTATTGATCATCCATGCCGCCATACCCGGTTATGAGGAACTGACGCAGGGACTTTCCTGCCAGGTCGTCACGTTCGGCGGCGATGCATCCTGTGATTATTCCTACCGTGCGCTTTCCTACGATGAATACGGGCATGCCTCCTATACGCTTGTCCGCAAAGATCGGGCGGAGCTTCCCATTACCCTGCATGTTCCCGGCGAGCATAATGTCTTAAATTCTCTCGCCGCGCTCGCGCTTGCCGATGTGCTCGGCATTTCCGATGAGACCGCTTCACAGGCTCTCTGTGACTTTTCCGGAACAAGCCGCCGCTTTGAATACAAGGGTATCGTAAACGGCGTTACTATAATAGATGATTATGCACATCATCCGACAGAAATTACTGCAACGCTGCGCGCCGCGGCGCATTATCCGCACAAGCGGCTTTGGTGCATTTTCCAGCCCCATACCTACACACGCACCAAAACATTCTTAAAAGAATTTGCGCAGGCGCTCTCCCTTGCCGATCATGTCATCCTCGCGGATATTTTTCCCGCCCGTGAGACAGACTCCCTCGGAATCAGCTCTGAAACGCTCCGGGAAGAACTGCTGGCGCTTCATGCGTCCTGCGACTGCCCGGGAGATTTTTCAAAAATCGCACAGTTCGTCCGAGAAAATTGCATAAACGGAGATTTGTTGATAACTATGGGTGCCGGAGATGTTGTAAAAATCGGCGAAATGCTCTTAAAAAATTAACCATCCACAATATCCACATTTTTTTCGGCAAAAACCGCCGCTAAAAGATGTGGATATTTTTTTCGCCTGCCCCACTGTCTTCGGACAAGCCCGGGCCTCATCCACATTATCCACATTTTTCACATTCGGCAGGTTCTGAAAATGCCGTTTTTATTTCGTCAATTTGCCTGTTTCTATTTTTTCCGCACTGTGCTATACTATGCTCGTTTCCAATGATCAAATGAATAAGAGCTTCCGGTGCAGGAGGCGCTGATGAAATCAGCGTTTCCCTATCATAATATAACGCAGGTGATACAATGAACACTTTCACGGTTTCTCAGGACAATTACATCAGCCACACGCTGGTTCCGAATCGTTTTATCGACGAATATTTAGCGGAGGCAAATGATGCGCAGATCAAGATTTATCTCTATCTTTTGCGCATGATGAGCGCGCACAAGGCTACCGGTATCTCCGATATTGCGGATGTATTTAACTATACGGAGCAGGACGTGAAGCGCGCGCTCCGTTACTGGGAGAAAAAACACCTGATTTCTTTGCGCTTCGACGAAAACAAAAACATCTGCGGCATCCGCATTGAGCATCTTTTCGAGACACCCGACAACAGCGGGCAGACGCCCGGTGCAGAGATTATTGCCATACATAAAAACACGATGCCGGAAAAGGCGGAGGAGGCACCCTCTTTCGAAAAGCCTGTCTATTCGCTTGACAGGCTGAGCGCATTCCAAAAACGCGAGGAGACAAAGCAGCTCATGTTTGCCATTCAGACCTACATCGGCAGACCGCTCTCACAGTCCAACATCGCGACCATTCTTTTTTTGTCGGACACGCTGCACTTTTCCAACGATCTGATCGACTATCTGATCCAGTACTGTGTGGAACGCGATAAGAAGGATTTCCGCTATATTGAACGCGTCGGCATCACATGGGCGGAAAACCGGATCACATCGCCAAAGGAAGCGGCCCGCTACTGCGCACGCTATGACCGCACCGTGTACGGCGTCATGCGCTCGCTCGGCAAAACAGGCGCTCCGACAGACCGTGAAGTCTCTTATATCCGCAAATGGACAAAGGATTACGCTTTTTCGCTCGACATCATTACCGAGGCGTGCGACCGCACGGTGCTGGCAACCGACAAACACCGCTTTGAATATGCCGACGGGATTCTTTCCAGCTGGCGCAAACAGAACGTGCAGAGCAAGGCGGATATTTCGGCACTGGATCAATCGCACCGTTTGTCTTCGACTGCGGCGCCGGCCAGCAGCTCCTCCCGCAGCGGCGGAGGTCCGAATCACTTCAATCAGTTTCGGCAGAACACCTATGATTACGACGAACTGGAAAAAGAGATCGTGAGCAACTAAGGAGGCTTTTTGTGGCACTATCCAATTCTCAATACGATTCCATTATCAGGATTTATGACGAGCGGCAGCTTGCGCACCGACGCGAGCGTGATGCCCGTCTTGCCGACGTCCGCGAGGCGCTTCCCGAATATGAAGCGCTCGAGCGCGAGGAGTCGGCTCTCTTTTTGAAAAAAGCAGACTGCCTGCTGGGCGAACAGAGCGAAGATGCACGGCGTATTTCCGAAGACATCGAACTGATCAGAGCCAAAAAAGCAAATCTGCTATCCCGGAAGGGCTATCCCGCAGACTATCTTTCCATACAATACACCTGTCCGCACTGCAGGGACACCGGCTACATAGACGGCGTCAAATGCGCCTGCTTCCGTCAGGCGTCCGTTACTCTTTTATATGAACAGTCCGGTATCCGAGAACTTCTGAAGCAGGACAATTTTGACACGCTTTCCTACGAATTTTATGAGGGCGAGGACTTAACGCGCTTCCAAAATGCCGTGACGACCTGCAGGAATTTTGTCAGGAACTTCAATTCCGACTACCACAATCTCTTTTTTTATGGTACAGTAGGGACGGGGAAATCCTTTCTCTCGGGCTGCGTTGCGAAAGAGCTGATCGAAAAAGGCAATCTCGTCATCTATTTCAGTGCGACAAGATTGTTCAACGAATTATCGCGATATACTTTCCAGCGTGAGAACCGCGGAGAGCTTTCCGGCCTTTTGGACGACCTGTTCCAATGTGATCTTCTCATCATCGATGATCTCGGAACAGAGCTTACCAATTCCTTTGTTGCCACGCAGTTGTTTTCCTGCTTAAATGAGCGGCATATCCGGAAAAAAGCAACGGTGATCTCCACCAATCTCTCCCTGCAGGAATTGACTGACCGCTATTCCGAACGCATATCTTCACGGATCATGAGCAACTATGAAGTATGCAAGTTAAGCGGTCCCGACATCAGAATGTACAAAAAAAGACAACTATCCAGAAAGTGAGGCTTTTCATGACTACGAAGCGAGAGGAAAAAAGAAACCTCGAAACCATTCCCGTCGGCTCTCTCGGCATCATCCCGCTTGAGGGCTGCAAATCCCTCGGCGAAAAGGTGGATTACTACCTTGTAAAGTGGCGGACGGAGCGCGAAAGCGAGCACAAGGATTCTCTCGCCTTTGCAGGCTATCAGCGTGATTCCTATATTTTAGGCGCGCGGGTGCCCCGCTTCGGTTCCGGTGAGGCAAAGGGCGTGATCACGGAATCCGTCCGCGGAACAGACCTGTATCTTCTCGTGGACGTCGCCAATTACAGTCTGACCTATCCGTTGTGCGGTTATGAAAATCACATGTCGCCCGACGACCATTTTCAGGATTTGAAACGCATCATTGCTGCCGTGGGCGGAAAGGCAAGGCGGATCACCGTGATCATGCCGTTCCTCTATGAAAGCAGGCAGCATAAACGAACCTCCCGCGAGTCTCTCGACTGCGCCATTGCGCTTCAGGAGCTTGTCGCTATGGGCGTGGACAACATCATCACATTTGACGCGCATGATCCGCGCGTGCAGAACGCTATCCCGCTTCACGGCTTTGAAACCGTACAGCCCGCCTATCAGTTCATCAAGGGACTGCTCCGCAATGTGGACGATCTGAAGATCGACTCCGATCACATGATGGTCATCAGCCCCGATGAGGGCGGTATGAGCCGCGCTATCTATATTGCGAACGTGCTCGGACTCGATATGGGTATGTTCTACAAACGACGCGACTATACGCAGATCGTCAACGGCAAGAATCCGATCGTTGCGCATGAATTCCTCGGCACGGACGTTGAGGGCAAGGATATGATCATCATTGACGACATGATCTCCTCCGGCGACAGCATGCTTGATGTTGCAACCGAGCTGAAAAAACGCAAGGCGGCACGCATTTTTGTGTTCTCCACCTTCGGTCTTTTCACAAACGGACTTGCCAAATTTGACTTAGCTTACGAGAACGGCATCATTGATCGGGTACTGACGACGAACCTGATCTATCAGACACCTGAACTGCTCTCCAAACCGTACTATATCAATTGCGACATGAGCAAATATATTGCCTATTTGATCGACACCCTGAATCACGATTCTTCCATCAGCGATCTCTTAAATCCGAATGATCGTATTCAGGCGCTTCTTACAAAATACAAGACGGACAGGGCATAAAAAAGATTGGCGCAAATGCGCCAATCTTTCGAAGAATTGCTCCCGCAATTTTTCAAGGCTGAAAATTTTCCTAATATGTGGAAAAGAGTTTTGCAGTTAATCTAAATAATTAGGCATGGCAGGACGAAATATACAGTGAGAAGAAAATTTCATATCGGCGTTATACACTGTTGAAATACGCATCCAAGGAGGGATCATCGCAGTAAACGGAATTTCAGGTATTTTCATGGTAAACGCGGTAATGATGGTTTCCGAAGTGAGTAGAACCAAACGGGACAGACAGTCTTCTTCTCATCCGTATCCCAAGCGCAAAAAATCTGAGCGATCGTTTTCGACAACATTGGAGCAAGCAGCGCAGGAATACGAAGCTGTCCCCCTGCATTGTCTGACGACCGTTTACGGGCGCGACAGTAAGATGCAGAATTTCTTCTACGAGCCTAGAGAATATCATTACTGAATTCTAAGCAATCCCGCGAACAGACTTGTTCGCGGGATTGCTTAGGGTTTCAGACATGGTACGCGCCCTAAAAAAGAACGCTTCGCGTTCTTTCAAAGAAATGCCTTCGGCATTTCTTTTGAATCCGCTATAGCGATTCTTCCGGATCTTCCGGACTGAGGAATTTCCCGTAAATTAAGAATTAACGTCAGTTCGAGACCTTCCTGACGTAAAACAAAACTAAAGGAGAATTTCATATGAAAAACAAACGTGTTCTGTTTCTGACACAGGCAGCGATGATCGCAGCGCTGTATGTGGTCTTCACGCTCATTGCCGCAGCGCTTGGGCTTTCCTCTATGCAGGTTCAGATCCGATTCTCAGAGGCTCTGACCATCCTTCCGTATTTTACGAAAGCCGCCATACCGGGTGTCTTTATCGGATGTCTGCTCAGCAATATCCTTGCGGGCGGCGCGCTGCTTGACATTATTTTCGGCTCTCTGGCAACCCTGATCGCAGCAGTCGGAACCTATCTGCTGCGCCGACAAAAATGGCTTGCGCCGATTCCACCGATCGTGGCAAATACACTGATCATCCCCTTTGTCATAAAGGCGGCCTACGGCGTCGGTCCGGTCTGGCTCTCCTTTATCACCGTAGGCGCAGGCGAACTCCTGTCCGCAGGCGTCCTCGGCATGCTTCTGCTTTTTGTCCTTGAAAAATACAGACGGCAGATTTTTATGGTGTCCTAGAGAAAAAAGACAATCCGCATGCGTCATAAGCGTACCGCGCATCGGATTGTCTTTTTTACTCCTGTTCTTCCAAATAGGAAATGAATACCGCGCCGTTTGTGCGAAACCATTCATCCGCTTCCGAAAAGCTTTTTTTATAGATGCTGTTGGACTTCGGATCCATTATGGCGATCTGCGAATCATTATAGCCAACAATCAGCACCGTGTTGTCTCCCATGAGCGCCAGAACCGGAATATCCCGATTGACATAGTAGAGAATCGCGTCCAGACTGCACTCCGACAAGTCCAAAATGCGGCAGCCTTCCAGCGCTTCCCGCAAAATCTGAAGGACCGTTTCTCCCTCATCCAGCAGATATTGGCTGTTGCGCGCCACTCCCTCATAAGCAAGCAGCGTATCTAAGCATACCGCCGTCGATCCGCGCGTTTCACTGACGCTTTCCGCCGAGATCGCCATGATCTGGTTGCGTGTGCGGCGGTTTCCGCGCACCCAAATGTAATGTCCGGTATCATCCACGACAACGCCCGTTTTGGCATAGGCAAGATTGATCGCATCCGCGGCATAATTATACATACCGATAATACCATCCTTCGCGTATACAAAAAAGCGCTCCATCTCGGTGTCTTCCGCAACGGCAAGCGTTCTGCTCCCCTCAAAAAGCACCTCTTTCGGCGTCAGGATCTGCAGCGCCTTATTGTCTATCGTGTTTTTCACCACGATCTGTACGATCGTCTCATATTTTTCGGTGACAGGCCTTTCTAACGTATTGATCCCTGATTTCTGCTCGATATTATTGATGATCTGATCATCCCCTGTCTCCCTATAGGAGCCGTCGTCGTTTTTTATCACACGCGACATATTGAGCTGGTTATCCGTGATCTGTCCGCCCGTCACATAAATCCCTTCATTACCGTATTCTTTTAACACGGTTCCGTTCTCGTCCACAATGATGACCTCATACATCGGAAACGTACTGATACCGTAGCTGTCCGTGTAGACATCCCCGCTGTGCGCCACGCCATAGATCAGATCGCTGCCCATGAAGCCGATCGGTTTTATATAATTGCCGATTCCCGCATCGATTTTCCTGCGCATCTGCGTATTGAGATTCATATGCACAAGCGAGGTGCTCGCGTCCGCGTGCTTTCCCTCCTGCCAGACAAGAAAGCTTTGATCCGGCGAAACCTGAAATCTCCCGACCTCAAGATTCTGCGCAATGATCTCATAACTGCGGCTGTCTAAGCTGACCGCGTAAATGTCTCCGTTCAGGATAAAATAAAACACATTCGTCCTGCTGACATAGGAGAGCATGCTCATTTCCGCCTCCAGGATTTCATAACTCTTATCGTACGGAATATAAATCTCCTCTTCAACCGTATTGAGCAGACTGTTATAATAGCAGATCATGATGCCGATCTGCCCCTCGTGAAGCCCCCGGTTCATATAACCGTACACGACAAAACGAACATTTCCCGTCTCATCAACACTTAATATTTTCATGTTATGCGCATCATACATGCAACGTGCATCAAACGAATCGTCCCGAAACGTGTAAAGCACCGCCATTTTCTGCTCGGATACATTGTACGAATAGAGTCCCTTATCATCTACAAACGCAAAAACATTTCCTCCGTCGGACTCGACAAGCACCGGCGGTTCCTCCTGAATGCCGAGCACAATCTTATTCCCCACATAGGCGCTTGTGTTCTTCTCATCAAAGATCTGCGTCATCGTACGCTCAAAGTCAAGCAGATAAATGCGGTCCACCGTATAACGCAGCCGGTAAAATTCCTCCACCCGGTAATAATGCTTCTGCTTCCCCTCCAGCACGGAAACGATATAACTTCCCGTAACGGACGCGGTTTGGGACGCAAGTTCCCGCAGCGTAAAAACCGGTTCCGTTTCTTTTTTCACACCGAGAGAACCCCATGTGATCTGATTAAAGCTGCTGTGAATATTGACGACGCCGAATGACGAGTTATCTCCCTGCGAATTCGATTCCAGATATTTGATGATCTCCTGCGCTTCCTCGCGGTCAAACGTGCGCGCCGAAAAATCGCGGGCAAAGGCGATCTTCTCCTCCGCATGATAATCCGTAGCAAGGATGATATGCGTTGTATAGGAGATTTCCTGCTCCGTATCTATCTGCAATTTTAGGATGAGGCTGTATTCCTTCTGCGCTTCTATCAGATCCTTGATCGCAAAATCCGCATGAATCTCGTCCCCTATTTCCGTATACTCCGTCAGGCGCCCGTCCTCGATCAGGCGGGAACCGTCCACACTGCGCACCTCAAAAAAGATCTGGCTGATATTACGCCCGTATTTTTGCACATCAAAAGAAAGCGTCCTGCCATCGCCAAGCGGCGTAATGCTCTCCCGCAGATAAGAAAGCTGCGGAAGCTCCTGATAGCCATGCAGGCAGTTTACGCGCTCGCCGTCCACATTCATGTAGATCAGCGGCAGGCTTGCCGGACGCATTTCTTCCGTCATATCCGTATTTCCCTGATTCAAAAGATTACTAATGATCACCAACGCCGCCAAAAATGTCACGATGCTGACGATTCCATGAAAGATCGTTTTTTTCATGCTCTTATTTTATGCTATATTTCGTATTTTCACAATACAAAAATCATGTGTACCAGATCAAATGTCGCCCACTCCGTAAAATTTCGACAGATCCATTCCCGCTCCATGCCGTCTTTTCGCGATCTCATATAAGAGAAGCACATAAACCAGCTCCTCCCGGTGTCGGAAATCCGACGATGTCCGGTTACGATTTCCCGCATCTAAAATGTCTGCGCCACCCCGCTGCATATCCGTACGCATATCCGCATTTGGCATGTTCTCCGTTCCCATGCCGCCCTGCTGCATATCGGACGCTGCCGCAGCTTCTTCCTTTTCGATCATCTGCACAATGTCATGCGCAAGCCGCTGCAGTCGCAGTCTGTCTGGATATTCATCATAGATCATGCTCCCCTTATAATCCATGCGGTCGACGACAGAAGCGATCTTTACCGCATAGCGCTTTGCCATTTCCGGAAACATTTCCTGTAAATACTGTAAATCTTCTTTCACGCCCATGTCCTGCGCCATATAGAGCGGCAGATAACCCTGCATGGCATAGGCGGGCATATAAGGCGCCTGATAAGGCGGCATATTGTATGTCTGATAAAACGGTACAATTCGGTGTTGTTCCATGTTGTTCATCCCCTGTTTTCTGATCATCATTCCGATCAGACTCGGTTTGTATTATGATATGTAAAACAACAAAAAAAGTCCCGCATCCGCGGAACTTTTTTTGTAACATGGTTCCAGTCCGAACCTATCGTATTGTCGAAATACGCGCGAGCGAACGCAAGAGCGCCGTCTCGGCACGCGCAATATCCGTCTTGGGATCCTTCTCGGAAAGACGCTTCTCGGCGCGTTCCTTTGCCGCCTCCGCCCGACTCAGATCAATTTCATCAGGCCATTCGACAATCTCCGCGAGAATTGTGATCCGATCCTGTAAGATCTCCACAAAGCCCGCGTGAAGCGCCGCCATCTTCTGCTCGTCACCATCGGTAATATAGAGAATCCCCGGCTTAATGATCATCGTCATCGGGATATGGTTCTTATAAATGCCGACCTCCCCCTCCGTCGTGTTAAACTCGACCATCGTAGCCAATCCGTCATAAAAAACGCGGTCCGGTGTGATAATTTTGATAACAAAACGATTATCCTCTGCCATACAGCCACCTCAATCCTGATTCCGTACTGATCATTTCATACGCGCCACAACATCGTCAATGCTGCCCGCGTTAAGGAAGTAGGACTCGGGAATCTCATCATGCTTGCCCTCGATAATCTCCTTGAAGCCCCGGATCGTCTCCGCGATCGGTACATACTTACCCTCAAGACCGGTAAACTGACCCGCAACGAAGAACGGCTGGGAGAGGAATCTCTGTACCTTTCTCGCACGGCTTACGACAAGCTTATCGTCCTCGGAAAGCTCATCCATACCAAGAATCGCAATAATATCCTGCAGCTCTTTATATTTTTGCAGAATCTCCTGCACGCCGCGCGCCACATCATAATGCTCCTGTCCCACGATACGCGGGTCAAGGATTCTCGATGTGGACTCCAGCGGATCGACTGCCGGATAAATACCAAGCTCCACGATGGAACGCGAGAGAACCGTCGTCGCATCCAAATGCGCGAAGGTCGTCGCCGGAGCGGGGTCTGTCAAGTCATCCGCAGGAACGTAGACTGCCTGCACCGATGTAATGGAACCGTTTCTCGTAGATGTGATACGCTCCTGAAGCGCGCCCATCTCCGTCTGCAGTGTCGGCTGATAACCGACCGCGGACGGCATACGCCCGAGCAGCGCCGACACTTCGGAGCCTGCCTGCGTAAAACGGAAAATATTATCAATAAAAAGAAGCACGTCCTTTCCGCCCTTATCACGGAAATATTCCGCCATCGTCAATCCTGTTAAGCCGACACGCATTCTTGCGCCGGGCGGCTCATTCATCTGTCCGAACACCATCGTCGTTTTGTCGATAACGCCGGACTCCATCATTTCATGATAGAGGTCATTTCCCTCTCTCGTACGCTCGCCAACGCCGGTAAATACGGAATATCCGCCATGCTCTGTCGCGATGTTACGGATCAGCTCCTGGATCAAAACCGTCTTACCTACGCCCGCTCCGCCGAACAGACCGATCTTTCCACCCTTCTGATAAGGGCAGAGCAAATCGACGACCTTAATTCCCGTCTCGAGAAGCTCCTGTGCTGTGGACTGCTCCGAAAATCCGGGAGCCGGTCTGTGGATCGGCTCATAAGTTACGTCCGTGGGAGCCGGCTTATTGTCGATTGGCTGACCCAATACGTTAAAAATACGTCCCAATGTATTCTCGCCGACAGGCACGCTGATGGAAGCCCCCGTTGCGGTCGCATCCATTCCGCGGACCAATCCGTCCGTCGGTCCCATGGCGATACATCTTACGGTATCATCTCCAAGATGCTGCGCAACCTCTACAACAAGCTCCTCGCCGTTCGTACGGGTGATCCGGATCGCTTCGTTGATCTCCGGAAGCTGTCCGTCGGCAAACTTGATGTCCAGTACGGCGCCGATAATCTGTGTGATTTTACCGCTGCTTGTACTTCTGTTTTCTGCTGCCATATCCTTATTCCTTTCATCATGAATCTCGGTCATGGAAACGCTTTATCAGGAAATCGCTTCCGCACCGGCTATGATTTCTGTTAACTCCTGTGTGATCGAGCCCTGACGCGCTCTGTTATACTGGAGTGATAACTTACCGATCATTTCCTCCGCATTGCTTGTCGCGGAATCCATCGCCTGCATTCTTGCGCCGTTCTCACTGGCAACCGCCTCCACGAGCGCTCCGTAGATCAGGCTTGCGACATACTTCGGAATAATGAGATTTAATGCCTCGTCCGCTTCCGGCTCAAAGTTCATCATCGCCTTATCCGCCTCTGCGTTCTTCGTCTCTTCTCCGCCGTCTGTCACCTCTTCGAGTGACACCGGAAGAAGTTTTAAGAGTCTCGGCTCATGAACAACCGTATTCTTAAAATAAGTATAGGCAAGATAAATCTCTCCGATCTCTCCGTCCATATAGCTTTTTAGCAGTTCTTCCGCCAGCTTCATCGCCTCCACATAGGTCGGCTCCTCGATCACCTCGGAATAGTCTTTCTCCGTGATCTGATATCCCGCGCGCGCAAGCAGATCCCGTCCTTTTTTACCGATCGCATGAACGATCAGATTTTCTTTTTGCTCCGCAAGCTCTCCTCGCGTGATCAGCTTTACCACATTAGAGTTATATCCGCCCGCAAGACCCCGGTTCGAGGTGATCACCACAACCGCCTTTTTGTCGGAAGCTCCGGTTTTCAGATACGGATGGTCAAGCGCGCCCGCCTTGACGATCATGCTTTTTACCGTGTCATACATACAGGAAAAATAGGACTTGGTCTGCTCCGCATGCGCTTTGCTGCGCTGGAGCTTCACCGTGGACACGAGCTTCATCGCCTTGGTAATCTGCTGCGTACTCTGTATACTGCCCTTACGTCTCTTGATGTCTCTCATCGACGCCATTGCAATTCACCGCCTTCCCAAGCACCTTACTTAAAAGATTTCTTGAACTCTGCGATCGCGCTCTTTAACCTCTCCTCGGTCTCGTCGGAGATGACTTTTTCGTCACGGATCGCCGCAGGTACCTCAGGATACTTCGTATCGATAAAGGTAAACAGCTCTGCTTCAAACCGGGTTATATCCTCAATTGACACATCAAGCAGATATTTATTGGTCGCCACATAAATGATGATGACCTGATATTCTACCGGCATCGGCTTATACTGCGGCTGCTTTAAGATTTCCTTAATGCGCTCGCCCTGCGCCAGCTTCTCCTTTGTGTCGGCATCCAGCTCCGAACCGAACTGGGAGAATGCGGCAAGCTCTCTGTACTGCGCAAGCTCCACACGGATCGGCGCGGAAATCTTCTTCATCGCCTTGATCTGCGCGGCGCCGCCGACGCGGGATACGGACAGACCCGCGTTTACCGCCGGACGGAAACCGGCGTTGAACATTTCCGTCTCCAGATAGATCTGACCGTCTGTAATGGAGATGACGTTCGTCGGAATATAAGCGGATACATCGCCCGCCTGCGTCTCAATGATCGGCAGCGCGGTAAGGGAACCGCCGCCGTACTCTTCACTCATCCGCACCGCACGCTCTAACAGTCTGGAATGCAGATAGAACACGTCGCCGGGATATGCCTCACGGCCGGGCGGACGACGAAGCAGCAGGGAGAGTGTACGATATGCGGTCGCATGCTTACTTAAGTCATCATAAACGACAAGCACGTCCTCCCCGTTTTCCATCCATTCCTCTCCGATCGCGCAGCCCGCATACGGAGAAATATACTGTAACGGCGCAAGGTCGCTCGCAGTAGACGCTACGACCGTCGTGTAGTTCATCGCGCCAAATTCTTCTAAGGTCTTCACAATGGAAGCAACGGTAGACGCTTTCTGTCCGATCGCGACATAGACGCACTTCACATTCTGTCCTTTTTGGTTAATGATCGTATCGATCGCGATCGCCGTCTTACCGGTCTGTCTGTCACCGATGATCAGCTCACGCTGTCCGCGTCCGATCGGGATCATCGAATCGATTGCCTTAATACCCGTCTGCAGCGGTGTGTCCACCGACTTACGCGTAATAACTCCGGCTGCAACTCGCTCAATCTGACGAAACTTTGCAGTCTGAACCGGACCTTTTCCGTCGATAGGCTGTCCGAGCGCATTGACAACGCGCCCCAGCAATGCGTCTCCGACAGGAACTTCCACGACCCTGCCGGTGGTCTTCACCTGATCGCCCTCGTTGATGTTGTGCGCGCTGCCGAGCAGCACCGCACCGACATTGTCTTCCTCGAGGTTCATGACCATGCCGTATACCTCGCCGGGAAACTCCAAAAGCTCTCCCTGCATTGCATTTTCCAGTCCATGCACACGCGCGATACCGTCCGCAACCTGAATGACCGTACCTACATTGGATACTTCCATCTGGGACGCATACCGCTTGATCTGATCCTTAATCACTGAACTTATTTCTTCTGGTCTTAAATTCATGGATCATCTGCACCTTTCTTTTTTTCTTATAGCCCTACTTGTTTTACATCTGTTTACGCAAGCTGAAGCTTCATCAGGCTCCGCTCCATATCGCTTAACTTGGAACGGATACTGCTGTCAACCACGCGGTCTCCGATACGGATGACCATACCGCCGATCAGTTCGCTTAACACCTCATAGTGCATTTCCACCTGACGGTAACCGGTTGTCTCTAAAAGTCTCTTCTCCACCTGCTTTTTTTGTTCGTCCGTCAAAGCAACCGCCGACTTTACGTAAGCGACGCCGATCCCCTTATGCTCCTTCATCTTATCAATGAAGCCACAGAGAATCTGCTCAATGCTCCCATAGCGGTTCTTCTCAACGATCACGGTAAGAAAGCCGAGCATATCCTCACTGATACGGCCTTCAAACACCGCCTTCAGCGTGGAAAGCTTTTCTTCCCTTCCGATCTTGGGATGGTTCATCATCTGATTCAGCTCAGGATTCTCCTGTAATACCAAAAGAAGTCCCTGCGCCTCCTCTAAGAACTGCTCCTCCCGATGCTCCTCGAGCGCAAGCTCAAACAGCGCTTCCGCATATGTCCCTGAAATCAGCTTAGCCATGTGCTTTCACCCATTTCCTTTAATGTCTCATCAATCAGGCTGTTCTGGATCGCCGTGTCGATATTGGCAGCAACAACCTTGGACGCCATCGCCGACGCGATCGTGATCATCTCTCTCTTCACCTCGTCCGCCGCCTTCTGCTTCTCAAGCTCCGCCTCTGTTCTTGCCCGCTCCAAAATCGCTGCAGCTTCTTCCTTCGCCTGCGCAATGATCCGGTTTTCATTTTCCAAGCCGCGCTTTCTTGCGTCCGCTAAGATCGCTTCCGCTTCCTTGTCCACGCTTTTGAGCTTTTCCTCGTATTCCGCTCTCATCGCCGCGGCGTCGGTCTTATCCTTCTGTGCGCTCTCTATATCATCCGCGATCTTTGCGCTGCGGTTTGACAACAGCTTTCTGACCGGATCAAAAAGAAAACGCGACAGAAATAAGAACAATATAAATACTGCAATGATCGTGAGAACAGAATCCGTTATCAGCTGTAGATCAAGATTGAACAGACGCCGCATGGTACCGCTTCCTGTTTCTGCTAACATGATCCCTGCATTTATCACTGTCTGCAACTGACTGCCTCCTCTCTTCTATCATGATTTTCCGTGAAAATCACGTACACGCGAATTTTGCGTCAGCAAACCCTCGCAAAGAACGCAAAGCGTTCTTTTTTACCTTATCGGAGTTTGCCCGGCCCCGCAAGAATTTGCCTTCGGCAAATTCTTCAAGAAAATTCGCGCCAGCGAATTTCTTTTTTATACATCCAGCGGATGTACAAAGAGTAACAGCAGCGCAACAAGCAGACCGTAAAGACCTGTCGTCTCGGCAACTGCCTGTCCAAGAAGCATCGTCGTCATGATGTCGCCCTTTGCGCCCGGATTGCGTCCGACTGCAGCCGCACCATGTCCTGCTGCAATACCCTGGCCTACACCGGGTCCGATACCTGCGATTACCGCAAGACCGGCACCGATCGCGGAACATGCTCTGATTAATCCTAAATCTGACATAATAAATTCCTCCTTGATATTGTGTAATAAATTTTTTGTTTTTTATGATTCTTCCCCGTATGCGTTGCTGATATAGGTCATTGTCAGCATACAGAATACGTACGTCTGGATCGCCCCCGAAAACAGGTCGAAATACACATGCAGCGCCGCCGGCCATAATACCGCAAACCATTGCAGCAACCCGTATACAAGCGCCATCATGATCGTTCCCGACAGCACGTTCGCAAACAAACGCAGCGACAATGAGATCGGAACCGCGATCTCACTGATCACATTGATCGGGAACCAGATCGGCAGCCATGGCGGTAACGGAGAACACATGTCTGTCCAGACCTGCTTTAACGAGTTATTCTTAAACTGCGTCACATGAATGAGCGTAAATGTAAGAATACCGAGCGGCAGTGTCACGCCGTAATCGGCTGTCGGCGGGCGCAAGCCCAAAATACCTGAGATATTCGACAATAAAATGAAAATAAAGATGGTGGCAATATAATTGCCAAACACTTTTGCATGCTTTCCCATGCTGCTTTTCACCATGCCGTCGAGCTTCTCCACAACCAGCTCCGCCACATTCTGCAGTCCCGTGGGCACCTCAGACGCATGCTTTAAGGCACGGTTCACGCAGAGTGCAAAAACCATGAGCACGAGCATAACGATCAACATGCAGATATGCGTTGTTGTAATCCACACCTCCTGACCGAAGATAGTGTACTTAAACACGCCCTTGATCATAAAGCTCTCTGTTACATCCGAGGATAACAGGATGCCCTGTGTCATATTTTCACCTCCTTGTTCAAATGTCATATTGCTCCGAGTCCGGAAGCGGAGGCGCCGGTTCCGGGTCGGGGTATTTCTTAACCGTAATGCGGTGAATCGCGGGCTGGATATAAGCGCCGATCTTCAAGCCCATGATCCCCAAAAACGCAGTGAGCGGATTCGCGATCCGTGTGAACAGGATCGTAAAGAGCACCGCCGCCACCGCAAAATACCGAAGAAGCGCCTGCATTGTCACCTTCCGCACGGCCGCTTTCTGCGGCATTCCCAAATATTTGTCAAACGTCCATGACATATGATATGCCATAGCAAGCGCCGTCAGCATGCCGAGCAGCAATCCGCGCGCACACGCGCCTTTCTGCGGAACAAACCAGATCCCGAGTGCAAGACAGAGCAGGTCAAACAGTACGATCCCGCACATCATCTCCAAAAGCGTGCGGTTACATCCGGTCCTGCCTTTCCTCCTGCTTTCCGTTTCCATCTCGGTCTGTTTCCTTTCCTCTTCCGCCGCTGTCCCTGCCATAGATTTTCCTCGCAAGCTTATAAATATTCGTAAAGCCTGCCAGCGCTCCCATGAAAAAAAGAATGATCACCCAATAGGAAGTCCCTGCTTTGCGGTCGATCCAGATACCCAAAAACAGACACATAAAAATAGGGACAAGCATATGGATTCCAAACTGCATGACAAGCGCAAGCGCTTGAAACACTTTGCCCTCGCCGCGCTGCCGTCCGCCTGAATATTTGCTGTTGTTCTGCCGCTTCCCGTCAGTGCCGCTCAAGTTTCCGGTACTTCCTCTCACCCTGCATGCCTTGTACAAGCATGTCATAATGTATCATTATACCTATTTTTTCCAACGATGTCCAGCCAAAACCATGATTTTGGTTGACTTTTTTGTTCGTTTCCTGTACCATTCTTTCCAAATAACTTTATTCTGTTCCATACGAAGCGTTCTCTATTATCCTATAGGAGTATTTATGAAAAAACCGCTTTTATACCGCAGACGCCTGATACCGGATGAATGTATTACATTAAAAGACGATGTGATCGTTCAATGCGACAATGACATGATCGTGACCACGTGGGAAACCTTCCGCCCCAAACGGGATTTTAACCACGGCGCATCCGTGTATTATTTAAAAAAAGGGATCAAAGTAAGCAAATTTTTAAGAAGTGACGGCTCTTTAACCTTTTGGTATTGTGATATTGTCGATTATGAATATGGCAATGCCGAACGCACGACAAGAAACATCAGCGGAACTCCCGCTGCAGATGCCGGCATTTTACAGGAATATGACAGCCTCACATGTATCGATCTGCTTGCGGACGTCGTTGTCTATCCCGACGGCTTCGTCAAGGTCGTTGACCTCGACGAGCTGGTGGAAGCCGCAGAGCACGGACTGATCAGCGAGCAGACGCTCCACAGTGTGTTGCTGCGCGTCAACAATCTGCTTCAGACCATATACAGCGGCGGTTTTGAAGAACTGAAAACACCGCTGAACAATCTTTAATAAAAAATGTGTCCGCCGATCCGATAGCGCGGGTCAATCCCGTCGATCGGCGTTCTGAAAAACAAGCAGTCCGACACGTTTGTCCTGCCGCTCATCGCCTCATCCGCAGCACGGTAACAGCTTTCCGTCGCATCGTTCCGCGAAAGCGCAAGCGCAAGCCGTCCGCTCGCCACAGGCGAAAATTGCCGACGGGCATAGATCACGCCGACCATCGTATCGGGAAACACCCGGCTGAGCATCCGATTTATGACGACCGCGCCGACCGCAACCTTTCCCTCATAGGGTTCTCCGCCCGCTTCACAGTAGATTAGGTTTGCCAGCAGATAGCGGTCGCTTTCCTCAAACTGCACTTCCGAAATATCCCGCCATGCAGACGCTGCGGCAAGCGCCGCCAGACGCCTTTCCTCCGCAAGCTGCGCTTTCAGAGCCTCAATGTTATCATTCTGTCTTGCAAGCTCCGCCTCATACGCGCGCATCTGCGCTTCCGTATCGGAAATCTGATCGCTGTAGCCCGCAATGCGCTGCGATGTCTCTACCACAAGGGTGTCCACACGCTCCTGCTCCAGTCTCGCTTCCTCGCGCAGTTCCTGCAGCTGTGCCAGTTCTTCGTTTAACAGCTCCTCCTGCTGCTCAATGAGCCGGCAGGTCTCCTGATATTCCTCCAGCTTGCGCCGGTCATACCGTTCGATCTGCTCGATATACTCGCTCCGGTTTAAGAAATCAGCAAACCCGTTCGCCGAAAAAAGCATCTCCAGATATGTCGTCTCGCCGTTCTCATACATGAAGCGGATGCGCTCTTTCATGCTCTCATACTGCTCAAGCTCCACCTCGCGCGCCTCGGCAAGGAGCGCCTGTGTCTGCTCGATCTCGCCCTCCTTCAAGTCAAGATTTTCTTCAATCTGCTCGAGATTTGCCCGCACCTCATTCAATTGGTCGTTTAGATTGCTCAATTCTTCCTGAAGCTCGTTGCGCTGTCCTTCCAGACTTGACAGATTATCTTTGGCTCCTTCAAGCTCCTGCTGCGTCTCCTGCTGCTGCTGCTGTGCTTCATTCAACTGCTGTTCCGTTGTTTTGGCATAGGTCTGCGCCATCGGAATCGACGCGGCAAACAGGACGGCCGCCATACAAAAAGAACGTCTGCGAAGCGTTTTCTTTTTCATAACAATACCCCTGTATATCGCATGCCTGCCCGCGATATTGCACTCCTAAAGAATGTAACGGTTTCCTTTCCGGCTTTTGCCCGCATTCTTATACTTCAAGCGTAATGCTTCTCCCTGTGTGCTCATACTTTCTGCACACAACCTTTGCCGCTGAAAAAAGCATGCGGCTTGCCTTGATAGATTCCGTTCCCTCATATTTGTCATCGGCGTAGATGACCGTGCGGATGCCGGACTGAATGATCGCTTTTGCGCACTCATTACACGGGAACAGTGAGACGTAAAGCGTCGCGCCCGCAAGACTTCCGCCCCGGAAATTCAAGATTGCGTTCAACTCCCCGTGCGTCACGAACGGATATTTCGTCTCCAGCATCTCTCCCTCGCGCGCCCACGGAAACTCGTCGTCCGCGCACCCGGTCGGAAGACCGTTATAGCCGATGGACAGGATCTTATGATCCTCGCTGACGATACAGGCTCCCACCTGCGTTCCGGGATCTTTTGAGCGCATCCCCGCAAGCAGCGCTACGCCCATAAAATATTCATCCCACGAAATATAATCTTCTCTTTTTCCGATCTTACGTTCCATTTTTTGTTCCATTCCAAATCCCGTTACTTCGCGCTGCCCCTATTGACTATTTTTCAATCTACTTTGTTCCGAAAATACGGTCTCCCGCATCCCCCAGACCCGGTACAATATAGGCATGCTCGTTTAACTTTTCATCGAGCGCCCCGATATACATGTCCACGTCGGGATGATCTTTTTTCATTCGCTCCACGCCCTCCGGCGCGGCAATGATACACATAAAATGTATTTTCTTGCAGCCTTTGTCCTTTAACATCTGGATCGCGGCCGAAGACGAACCGCCTGTCGCGAGCATCGGATCGACAACAAACACCTCGCGCTCCGCGCAGTCCGCGGGCAGCTTGCAGTAATACTCGACAGGCTCATGGGTATCGGGATCCCTGTAAAGACCGATATGCCCGATCTTCGCTGCCGGTATCAGATCCAGCACGCCGTCCACCATGCCGAGTCCCGCGCGCAGGATCGGTACGATCGCCATTTTCTTACCGTGCAACTCCTTCGCCGTTGTTTTGCAGATCGGCGTTTCAATCTCCACCTCCGAAAGCGGAAGATCGCGTGTCGCCTCATAACAGATCAGCATCGCGATCTCGCTGATCGTATCCCGGAAATCCTTTGTTCCCGTTTCCTTTCTTCTGATATATCCGATCTTATGCTGGATCAGCGGATGATCCATGATCACACATTTTGCCATACCCGTACCTCCCATTCCAACGTAGATTTTTCGCTGTTCTATTCCTTCCTATTACCTTCCGGATGTGTCCGTTACTCCTCGATCTGACCGATCCGCCTGCAGTGCTTTTCCTCTCCCGAAAATTCCGTATCAAGAAACGTGTCCACGATCTCGACCGCCATATTCGGTCCGATCAGGGCGCCGCCGAGCGCCAGCACGTTCGCGTCATTGTGAAGTCTCGTCATACGGGCGCTGAGCGGTTCAGAGCACAGCGCCGCGCGCACGCCCTTCACCTTATTCGCCGTCATCGAAATTCCGATGCCCGTCGTGCAGATCACGATTCCTTTTTCGCATTCTCCCGATGCAACCGCCTGCGCCGCCGCACGTCCGAACTGCGGGTAATCGCACGATGTTTTATCGTAGCATCCGAAATCCTTATACGCGATGCCCCTTTCCTCTAAATGACGGATGACATGCTGCTTTAAGTCAAATCCGCCGTGATCACATCCCAATGCTATCATGGCCTGTCCCTCCTCTGATGACTCTATCGATATTTATAAAATGCCTGCATATGATGTTGGAATTATGCATGCTCGTGCTCCGGCTCACACACGGATGACCCGATGTCCCGCGGCTTTTAACAGCCGGTTCATGATCGCCTGCCCCATCCCCGCCGTATCAAACGCTTCCGAAAACAGTACGGTCAGCTCTTCATCGTCAAATTCACGTAAGACCGCATAAAGATTATGGGCGATCGCCGCCTCGTCGGCGCGCGAGCCGATATTTTTCACACAGTCCGCATGATATGCGTCTACCGTTTCCCGGGTCGCGATCACGCCGACCTTTTCACCGGCCGCCGACGCCTGCGCCGCCAGCTCATTGATCTTCTGCGTCACGGCATCGCGGTTTCCCTCCACGATCGTGAGCACGCCCTTCGGCGCGTAATGGCGGTATTTCATGCCGGGCGCCTTCGGACGGGCGCCGGCCGCCTCCTTAAACATAGTCTTGTCCGCCGTGATCTCTCCCAGCACGCTTTGTAACATTTCCTGCGTGATATAGCCGGGCCGCAGGATCATCGGCACCTCTCCGGTCAGATCAACGATCGTCGATTCCAGACCGATCCCGACCTCACCGCCGTCAATGATCATGTCGATCCTGCCGTCCATATCCTCCGCAACATATTTTGCCGTTGTCGGACTCGGTCTGCCCGAACGGTTCGCGCTCGGTGCTGCAACATAGCCGCCTGCCTCCTCAATAAACGCCCTCGCCGTCGGATGGGATGGGAATCGCACCGCCACGGTGTCAAGTCCGCCCGTCGTCTCATACGGAACCACATCCGATTTCGGCAATATCATCGTTAATGGTCCCGGCCAGAACGCTTCTGCCAAATCACGCGCCGCCTGCGGTATCCGCTCTACGATTTTTTCCATATCCGAAAACCTGCAGATATGCACAATAAGCGGGTTGTCCGACGGTCTTCCCTTCGCCTCATAAATTTTGCGCGAGGACTCTTTATTTAACGCATCCCCGCCAAGCCCGTAAACCGTCTCCGTTGGGAATGCCACAAGACCGCCCGCGCGGATGATCCCGCCCGCCTGTCGGATTCCTTCTTCATTCGGCGTATCCGCGTCCGAACGAATATATCGCGTCTTCATTGATTGCTGTTAAAACCTTTCATTGGTATTTTGCGGCTATTATATCATATTTCCTTGGTTCACTCAAGCGTTCCACTTCAGCCGGTGCAGCGCTCCCTCAAGCTGCATGCTCGAAAAATTGTGCTGCCGCAGCGCCTCATAGAGCACGATGCTCACGGAATTGGAAAGATTTAGGGAACGGATTTCGGGCAGCATCGGAATCCGGATGCACATTTCTTCATGCGCGACTAAGATTTCTTCCGGAATCCCGGCGGATTCCTTGCCGAACATGATAAAATCATCCTTGCCGAAATCCGCCTCCGCATACGTTTTCTTTGCCTTGGTCGTCGCATACCACATCCGCACATTCGGATTTTTTTCACAAAAATCACGGTAGTCGTCATAGCGGCGCACATCCAGCTGTTCCCAGTAATCCATTCCCGCGCGCTTGATCTCTTTTTCAGTCAGCCGAAAGCCAAGCGGCTCGATCAGGTGCAGGACGCTGCCTGTCGCCACGCAGGTTCTTCCGATATTTCCCGTGTTGGACGGGATCTCCGGTTCATGAAGTACAATGTTCATTCTTGGCATCCTCCCGCTCCCCATGATACGCGTTTTGTCTATTCCCGCAGTCTCGTGATAAAGCTTTCCAGCTTGCCCATCGCAACCTTCAGCTTTTCGATCGAATATGCGTAGGAAATGCGCAGGAATCCCTCGCCGCTGTCCCCAAATGCCGTTCCGGGAACAACCGCAACCTTCTCCTCCTGTAAGAAACGGTTGGCAAATTCGTCACTCGTCATGCCAAACTCTTTAATGCACGGGAATACATAGAACGCGCCGTATGGTTCAAAGCACTCTAAGCCCATCTCGCGGAACGCGTTCAGCAGAAAGCGGCGGCGCTGATCATAGGCTTCGCGCATCTGCGCCACATCACCGTCTCCGTTCTTTAAGGCATCCACCGCCGCATACTGAGCCATTGTCGGCGCACACATAATGGCAAACTGATGGATTTTTGTCATCTGCGCAATGATTTCTGCAGGTCCGCACACATAACCGAGACGCCAGCCCGTCATCGCATGAGATTTGGAAAAACCGTTAATGAGCAGCGTGCGTTCCTTCATCTGCGGAAGGGATGCGATTGAAACATGTTCTTCCTTATAGGTGAGCTCTGCGTAAATTTCATCGGACATGACATAAATGTCTTTTTCGATGCAGACTTTTGCAATCGCCTCTAAATCGGCACGCTCCATGATCGCTCCCGTCGGATTATTCGGAAACGGCAGGATCAAAAGCTTTGTTTTTTCGGTGATCGCATCAAGCAGCTCCTGTGCCGTCAGGCGGAATTCATTTTCCGCTTTCAGATCAATGATGACCGGCTTTCCGCCCGCAAGGATCGCGCACGGTTCATAGGACACATAACTCGGCTGCGGGATCAGCACTTCGTCGCCCGGATTGAGCATCGCGCGCATACCGACGTCGATCGCTTCCGAACCGCCGACCGTAATGAGCGTTTCTTTTTTCGGATCGTAATCCACCTGAAAGCGCCTGTGCAGATAACGGCAGATCTCCTCACGCAGCTCGATCAGCCCCGCATTGGAGGTATAATGGGTCCTTCCTTTTTCTAATGAATAAATTCCCTCGTCGCGGATATGCCACGGCGTATCAAAATCCGGCTCGCCCACGCCAAGCGAGATCGCATCCTTCATCTCGCTGACAATATCAAAAAATTTTCTGATGCCGGAGGGCTTTATTTTTACAACTTCGTCTGCTAATGGATTTCTCACGGTGTGATCAGCTCTCTTTCGTCTTCATATTTTTTGCACAATACCGTGCCATGGTCTTTATATTTTTTCAGGATAAAATGCGTTGCCGTGCTGAGCACGGTATCCAGCGCGGACAGCTTTTGCGACACGAAGCCCGAAACCTCTTTTAAGGATTTTCCCTCAAGGGACACGAGCAGGTCATAGCCGCCCGAGATCAGATAAACCGAATTGACCTCCGGATAGTTGTAAATGCGCTCCGCAATATTGTCAAAGCCTTGGCCGCGCTGCGGTGTTACGCGCACCTCGATGAGCGCGGACACCTTCTCGATCGACGTTTTTTCCCAGTCGATCAGCGTGTGATAGCCGCAGATCACGCCCTCCTCCTCCATTGCTTTCAGCTCATTGGCGACAGCAAGCTCGTCTTCGCCGAGCATGACACTGATCTCTTTCACGCCGATCCTGCTGTTTTTCTCGATCATGGTCAAAATTTTCTCTCTCATATTCATACCGCAAACTCCTTTCTCCTGTTTCCCTGCGTTTTGTGATCGTTTGTTTTTTCCGTCGTCTGTTTCTCTGCGGCGATGACGCTTTGCGCGCGCTCATCCGCAAACACCCGGTAGACGCCGTCATTCTTCGGCGGCTCCAAAAAGCGCCGTTCTTCCCCGTTTATGACAACTCTGTCATTTGAGGAGTCCGTCCTTCCGATGACAGCCGCCGGGATCTGCGCTTCGGCAAGCGCCCGCACCAGATCATGACCGTGCTCGGCGATCAGTAGCAGACTGCCGCCCGCCACAAGCTCATACGGATTGACATCGAAAAAATTACAGATCTCCACCGACTCCTGACGGATCGGAATGGCTTTCAATTGAACGTGCAGTCCGACGCCCGCGTATTCCGCAAGCTCCCACAGCGCGGCGAAAATGCCGCCCCGCGAAGCATCGTGCATTGCGAGAACGCCGGACTTTCCGGCGGTGGCGGCCTCCGGCACCACCGAAAGCTGCCGCTCCAAGGCAATAGCATCATCAATAAAATACGCCGGATACCTTGTCAGAAGCTCCGTTCTTTTTTCCCTTGCAATGAGTGCGGTTCCCGCAAGCCCCGCCCATTTCGTCATGACAATATCCTTATCGGTCAACACAGGTTCTCCATGCGCTTCCGCTCCCGCGCGCACGCCGGACGCCTGCCCCTGCTTTTGAAAGCCGACTCCCGTTACGCTTAAAACCGGCGTGCTCACCAAATCGGAAATCTCCGTATGGCCTCCCGCAACCGTAACACCGAGCCCCCTCGCCGTTTCTCCGATCTGCTTCATCACCGCGCGCAGCTGTTCCTCTTTTACAGCCGACGGAAATGTCGCCGCGACAAGGATCGCTGTCGGGCTGGCGCCGCCCGCGGCGATGTTATTGACCGCCGCATGCACCGCATAAATGCCGATGCTCTCTAAATCACCCGTCACGGTATTGACGCAGAGCGCCGTCCGCGCGCCTTCTTCGGACGCAAAAACGGCGCAGTCTTCCCCTACGCCTGCGCCGCCCATCATTTCATCGTTTTGTATTGGAAGTTGTCTTAACACGGAACGCTTCAACACGCGCTCCGGTATTTTCCCTGTTTTCATGTGTCACTCCAGCATGTGTGCATCCTTATCATTGTCCGCCCGCCTCGGGCTGTACGCCTGCGTCCGGCGCTTCCGGGACTCCCGCGCCCGGGGCTTCGGGCTGCGCGCCCGCATCCGGCGTTCCCGGCTGTGCGCCTGCGTCCGGTACTCCCGGCTGTGTACCCGCATCCGCGCCTTCGGGTACGCCGCCGAGCTCAACTCCGCCCGGCTGTGCGGACGTCTCCGTTGATGATCCATAATTTCCCGAAGCAATCTGTGCCGCAACCGCCTTGGCATGGTCTACACTGCCTGACGCGATCGCTGCCTGTATGAGATCATAGGCAACGGGATCGCTCGTCGAAACACCGACCATTGCATAACGGCTCGTCATTTTATAGGTATTATGGCTGATCTGCTCCCTGCTGACCTCCACACCGTTTTCCGTGATCACGCGATAGACATCCGCCACATAACCGGTATGCGCCGGCTGCACCTCCACGCTGCCGACCGGCAGGGAGGCGTCCGCATATACCGCTTCCGCTCCCGGCGGTGTTGTCTCAAGCACCACGCTCTCATAAGTAACGCTGTGCGTCTCGGGTCTTGTTTCCACGCCGTAGATCGTCATCGTGATTCTTTTATTGGGCGTCGTATAGCCTTCAATATAAATAGGATACTGCGTATTATTCACAAACGTAAAATCAATTCCCGAATCCTCGGACACTGTCGCATCCATCCCAATCTTGACATAGCTGACCGCCATCGCATGATTCATGCGGTTCGTCACCTGAAGCTCCGAATATAAAACCGAATTATATAACGTCGTGGATACCTGACAGATTCCGCCGCCGACACTGTCCACAACCTTTCCGCCCGAATAAGAACCCGCGGCATAATAACCGTTCCGCTCCGTAAACGGCGCAATGTGCGCAAGCGTTGAAAATTCTTCTCCCGGAAAAAGCACGGTACCGTTCACTTTATCGCATGCGTTCCGCACGTTCGCGCTTCTCGCCCAATCGGACGTCGAAAAGCTTGTCGTGCAGGTCGCAAGCACATCGACGACCTGTTTCAGTTCCTCCACATCATGCTCCGGTTTTGTCGAACGAAGCTGCAAATCAAAGCTCTGCGGTTCCCCTGACCATTGTTCCGTCAGTCCCGCATAGATCAAATCCACCGACGACGCAACATCCAATTCGATGCCGTCCACGCCATCCGTATATACGAATTCGCCATCCACACGTGCCATGGACGCATTCTGTGCCGGCACATTGACCGCCTCGCTCTGCAATTGTACCAGATTTTCTATCGCAGCCTTGTCAAACGCAAGCTCAATCTCATACACCTGATTGCTCGCCGCCAGATCCGCGATCTCTTTATAACGCTTCAGGATATTTCCCTTGCGTCCGAGACCGATCGCTTCCTCCAAGATCTCCGGATTGGCGAAACGAAGACCCAGCTCGCCCGCCGTTGTATGGATCGCCTGCTCCGCAGAAAGATTCAGCGTGATCTCCACCTGCGAAAGCTCGGCGATATAGGTGCTGATCGCCTGCTCCGCCTCCACGAGCGTCATGCCGGAAAGCGAAATATCCCCCGCATAGACCCCCTCGTAGATTTTTGCCTGCGAATCCACCTGATTCCCTCTATTCTGCGCCGCATCGGCGCTTAAGCCACAAATGCCCGCCAACGTTAATGACACAGCTGTCATTATTATTCCGATTCTTTTTTTCATAACAATCATCCTCATGCCTTTTGATCACCTGCAAACTTGAACTTGAAAAGAACCCATTCCTGACATACAATAGGAATGTGCCTTTCGCATAAACAGCTTGTTCTGCGCCATTATCAATATATGAGCCGTCCGCCGGGATTATGATAAAATGAGCCGGCTCATTCGGCGAGCGGCGAATGTCGATCCTAAATCAAAGATTCATGATCGAATGAACAGCGCTTTGCTCAGGTCAGCAGCGCGGCAAGCACGGTTGTCCCTACCATAGCGGCAACCAGCACGATAATAATGATGGCGGACAATTTTTTTCTTGTTTTTCTACTATAAATATTAAACATAAATATGCACGCTCCTTATGCACAAAAAAGCTTTGTCTACGAAAGGATATTATAAATGAAAATACCTCTGTTTGCAAGTTTAATCCTGTTTTGTATCTGGCTGTCTTTTGCCATTGTCCGTTCCCGCAGAAAGGGAGATCGGGCAGAGCATGATTTTTGGGAAAAAGAGGCGCTTGCCGACAGCACGCGCAAGAAGCCGCTCGACGGTCTCATCTTTGTTGAGATCCCCTATGATGCGCTTCCGTTTTCGTTCGTTCCCGACGATCCGGCTTTAGCGGACGCAGTCGCCGAATGTCACCGTATCCTGAACGGTTTCCGTGAGAAAAAAGCCGTCAACCTGACCGGCATCACCAACACGGACTTAAAGCTGACTTACGGTGCGCCGAACATCACGCTCCTGACCGAATATGACGAAAATTATACGCTGCTCGTGCGCACCATGCAGAAATGGGCTGATCTGCTCTTAAAGGCAGACCGCGAGCAAGAGGCTGTCTCTATCATGGAATTCTGCATTGAGACGCGCACGGACATCAGCGCGACCTACCGCACGCTTGCGGACATTTACCGCAGGGAGGGCGCTCACGACAAGCTGGAGAAGCTGCGCGAAACGGCGGACAGCCTGCTCTCGATCATGCGCCAGCCAATCCTGCGCATGTTAGATGAGGCGGAGCAATAATGCGGCGGTATCATAAGAAAGCCCCGGAACTTTTTAGTCCGGGGAATTTGGGGCTGTTTCATTGTTCATCACCCGCCTCATTTTCCCGTAGGCGAGCGTCAGCTTATCCATCATGCGCGACGCTTCGTTTTTCGTCATGCGGTCGATTTCGCATGGCGGACTGATCTGATAATATTCCAACATTTTTAAGAGCCGTTCCCGCTGCGCAGGCGTGATCGGCCCTTCTTTTTTTACCTTGTATGTCAGCACATACGGCTGTGCCTGATCAGCCGCCTCAAACTGCGCGCACAGCTTTTGATACAGCGCGTGCGTAGCGAGCGCATCGCCCAGCGCGCGATGCGCTGTATGCGTGATCTCATAATGCCCGCAGAGCGCGCCGAGCGAACGGCTGGGCAGCTCCGGCAGGCAGAGTCTTGCCAGCTTGAGCGTGTCGATCGCTTTTTTCTCAAAAGAGCATTTCAGATTGACTGCCGCGCGTTTTAGGAAAGAATAATCAAAACGCACACTGTGTCCGAGCAGCACATCCTCCCCCGCAAACGCAAGAAACGCGGGCAACGCGGTTTCGATATAGGGCGCGCCGCATAACATATCATCCGTGATTCCGGTCAACTCCACGATTCTCTCCGTGAGCTTCCGCGCGGGATTCACAAACGTCTGATACGTCTCCACCACCTGTCCGCCCCGCACGCGCGCCGCACCGATCTCTATGATCTTTTCTGTTTTTGGGTCGAGGCCGGTCGTCTCAATATCCAACACAAGATATGCTGACTGCATGGCGCTTTCCTCTCCGGTATCTATTTTGGTTTGCTTAGGTTTTTCCTTAGGAAGGTTTCTCCCTCGCAAACACGCGCTTCCGCGCTCTTTTGTCCGCCTTCGCCGGACGTTTGCTCGGTATTGGCGCTGGAAAAACAAATGCCTGCTTCGCAGTCGCTTGTTTTTCCTTAGCAAGGTTTCTCCCTCGCAAACACGCGCTTCCGCGCTCTTTTGTCCGCCTTCGCCGGACGTTTGCTCGGTATTGGCGCTGGAAAAACAAATGCCTGCTTCGCAGTCGCTTGTTTTTCCTTAGCGCCAATCATTATAGCATACATTTTTCGGATTGGCTATTGTGTCGGTTTCTCTAGGAAATCGCCTCCGCTCCGACGGAATAGCTATTCCATGAACCCCTCTCCGACCAGACCGCCTTACAGTCTTCAAAAAAATACGCTCCGAGCGGCGAACGCCATTTCTCCGCATTAAATTGAAGCACCGGAAGCGAATAGACCTCATCCTGCCCGTCCGTTCTTGCCGTGATTGAAAAAAGAACGCCATCCGGCCACTCGTAAATCTTATGCTCATCGTCCGAAAAATCACCGTACTCTGACAAATATCCCTGCTCCTCCAGTTCCTGGTAGGTAAGCGTGAGCGGGTCTACACCATGCGCACCTGCAAAAATCCAAGCAATCGCCTCTTTTTCTCCCTCCGTGAGATCTCCGGGTGCTTCCGACAGATCGACGCTCGCATAAGCCGCACCGCCGTTTAAGCCGCTGTCCACATCCCAAAGATCATCAAGCACCTGTAAATATAATCCGCACAGATCATAGTACTGCCCCAGCGGATTCTGCTGCGTGCCCTTGCTGTAGACGGAGACGGATTCTACATTTCCGATCTGCATCGGCCAGATTTCCATGATACCGCCGGTATACCGGATCTCCGCCAGCATTCCGTCTTCCAAAACGGAAGCGTTTGATAACGTGCCGTCAATAAAAACATCCGTGTCGCCGACCGACAGGGTATATACCTCTCCCGCGCCGTCGCCTGCCAAAACAAGATTTCCGCTTTCGGCGCCGTCCACGATGCGCAGGGTCAGCGTTTCTCCCGGCAGGTTTTCTCCGTCCGCCCCGGTATCGGAACCGGCCTCGCCGCTCGAATCTCCTTCCGCACCTGACGCAGAGCCGTCCGCGTTCATTCCGTCTTCCTCTCCTTCTGCTCCACCCGAAACGGCCGCATCCGCACCGTTCCCATCTGTAACACCGTCGTTCGGCACACCGCCCGACGGTTCCTCGCCGCCTTTCCCGCCGCAGCCTGCCGCCATGATCATGCATAACGCCAGCAGTACCGCCGCTATCTTTTTCATCGTCCTAACTCTCATATTTCTTTTTTCTCCTTTCCTGCCTGTTTCAGATCAAACAATTCGAAACGCATAGTTTTCGGCCGTGTGATTGTAAATCACACTCCATCACGCCTACACTGTATTCCGCGCTTCTCCATCGTTTTCGCCCCATATTTCGCCTACAGATCCCGCACCTCTCCCATAAACAGGATCATTCCCGTTTCCCTATCCTGTATGAAAAAGAGGAAGGGCCGGTCTGCAACAAATAAGACCGGATCGTCCAACAGCATCGCAGCCGCATCCTTTGTGACAATCTCCGTCACCGCTGCGGCGCGGCTTCCAAGCTCATCCACCTCAAGCTTTGCCACATGAGTCACGTCCGAAACATGAAACTCCGCCGTCTCCGGATCCGCAAGCCCTCTGAAATCTGCCAGTCCGGAATAAAACGCGTTCTCCATGCCGAGCTCCTCCAAAATCCGGGACATATCTCTGACGGAATAGTCCATCGTAAATTTCGGAATTGCCAGCCTCCATATCTGCGTGGATTCCCCGTTCATCAGCGTCATTAAAAAATCATTTTTTTCCTCATCACTCATTGCGCCAAACAATTCGGCGGCGCTCTGCTCTACATCCTCCGCGGGAAGAAGAAGATTCATGACAACACTTCCGTCTCCGTACGGCACGGATATTCCGCACAGACCGCCCTGCTCATAATATGGCAGATAAAGCTCCCCCTGATGCATCATGGGAACATCCGTGTCCCGTGTCTGCCCGTGAAAGGTCTGCTCATACGTCGCATTCGCCTCAAACGGGAAGCTCCATTCCCCATAAAAATAAACCGCATTGATGATGGATACCGCCGTTTTCGGGTCAACCTCCTCCTTAAAATGAGGAATCATGCCGCCCGTGTGCTCCTCCACCCACCGGTTGATTTCATCCCGCGTTCCGATCGGATCCCCTGTGAAATCCGCCTTCCATATTTCGGCATCATAATAAAACCCAACAAGCGGCAGATAGTCCGTATATGCCGCATCCGCGAGCGGATAGTTTTTATTGATCCAGAGAGAATTCGCGCTCTGGACATTTGCCTGCACATGCTGCGGTTTCTGCATGTAAAAAGACAACTGCTGATTATAATGCGAAAGATCCGCAATGCCTAACATAGCCTCGATCTGTTCCTTCGTCGCTCCCCCTGCCGCGTTGTCAAGCACGGCCAGCGCAGAGCAGATGCTGTACGGAGAAAAGAAATAATTCTCTCCGTCCGCGCTCAGTCGTTCGCCAAAGTGAAAGGCAAACCCGTTTGTCGATTCCATCAGGGTTTCATCTAACGTATCCGTTCTGACATATTCCACCGCGGTCTGCTGCCCCTGCAGTTTCTCCGGCGCTCCGCCTTCCTGCTGCCCCGACGCTGCTCCCTGCGATCCTCCTTCTGTCCGCTGCCCCTGCTGTGTTTCCGCTTCCCCGTCCGTCATCCGCTGCCCCTGCTGGGATCCGTTATCTTTGCCACAGCCCGGCAGCATCGCACAGCACAAAAACGCCGCCGTACCAATACAGACCGCCTTTTGCCATACTTTCTTTCGTTTTTGATCCTTCTGCCTTTTCATTCCAATCCCTCCCGTCTTACCTATGCGCCGCCTGCCTTTTTGCGGCTGCCCATAGCAAAACCCCTGTGCCTATTTAAGATACGCACAGGGGATTGTTTTTTTATGGGATAAATTTTGATTTTTTAAAAAAGATGCATCTGGCGTTTTCTGACCGAACAGAATATCGTGTTCCGTTTCAGCACCATTTTATAGCGCCGCAATGAACCGGTCAAACGCCGCCTGCCCTTCCGCATCCCGCTTATACACGCCGGCATGCTCAAGCACCTTGGAAAATACAAGTCCGATCTCATCCTGAAGGATTTTCATGACATTCGTGTCATCTATCGTGTCATATTTCGGCAGGAATTCCTCCACCCAGTCCGCATGCTTCTCAATCGCCTCATTTGCACGAATGTCTTTTTTATTGACGATTGCGTCGGAAAGCTGCTCTAATTCGGATACCAAGCGGGACGGCAGGATCGCAAGTCCCATTACCTCGATCAGACCGATATTTTCTTTTTTAATGTGATGCAGCTCCGCGTGCGGATGATAAACCCCAAGCGGATGCTCCTCGGTCGTAATATTGTTGCGCAGTACCAGATCCAGCTCATAAATACCGTCACGGCAGCGCGCGATCGGCGTGATCGTATTGTGCGGTTCCCCGTCGGTCTCGGCAAAAAGAAACACGGACTCGTCCGTATAGCCGCGCCATACTTCCAGCACATGGTCTGCAAACGCAATCAGCCTGTCGCTGTCAGCGCTTTTGATCCGGATGACGGACATCGGCCACTTGACGATCCCCGCCTCAACATCCTCAAAGCCCTTCACGGTAAAGCTGCGCTCGATCGGCGCTTTCGCCATGGCAAAATCATAATTGCCGCCCTGAAAATGATCGTGGCTCAAAATAGAACCGCCGACGATCGGCAGATCGGCATTGGAGCCGACAATATAATGCGGGAACTGCTTTACGAAATCAAACATCTTGCAGAATGTCGCATGTTCAATCTTCATCGGCACATGCTGGGAATTAAATACAATGCAGTGCTCGTTATAATACACATAGGGCGAATACTGGAAACCCCACTGACTGCCGTTGATTGTCACCGGAATGATCCTATGATTCTGGCGCGCCGGATGATTGACGCGTCCTGCATACCCCTCGTTTTCCACGCACAGCAGGCATTTCGGATAACCGCTCTGTTTCGCAAGCTTTGCCGCTGCGATCGCCTTCGGGTCTTTTTCCGGTTTGGAGAGATTGATCGTAATATCCAGATCCCCGTACTCTGTCGGCGCGATCCATTTTTTGTCCTTTTTGATGCGATAACGGCGGATATAATCGGAATCCTGACTCAGCTTATAAAAATAATCCGTCGCCGCCTTCGCGTCTTCTTTCTTTAACTCCTCAAAATGCCGGATGACCTCGGACGGCCGCGGCACTAACGCGCCCATCAGCTTCGTGTCAAACAGGTCGCGGTAAACGATGCTGTTCTCTTTTAAGACACCGTGCTCATACGCGTAGTCCAGCAGTTCATTCAGGACGCTCTCAAGCTCGTCCTCGGACATCGTGATCGCTTCCTCACAATCCTCCAGTCCGTCCAGCTCCAGTATTTCCAAAAGACGATTCGTGGTATAGACCGCGTCATCCTGCTCGATCAACCCCGTCTGTAATCCGTATGCAACTAACTTTCTAATGTTTTTGTCCACCGACATGGCATGCTCCCCCTTTTTCTCCAATCTTATATGAGTGTTCTCGGTCCGTCGCCGATCTCTACGACATAGAAGTCCGCCTGGATTCCGAACTGCTTCTCATAAGCCGCGCCGACTTTTTCCTGAAATTCCCCGATCGCTTCATCCTTTACAAGGCTGACTGTACAGCCGCCGAAACCGCCTCCGGTGATGCGCGAACCGATCACACCGTCCACCTTCCACGCCTCAGCCACAAGAAGATCGATCTCCTCGCAGGATACCTCATAGTCGTCTCTAAGAGATACATGGGATTCGTTCATCAGCTTTCCGAATAATGCCAGCTCGTTATTTTTTAACGCTTCCACCGCGCGGAGCGTTCTCTGATTTTCATATACCGCATGCTTTGCGCGCTTCCTGCGAATGTCGTCTGCGATGGCGGACTTATTCGCCTCAAACTCCTCCTCGGTCAGGTCGCCGAGTCCGCCTATCTTCACCACGCTCTGAAGCTCCTTAAGCGCTTTCTCACACTCGCTGCGGCGCTCATTATATTTGGAATCCACAAGGCTGTGCTTTACCTTGGAATTTGTCACGACGATCTTTGCATCGCCGAGCGCAAGCGGCGCATACTCGTAGGAAAGGTCGGCGGTATTTAAGAAGATCGCATGATTCTTTTTTCCCATCGAAGACGCAAACTGATCCATGATGCCGCAGTTGCAGCCGTTAAAATTGTTCTCGGAATACTGTCCGATCTGCGCAAGCTCGACATTCGTCACGGTAAAGCCGTACAGATCGCGCAGGATGTATCCCGTCAGCACCTCCAGCGATGCGGAGGAGGATAAACCGGAACCGTTCGGGATATTGCCGTAAAGAACCATATCCAGACCGCAGTCCATCTGCATGCCGCGCAGGGAAAACGCCCACATCACGCCCTTCGGGTAGTTTGTCCAACCCGCTTCTTTTGAAGCTTCCAGTTTCTCAACGTCAGACTCCAGCACACCGACCTTCTCAAAGTTGATCGAGTAAAGCCGCAGCTTTTTATCCGTCCGTTTTCTTACTGCCGCATACGTTCCGATCGTCAGCGCGCATGGAAAAACATGACCGCCGTTATAATCGGTATGCTCGCCGATCAAATTCACCCGTCCCGGTGCAAAATACACTTTCACCCCGTCGGTATCCCCAAACAATTCCCCAAATTTGTCAAGCAGCATTCCCTTGATTTCTGTTTCACTCATGCCCTTCTCCCTCTCCTTATTCCATTTTATTTTTTGCTAATCGTTTGTTTGCACTTGTTACCCCGTTACCCGCTTGTTTTTTCTTTACGCTTATTATAACCCGTTTTTACCTTGTTTCCATAGGCTTTCTTGTTACAAAAACCTGTCAAAATGTTGGATTTGTCGTGCCTACACCATTTGATCGTATTTCTCATGCAAAGCGGCAGCTTGTGCAGACATACCGCCCCTATATCTCTGCCGCGCCGACTCCGCGCTCGTTTAAGAACGCTTCGATCTGCTCTAAGTCGCTCTGGCGGTGCCGCGTGCCGCTTTGCAAATATTCTTTTCGATAGCCCGAAGGAGAAATCCCCTTTGTCTGCCGGAACGCTTTCGTAAAAACGAGCGGGTCCGTATAGCCCACCGAGATCGCGATGCTTTCGATCGGCAGCTCCGTCATCTGCAGCAGCTCGACCGCCTTGGCAATGCGAAACGACGTCAAAAACTGCTGCGGCGACATGCCGATATGATTTTGAAACAGCGTATAGAGATAGCTTCTGTGCACACAGACATAGTCCGCCACATCCGTTACCCGGATCGGGTTACAATAATTGCTTTTAACAAAATCAACGGCGCGGCTGACATAATCGTTCGCGCGGCTGTTCTCCCCCGCCTCCTGCACGGACGCCGTGCGCGCGATGATGGAAAGAAAAATACCAAGCAGCCCGTCGCGGCGCAGCGCGTTGGAAAATCCGCAGGTATTATGCTCCATCATATCCCTGACCGTCTGATACAGCTCCCCCGACGCATCGGAAGCAAATACCGGATGCTCTTTTGACAGTCCCATGCTGCGCATATAATCGCTCACGCACGTCCCCGAAAAGCCAATCCACACATAGGTCCACGGCTCCGTCTCATCCGCCTGATAAAAAGCAAGTTCTCCCGGTTCAATGTAAAAACCGGCTCCCGCCTCGAGCGGATATTCTTTTCCGTCCATCACAAATCTGCCCCGCCCGCTCATCACATAGTGGATCAGATAATGCGGTTTTAGAGCCGGTCCGAAGCTGTGCAGCGGCTCCGTCTGCGAACAGCCGCAGCAGATCAGGTACAGAGCGCCCGTCATCTCATTTTGAAATTCCAGTTTATATGCTTTTTCCATCGCTCCTCACTCCGGTTTTTTGATCGTATTCCGGTTACGTTCTCTTGCTTCCAATCGTGTTCCGCTTACGTTCTCTTGCTTCCAATCGTGTTCCGCTTACGGCTTCCACTGAGGGTTGTCCAGATCCGCCTGTGCCCGCGCAAGATCCTCGCGGATGGCGATTTTCTGCGGACATGCCTGCTCGCACTTTCCGCACTTTTTACATGCTTCCGGCTTCTCCTCCGCCTTCATGTTCTCCCATCCCCAGTTGACCGCCCAATAATTCTGGTACATATGATACGTATTCCAGAACCTGAAAGTGCCCGGAATATTCACGCCGAACGGACAGGGCATGCAGTAGCGACAGCCCGTACAGCCGTTTTTCACACGGGCGCGAAGCGTTTTTACCGCCTCCTTGATGCACGCCTGTTCTTCTTCGGAAAGCGGTTCAAAATCTGTAAAGGTATGTACATTGTCCCGCACCTGTTCTTCCGAAGACATCCCGCTCAAGACAACTTTGACATTCGGATGTGAGCCGACCCAGCGCAGCGCAAACGACGCCGTTGATGCGTCAGGCTTCAACGCACGGTAGGTCTTCTCTACCTCCTCGGGCAGCTTGGCAAGCGAACCGCCTTTTACCGGCTCCATGATGACAAGCGGCACGCCCAGTTCCTCCGTCAGCGCGTAACCGCGGTCGCCCGCCTGTTCCTCCGTGTCCATATAATTATATTGAATCTGACAAAAATCCCATTTCCGATAACGGAGGATTTCTTCAAAGCACGCATAATCATCATGAAACGAAAATCCAATCCACTTGATGCGCCCCTGTTTCCGGTACTCCTCGAGCACATCGAGAATTCCGAGCTTTTTCACATCCGCCCAGCGGTCTTTTCCAAGCCCATGCAGCAGATAAAAATCGATATAATCGACCTGAAGCTTCGAAAGCTGCTCTTCAAAATAACGCGTCACATCCTCCTTTGTCTTGACGAGCCATAATGGCAGCTTTGTCGCTAAATAAAAAGAGCTCCGGTCATATTTTTTCATCAGCCGCCCGACTACACGCTCGCTCTCGCCCCCGTGGTAGGGGTATGCCGTATCGTAATAATTCACACCTGCTGCCATCGCCTCATCGAGCATGCGCTCCGTTCTTTTTTCATCGATCTGACCGTTTTCCAACGTCGGGAAACGCATACACCCGAAACCGAGCAGCGACGTTTCCACCCCGCAGTTATTCCATGTTCTTTTTTCCATAAGGATCCCCTTTCGTTTCAGATATTTGATTCTCTTTTCCATTCCTAACAAAGATCATATGAATTCAGTATAACACAAAGGGATGACCGAGTCATCCCTTCATCCGTTCATATTCCGCTTTTTCCCGCGCCAGTTCCGCGTAAAGACGCAGGACATTCCATTCCCTGTTTGTCGGCGTCAGCACCGCCTTGTAATCAATCCTGACCGCCCGCTCACGCAGCAGCGCGAGCGCTCTGTTAAAATGTTTCTCACTCACATCACAAAACACCATCAGGCTTTCCGCCGGCGCGTTTCCGTGATCGGGCTCGGCTTTCTGTATCGATTCTGCGCTCTGCGCATCGGTGATTGTTTTGCCGTCCGGTCTGCTCATTTTTCCCGATGCCAGCACCCCGATCGTCTGCCGGAACGCACTTTCCGGAATTCTCTCACATCTCACTTTCATTGCGGCAAGCATGTCAGCGATTGCCGATGCCTCCACATCCGGAACCCGAAAAAGAAGAACCTTTTCCATTTTATTTTCCTGCCCTTTCGCGCGCTGTCCCTTCTCAGCTATGATGCCGTATCACACCGAAGCCGAGCGGATACGGTCCCGTATGCACCCCGATCGTCGCGCCGATCTGATACAGCGGTAAGTCCTCTTTTGTCACCGCATACCCGTTCTCATTCAAAAAAGCAACGGAATCTCGCTGAAAAGCCTCCGCTTCTTCGCGGTCATAGCCGTAACCGATGCAGATGCTCAGCGCCTTGCTGCCGCACCCAAGCCCCTTTATATATTGCAGCAGAAGCTTTCTGCAGAGCGCCTTTGATTTTTCCCTGCCCCGGCAGATGCCCGACGGAAAAATCTCGCCCTCCTTGAGCGTGATGAGCGGCTTAATATCGAGCAGCGCGCCCGCCATCCCCGTCAGCTTGCCGATGCGCCCGCCGTGCTGTAAATAACGCAGATTCCCGACCGTGAAAAAAATACGTCCGCTGCCCTGAATGTCCGCGAGCTCTTTTACGGTCTGCTCCGCCGTATAGCCTGCTTCGCGCATGCTGACGGCCTCCAATACATAAATCCCCTGCAATACGGTATCCACCGCGGAATCGATCACATGGATCTGTGCCTGCGGATAGGTTTCCGCTATCATTCCCTGCGCGATCGTCGCCGACTGGTACGAGGCGCTGAATTTGGAAGTGATACAGATACAGATGACCGGCATCCCTTCCTTTGCGTAGCGCTCGAATACATCCGCGTAATCCTGCACGGACGGCATGGAGGATTTCGGAAACTTCTTCGGATTCTGCACCATCATCTCATAGAAATCCCGTACGGAGATATCGACGCCTTCCTTCATGGATTCCCTATCGTTCATGGATACATAAAACGGTACCACCTCAATTTTCTTTTCTGCGGCCAGTTCTGCCGGAAGATCGCATGAGCTGTCACTCACAATTTGAAACTTCTGATCCATATACCTGTTTTCCTTTGCAATGAGATTGTATCAAATGGTTTTAATTACTATGTTATGTGTTTTTTAATATCATTATATCCTATATGATACCGCATTGGAAGAAAAATGCAATTGTTTTTTGGGATTTCTTTGTATTTTTATTGTGGAATCAGGTAAATATCCGCAAGAATTGTTACTTGGAGGAACCGATCACGCTCGAAACATTGTCGGCGCAATTTTTTTCTCCTTATTACTTCCATAAACTGTTTTCCATCATTGTCGGGAAATCGTTGGCGGCTTACATCCGTGATCGGCGGGTTCTTTTTGCCTGTGATCAGCTTTGTCGTACCGAAAAGAGTATTTTAGAACATGTTCCTTTGTAAATTCGTGGGCATCCGCCGGACGTGCTAAGGAAGCGCCGGTTTGATCGGCGCTTCCTTAAGTGTTGTTTCCGTTATTTTTGAAGGGCTCCTTCTTTCTTCAGATACGCTAAAAACGCATCGCATCCTTCATCCACATCCCGATAGGTCGCGTCAAACTTCCGCGAATACCACGGATCGATCACCGAATCATTTCTTCCGCAATAAGAAAGCAGCATGCGGATCTTCCCGCCTTTGTGTCCCGTGATGCGTTCCATGTTGCGTATGTTCTGCTCATCCATGCCGATCAGATAGTCGTACGCATCGTAATCGGATTTTGTAAGCTGCACAGCCCTCTTTCCCTCACAGGAGATGCCGTGCTTCGCTAATTCCGCCCTCGCTGGCGGATAAACGGGATTTCCTATCCCGTTCCAGATTTCTTCCGTGCTCGTGGCGGCGGAGGCAATATAAAATTGGTCGGCAATGCCGAGGTCGGCGACTTTCTTTTTTAGGATGAATTCCGCCATGGGAGAGCGGCAGATGTTGCCGTGGCAGACGAATAAAATTTTTATCATATCTTTTATATCCCTTCATAAGCCTTCAAACCTTGATATTTCAAGCTTTTCGGCGCTTTTTTCATTTTTTGCTTTTTACCCTTAATCTGTGTATTTCGTTATAAATCTACGCAAATTTACGGGCAAATGGTGTAGTAAATGGTGTAGTAGATTGTTTCGTTTCCTAACCTGATTTTCTCTTTTCCCCTTGCATATCAACCTCTTTGAAGTCCAAAATTTTCGCCATCTGCTCCGCTGCCCGGTCATAGCTGGCATGAGTATAGACATTCAGCGTAACACCTACATCGGAATGTCCCATTACATACTGCAAAGTCTTAA
>CAZZNE010000009.1:0-116027 GCA_964655525.1 uncultured Clostridium sp.
CAATAAAATGTGGGATAATACTGATTGGAGTATGCGGTGTGCGGGGTGTTACAGCAAGGACTGCTCTTGTACGGATTGCAACGCGAAAGAGTGCTACCCACAAAAAGGTATTTCAGAATGTAAGGAATGTAACGAGTTTCCCTGTATCAAAGCTACATCGGCAGACTATCGTTCAATGATACATACTGAAGTTCACTATGCAGACGAAATCACATGGGGAATACTTCCCTATGTTCCATGGCAGTATGGAAAATAGTATTTGCTGCAAATTCCCGTTGACAGGCCCGCCCGGCTTTACAAAGCCTTGCTTTTTATTTCCATATATGCTACAATCATCAAAAATCTGCTTCGACAGATCTCGAAAGGAGGAAATAGATTATGACTGTTTTTTACGAGGTAATGGAAACGTAAAACTGAATATGTGGTACAAACAATGACCGAGGCGTATGACCTCTTTCTTGTTGTGCCGTTTTTAAGTAACCTTTCGTGAATACGATAACTTTCGGTTGTAGCACACTCAAGGGGTGTGTTATTTTTAACTTATAGGAAATAACTTGACCCCGGAAGAATCCGCAAAGCGGATTCTTCGAAAGAACGCGCAGCGTTCTTTTTTACCCATCAATCAGCCGCAGGAAGTACCTACCGATCAGGGTTGCTTTCCGCGGCATTTTTGCGCCCATTTTCAGGCGCTTTTTGTCCTATAGGAAATTTCGCGTTATTTTTTGGAAAGGAGATGTTTTGTATGAGAGTATTTCAAATGATCAGAACAACAAAAATGTTTAAGGAGGATTTTAGGATTGGATTTGAGAAAATATGGTTTTATTCCAAGCATGACGCCCGAGGATACGCAAGGTATTCCGGCAAGAATCACCGCTGTTCATAAAGAGCGCTATGCGCTGGTCTGCGAGTATGGAGAAACATACGGAAGGCTGAAAACAAAAGAATATTTCGGGGGCTTCGAAGAGTTTCCGACAACCGGAGATTTTGTTATGATAAACTACATCCCCAGCGGTGACAGTCAGATTATCAGAACACTGCCCCGAAGGACATTTTTCTCACGCAGGGATCCTACACCGGGGCGGGGCGAGCAGGCAGTTGCAGCAAATTTTGATTATGTATTTATCATGCAGTCATTGAATCAGGATTTCAATGCAAAGCGTCTGGAACGGTACCTGACTTTGGCATGGCAATCAGGAGCGATTCCGGTTGTCGTATTGACAAAAGCGGACCTTGTGGATGAGTACTGGTCGTATATCTCAATCGTAGAAGGCTTAGCAGCGGGGGTGCCCGTATATGCTGTAAGTTCAAAAACGGGGGAAGGTCTTACGATGCTGGCTGACTACATGATGCCGGGGAAAACAATTGTGTTTCTCGGCTCTTCCGGAGTGGGCAAATCGAGCCTTGTAAATGCGCTTGCGGGCGAAGAGATCATGAACGTGAATGGAATTCGCGAAGATGACAGTAAAGGGCGGCACACCACAACCCATCGGCAGATGATCATGCTGAAAAACGGTGCAATGATCATTGATACCCCCGGCATGCGCGAACTGGGGATGTGGGATGTTTCGATTGGGCTGGGTGAAGCATTTTCTGATATCGAGCAATACTTAGGGAAATGCAAGTTCAGCGATTGCAAGCATCAGACGGAACCGGGCTGTGCGATCAAGGAGGCGATTGCAAACGGTGAATTATCCCGTGACCGCTGGGAGAGCTATAGGAAACTGAAAGCCGAGGCAAAATATTCGGATGATAAGTCTGCTTTCCTGCGGCATAAACAGCAGCGGAATAAGAATATCGCAAAGTTCAATAGACAAAAGAAAGCGCAAAATAAAAAATTCGACGCATCCGACTGGCAATGAAGCAAAAAACTCCATATCCCATATATTTTGTGTTATAATGTTTTATATTATCGTTTTATATTCTTACACTTACACTGGGGGTACATATGGATGAAGAAAAAATTTAAGATCAGTTTTAATGCACCGATCACGTTAGGATTTGTGGCAATTTGTTTTGTTGTAACGCTGCTTGGCATCATCACATCGGGAGGGAGTACGCGGTTATTATTTATGACCTATCATTCCTCGCTGGCGAATCCGCTCACCTATCTTCGGTTTTTTACCCATGTCTTTGGACATGCCGGCTGGAGTCATTTTATCGGGAACGCATCGTATCTGCTGCTGCTTGGCCCGATGCTGGAGGAAAAACACGGATCGAAGGAGCTGCTTGAGGTGATCGTGATCACGGCGTTTGTCCCTGCGCTGATCAATTATATTTTCTTCCCGCATATCGGGTTGCTGGGAGCGAGCGGCGTTGTGTTTGCGTTTATTCTGCTTGCTTCTTTTACCGGATTTGAGGAGGGCGAGATTCCGCTGACGTTCATTTTGGTCACGGTGATCTTTATCGGGCAGCAGGTTTATGAGGGTATTGCCTATAAAGATAATATTTCCCATATGGGGCATATTGTCGGCGGCATGCTCGGCGCTGTGAGCGGGTACATGTTAAATAAAAAATCACGGCTGGGGGCGTAGGATGAAGCAAAAGCTGATTATCATAACCGGTTCGCCCTGCGTCGGGAAAACGACTGTGGCGGAACGCCTTTTTGAATGCTATGAGAACAGCGCATATTTCGACGGCGATTGGGCATGGTGTGTCAATCCGTTTTCACTTGCGGATTCATGGCTGCGAAACGGTGATAACACCATGTCCTTTGCGCTGTCAGATTACTTAAATTCACATTTATAAAAAGAGGAAAGAAAGGTAGCGGATATGCTAGAAAACGATCATTTGATCTTAAGGGATTTTTTACAATCTGATATGGAAAAGAGGATTGATTGGGAACAGAGCGAGACGGAGTGGCAGCTATGGGACGCGCCATGGGAATATGAGGGGCTTACGGCAGAAGAAAAAAGAGTGGAATTAGAAGAGTATATTCGTACGATGCAGGGCTGGGCGGAGCGGTGTCAAAGCCTTTCGTCCGATGCCATGAGATACTCTTTTCAAATTGTCATAAAAGAAGAAAATCGCTATATCGGCTGGGTGAATGCCTATGATATCGACGATGCATATTGCTATACGGAGGGTGAAGGGCACTGTACGGTCGGAATTGATATACCGGATGAGGAAGCGAGAGGAAAAGGTTTCGGCAGACAGGCACTTGCCTTATTTATTGATTATCTTCTGACACGCGGCATAAAAGAAATCTATACGCAGACGTGGTCGGGCAATCAAAGGATGATACATATTGCCGAGAAATTGGGGTTTGAAGAATGCGACAGGAAAAAAGGAATTCGCATGGTGCGGGGAGAGCGCTACGATGGTTTGACGTTTCGGCTGAATTTGGAATGTTTCTTGCATAAATCAAAAAACATATAGCAAAATGATATAAAAAACAACAAAAGCGGCAAAGATGTTGACTGAACGATGAAAAGATGCTAGCATAAAATCGGAGGTGAAGGAAATGTTCACATATATCAGATTGAAGAATTTCATGTCGCTTAAGGATGTTACTTTTAACTTGAAAAATGGAAGTAAGGGCGCGAAAAGTTTTGTGGCAGTCTATGGGGAAAACGGAAGTGGTAAATCCAATTTTGTATACAGTATAAATCTGTTAAGGCAAAGTATTGACTCCTTTGAGATGTCTGCAGATATGGAAAAAATGAAAGAATTAGTGAGAGAGAAAGAATTGCCTAAGAGATTATTAGATCGAATTATGGGCAATGCGGATATATTGAATATAACCGGCGGTTGCCGGATGGCTGAATGTGATGAAGAAACGAGTATCGAATATGGATTTCAAATCGGTAAGCATGAGGGATACTATATTATGAGCTTCGCTGAGAGATTCGTATATGAAAAATTATATTATTTTACCGGAAAACAAAGGGGGACACTGTTTGAGATTAAGCTGATTGATGGAAAAATTTTGCCTGTGTTTTCAAACAAATTATTTGCGGATCATAAAGTGGAAGACGAAATTCGGGATGAGGTTGATAAATACTGGGGGAAGCATACGTTTTTAAGTATACTAAACAGAGAAAGAAGTGAAAAGAATGAGCAATATATAGAAGCAAAGTATCTTTCATATGCGTTTGACATTTTGAATATGTTACAGGAAACAACGGTATATTGTAAGAAATCATCATCATTTGCAAGTTGGGTTCAGGCAAATGAGCCTGATAATATATTGGAGCGTTTAGAATCGGGAAAAGTTCAAATTGTAAATGAGTCCGTTTTGAATCGTTCGGAGAGCATATTAAAAGACTTTTTTACACAAGCATATGCAGACATAAAGGATGTTTTTTATGACAAGAGATATAAAGAAAAGGACATAATCTATAAGCTTTATATAAAGAAAATGATCGGTGGAAAAATCCGAACGATTGGATTTGAAGATGAGTCTGCGGGAACACAGCATGTACTTGAAATTGTCCGGTCTTTATTAGGGGCTTTTTGCGGCGTGACCGTCGTTTATGACGAGATTGACAACGGTATCCATGATCTGCTCTTAAAAAATATCTTGGAATCTATGAAAGATGATATTACGGGACAATTGATCATTACTACACACAATACGTATCTGCTGGAAAGTATTGATATAAAGTCAGTCTACCTGATTACGGTAGATTATCAGGGTAATAAAGAGGTTAAGTGTTTAGATCAATATCCAAGAATTCAGGGGACGAATAATGCCAGAATTATGTATATGAAAGGGTTGTTTGGCGGTGTTCCGATAGTTGAATCATTAGATTTTGATATGATATTAAACGAGCTTCAAAGTGATGGTACGGATGTAGAGGGAGGCGAGTAATATGCCTTTTGATACATTAAAATATACGAAATGTGCGGTGATCGTGCATGGGAAATCAGAAATGCATTTAGTACAGTTTATTTATACGAATCTCCACCTCCCGGTAAAGATTATATCCAAAAATAAGGGAAGGGAAAGCATTCAGATAAATGGATTGAGAGATTTTTTGAATAAAAAATATTTTAGGTCGCTAAGTGCATTTGCAAACGAATATTCTATAGAATATGATAAAAAGACAAAAAAGTTAAAAAATTTTAGGTTATTTATCATAATGGATACGGATGACTGTAACGAAAGGGTTAAGGAGGAATACATATCCGGTGAAATGTTTAGAGGACATCCGCTGCAAGAGTATATTGTACCAATCTATAACATAAAAAATTTGGAAGATGTGATGATAAAGGCAGATATCATGACAAAACGGATACCGGACTCGCAAAAAGGAACTTACTATAGCAAAATATTTCCGATTAATACAGAACCGGTTAGTGTGGACACATTGCTTCAAATAAGGACATTTGCATCAAAAATAAAGGGACTACAGCAGACAAATCTACTTGAGTTTGTAGAATATTGTTTTGAGCAAATTCCTAATGAAACATTATGGAATGAAAAGTGAAGCAAAAAGTATCACATAAATTAAATAATTTGCAAGAGCCGCGAAACACCCTATGGTATTTCCCGGCTCTTTGTATGCCATATTAATATCACATGCCTATTCGCTCACCGGAGCTAAAATGAAATCGTCCAGATTACCCCATGAACCGGAGCTGCTCGTGATATGTGCGCCAACGGTGATCGTGCCGTCCGTTGTCGTGATCGCGGCAATGCGCGGATAACGGTAATTGGTCCAGCCGTCCACGTCCGTAGCTTCCGTATAGGTTTCTCCATCTGCGATCGCATAAATATACATATCCTGCGTCCGTGCATCCCCGCCGTGCAGCGTGATCTGGAAATAGTAAGTGCCGGGTGCTAAGCCGGTGATCGTCTGCTCAACGGTAAAATCAACGTCCTGCGTGGAGTAAAAATGAAGCGAATGCGTACCGGTCACGGCGTCGGTTGATTTATCGACAACATAAACCTCACTGGTCACATCATCAATATTGGTGATGTTCCACATGGACAGATCCTCATCTTCAAAGCTGTAATTATCTATATAATTTAAGTCAAGCACATGAACATTGCATGTGGCGGGGAACGTTTCGCCATCGACGGTTACGGTTCCCGATACGGTGTAATTACCGATGCCGCCCGTAACAGCCTGCTCTGCTTCCGCCTCATCCCATACAACAGGATTTTCCCCTGTGCTGCCATCGTTGTAATTAACAACTACGTTCTCGGGAAGTACGATTTCTTCACCGATGCGGAATGTAATGTCACAGGGAGGTACGGAATCTGCTTTTAGATCCGTTGTTGCGCCTGTGCGAAGGTAGCGGAACACACTGAGGGAAGCAAGCGGATGCCCGGTAAAATCAAAGAGTGCCTGATTATCCCAAGCGCTGCCGCCATAATAAACGCCCGCATCATTCGGGTCGTATTCCGCGGCGTAGCTTGATGCCCAGCCTGAGCCGTGCGCCTCCCAAAGGATGGAGCATTCCTCGTAGGAATTTCCCGGAACGGGAATCCATGCAGGCTCCCAATAGAACACACCGATGCCGCAATCACCCGTTGCGGCAACCGCAGCGACAACATCGCGCACGCAGTCCGCCTGTCCCTGTACCGAGATCGAATAAGGAAGCTCGCAGACGGATTCCTCGGATAAGCTGTTGCCGGAAAAATCACCGTTTTCCATCGTATAAGTATAGGAGACTTCCGCAACCATGACCTTTTTATTGTAGGTGGTTGCAATCTCGCCGAGCACGGAAGTCAGATTTTCAAGCGTGCCGTGCCAATACGGATAATAGGAGCTTGCAAAAATATCATAGTCAACGGAAACGCTGTCAAGGATCTGCGCAAATTTCAGATAATCCGCGCTGTTTTCGGGATTTGTAAAATGAAGCGCGATCAGGATCTCCTGTCCCCATTCAGCCGAAATCTCACGTACCGCAGTACAACCCGCCTGAAACAGCTTTGTCCGGCCATCCCAGTTCTTCACGCCGCTGATACCGGTGGTTGTCTCGTTTCCAATCTGGACAGCCGTTACGTTCACTCCCGCATCGAGCAGGGCGTTTAAGGACTCTTTCGTGTAGGCATACAGCGCGTCCGCCTTTTCTTCAGTGCTCATTTCCGCCCATGCCTTCGGTGCCATCTGCTTGGACGGATCAGCCCAAAAATCAGAATAATGGAAGTCGATCAATACATCCATGCCGTAAGAGGTCGCGCGTTGTCCGATCGCGATCGCTGTCTCTAAGTCATTGTGCCCGCCGCCATAGGAATTGCCGTTTGCGTCCCACGGGTCATTCCAAACGCGGATACGCACGGCATTGACGCCGTTTTCCTTGAGTGTACGGAAAAGATCCTGCTCTTCACCGTCTTCGTTGTAATAGACGACGCCGCTTTCTTCCTCGGCCAAGACAGTGGAGACATCCACGCCGAACCAAAAATCATCGACAAGGTTGTCAACCTTTTCGACAAAAATTTCCGACGGGCGATCGAGCGCGGTAACGTCACTGTAATCGGGAAGCTGAACGCTTGGGGTTTTTGAACCGGCATTTTCCGAAACGTTGTCCTCAACCGGATTGTTGGCGGTATCTGTATCGACGGAGTCGTTCGGATTGTCGTTTCCGTCCGTATCCCCCGAACCCTTTCCACACCCGCCAACCAGCAGGGCGGTGCAAAGCAGGCAGACCAGCCATGTAGAACCGTGTTTTTTGTGTTTCATAAATAATCCTCCCTTTTTATTTTTGATTCATAATAAATTATCTTTTTTATTTGGTTACAACACCGGCACTTTCCCTAAGGATCATCACATCCCATGGCGCGAGCGTGAGCGTCTCGCCGTCAGTGACCGTGTGTCCGGAAAGCAGCGCGTGAGCCTCCGCTCCGTGATGAGTATAGGAGGTCGGAGCATCGGAATAATTGAACAGATAAACGATGCGGTCGCCGTCGTCATTGATCCCGCACTTGCGGATGAGCGGAAAATGAAGACTTTCTGTATCAAAGCCCCGCGCTCCCATGAGAGCGGCAAGCAGCTTCTCCAGTATCCCGGCATCAAAATAGCAGCCGATATAGATTGCCGTGCCCTTGCCGAATTGATTTCTCGTGATCGCGGCACATTCGCCCCAATGAGCCGCTTCATAGGCGGCAAGTGTTTCTGCGCCGTCGGGCTCTAAAAGCTCCATCCATTCTGAAACGGGAACCGTACGGCTGCATGCGGTCCATCCTGCATCGGAATCCGAAGCGGTAACTGCGTCGGATGAAGCGGTTATTGCCTGAAACGTCGTCGGCTGAAATGTGATCGTTTCCTTCGTCGGTATCGTAAAACGGTCGTAGGTCATGCCGAACACATCCGTCATGCCGTGCGGCTGATCGTCATGGAAGACTTTCAGGTACTCGTCGCTAAAAAAGGACTTGAATGTGGCGATGAGCTGTCCGCCCCGCTCGGTAAAGCGGCGCAGAGCCGAAAGCGTCTTCTCCCTGACGGAATACAGCGCGGGCACAAAAATCGTATCATAAGAGTCCGTGCAGTCCTCCTGACAAACATCCGGTTCATAGATCACATCCGCCTCGATATTCAATCGGTAAAGCGCGTCGAAGAGCCAGCGGAAAATCTCGTTATATTGCAGGGTAGTGCTGATCGGGAACTCCTGCAAGCCGGTCAGCGCCTCATGACTTAAGAGGAATGCGACGCGATTTTCCTTTTTCAGGTTTTTGAGCTTCTCACCGATCAAGGCAAATTCGTGTCCGATCGTGCAGACCTCATCATAGACGGCGCCGCGCTTTAAGTTGTGGCTGAGCACGCCCTTCCAGTAGGTTTCGATGGCATTATGAATCGAGTGCCAGTGCCAGTACATGACCGAATTCGAACCGCTGGCGAGATGGCTGTATGCCTGAAGCCTGAGCTGTCCCCGATAGGGAAGCCAGCCCGGATTTCCCTGCGCTTCCGTCTCCAATACGAGATAATTGCTTTTTTTCAGGCTGCGCCCGATCGCGCCGCCCATGCTGATCACCGCGCCATCCAGTTCGGCGGCGCTTTTGTGATAAATATCAACGCCGGCGACTGTGAGTGCTTTCGCAGCCGATAACTGATCAATATCGGGCTGCAGACCAAAGGAGCTGCCGCGCCAGTCGAAATCAAAATTCTGTGTGATAAACTGGTCGGGGCGGCGGTATTCCTCAACAATTGCCGCCTGCCATTTCAGAAAATCGGCGGCAAGTTTTCGTTGAAACTTCCGAAATTCCGCGTCAAAGCTTCCGTTGATGGTGCCGGTCACATTCGGGAGATCCTCCCATGCGCTGATACGGTTGCTCCAGTAATTAAAGCCGAAGTGATCGTTTAAGGCGTTCAGATCATCGTGAAACTGCTCTTTCAAATAAGAAGCAAACATCGCCTGCACGCGGGGACCGCGCGTATCGTAGGATTTTGTCTCATTGTCAAGCTGGAAACCAATGATATGTTTCACATCCTTGATGTGTTCAAGCATACGTCTGATGATGCGCTCGGCATGGCGCAGATAATCCGGGCTTGTGATGTCCATGTTCTGCCGTCTGCCGTAAATCTCCTGTCCGCTGCGCGTCACGGCGAGAATGTCGGGATAACGCGCCGCCATCCATGCGGGAATCGCGTAGGTCGGCGTGCCGATAATGACCTTGATGCCCTCCGCAGCGGACGCTTCAAGCATACGATCAAGGTGCGTGAAGTCAAACACGCCGTCGTGCGGCTCCATGGTCGCCCATGTGGATTCCGCAATGCGGATGACGTTCATGCCTGCCTCGCGCAGCATGCGCATATCCTCGCGGATGCGGTCGTAAGGCATATATTCGTCATAATAGGCGGCACCATAATAAATCTGATCTGTTTTCATACTGCCTGATTCCTTTCTTGACTTATAGAAAATTCCTCAATCCCAAAAGAACCCAGAAGAATTTGCAAACGCAAATTCTTCGAAAGAACGCGCAGCGTTCTTTTTTGTCCGGTACAAATAGGATTGACGATAAAAAAGAACATTGCTATCATAACTATCATAAGAATGCCGATCGGTATTGACTGAACAACCGATTGCGCAATTGCATTATAGCATATCATGAAATAAAAAGAAATGTACGGAATAGACAAATCATATGCTGTCCGGAGGTACAAAATGACGATGGAAAAGGAGAAGCAGGGCTTAAAAAAGATGACGATCGCCGATGTGGCGGAAGCGCTCGGGGTTTCCAAAACGACGGTTTCCCGCGTGATCTCCGGGAAAGGCCGCATCGGGAGCGACACGAAGGAACGTGTGCTGCGCTATATCGAGGAGCATGATTATAAGCCGAATGTGATCGCAAAAGGGCTTGCGCAAAACAAGACGTATAACATCGGTCTGATCCTGCCGGGAAATCATAATTTTGTAGATTCGTCCTTTTTTCAACAATGCATGCTCGGAATCAGCGAGGCCGCTGCAGCGGCGGACTATGATATGGTCGTGTCCATGATCGGCGATCATGATCTTACGCAGTTGGAACGGCTGGTGCTGAACAATAAAGTGGATGGGATCATTTTAAGCCGGACGCTGGTAGAGGATGTGCCCGCGGCGTATCTCAAGCAGCGCCAAATGCCGTTCGTGGTGATCGGAACGTCGCCGGACACCGATTTGATTCAGATTGACCATGATCACAGGGAGGCGTGCAGGGAGCTGACCTCTGTGTTGTTGATGAAAGGACTTCATAAGGTTGCGCTGATCGGCGGCAGCAGGGAGATCGTCATTACGAATACGCGGCTTCAGGGCTATCTGGATGCGTTTGAAGAGCAGGAGCTGTCCGTGGACTCCTCTTTGATCTGTCTGGATGCAGACAATGGACCGATGCTGGAACGGATGGTGACAGAGTTCGTGAAAAAAGGCGCGGAATGTATTCTTTGCATGGATGATTCCATCTGCTCTCAGGTGTTGAACACCTTGAAAAAAAATCGCATCAGCGTGCCGGAGGATATGCGGGTGGCATCTTTTTATAACAGTCCGTTGTTAGAGAATAACCTCCCCGCTGTCACCTCGCTTCACTTTGATGCGGCGGCGCTTGGCACGGTAACGTGCAGGACGCTGCTGGATTATCTTGAGGGAAAAGAGGTTTCTAAGAAAACGCTGCTCGGCTACGAGGTGGTGCTGAAGGAATCGACGAAGTAAAAAGGAACCGATGATTTTCCGAAAACCAGACAATGTATCATTGGAAAGGGACTCAGTATGACGGTTGAAGAAATCAAACCTTTGATTCGGAAAAAGGGAATTGGCATTTATGAGGGGACGACAAATTATGATATTTATATTTGTGCCGGAAATACCCTCTATGGAACCGGGGATTATGAAGATGATCCTCAAATAGCCAATGATAAAAAGGTTTTATGTTTTACTGTTTATTTTAGCGACATACTGAACCCGGATAGAATCAATGCGTCTGCCGGACAGTATGAAAATTACGATAAAGCCGTGGAAGCAGCAGAGAATACAGCGGGATTCATTAGATGGATAGAGTGATTGCGATTGCTGCGGTATGAAGTATAACTGTGATCACCTGTTTCTTGCAACGCTTCCGAAAATTTCTAAGGGATAAGTGAATAAGCGAGGGTAAAAGGGTTGAGATATTGGGATACAGCATGGGACAAAAATGACATTGAGCAATATCGGCAATATATAAAAGGATATGAAAATATTAAAAATAGCATGGTCCAAGAATTCCAAAAGTATCATTGTCATATCGTCTGTGATGCAGCCTGTGGCTTTGGAGCAAACAGTCTCATTTTACAATCTAATGGATTTGATGTCTGGGGATTTGATATTTCCGAAAATGCAGTATGGATCACAAAAAAATTACTGACTCCTTATGGAATCCGGGTTGATCAATTTAAAACAGCATCCATACTAAACACGGAGTATCCGAATAACTTTTTTGATGCAGTTGCCGTAAGAGCTGCGCTGGATCATTTGTGTGTGGACGAGTTCAAACAGGCGCTTGAAGAATTAAAAAGAATCACGAAACAAAATGGATTATTGTATGCGTCTTTTGATCCGCTGGAATCCGATGATATGGAACTGGAACATCGTGTTTTGGATGACGGAAGTTTTTTATATACCGATGAAAGCAGAGCCGGTTTATTGTTTCACTATTATTCCGATGGAGAAATTCAAAAAGCATTCCAGCGGTATGAAATGCTTGGGATGGAAACAGATGGCCGCGGTAATCGGCATGTGATAATAAGGTTTTAGGTTATGGGCATGCGCGATTAAATGCGGTAAGAATAAAGAGTTGATCATGTTATAATGAAATAAAAAACAAAGAAAATGGGGGAAAAATGAGATGAAGAAAGATTTAGGAGTGGTTCAGGCTGTTTATCCTATGCCGGTACTGATGGTGGCCGCATATGGAGAGGAAGAGAAAGTAAATGTGATGAACGCTGCGTGGGGGATGATCTGCAATGAAGACCGAATCGCATTGTTTATTGATGAAGATCATAAGACGACCCAAAATCTGCTAAAGAGAAAAGCGTTTACGGTAAGCATTGCAGACAGGGCGCATGTGGATGTGGCAGATTTCTTTGGGATAGCCACGGGAAACAAGATGCCTGACAAGTTTGAGAGAACCGGCTATACGGCGTCAAAAAGTGCTCATGTAGATGCACCGATCATCGAGGAATTCCCGGTGGTGATGGAGTGCACACTTGCAGAGGTTGTGGAAACAGAGAGCTTCTATTGCATCGTAGGAAAAATTGTAAATACTGCGGCCGAAGAAAGCGTGCTTGCGGAGAATGGAAAAGTGGATCCTGCAAAATTGGATGCACTGATCTTTGATCAGTTCCAGCATGGATACTATGTGTCCGGTGAGCAGGTTGGAAAAGCATGGAATGCCGGTGCCGGATGGATGAAGTAATCGGCGTCTCATCCTGATCTGCGCAATTTATGAAAAATGTACAAAGAAGTTGATGCAAAATCAGTGAAAAAGCCGGACGGATAATAATTGACAAGGAAACAGCGCTTTGGTAGACTATGGAAAAGAGGACAACCGGTTGCGCAACTAGGCGGATCAAGGTGCGTAATAGCGGCGTAATACAACATAGCAGCTCAGCCGTCGGGCTTGCTGTTATGGAGATAATACAGAAAGTCATATCATAAGGAGGCAGACATGGAGAAATTTATCGTCAACATCATTCATCGTCCCGAGATGGTGCCGGAGTATGCCGAAAAAGTAACCGGACACGGGAAAGAGGAAGACATCGGGAGAAAGGCGCTTCTGACGGAGTCTCTCGACATTTTCAAGACGCAGCAGGCAATCGCGCATAAGAACGGATTAAAGACAACGATCCAGATGACATACGCTTCTCTTTTTAATGATGAGGCGGTGGAACTGGCAAAGGCGGATCATGAGCAGTACGGCGACGAGATCGCGTTGACGCTCTTAGGACTTCCGTGCAAGGAGTTCCGTGAGAAATACAAGACAAAGGATTTCTGTATCTGGATGTTCTCAATGGAGGACAAGAAATCCATCGTGGACGATGTGTTCGGCAAATTTCATGAGCGCTTCGGCTTTTACCCTGAGTCAACAGGTTCCTATTACATGGATGCGGAGCTGACGAATTACATCAAAGAAAAATATCCGATGGTGAAATGTGCGGTTGCGACATGCTGGGAGGAAGGACCGAAAGCATATCATACCTGCAACAACTCGTGGTACACCTTCATGGATGGCGGTCCGTGGGCTCCGTGGATTCCGAGCAAGCAGAATACGCATGCGCCTGCTGCGAATGAGGCAGAGGATTCCGGTATCGTGGCGATCCCGCATTTATCCCGCGATCTGCTCGCCTGCTATGACGGCAACGGATCCAATTTCGGTACGCATCCACAGAACGTGCTGCGCGGTATGATCTATGACACGGAAACATGGGAGTTCCCGTATTTATATAATCTGATCGATCAGTACCGTCATTTAGCAAAGTTCAATAACGGCTACGCGTATAACATGATGTTCGTAGGACCCGGCTGGATGAACAAGATGGGCCGCTGGGAGGCTCCCTATGAGCTGCTGCTTAAATCCTACGAGGATGGCTGCGCTTATTACGGCAAGCTGAAAAAAGAAGGAAAATTAAGCGACATGACGATGGCGGAATTCGCGGACTGGTATCGTGAGAACAGACGCTATACCGAGCCGGAGTGTGCGCTTTGGAAAGATATTCTTTACGGTTCGGACAAGCAGCTGTTCTGGTATTGCGATCCGTACATGCGTGCATGCGTTAACATGGATCAGGGCGGCGCGATCGTTGACCTTAGACCTTATGCGGCGAAGCTCAATTGGCCGGTCGGCATCGGAACAAAGCATGTGACCGATGCGTCCTACCCGTTCCTGATGCAGGAAAAATACCGCGCCGGATACTTTACGCACTATGCCGGAGAAGGAACGGTCAGAAGCGCGAAGCTTACTTACAACGGCGAGGAAGTGGATTTATGCCTCTGCCGCACGAAGGCGCATTTCTCTGAGGAAGGGCAGACCAGAATCCTGACGCTCGATCCGGTGGAGATTGAATTTGCCGATCTGACCGTGAAGCTTCAGACAAGGCTGTTATTTGAAGAGGGCAGCTCGCGCATCGGTATCGAGCGCAAGGTGCTTTCCATGAGCGATCCGAATGCAAAGGTGGACTTAAACGAGTATATGGTGGCATGCTACGGAACAACGGAGTATTCCGAGGACATGACCGGCATTACCCTCAGCCTCGAAAAGGGCGCTGAAAAGGAAACGATTGATTACGCATATAAGTGCAGGGAGGCTTCTCTTGCGGGTGCGGAGCGCGTGACGGCGGTAGTGCCGCAGATCGAGACGCGTGTATCGCTCAGTACCGATTGCGACAAGGCATCCGGCTATGTGAAAGAGGGCTATGCATTCTCCCCGATGTTCACGTTAGGCTATCAAACGGAAATTTCTGATAAGGAGGTATTTACGACATGGCTCAATCTGGAAAAGGCAAATTAAATTACCGGTGTCCGTCCTGCTTTATGCGAGACCTTGATATTGATATGTTTTACGACCGCGATAAAAAAGAATACTACTGTATCCGCTGCCAGTATCACGGCACGGAAGAGGATGTATTAAAAAAGAACGAGCTGGCCAGATTCCGTTATGGCAGAATCGCCGACAGAATCACAGAATTTGAGGACTAGAGGGCTTATGGCAGAATTTATCAAAGGAATGGATGTCTCCACCATCGAGGAAGTTGAGCGGTGCGGGGGAAGATTTTATGACAACGGGCAGGAGGGCGAGCTGCTCTCCATCCTGAAACGCTACGGGACAAACGCTGTGCGTCTGCGTCTGTGGAACGACCCCTATTCGGAGACAAAGAAACCTTACGGCGCGGGGACGAATGATCTTGCCGTGACCGTAAGAATTGCGAAGCGTGCGCTTGCGCAGGGCATGCAGTTTCTCCTTGACCTGCATTACAGTGATTTTTGGACGGATCCGGGTAAGCAGATCAAGCCGAAGGCGTGGGCGGGTTATGACGACGACCAGCTGGAGCAGGCGGTGTATGACTATACATGCAGGGTGCTGCTTACACTGAAAAAAGAAAACGCGTTTCCGACGATGATCCAGATCGGAAATGAGGTGACCAACGGACTGTTGTGGCCCAACGCGAAAATGCCCGCTTACGACAATATCGCGCGGTTTATCAGCGCGGGGATTCGTGCCGCGCGCGCAGTAGACGCAAACCTTCCGGTCATGATTCATTTGGATAACGGCGGCAATAACGCGCTGTATCGGGATTGGTTTGACCATTATATGGAGCGTGGTGAGGATTTTGATATCATCGGATTATCCTATTACCCGTTCTGGCACGGCTCTCTTTCGGATCTTGCCGATAATATGAAAGACATTTCCGAACGTTATCAAAAGGATGTGATCGTTGCCGAGGTGTCCATGGGATATACGATGGAAGACTATCAGGCGTACGAAAAGCTTGCGGATGAGGAGCGTAAGGGCATGGCGACAAAAGCGGAGCTTGCCGGGAAAGTACCGTATCCGATGACGCCCGAGGGACAGCGGAAGTTTATGAAGGAAGTCATGCAAGTCATTCGAGACGTTCCGAACGGCAGGGGAAAAGGATTTTTCTACTGGGAGCCTGCATGGCTGCCCGTACCCGGTTCCGGCTGGGCAACCCCGGAATCGCTTGCCTATATCGGCGATAAAGGGCCCTGCGGTAATGAGTGGGCAAATCAGGCGCTGTTTGATTATGACGGAAACGCGCTGCCCGCGCTCGCGGAAATTCGTGATTTTTAAGGAAATGCTGATGAAAGCGCTTCCTTACATAGGAAGATGCAATCAGACCGTTAATTCAAAATACCGGTGCAGAAAAATGCTGCATCGGTATTTTTATGTTTCATTAGGATGGAAAGAATCCTAATGAAATGATAAAATGAAATTATTATCAACAAGCAGGAGACGAAAATGTACCATATCGTAGTATGTGATGATGAAAAAGAAATGCTGGACCATATCCTAAAAAAGGTTCGGAATTGTTTTGACGAAAATGACATATCGGCTCGATATACCGGTATCGATGATCCAAGAGAATTGATGGAATGCCTGCAAAGGGAAACGATAGACGTATTGTTTTTGGATATCGATATGCCGTACCATAACGGAATGGAGATCGCGGAATCTATCAAGGAACGAGGTCTGCCGACAATCCTGATATTCATAACGAGTCACGATGCATTAGTGTATCAGACCTTTGCATACAGACCGTTTGGATTTATCCGAAAAACGCATATGGATCAGGAAATGGATGAAGTGGGAAAGCGGGTCCAAAAAGAATTACTTGCAAACAAACAGGAAGTCGTGATCCGAAAGGGCCAGGAGCTGACCAGAGTGCTCATCAAAGACATTATTTATGTAGAGGCGGAGAAAAATTATCTTGTGTTACGGCGCAGAGATGATACGATCCGTGTCAGAGAGACCATGACAAATATGGAAAAAGAGCTTCAGGGAAAGGGATTTATCCGATGCCACAAAGGTTATCTGATTCATGTGGAATATATCGAAAAAATGAGCAATAATGAAATCTTATTGAGAGCCGGAGAGGAGCGCGTTGCGCTTCCTGTAGGCAGGAGCTATGAAAAAGAGGTGCGAAAAAAGATTTTGGAATTACTTCGGAAAGCGTGAAGAAAAAAGATTGAAAAATCAAAGACTTTTCAAAAGCGAACGAGGTCACTTTGCAAATACAGGAGAATACCTATGGAGATCATTCTTGTGGCAATCATCATCATGCTGGCGGTATTGTTGATGAAGGAAGTCAAAAGAGAACGGAAGGATAAAGCAAAACAGGAGGAGCAGGACAGGCTGCTCACGCGGTATGTGGCGGACAATCTGGATATGGAAAAGAGGTTGTCAGATATGGAACATGCTTATGATAAACAGCAGGAAATGGATGATGAGATACGCAGAATTCAACAGCAGATCGGGCTGTTAAAGCACGATATGAAAAATCATACGATGGTCATTCTTTCATATCTGGAAGAAAACAGAACAGAAGAAGCCAAACAGTATGCGGGAGAGATTCTGGACAAGTTAAACAGGATGTATACCTATGTCAATGTCGGCAATTCCCTGTTGAGCCATATCATAAACACGAAGCTATCCATGGCAAAAGAAAAGGGAATAGAGATCAAAGCTGAGATTGAAAATCTTCCCTTTACCTATATGGATAGTGTGGACTTTTCCTCCCTGCTGAATAATATGCTGGACAATGCGGTAAACGGTGCGCTGGATTCCGATTCGCCCAAACTGGAAGTGGATATCGCATCCAAGAAAGGCTTTGATATGATAACGGTTAAGAACAGTATTGACCATTCTGTTTTAAGAGAGAATCCGGAATTGGCATCCTCCAAGGAAGAGCCGGGGCATGGATATGGGATGAAGCAGATGAAGGCAATTGTCCAAAAGTATGAGGGAGATATGGATATTTATGAGAAGGACGGCATGTTCATTGTAAGCGTGATGCTGGGATAACAAATCCCGTTCATTGTGTGAACTGTAACGAGCTCACTGTTTATCCCTGAATAAAGGTTGTTTATCCCGCACGCGTTGACGTGCGGGATTTTTTTTCGTATAGTGAATTTCGCAGCCGGGAAGAATTTGCGAAAGGCGGTGAATGCTTCTGATCGTATTAAAGGATGTATCTAAGACTTTTAAAAATAAAAACGTGTTAAAAAACATATCTCTCCATGTTGCGAAGAAGGAGCATGTGGGATTGATCGGATTAAACGGCGCAGGAAAGACGACGTTGCTAAATGTAATTGCCGGAGTGATAAAGCCGGATGCCGGATTTATCAGGACCGGCGGAAGGGAAAGCATCATAGAAGATCATCAGTCCCTCAGGAATCTGGTATATTTATCGGGAACAAGATCTCAATTGTGGGAAGAGCTTACGGTAAAGGCTTCGCTTCAAAACTGCAGGAACATGTATCAGATCGATCCGCACGTATTTGCACGAAGACTGGAACAGCTTCAGGAAATTTTTGAAACCGGAGCGTTTATGGATCTAAGACCGGGGAATCTGTCGCTTGGGGAGCGGATGAGATGCGAGCTGGTATACGCCCTGCTTGCGGAACCTCAGATACTGCTGCTTGATGAAGTATTGATCGGTGTGGATGTTTCCATAAAGCATAAGATCATACAGTTTTTTGAAGCGGATCGGAAAGAAAAACAAGCGACCATCATTTACACAAGCAATCATCTTGCGGAGGTGGAAAAGCTTTGCGACCGGGTGATTTTGCTCCATGAGGGTGAGATCATTTTTGACGGGAAGGCGGAGCGCATGATATGCGAGTTTTCACCCTATTACCGGATGGAGATCAGGATCGCGGAGGGGCTTCCCGATCTGGAAGACCTTCCGTTGGAGAAATACCGGATTGATTCCGACAGGATCACAATTGACTATGATAAACAAAAAATAGAAACCACTCAGATTCTGAAGCATCTGATGAAAAAAAGCAAGATCGGTGATATTCGTTTGTATGAACCGGATTTAGAAGGGACGATCAAGAAGATATACGGAGGGCGCGAATGGAAAACATCATAGAGGTAGGGGACATCAAAAAATATTATAGGATCGCAAAACGCGGGAAAGGCATGACCGCTTCACTGAGGTATCTTTTTAACAGAAGCTATGAGATCAAAAAAGCGGTTGATACGGTGAGCTTTTCGATCAAACGGGGCGAGATCGTCGGATTCATCGGTCCGAACGGAGCGGGGAAATCCACGACGATCAAAATTCTTTCTGGCATTCTGTATCCGGATGCGGGGGATGTAACGATCAAAGGCTACATTCCGTATAAACAGAGAAAGCAGTATGTGAAACATATCGGCGTAGTTTTCGGGCAGAAAACGCAGCTGAACTGGGATCTGCCGCTGATCGAGAGCTTTGAATTGATGAAATTCATTTACAGAATCCCGCAGGAGAAATATGAAAAAAATCTCAGCCTGTTTTCGAAACTGCTGGAGATGGAGGATTTTATCAACCAGCCCGTCAGGCAGCTCTCGCTGGGACAGCGGATGCGGGGGGATATTGTTGCCGCACTCCTCCATTCACCGGAAATTGTGTTTTTGGATGAGCCGACGATCGGACTGGATGTGGTGGCAAAAGAAAAAATACGGGAATTTATCCGGTATATCAATGAAAAAGAACAGACAACCATCCTGTTCACCACGCATGACATGCAGGATATCGAGAAGGTCTGCGACAGGCTGATCATCATTGATAAGGGAAAAAAGATCTATGACGGAAGCATTGATCAGATCAAAAATAAATATGCCAATTCCAAGACCATCGAAATATTGCTTGAAAATGATGAGAAAGAAACACGAACCTATGATATCAGCGAGACGCCCATGAATACCGTGATGGAGAACCTGTTTGCACAAAAAAATATCAAGGATATTTCCATCTGTGAACCGGAAATAGACGGGATCATCCGCGACATTTATGAGGGAAGGCTTGTTCTGGATGATCCGGCATTGGAGGGCAAAAGATAGAAAAATCAAAGATTTTTCTATCGGCGAGATTTGTGCTGACGCCCAAACTCGCGGGATTTCGAAAACATGGAGGGCAATGTATGAGAGCTTATGTGGAATTTGCCGTCAAGAAATTTCAGGATAAAATGGCGTACAGATTAGATTTTTTCATGGGAATTGTCAATACGGCGATCACGATCGTGGTCTACCTGTGCATCTATAAGGCGCTATACGGCGGTGCGACGGAAGTTGACGGAATCTCTTACCGCATGGTGGCTACAAGCTTTGTTATTACACTGGGACTGTCAAACGCATTTGGCTTTAATGAAATGTTTTTGGAACATAAAATTCATGACGGAAGCATCACGAATGAATTTTTGAAACCGGTCAGCTTCCTGTTCCGGATGCTGGCGGAAAATATCGGTGAAGGCGTATTTAAGCTGGTTTTTCATTTCCTGCCTGCGCTGCTTTTTACGATGCTGCACACGAAATTGTGTCCTCCGAAGAGTGCCACCGGTCTGATCGCGATGTTTATCAGCGTGGCATTCGGGTATCTGATCCTGTGGCTGATCAGCTTTATGATCCAGACATGGAGCTTTTGGCTTTTTAGTGTGTGGGGAATCATAACGATCAAAAATGTATTTGTCAATATTCTGGCGGGAACGTTACTGCCTTTATGGTTTATGCCGACGGCACTTAGAAAAATCATTTCTTTTACGCCGTTTGAGTCCATTTATTTTACACCGGTGAGGATTTATCTCGGTGAGCTGAGTGGATCTCAAATCCTTTCGGGCATTGCGGTTCAGATCCTGTGGATTGTGATTCTGGGGATCATGGCAAACCTGTTTTGGAAAAGAGGCGTAAAAAAGCTTGTGGTGCAGGGAGGTTAAGCGGGATGGGTGAGATCAGGGTTGTACTCCAGTCATTGAAGATGAGTATCCATACAAGGATGCAATACCGGGTAGATTCACTGGTTGCCACACTTGCAGTATTCATCAGGGAATCCGCTAATATTATCGCGATTTATCTGGCATTGCTCAAGTTTGACAGGATTAACGACTGGAATGTCAATGAAATGTTGTTTTTGTATAGTATTCTTTTTTTGACCTATGCGTTTGTGGTATCCCTGTTTGCGGATCTAAGGCAGTTTTCGGATACGATCAGGGAGGGCAGATTTGACAGGCTTCTCGTCAGACCAAGGAGCCTGCTGTTACAGCTGATCCTGAATAATGCCGACCTGATCGCGTCTGCAGGACACGGGACACTGGGAATCCTTCTGTTTGTCCTATCGGCAGGCAGGGTTGGGATTCATTGGGACTTTGTCACGATCTTGTATTATATCGGCGCGATCATCGGTGGGATCCTGATACAGGGCGGTATGTTCATCTTTTTTTCGTCTTTGTGCTTCTACTTTGTGGAGACGGGCAGCATCCGCGACATTTTTTATTGGAATATGCGTAAATTTGCAGGTTATCCGATCAGTATTTATCACAAGCTGATACAGGGGATATTGATCTATGTGGTTCCTTTTGCGTTCGTCAATTACTTTCCGGCGCAGTATCTATTGCGCAAAGAGGATATGGCAAATTATCCTGCAATTTATATTTATATCGCGCCGTTCGTGGGAATCATCGTATACGCCGCCGCCTATCTGTTCTGGCGGATAAGCGTGAAGCGGTATTACAGCACGGGTAATTGAGATGAGGTGGAGCTTGTCTGTCGTAGAGGCAGAAAATAAAAAAGAGTGCGGGGCACTCTTTTTTATTACTGAAAATTTTCATTGCATATAGTTGCTGTTGTTGTTGAACGGACCGGCGGAGCCGATTCTCACCATGCGGCCGATCTTCTGCTTATCCTTGATCTTGGCGTTGATCGTCGGGATCGCGCCCACTAACAGAAACAGATAGATCAGGCAAAGGTTAAATAGGTAAGTGCTTTTCTTGATCACTTCGTTGGAAATGGCCCAGGGAACCATTCGAAAGCAGTCAAAAATAGTAAGACCTAACTTAGACCCGCCGCCTTTGGTGTAGAGGGAGATTGCCCAGTCAAGCTGATTTCCGGCAAAAGTCATACCCAACATGATCACAACGCTGATGACAATGCCTTTTTTGGTCAGTTTACCGCCCAGCTTCTCATAGCCGGTCAGCACGCCTATGGCCATGGCAACTCCGGAGAATGCTGCGACATAGCCTAGCTGCGAGAGCAGCACAATACAGAAGACGCCGATCAGGGAGCCGAGCAGTGCTCCTACAATGCCGCCGATGACATTCTCCTGTTTCTGCGGTTTCGGTACAGCGATTCTTGCACGCATGGATGTCTCACAATCCGGGCATAGGTGATAATATCTCCCCTCCGACTCGTGGGGCGTAACAAATTTTTGCATTCCGCAAATACTGCAGCAGGGGGCAAATCCCTTTCCGTACAGGAAAGCGGTCAACGCGTTCAGCGCTTCCCCGACGTTTGCGGTCAGCTTTTCTAAAGACGCTTTGACGCCCGTCGCAGCATTTACCGTTATCATAATGTCATTGCCGTTCTGCAGGCATGTGAGGATGGGCTTTACTGACTTGGTAAGTTCTTTGGTCTGCTCTTTGGTCAGATTTGCGCCGTACATATTCCTTGCCCCGGTATGTATGGTTAGCAGATAGGGCTGTCCGGGATTTGTTGCGTAAATGAGGATATCATAGCCGTTCCTTTGACCGTACAACACCTGATTCACGGGATCATAACGCAATCCCAACGCCGGTGCCATCGCCAAATAGTTGTCCGTCTGTTTGCTCATTCCTTCCTCCTCCGCGGTTTTCTTGCCGCGCTAGTGTAAAAATTTGAAAAAAGTGTATCATATCAGGGTGGCAAATTCAAGCATTCCGACAGAATCCGTGCTGATTCGGCAGGAGCCGTCCGGCTATTTTTTGTGGAACATTGAAAAGTAGGAAGAACTATGACATAATGGTGTCATAGTTCTTTTGCTATCCTGTTACAGGAAGGAGAGGGATCAAAATGGAATTCTATTCAAAGAAGGAAGCAAGACATCTGCTATGCCGTTATCACAATCTGGACGGTGCAGAAGCATTGCGCGGGAAAGCAGGCGCAGAGAAGATCATGCAGAGAATACACAGTATTCAGTATGATCCGTTAAATGTTGTAGCAAGAAATGCGGATTTGGTATTGCATTCAAGAGTAAAGGATTACAAAGAGCAGGATCTTTATGATCTTTTATATCAAGAGCGTAAACTGGTGGATGGATTTGACAAAGAAATGTGTATATATGAATCTAAAGATTTTGAATGTTTTCGTCATGTACGGAGCGAGCACCTGAAACAGGTCGTGTTAACGCTGCAATACCGGAATCAAATGGGAGTTTTGGATATATTGGACGAGGTTAGAGAATTTGTCGCAAAGCACGGCGGGACAGGCACAAAAGATATTTCCATCGGCGAAGTACGGGAAAGCAGCTGGGGACCGAAGAAATTATCAAGCGCCGCGTTGGATTATTTATTTAACAGTGGAGAACTCTGCGTTGCCGGAAAAAAGGGCACACAGAAATACTTCGATCTGACAGAACGTGTACTGGCGGATATTGATTTTCCATGTGATCAGGACATGACGATCGAAGAATTTTTGGAATGGTATATCGAAAGAAGGTTACAGAGCGTTGGCTTGATCTGGAACAAATCGGGCGGAGCGTGGCAGGGGCATTTTGTGAGTGACAATGAACTGCGCGGTTCTATGCTGCAAACGCTGGTCGAAAAAAATAAGATTGAAGAAGTGCGGGTTGAGGGAATCGATGAGGCGTTTTACGCTCCAAAAGGGATGGAAGCATATATGAAATATCGGACATCCGGGAGTTACGCAAGATTTATCGCGCCGTTAGACAATATGATGTGGGACAGGCAGATGGCGGAAGCGCTGTTTGACTTTGCCTACCGCTGGGAGGTTTATACGCCTGTCGTGAAAAGAAAATACGGTTATTATGTGCTGCCGGTTTTATATAACAGTCAATTGATTGCAAGATTTGAGGCGGAGCCGGTTCGTCAGACAGGAGCCTTCGTGATCAAAAATTGGTGGTGGGAAGCGGGAATACAACCGGATGACGATATGATGGAAACAATCGAACAGGAGATGCTGCGTTTTGCCAAATTTCTTCAGGTTGAGTATGCAAAAGATAATATGGAAAAGCTGAAAGCGGAGTAAAGAAGGAAAGCATGATGAAGTGATGTAATGGTGGTAATGATGAAAGGTTATATGGGTGCAATTTTGAAATGTTACATAGTTAAAAAATGGAATGTAAAATAATAGTAAGATATCGTGTAAAGTATATGGAGCAGAGGAGCATCGCGTGCTTTAGGAATGTTAATGCATGCGTCCGGGAGGTTATAAGCAAATGAAAGTCGAGCGCTTGTATGCGGTCACGGTGTATCTTTTAAATCACGGAAAAACGTCCGCAAACGAATTGGCAAAGCATTTTGAAGTGTCGCAGCGGACTATCCAGCGGGACATCGATTCGCTTTGTATGGCCGGAATTCCCGTCGTTGCGACGACCGGGGCTTCCGGTGGTTATGAGATATTCGAAACGTACCGGCTGGATCACGGTTTTGCCACCCCGGACGACTACTCCTATATTCTGACGGCGCTTCAGGGGCTGGTCTCAGCGACCGGTGACAGAAAAGTGAAACAGCTGGCGGAAAAAATCATTCATGCGTCGCATGGAGGCGGCAGCGGGAACGGAGTGGTTTTGGATTTTTCTGTATTGCAGGAGGGGGAGCAGGATACGCTGCGTCTGCTGCAGACTGCGGTGGCAGAAAAACGTACGGTGGAGTTCACCTATACGAATAATGACAGAGAGACGCGCACGCACAGCGTAGAGCCGGTTGCGGTCCTGTACCGATGGTATGCGTGGTATCTCCTCGCCTATTCCAAGGTCAAACAGGATTACCGCACATACAAGCTTGTGCGGATGAGCGGGCTTCACATGACGGATGTGCCTTTTACAAAAGAACACGCATCAGCAGACGCGATTTTATCTATGATCGACAAAACAGATTCCCGCCAGTACACGGAAATCCTCATCCAATGTAGGGAATCGGTAAGAGCGCGGATTATTGAGTATCTGAAAGGGAAGGTTGAGGAGGAATTTCCGAACGGCGATGTGCTCATCAAGGCAGCCGTGGTGGAGAACGAACAATTCTGGCTCGGAACGCTGCTGTCCCTTGGCGATCAGGCGGAGGTTCTTGCACCGGAACATATTCGCAGACAATTGCTGACGTCCGCGGAAAAAATTGTTTCTTTATACCAAAAACGATGACATGCTGTTGTCGTAGTTGCTATGCTATAGTTTCCTTAATAAAAAAACGGAGGTGTACTTTATGAGAGATCCCTATGAAACATGTCCTGTCTATGAAAGCGAAAAGGTTTTGCTGAGGCTGATCGAGGCGGCGGATGCGGAAGATCTGCTTTCGGTGTATTCCGATGAGCAGGCAGTGCCGTTTTTTAACAGCGATAATTGCAACGGTGATGACTTCCATTACACATCGCCTGAGCGGATGAAAAGCGCCGTGGAATTTTGGCAGCAGGCATATCGTGAAAAATGGTTCGTGCGCTGGACGATCATTGACAAGCAGATCGGACGCGCCGTTGGAACGATCGAATTGTTTAACCGCGAAGCGCAGGACTATTTTAATGACTGCGGTCTGCTTCGTTTAGACTTGAAAAGCGATCACGAGCGTGAGGAATGGATTACGGAGATTTTGTCCCTGATCGTGCCCGACGCGTTTAAGAGCTTCGGCTGCCGCATGGCGGCGACCAAGGTTCCGCCCTTTGCGTCAGAGCGCAAATGCGCGGTGGAGAAGGCTGGCTTTGTCCGGTCTGAGGAAGTACTGGTCGGCGGGGACGACGGAAAGACGTATGCGGATTATTATGAACGGAAGCTGTGAAAAAACGTTTCATTCTTTCTTCAAAAAATCTTTACAAGCAAGGTGTTCGATTTTATAATAAACATAGTAATCAAAAGAGAGTATTGGGAGTGGGGTTGCTTATGGTAAGACATAATTCTGCTCCGACCATGAAGGACGTTGCGCGGGAAGCCGGTGTTGCGCTCGGGACGGTTTCTAAAGTAATAAATGGGATTCCGGTCGGCGAGACATATCGCGTTCGCGTGGAGGAAGCAATCAAAAAATTAAACTATCAGATTAACAGTTATGCAAAGGGGCTGAGAAGTAACCGTACATTTACGATTGCGGTAATGGTACCCAATTTGATCAGCCCCTTTTTTTGCAGATTAGTCAACTGTATGCATCAATCGTTAGCGCGGCGGGGGTATCGGATGCTTCTGTGTGCAACGGATTATGATCCGGAACAGGAGCAGGCATACGTCATCATGGCGGAACAGCAAAAGGTTGACGGGATCATCTGCCTGTCCTATAATCCGCAGCTGCGGGTTTCGGAGGGGGTTCGTCTCATTTCAATCGACCGTTATTTCGGAGCGCATATTCCGTGCGTGTCCAGTGATAATTATGGCGGCGGAAGGCTTGCGGCGGAGATGCTGGCAAAAAATGGCTGCCGGAATCTGGCGTTTTTACGCGTGGGATCCAGAATCACTAACGAGCCAAATAAGCGCAAGGATGGCTTTATCAGCGCCTGCGAAGAAATGGGGATTTCTTATTCCTTAAAGATCGTAGATGACGGAACGCCTTATTCCAACTTTGAGGAGTTCCTTTTGGAACATATGAGAGAGAAAAAACTGGAATTTGACGGTATTTTCTGCGTCACGGACTCGTTGGCTTATCAGATCATCAATTCATTGCGCGGCATGGGAGTCCGGGTTCCGGAAGATGTGCAGGTGATCGGTTTCGACGGTATACGTCTCTTTGGGGATTTGGAATACTATTGTTCCACGATCGTACAGCCTGTGGATGAGATTGCGGAAGCCTGCGTTAACATGGTGTTGGAGGATGAGGGTATAAAAGCGCCATCTCTGGTTTGTCTGCCGGTTCATTACGCTTACGGAGGGACTACCAAAATATGAGTCAGGAACAGGAATATATGAGTCGGGAACCCCGGCAATATACCAAAAAAGAGAAGCTTACCAATTGGTTCTATTATTACAAATGGTGGCTGCTCGTTGCGCTGGTGCTGGTGTACATCGTAGGAAGCATTCTTTGGAATAAGCTGGGTATCGGAAAAGCGAAACCCGATTATCGTCTGGCTTATGTAGGCAGTACGTATCTGCCGGAACCGTGCCGGGAAGCTTTGGAGAAGGAGCTTGCCCGTTTGGGAGAAGATATCAACGGCGACGGCAGGGTAATTGTAGAAGTCAGGCAGTATGTAATGGCAGAAGTTCAGGCTGATCCGGAAAATCTGGCATATCGTTATGCAGCAGAAATCACGTTGGCGGCAGACATCAGCGATGGCGAAAGCTATTTCTTTTTAATGGAAGACCCTGAAGCGTTTCAGGTAAATTATCAGGTTTTGGCTCATTTGGACGGTTCTATACCGGATGATGAGGATTTTTCTGCAAAGGATAAGACACTGTGCTGGGGCGATTGTCCGGTTTTGTCCGGTCTGGATTTGGGAGATTATGAAGAAGTCGATATGAACGAGACGGTTACGGGAAGTTATCAGGAGCGATTATCCACTTTGTATTTTGGGAGACGTTTCTTTGAGGATGGGACGTCTGTAAAAAACAAGGAAGCACAGGAGAGGTTTTGGCTGATCCTGACCGAGGGGATGCCGTAGGCAAAAGGAAATTCTTTTTGCTGCTAAAAATTTTGAAAAAAACCATTTTTCTACTTTTCAGAAAAGAAAACGCGTAGTATAATAAGAAAGTCATAGGCAGGTCGCGCAGGGAGTTTTCGGTTTGGATGCGCCGCCTGTTCATATAAATGGGGTATTAGCGCAGCTGGGAGCGCGCAACATCCGCAATGTTGAGGCCACGGGTTCGAATCCCGTATACTCCATGAACGAAAAATGCCGCAAAACCGGTGGATTTCATGTAAAATCAATGGTTTTGCGGCATTTTTATGGTGGTTTCTAATTATCTGCTTACAACTTTCCTATTACCTTACCCATACATTTTGAGTCTTCTGTCAGGGCGATATTTTTTGAATTCGGATTTAAGGAGATCAATTCTGATGTTCCCAACTTTTTCACAAAGCTTTCCCCGTTTACCATGAATATTCCGATGTCGCCGACCTCAATTGCGTCAACCATTTCTATCAACAGCGTGTCTCCATCGTGATAAATAGGTTCCATACTGTTTCCATTTACCCCGATAGCATAATCAGCTTTTTTATATTCGAATATGTTTGGTATCTCGATCCGTTTTGTTGGCGGCATGTCAAATACGAGCTGCCCTGTTCCTGCGGATGCAAGGCGATAGTAGTAATTGATAAGGCGCACTGTTGAAGAATGGGAATCTTCTTGAAAATTGGGATTTTCCAATTTAGTCATGTATATTTTTTGACTGTTCAGCTGCTCTGCCATGGAGTATTCACGATCCAGTACCGTATCAACGACTTTTGCCCCGTCAGGGGAGTGTTCGGATATGAAGCGATATTTTTTTATGCGTTCATATTCTGATTGTTTTAAGATATAAGATTCTTTTTTTTCTGTGTCATCCGTTAATCCAAGTAAATAATCGCAGGAGACATCAAAAAAATCAGACATTTGTTTTAAAAAAGTATGACCGGCTTCACGTTCATCTGTTTCGTAATTTCTAAGTGTCGTTTCCGGGATATTCAGTTTTTCTGCAAAACTTTTCCGGGTTGCATACCCATTTTCTTTTCTTAGCTGAGTTAAGCGTTCACCAAAAGTCACATTAGCACCTCCTCATGTTGATTATATGTAATCTAGGGCAACATGTCAATACAGAAAAACCCAAAATGAGCATTTTTACACAAAAAACACATTGACAAAATCTCATAACGAGATTATCATACTAACAAAAAACTCAAAATGAGCAGAAAGGGGACGAAAAATGCTCAATATGATAACGACGGACAAAAAGAGAATTGACAAAAGAGGAGGAGCAGGGATGAATGCAAAGGAATACTTAAAACAGTTGCAAAAGATGGATGTGATGATAAAGCAGCGACAGCAGGAAAAGGATGAACTTCGCACGATGTCAGGCAGTATAAGCAGTTTTGATTACTCAAAAGATCGTGTGCAGACAAGTCAGGCAAGTGATGCGCATTATGTAAAGATTATTGAGAAGATCACAGAAATAGAGGAAGGGATAGGGCACCTAATCACCGAATATTTAGAAAAGAAGCATGAAATGATCGGTCAAATTCAAAAACTGAAGAATAATAAACATATTGAAGTTTTGTATAAACGTTATATTGAGTTCAAACGCATAGAGGATATTGCGGAAGAAATGAATTATACCTATCCATATGCAATTTCGCTTCACGGAAATGCTTTGAAAGAATTTGAAAAGGAAAATGATGGATATTTCTAAAAATGCATATGTAAATCATATGTACATCTTAGGTTTGCATGTGATATAGTGGCATTATGAAAAATCAGCCAAAGCAGAAATGCTTTTCAGGGCTGATTTTTTATTTTGAGCAGAAAGGAGGACGGATGGATAAATGTGCTGAAATCCTATCGTGTGCACCGGCGAAGATGGATCGGGGCAGCGGCATTCATAGAGAGGGATTTAAGCGCCTTAGTGGTGCTGCTTCCGAGTCCGAGGATAAGGCACATGAGGTTAGAGAGGAGGTGTAGATGATAAAAAAGAGATGTCCGAACAGAAGCTTGAAAAAATGAAAAAACTGTTGGAGGGGAGTCTGAAATGATCAATACAATCATCGAAGCAATCAGCGCGGCTCTGCAGGATGAATTTGGCGACGGGTACGAAATCCGTATGGAGGAATCGGAACAAGGTATGGAAAAACCTTGTTTTTTTATATTCTGCCAGAACCCGTCCAATGAGCGGTTTCTTGGAAACCGATATTTTCGGACAAATCCGTTCTGCATCCAATACGTTCCTGTAAGCGGAGAAAAACAGCGGGAATGTAATCGTGCAGCAGAAAGAATGTACCAGTGCCTGGAGCACGTCACGGTAAAGGGTGATGATAAGCCGATCATGGGAACAAAAATGAGATATGAGGTTGTTGACGGCGTACTGAACTTTTTTGTGAACTATGACATGTTTATGATCAGGCAGCAAAAGAATGAGGGTGCAATGGAAATGGTAACAGGAAATGTTACCGTGAAAGGGTAAGGTGATGAATATGGCGGTAAAAAAGGCGGGTAACTTAGCCGTAAGTGAGCAGAAAAAGGGGGAACGAAAGTTTTCAAAACAGCAGCTGCTTGCGGCAAAACGGTTTCAGGGAAGAAAGGATATCGTAAATGCTCTTCTGAAACCTGACAAGCAGTATACGGTTCATACCGTGGAACAGATGATGGATGAATATATGAAAGGAAAGGTGAAATGACATGGCTTTAGGAGGAGGAAGTTTTACAACACAGAATAAGGAACTGCCCGGTGCATATATCAATTTTGTATCGGCGGCATCCGCAAATGCGGCACTTTCCGACCGGGGAATTGCCACAATGCCGCTTGAACTTGATTGGGGCGTTGACGGTGAAGTGTTTGAAGTAGGAAGCGGGGATTTTCGGGAAAACAGCCTGAAGATTTTTGGTTATGATTACGCTCATGACAAATTAAAAGGGCTTCGGGATCTGTTCGCGAACACGAGAACGCTTTATGCATACAAACTGACTTCCGGAGGAAAGAAAGCAGGTAATGATCTTGCCGAAGCACGTTACTGTGGTGCGCGTGGTAATGATCTGAAAGTGATCGTACAGGTAAATGCGGATGACGATGCCCTGTTTGATGTAAAAACAGTGCTCGACGAGGCGGTTGTGGATGAACAGACCGTTGCGGCGGCGACTGAGCTGCATGCAAACGATTTTGTGTCGTTCAAGACATCCGCAGAGCTTGCGGTCACAGCGGCGGCGCCGCTTTCCGGCGGTGAGAACGGAACGGTGGACGGTACTGCTTATCAGACCTATCTTGACAAGATCGAGTCCTACACCTACAACGTGATGGGCGTTGTTGTTACGGACGATACCACGAAAGCGCTGTTTGATTCCTTTGTTAAACGCCTGCGTGATGAAATGGGCATCAAGTTCCAGCTTGTGCTTTACAATTATGCGAAATCCGATTTTTACGGTACGATCAGCGTAAAGAACAAAGTGCTTGATGCGGATTGGAGCGAAGCGAGTCTTGTTTATTGGGTGACTGGCGCTTCCGCCGGGTGCGAGGTAAACAAAAGCAATCAGAACCGGATTTACAACGGGGGGTTCATGGTTGATACGGATTACACGCAGAATGAGCTGAAGAAAGCGATCAAAACCGGTGAATTCGTGCTTCATAAGGTCGGGGCGGATGTCCGCGTGTTGGAAGATATTAACACGATGGTTACGACTTCTGACACGCAGGGGGACATCTTCAAGGAAAATCAGACCGTGCGCGTGATGGATCAGATCGCAAATGACATTGCGGTACTGTTTGACACCAAATATCTGGGTGTGGTTCCCAATGATGCAGCGGGAAGAATTTCCCTGTGGTCGGATATTGTAAAGCATCACGAACAGCTTCAGGAAATCCGGGCAATCGAGAATTTTTCGGATTCGGATGTGGCCATTGAACAGGGAAGCACAAAGAAATCCGTCGTAGTCACTGACATCGTAACAGTCGTGAATGCGATGAGCAGATTATATATGAGCGTTACGATTGCGTAGAAGGAGGAGAGTCAAATGAGCAATAATGTGATGATAAAGTCAAAGGATACGATCTCGGCAGCTTTAGCGGAGTGTTTTGTCACGATCGGTACACGTCGTTACAATTTCATGCAGGCGATCAAGCTCGAGGCTAAGTTTGAGAAGACAAAGACGGAGATTCCGATTCTTGGAAAGCCGGGAAAAGGGAACAAAGCTACCGGATGGAAGGGTACGGGTTCAGCAACCTTCCATTACAACACATCCATCTTCCGGCAGATGATGTCGCAGTACAAGGATACGGGAGAGGACATCTATTTTGAAATGCAGATTTCTAACGAGGATCCGTCTTCGGCAGCAGGGCGTCAGACAATCGTTCTGATAGACTGCAACATCGACGGCGGTATTCTGGCTAAGTTTGATGCGGATGGCGAATATCTGGATGAGGATATGGATTTCACATTTGAGGATTTTAAGATGCCGGAAACGTTCAAGGACTTGGACGGTTTTCTCACAAATGGGTAACAGTTCTCTGTCCGGAAAATAAAAAGAATACGAATTAACAGCAAAGAAAACCCCGTAAATGCGTTCGCAAGAGCGTCAAAAGGGGTTTTCTTCACTTGATAACAGAGAGGAAGGTATAGAAAATGTCGAAATTTGCAAAATTTATGAAGACGAACAAGACCGCAAAGGAAAACGTACAGCATCCGGTCACAAAATCCATTTGTGATGAAAATGGAAAACCGCTTGCGTGGGAATTCAGGCACATCACATCCAAGGAGAACGAGGGAATGCGGGAGAGCTGCACGATCGAGGTTCCCATAACGGGAAAGTCGAACATGTATCGTCCGAAATTGAAATCCGCTCTTTATATTCAGAAGATGATCGTGGCGTCTGTAGTATATCCTGACTTGTATGATGCAGAATTACAGGACTCCTACGGCGTTAAGACACCGGAAGATCTGTTAATGGAAATGGTTGATGATCCGGGCGAATACAGCGATCTTGCGGCGTTTGTTCAGAAAATGCAGGGATTTAATGTTTCCTTTGAGGATAAGGTGGAAGAAGCAAAAAACTGATTGAGGAAGGGGATTGGGAAGCGAATTTCGCTTACTATGCCCTTCTGAAACTTCACATCTTACCTTCTGCGTTTTTAGCGCTGGAGGAGCAGGAAAAGGCATTTGTTGTTGCGGCGATTCAGATAAAAATGGAAACTGACAAAAAAGAAAAGAAACGACTTGAAAGTATATCAAGAAAGAAAGGCAGGTGAGTTGCGTGGCTACGATCAGTACGGCGATTGAATTGCAGGAAAGTATGACGGGGACTTTGTATCAGATGTCTAAAGCTGTAGACATGAATATTTCAAGGATGGGAGAAATGTATCAGGCTATGAGTGCTTCAGTTGATACAACTTCCTTTGAAGTGGCCAGAAATTCAGTCAGCCAGGTAACAATCGAAATGCAGGAAAGTGTGGAAAGTGCTAAAAGCCTGACAGACAGGATAAAAGATCTGGCCGCGGAGTATGCAACAATGCAGACGCTGACGAAAGTGCTGAATTTGTCTGATCAGATGAATGCGGCTGCCGCCCGATTAGACCTGATGAACGATGGACTGCAGACCACGCAGGACCTGCAGAATATGATTTATCAGTCTGCAGAACGATCGGGTGGAAGCTATCAGGCGACGGCTGATACCGTTGCCAAACTTGGAATTACGGCGGGGGATGCGTTTAACAGTTCGGAAGAAATCATTGCTTTTACGGAACAGGTCAATAAGCAATTTGCGATTGCAGGGGCGGAAGCGATGGGCATTGATGCCGCGATGTCACAATTGACACAGGTAATGAGTTCAGGCGTACTTCAAGGAGCGGAATTCAACAACATTTTGGAGCAGGCACCGAATATCATACAGGCGATTGCGGACTATCTGGGAGTTACCCAAGGGCAGCTACAAGTTATGGCAGCGGAGGGCCAGATTACCGCGGAGATTGTAAAGGAAGCTATGTTTGCGGCGGCGGATGAAACCAATGCAAAATTTGATCAGATGCCGCGGACATTTTCACAGATGTGGACATCCTTTACGAATCAGGCATTGATGGCATTTCAGCCGCTTCTTCAACGGATGAACGAAGTCGCGAACAGCGCGGCGTTTCAAGGGGTTGTATCTGTGGCATCAGCGGCGGTTGTGACAATCGCGGGTATTGTGCTTGGCATATTTGACATGATCTCTGCAGTAGGCAGTTTTGTGGCGGATAATTGGTCGATCATAGAACCCATTATTTGGGGGATTGTGGCGGCGCTTACCGTATACAATGCGGTTATGGGGATTGGATGGCTGACGACAATGAAAGATGTCATGGTAAAGGCGGCTCATGCCGCACAGACGACTATACAGACAGTCCAGACAATGGCTTTGATGTTTGCGCAGAATGGATTAAACGCAGCATTTGCCGCTTGTCCGATCACATGGCTTATGATTGGGATGATTGCCATTATTGCGCTCATTTATGCGGCGGTGGCAGCGGTAAATAAGCTGACGGAATCAACCTATTCGGCAACAGGGATTATATGCGGAATTCTCAGCGTGGCGATAGCGTTAATCACCAATTTGTTCATCACAATTTGGAATATATCGGTGGATGTGTTGGGGGCTTTGTGGAATGCATTTGCTTCATTTGCAAATTTTTTAGGAAATTTGTTTAACGATCCGGTGGCGGCGGTCGTGGGGCTGGTCGTTGGTATGGGTGACGCAATATTAGGAGTAGTAGAAGGAGCGCTGGAGGCTTTGTCATGGATTACGCTCGGCGTGGTTGACTATGCTGACGATATAGCAAGAATTCGCGGGAGCATGAACACATGGTTTGAAGAAAATTATGGCGGCCGTTATACGGAATATGTTGAAAAAGTGGATCCTGAGTTTCTTAAGATGGAAACGGTCGATTATGATGATGCGTGGTATGCCGGTTATTCTTTAGGTGAGGGGATAGAAAATGTAATCGCAGATTTCAATCCGTTTGGTATGGATGAGAGCAATATTCCAAACATAGGGGATTATTTCGACCAAAGCGGTTATGGCGCAGAGCTTACCGGAGACGTAGACGAGCTTGTAGAAAACACCGGAGCTATGCGGGATGCAATGGAGATTACAGAGGAAGATCTGAAGTATCTGCGCGATATTGCGGAACAGGAGGCGGTCAACAGATTTACGACCGCGGAGATCGTCATAGAGCAGACGAATCATAATAATGTTTCGGGCAAAATGGACCTTGACGGGGTAGTCAATGGATTGACGGACGCGGTATATGAAGCGGTTGACATGATAGTGGAAGGGGTGCATGCATAATGAAAAAAAGTGGCTATGATTTTTACCTGAATAAATGTTTATTGCCGATCGCCCCCGAAAAGCTGCAAATTTCCATCAATAATGCAAATGATACGATTACCCTGATCAATGAGGGGGAGATCAATGTTTTGAAAACGGCGGGCCTTACGGAAATTGAGTTTGAGTGCAGGATCCCGCAGATCCAATATCCGTTTTCCGTCTATCAATCAGGTTTCAAGGGAGCTTCCTATTTTCTCGATTACTTTGAAAGTCTGAAGGTAGATAAGAAGCCTTTTCAGTTTATTGTTTCAAGGACGCTGCCGTCAGGCAAAGTCCTTTTTTCGACCAACATGAAAGTGTCGCTGGAAGATTATAAAATAACAGAGCAGGCGTCGGATGGATTTGATCTGATGGTGAAGATCAAGCTGAAGCAGTACCGGAACTATGGAACAAAGACAGTCAGTATCAGAAACGTGGAAGATGACACTTCATCCGTTCGGGCGGAAGTAACAGAGACGCGAGCATCGGAGTCCAGCCCGGAGACGCCAACGGCTCAAACCTATGTTGTCGTGAAGGGGGATTGTCTCTACACCATTGCGCGAAAGTTTTATGGGGATGGAGCAAAATACATCGCTATTTACGAGGCCAACCGAGAAGTGATCGGGGGAAATCCAAACCTGATCTATCCGGGTCAGGTGTTGACGATTCCGTCAGCACCTGCAGCGGCATCTGTGGCAGCATCCATAAACGCCCGAAACCAGCAGACAGGCAAAGCGAAGGGAGGATTCTCGGGCGGGGCAGCAGGAACGAAGATTCATCAGATAAGCATGCAGTAAAGAAGGTGATATATCATGGAGATAGAATTGTTGATTTCGGATACGAACGGTACAAAAGCATATCTGCCGGCCGTGGAAGGGCATATTGAGTGGAGTACGGAAAGAAGGGGCTCGCCCGGAAAGCTGACATTTAAGATCATAAAGGATGAGATCCTTGATCTTCAGGAAGGAGCGAATGTCCGCATGAAAGTGGATGGAAAACCTGTTTTTTACGGATTTGTATTTACTAAAAAACAGGACAAAGATCGGCGCATAGAGGTAACGGCATATGATCAGCTAAGATACCTGAATAATAAGGATACTTATGTCTATGAGAATAAGACCGCGTCGCAGCTCGTTCAGATGATCGCCGCAGATTTTTCTTTGAATGTCGGGACGATAGAAGATACTGAATTTGTGATCGCTTCACGCGTGGAAGATAACACATCCTTTTTTGACATGATAGAAAACGCTCTTGATCTGACGTTACAGAACAAAAAGGAAATGTTCGTCCTGTATGACGATTTCGGGAAACTGACATTAAAGAACATTTCTTCCATGTATGTCGGGGAGCCGGGGGCATACCTGATGATCGACGAGGAGACCGGGGAAAACTTCGAATACACATCCGGCATTGACAGTGATACCTACAATAAAGTGAAGCTGACATATGACAATGAGGATACCGGCAAGCGGGAAGTATACATTGCGCAGGATTCGAAGCATATGAATCAGTGGGGGATACTGCAATATTATGAAACGCTGCAAAAAGGAGAGAACGGGCAGGCAAAGGCAGATGCCCTGTTGAAACTGTATAACAGTAAGACGAGAAAACTGAGGATCACAAATGCCTTTGGTGATACACGGGTCAGAGCCGGGAGCATGGTTGTTGTAAATCTTGCTTTGGGGGATGTGAATATCAGTAATTTTATGTTGGTTGAAAAAGTGAAGCACACGTTCAAACCGGACGAACATTTAATGGATTTGACACTTCGGGGAGGTGAGTTCATTGCCTAATGCAATAGAGTTGATGAAAGTAATCAAACGGGCGGCGGTGGAAGCGGTCAGGGCAGAAAAACCGGCAGAAATCTGTTTTGGGAAAGTGACAGACGTGTCGCCGCTAAAAATCACACTGGAACAAAAGCTGACGCTGGGAGAGGCGCAGCTTGTCCTTACAAGAAATGTGACCGAATATAAAACGTACATGAGTGGGGGCAATATTCAGAATCAGATCACCGTTTATAATGGGTTGGTTGTCGGTGACGAGGTAGTTCTGTTAAGGCAGCAGGGCGGACAAAAATATATTGTGGCGGACAGGGTCGGATGATACCGGCGACAGCTTTCCTTAAACAGGATTTTATCATTGAGGAACAACCAACCCATACATATAAAATGGATCCTGCAAATAAGGAAATAAAAGGGTATACAGACGGAAGGGAAGCAGTAGAACAGGCAATCTATAAGATTTTATCCACAGAGAGATACCAACATGTCATGTATTCGTGGAATTACGGGGTTGAATTGCTTGATCTGTACGGCGAGCCGGTTTCTTATGTCTGCCCGGAATTAGAACGCAGAATTGCGGAAGCGCTTACGTGGGACAAACGGATTGAGGGCGTGGACAGTTTTGAATTTGATACATCAAAGAAGGGGGAGATCAGGGTGAATTGTATTGCACATACCATTTTTGGTGAGGTGACGGTTGAGAAAGGGGTGAAAATTTAATGTATGAGGGTATAACCTATGATGTCATCCTTGAACGGATGTTAAGCCGCGTGTCAGATAAATTTGACACGCGGGAAGGGTCAGTTATTTTTGACACCCATTCGCCGACCGCGATCGAATTGCAGATTTTATACATAGAACTTGATGCTATTTTACAAGAAGCATATGGCGATACCGCTTCAAGGGAGTTTTTGATCAGGCGCTGCAAGGAAAGGGGAATTACCCCCTATGAAGCAACACACGCTGTTTTGAAAGGGAAATTTACCCCCGCAGACATTGATGTTACCGGACAGCGATTCAATATCGGTTCGGTGAATTATGTTGTAATCAAAAAGATTACGGACGGTGAATATCAGGTGCAATGTGAAACGCCGGGAGTGATCGGCAATCAGCAGCTGGGAACAATTATTCCGATTGAATACATCAACGGACTGGAAACTGCGGAACTTACGGAAGTCCTGATCCCCGGTGAGGAGGAGGAAGAAACGGAAGAGCTGCGGAAGCGCTACTTCGAATCTTTTAATGAGAAAGCGTTCGGTGGCAACATGCAGGACTATTTGGATAAGACAAACGCGATTCCGGGTGTCGGGGGTACGAAGGTTACAAGGGTTTGGAACAATGATCTTCGCCCGGCAGATATGATACCTTCTGCGAAAGTAAAAACGTGGTATGAAAACATAATCGGAACGCTGGATGAGGAAGTTGCCCTTTGGCTTTCTACCATTTATATGGCTGCGCTGGAAAAGAAAATGACGACCGGCGGGACGGTGCTTCTGACAATCTTAAACTCGGATTTTGAGACAGCATCCGACACACTGATTCGATCAGTTCAACAGGCCATTGATCCGGATGAAAACACGGGGGAGGGTTACGGGCTTGCGCCGATCGGTCATGTGGTGAACGTGAAAAGTGTGAAAGCATGCGATGTGACAGTGAAAACCAATATCGTTTTTGATGAGGGATATAGCTGGACAAATCGAAAAGGTCTGATCGAGGACGCTGTTTCTGAATACCTGCTGGAACTGCGGAAAGCGTGGGCGGATTCTACGCGCTTAGCGGTCCGTATCAGCCAAATCGAAACCCGCATTTTGGGTATCGAGGGAATTGTGGATATCGGCGGCACGGAGCTAAACGGAAGCGCTGAAAATTTGATCATGGAGAAAGATGAAATTCCTGTGTTTGGGGGTGTAAGCGCATGATCAGAGAGGTTGACCTTGTTTCGTACTTACCACAGTATTTACGGGATTATAAAGAGATGGATGCGACACTGGAAGCGGAAGACCCTGAATTTGTGTTGGTTTGGAGAGCCGCTGACCGGACATTGCAGAACGAGTTCATTGAGTCGGCTGACGAGTACGGGATTGCACGATTTGAAAAAATCATGAAAATCCTGCCCTCAACAGAAGATACCATTGAAAGCCGCCGTGCGAGGGTCAAGAGCAAATGGTTTGCTATGATCCCCTATACGCTGAAGATGCTGATCACAAAGCTGATCGCGTTGTGCGGGAATACAGATTTTACGATCATAAAAGAATATGAAAACTATCGTATTGAAATCATGACGCACCTTGGCTTGTTTGGCCAAGTGGAGGAGTTAGAGCGGATCATGAAAGACATGATGCCCTGCAATATGGTAGTAGTTTTAGAAAATCAGGTTATTTGCAGGTCGGTCGGGACTGCTCTTACGATGGGAAATGTGTGTTGTATAGAGCAGAATATGATCACAAACGACTTTAACGGGCAATTTCGTGTGAGCGGTACGGGTTCGGTCGGAGCCGGGACCGTTATATCTGAAACATTTGAGATGGAACAGAAAAATGAAGGAGGTAAAGCATAATGGCAGAATTTTCACAATTAGTCATCACAGACACAGGGCGGGCGCTGCTTGCAAAAATGATCGCAGGGAGCGGCAATATTCGTTTTACGAAAGTATCTACATCAAGTATGGCGTATGAGGAGGTGCAGCTTCAAGGACTGAGCGGTCTCTTTGATGTGAAGCAGACAAGTCTGATTTCCGGAGTGTCCCGCACAAGCGAGACCGCGATCGAAATCGAAGCGGCGTTTACGAATGCCGATCTGATGGAAGGGTATCATATGCGATCGTTAGGGCTGTATGCAGTTGACCCCGATGCAGAAGAAGAAATTCTCTATGCGGTTTCGACAGAACTTTCAGGCTGCTGCTACATGCCCGCTTATAATGGCGTGACGCTGTCTGGCATATTACTCACGTTAGTTACGACCGTTGGAAATGCAGAAAGCGTGTCGTTGGAAGTCACACCTGCGGGAATTGCAACATTAAAGGATGTGCAGACGGTACAGGCGGACATTCAGACGGTTAAGGCACAATTGGGTGAGCATACCGTAGAGTCAGACGTGCCTGAAAATGCCATATTTTCAAATATGATCGGAGCGACAGAGACAGCAGCAGGACAAGCCGGATATGTCCCTGTCCCCGTTGCGGGAGCGCAGGAGAAATATTTGCGCGGTGATGGGACATGGCAGCCTGCGATTGAGACATTAGCCGACGTTAGAACAAACACACAGAGCGGATACATAGTAGGAGCGCTTGCGCTCAAAGAAATGCTCGGAACGGCCTTGGAGCAGACATTGGCAGCAGGCGCAACGACGCTGACATTTACAAATGATGCGATCACGGACGACAGTATGATCGATGTTTATACCGATCCATACTGTAGCGGGTTGACTGCGGCGAGGCAGGACGGAAACACACTGACGCTGACGTTTGAAGCGCAAGAGGCTGATATGCAAGTGAAAGTGAAGGTGGGATGACGTTAATGCCCGTTCAACTATGAAAACGCATGCTATGAAATGCTACGGTCAAACTGTAGTGAAAGCGTGTCTATGGAAGTTAAATGAAGAAAGGAATCGTAAACATGTCATATTTTTTATGTAATACCCAAAAGGATGGGGAACAAATCTATAATAATGTTAAAGAAGTTGGATTTCCATACACAGTACAGGATGGTGTAAAAAAATGATACTTGTTGCTAATGCATCCGTGTTTGGTACCGCCGATGTACAAGGTGGCAATAGCAACAGGAGAGTTACCTCCACTACAACAATAACAAAAAATGGAATTCAAGTATGTAGTGCATCTGCATCGCATACAGTGCCACAGGGTACGTGTCATGAATCAACAACTACCGCTAAAATAGTTGATGTTGAAATTGGGGATGTTATAAGTACATCAAATGGAGTTAAATCAGAGACTGGTAGTGGCGCTGGATTTAGTAATAGTGGAGCAAAAGGTTCGTCGAAGGCATTCGTTTTATAGAAGATGAAGGGAGGAATAATCATGGCATTTATCAGATGTAATTTGAGTGGGGGGGGGGTAAAATTACCCGACAGCATAACACTTAGTGGGAGTTCATCAGCAGTCTTGAATCCATCGGTAGTAAAAAAAACAGATACATTACCGACAATGTATGCGATTGGCAGTTGCACTATTCCAACATTTGGATATCACTATGCTAATGTAATTGGTGGAACCATTGATCAAAAGTCAGGAAATAATATTGATATTTCCGGTAAAAACAATTTTATATTCAGTATATCATCTGCTTATGTATCATCATGGAATATACATTGGGATAGCAATGGTGAGCATCCATATGGTAGCGTAGCTGCTCAATGGACTATTGTGTTACATAATTAAAAGAAATGCACGGTCAAAATGAAGGGAGGAATAATCATGGCATTTATAAGTTGTAATTTGAGGGGGGGGGGGTAAAATTTCCCGAAAAAATCACAATCAGTGGAACTATGAATATATACTGGGACTCGACTTCAAATTCGGGATCAGGTCTTAGCAGCACGAGCGTTAAAATCCCAACACTCGGCTACAAAAAAGCAGACGTTACCGCGGTAAACAGTACCGTAGGAGTCGGGGGAAATCGTGATATTAGTGGTGTTGACTCTATAACAATTTCGCAGCAAAACAATATTGTGAAATCTGATATCAAATATAATCCGAATGGGTTCTATTACACAAGTCACGATTCAAACTATACAGTCGTATTGCACAACTGAGTTGTTAAACGACGAAGGCCAACAGCTGTCAGCTTCCAAATGACGGTGGCGTTATATTGCACCGCCGCCGTCTGAACCTGTGCCGGAGCCGGGACTTTCGTATTTACATCCGGTCACTGAAAAAAAGAGAATGTGTTGGCGGTATATTACGGTATGCCGATTCCAACGGAATATCAGAGCTTACCTCAGAAAGAGATACTCACTTAAATGTCATAAGGGTCATCAAGCCGTCGATGCTGTTTGGTATTGGCGGCTTGATTTATGTCATGATCGGATTGATTTGGCGCGGTTATGGACATTGGACGATGTTTTCAGATGATTATCTGCGTTACTGGTTCTTTAACGAGGAAAGGCCACACTATATATCATTTTAAGAAAAAGAAAGGAAGGTGCTGAAATGAAAGGAGAAATCTGCACAACAATCGGGATTATGGGCGCGGTTATCGCTCATTTATTCGGAGGATGGGACGCAGCGCTGGTCACGCTGTTGATTGCTATGGCGATTGATTATGTTACCGGGCTGATCGTCGCAGGAGTGTTCCATCGTTCTGCAAAAACAGAAAATGGGGCATTGGAGAGCCTTGCCGGATGGAAAGGACTGTGCCGCAAGGGAGTCACGCTGCTCATTGTGCTCGTCGCATGCAGGCTCGATCTTGTGATGGGATCAAACTTTATTCGGGATGCCGTCGTGATTGCATTTATCGCTAACGAAACAATCTCTATTATCGAAAATGCGGGATTGATGGGAGTGCCGATTCCACAGGTGCTTGTCAGGGCAATCGAAGTATTAAAGGAACGAGCGGAGTAAGCAGAAGAGAGCATGGTGGAAATATCAGATTCCGATGATGAACCGGGATCCAGGGAGGATGATGGCGATGACAGAAAAACAGATATGGGATAAGCTGAAATCGTTTGGTTTGAATGACTTTGCAGCAGCCGGGATCATGGGAAATCTGTTCGCGGAAAGTGGGCTGAAAGCAGATAACCTTCAAAACAGCGGGAACAAAAAACTGAATCTGATGGACGTGCAGTATACGGCGGCCGTGGATAGCGGAGTATATCAGAACTTTGCGCATGACGGCATGGGATACGGGCTGGCACAATGGACATACTGGAGCCGCAAACAGGGGCTTTTTAATTATGCGAAGGCAGCAGGAACATCCATTGGGGATTCCGGCATGCAGCTGGATTATCTTTGGAGCGAGATACAGGGGTATCGGAGTGTGATAAGTGAATTAAACGATGCAGAAAGCGTACGGGAAGCATCAGATGCCATACTCATAGGCTACGAAAAGCCTGCGGATCAAAGCGAGGCAGTACAGAAAAAGCGCGCGCTGTATGGACAGGCATATTATGACAGATATGCAGGAAAAGGTCAGATAGCGGCAGGGCAGATAACAGAAGGAGGAAGCACAACGATGACAGAAGCAGAAGTAAGAGAAAAGATCGCAGCGGTCATGTGCGGGTGGATCGGGTTGAAAAGGGCGGATCAGAGCCATGCACCGATCATTGATACATACAACAGCCATACGCCTCTCTCGCGGGGATACAAAGTAACATATACGGATGATTATTGCGCGGCAACAGTGAGCGCAGCAGCGATCAAAGCGGGATACACGGACATCATGCCGGTAGAGTGCTCATGCAGCAAATTGATTGAGATTGCCAAGAAAATGGGTATTTGGCAGGAGGACGATGCATATGTGCCGAGTCCCGGCGATCTGATCTTGTATGACTGGCAGGACGGCGCAAACTTCGGTACAACAGACAATAAGGGAGCACCGGAGCATGTGGGTATGGTGGAAAAAATATATGGAACCACGATCACGATTATCGAAGGTAACATGTCTGGCGGCATCGTTGGGCGGCGGACTATTGTTGTCAACGGCAGATACATCCGTGGATACATCTGCCCGAAGTATGCCGCAAAAGCATCATCCACATCGACAAACACAGGCGCGGTATCGGGAGATGTCGCAGGAACGGTAAGCGCATCCGGAAACCATAAAGTTGGTGATATTGTGAAGTTCAATGGCAGCAAGCATTACACAAGCGCAAATTCCGCAAGCGGATCAACAGCACGTTCCGGATCAGCAAAGATCACAGCTGTTTCCGCCGGTGCAAAGCACCCTTATCATGTCGTGCACACTGATAAAACAAGCAATGTGTATGGCTGGGTAGATGCGGCGGATATATGAGCAATGCAGCATAAAGGACTCAGTCCTCACCCCTGTCTATCTGACCGGGGAAATGCGCTTCAATCTGTTCCTCAATGTGAAAAGCCTCGTCTAAAGAACGGTAAACAGTGAGCATTGCCAGAAACAGGATATACCAAACTCCCAATAACGGTATCAGAAATGCGGTCCAGGGCAAGAAAAGAAATGCGACGAGCCACCATATGACTTGGATTGCCGACGCCTTCAAAACCGGTCCAAGGTGCGTAATGATAAAAAGAATACAATTTTTTACCTGTATAAGTGGTTTTTGGTCAAATAGCACTACCTGAGGCCACCAGATTGTCAGAAGCATCTCCATGACGAGCGAAGAAAGAATAATAAGCGCCACGGTACCCCAAGAAAATGTACCTTCTCCCCACCAAAGAAGTCCCCCACTGAACACTACGCATCCTATAAACAGGCATTGAATGATGCCGGGGAGCAGGGAAGCGCGGAAATTCTGCCGCATAGATTTTTTGTAGCAGATCCACCAGTCACTCCGGTCGTCTCTGAGTCGGCGGAGAATGAGGTCATACATGCATGCCAGACCGGGGCCGACGAGAAGGCCGCCTGCCAGAGAAGAAACCAGCATGACAAGCAGGCTTTGGGACAATATGGCGTATCCCAGTCCTAAACCGAGGGGGATAAAGTAGAGAAGTGTGATGAATCCTACCAATATGAAATCTTTCCAGTCACGTTCTATAATCTGCCGATAACGGGCAAAACCGGTGTAACGTACACCGGGACGAATCTCTGTTTGAGGAAAAAAAAGTCCCATATCATATACGTCTCCTTTCTATGGAATTGATTATAACCCATTGCGCATACCTTGTAAATAGATCTACACACAATTTAGAATAAATACGAAACGTTTCACACATGAATATATGTTCAAAATATATAAATGCGAACAAACAACACTGTGAAAAATAAACAAATAATAAAATTATTGCAAACGATTTATAAATAATTATTGACAGTTTTAGCAACGGTGTGATACTGTTATTGTACAAAATCAAAATAACGTTTCACGAAGTGCTCTCGGTGTGTACTTTGGAAAGGCGCACAGGATGGAAGAGCAGCAGTCAAACCAAACAATCCCGGTCGGTTATCAGGCTGTTTCCGGGCAGTTCATTATTATTTAAGGAAAGGGGACTTTAGTATGAGTGATTCGTCAACCGCGGTGGAAAAGGGGAAAAAGTCTCCGCCGCACAAACAAGCGCTGCAGGGGAAGCCTCTCAGCAAGCGTATCGCCGAATCATGGCAGCTCTATCTGCTGCTTTTGATTCCGATTATCATTACGATTGTTTATAAGTACGTTCCGATGTATGGTATACAGATCGCGTTTAGGGATTATAAGCCCAGACAGGGCTTCTTTGGAAGTGAATGGGTTGGTTTGCAATGGTTTGAGAGATTTTTTACCGCTCCGAACTTTAAGCGTATGATCATCAACACGGTGAAGCTGAGCGTGTATGGGCTTCTTTGGAGCTTTCCGGTGCCCATTATCCTGTCTTTGGCGATCAATCAGCTTAGGTTCAAGCGCTATAAGAGGGTTGTTCAGACAATTCTTTACGCGCCCCACTTTATTTCCATTATGGTCGTCTGCGGTATGATCCGCATTTTCCTGAGCCCTTACGGCGGTCTGGTCAATCTTCTGACCGGCGGGCAGGTGGATTATATGACGATACCGCAGGCGTTTCGTACCATCTATATCGCATCGGGTATTTGGCAGGATGCGGGGTGGGGAACCATCATTTATCTGGCAACGCTCTCTGCGGTTGACCCGGGGCTTTATGAGGCTGCAAAAATAGACGGTGCTTCGATGTTCCAACGGATCATACATATTGATCTTCCGGAACTGCTTCCCATGATCATTCTGCAGCTCATCATGAGTGCCAGCGGTATCATGAGCGTTGGGTTTGAGAAAGTGTTCCTACTCCAGACGGAGCTGAACAAAGCGACATCGGATGTCATTGCTGTCTATGTTTATCAACAGGGTATCGTCGATCATATGTACAGCTACTCGACGGCCATTGGTCTCTTTAACACGGTCATCAATATTATTTTGCTGATCATTGTCAATAAGATTGCCAAGAAAGCCGCCAATGTAAGCTTTGTGTAGGAGGTGTAATCGATATGAAACAAAAAATGAGACATGGTCTCTCCGACAGAGCCAGCGATATCGTGCTTGTGGCACTGACTGCAGTGATTCTGCTCATTATCGCCTATCCTCTTTATTATGTGGTTGTGGCCTCCATTTCCGATCCCTATGACGTGTATGCCGGAAAGACCTTCCTGCTTCCAAGTCAATTCACTCTCGAGGGATACAAGGCGGTTTTGGGCAATGATGAGCTTTTACGGGGCTTTGTAAATTCCGTAAAGTACACAGTGATCGGAACCCTTTATTCTGTGGTGACGATTTATATAACAGCCTATCCTTTAAGCTGCAAAGAGCTTCCGGGACGCAAAGCGTTCAGTATCTTTTTTATCATCACCATGTATTTTGGCGGCGGACTCATTCCTACATATTTGGTGGTGCGGGATACGGGACTTCTCAACAATATGTGGGCGCTGTTCCTTCCCGGCGGTGTAGCGATGGGGAATGTGATCATCGTCAGAAATTTCTTTGAAAATAATGTACCGAAGGAACTCATTGAAGCGGCGCAGATTGACGGTGCAAACCACATGACAGTATTTACGCGGGTGGTGGTTCCGCTGAGCCGTTCCATCATGGCCGTGATGGTGGTATTTTCCATGGTGGCATATTGGAATGACTGGTTTACTGCGTTGATCTATCTGAATGACACGCAGGCGCCGTTCCCTTTGGTGCTGCGTGGAATTTTGATCACAACCTCCGCCATGAGCAGTTTTACCAGCGGCGCCGGATACGCCGAGGCGAACCGGATAGCGGAGCTTGTAAAATTTGCTGCCATGATCATCGCGGCAGCGCCGATGCTCATTGTCTATCCTTTTGTGCAGAAATATTTTGAGCAGGGCTTTATGAGCGGTGCTGTCAAGGGATGAGAACAAAGAAGCAATATTTCGATCACAGGAATGATTCATTAATGAAAAAACTAAGATTTTTTAATCACGAGATTTGTGCTTACGCGCAAGCTCGCAGGTTAAGTGAGAAAGGAGCATGAAAATGAAAAATAAGTGGAAAAAAGTGCTGTGTCAAGGACTTGTGGTCTGCATGGCGGCTGCGTGCCTTTCAGGGTGCGGCAAGGGCGCTGATAAGCGGGGCGACGAGAATCAGACGGACTTTCTGATCGTGGGAGGTATGTCTCCTCTGAGCGCCGGCAATGACAGTAATCCTGTTCTTTTAGAAATGGCTGAGAAAGTAGGCGTTGACATCGAGTGGGATTTGATGAGCGATTCTCTCGGTGAAAAAGTGGGCGTTCTGATCGGCGGCGATCAGCTGCCGGATGCGTTCATTGCCGTGAACTTTAGCATGAATGATATCAATGAGTATGGTGAAGATGGTGTATTTATTGACTTGACGGAGTACATTACCCCTGAGATCATGCCAAACCTCAGTGCGATTTTGGAGGAGCATCCCGAAATTAAATCCGCTATCACCATGGCTGACGGTCATATTTATGGACTGCCGGCGGCAGACATGCTTCGAACCGGTGCGGTCAGTGATGAATATGATTACAGTATTTATTCCGTTCCGGAATTTTCTATGATAAACAAGAGATGGCTTGATGAGCTGGGGCTTGCTGTGCCGACGAACCTGACCGAACTCCATGATGCCCTTGTGGCTTTTCAGGAGAATGATATGGCGGCCAAGGTCTACGGCAACACACAGGGAACAATTCCTCTCTCCACGGGTTTTGACCAGTGGTGCTGGGGACAGGAAATCTTTTATGCAGGTTTTGGTTTTACAAACTTTACCAGCGACATCTGCGCGGACCTTCTTGTGGACGCGAACGGGAAAGTTTACTTTGCCTGCACAACGGACGCTTATCGGGATGCCGTGACATATTTGCATGACTGGTACGCGGAAGGGCTTATGGATCTTGAGATGTTCTCCCAGTCCACGAACCAACTGATCGCAAAGGCATCGCAGGGACGCGTGGGAGTTACCGTATGGTGGGAAAAGGAAGAGATTCTTGGCGAATATGCGGAAGATTATGTATTTCTGCCGCCGCTTGACGGACCGGTAGGTACGGTGTATGAAGGCAGCCACAATGTGAACATCCGTGCCGGTACGGACGGCGTTACGTCCGGTCAGTTGAACATCACCAGCGCCTGCGGCAACCCGGAACTGCTCCTCAAATATTTCGATCAATGGTATGACGGAGAGACTGTCATGCAGCTGCAGTATGGTCCGATCGGTGTGTATTTTACAGAAAAGGATGAAAACGGCGTGTGGGGAATCATCACGGACGAAGAGGCTCAGGCACAGTTCGGTCATAGCGCCGGTGAGCTGAAGGGACTTTATGAGGTTTATGGACCCCGCCTTATTCTTCCTGAGTACTATAACAGTGTGTTCTATATGGAAGACAGGGCAACGCAGCGCTTGGAGTACCTTGTAAACGATTGGCTTCCGTATGTTGAAAATAAGCTGTTTTTCCCTTCCGATGCAACCTTTACCAATGATGAGCTTGATGTGATTTCCCGTTACAAAGCCGACTTTGTAAGTCAGGTTGCCGAATACGAGGGCACTTGGATCAAGAATGGCGGACCTACGGATGACGAGTGGGCTGCTTACTTGCAGATGCTGACGGATAACTGCGGTATGGAGAGGCTTCTTTCGGTTTATCAGGATGCTTATGACCGTTATGTATCCGCAAATTAAGAACTGACTTATAGAATGGATGGAAAAGGAGACATATATGAGAAGAAACATGAAAAGAACCATATCGGTTCTGCTGGCATCATGCATGGTACTGGGTCTTACGGCCTGCGGGGGAACAGACGGTAAAAGCGGTGGTGCGGCGGATGATATTGTCAACGGCGACTTCGAGGACGTAAGCGAGGGCGCATGGGTCGGCTGGACCCGTCAGGATGCCGCGTTCAATTTTCGCGGCGTAGTGGATGCTGATGAAGTAAATGGTGTACCCATTGAGAAAAGCGGAACTTACTTTTTCAGCGGTACTGCCGGAGGAAACCCTGCAATGCGCGGGACATTGACATCGGATGTGTTTAAGCTGGGAGGAAATGGCTTCATCGTCTTCAAGATGGGTGCCGGAAAAAACACGGATAAGGTCTATGTGGAGTTTTTTGAAGAAGGGAATGACACACCTTTGATCAGGGTCACAAATTCTGAGTGCGACGGTGTATTTATTACCGATCACCTGATCACCAAAGTTGTCGATCTCTCTGCTTATATCGGTAAGAATATCTATATCGTAGTGACGGATAATGATGACGGCAACGATTTTTCCTATGTGAACCTTGACGCATTTCGGGTTTGTGCTTCCGATGATGAGGTGGCATCTGCTGAGGCGGAGTATGCGCGTCAGATTGCGACCTATGGAGAGAAGCCGTTTGAGGAAGATGAGACTGCCACTACGATTGAAAACGGGGGCTTCGAGACCGGCGATCTCACTGGTTGGAAGACACTTGAGGGCACGGCGCTCGTTCGTACCGGCGTAGTTTCCACCAGCCAGTATTACTGGGAGGACCGCAGCGTTTACGGAGAAGGTGAATACTATCTTGACGGCAGCAATAATGGCGCGATTGCAGAGAACCTGACCGGTGCGATCCGCTCTACCAAATTCACCCTTGCGGGCGATGGTTTTATCAGCTTTATGATCGGCGCAGGAAACGGCAACTGCTATGTGGCTCTTTGCGACGGCAATACGGATGAAGAGCTTATCACGATGCGCAATGAGTATTTTAGCGATCCGGCGCTTGCACTTACACTCCTTCGCGTCTATATGGATGCAAGCCAGTATGTCGGGAAGGTTGTGTATATCAAAGTGGTGGATGCCAATGACGGAGGCGGATTTGCGTTTATGAACGTGGACGATTTCCGTGTATCCCTTACCGCTGACGAGGTTGCGGCGCTGGAGGTTGAGCAGATGGAGAAGGTTCAGGCGGAAACGTATACGTCTGCTTCCTACGACGATCTGGCGGCTCTCCGCAATTATTATAACAATTATCCTTACCCGATACCGTTAAATTCCCTGACGGTCACCTCCTATATATCGAACAAGGTGGTTGACTGCGGTACGGTTGATGTGACTGCATACTTGGAAGAAGCGGCAGCTTCCTTTGGAAGCGACGAGGTCAGCGATTTTGCAATATCAAGGATTGTGATCGATGACACTGAGATTACCGACGGCTTTGATGCTGTTGATATGAGCGCTCCCGGGTATTATCATGTAACCTATACGGCGAGCTATGAGGATGCAACGGCTGAAGCAACGTTCACCGTGATCGCACTGGCGGATCGTCAGACGATTGCCAACGGTGGTTTCGAGTCGGGCAACCTTGCCGGATGGACGGTTCTTACCGATGGCTGGAGTGTTGTTGACGGGCAGGCAGCCGGTGTGATTTCCGCAGAGAATTACTGGGGTGAGGCGCTTCCTTATAATCAGGCGGGCAATTATCATTTGGACGGCTGGAATAACGGACTTGACGAGGGCGCAACATGGGCCGTTCAATCAACAAACTTTACGCTTGCTGGATCCGGTTATATCTCCGTCCGTATGGGCGGTCATGCGGCGGCGGTACATGTGTACCTTGCGGATGGCACAGAGGTTGGTTATTATAAACAGAATCGTTTTAATGATGCGAATTTCCCCAGCGTCGGAGCCGGCGGCTCTTGGGCGGATATGGGAACATACGTGATAGATCTCTCTGATTACCTCGGACAGGAACTGTATCTTGTTCTTGCTGATGAACAGGTTGAGGGCTGGGCGCACGCGTTCTTTGATGAGGTTGTTACCTATTATGAGAGTGTGCCTGATTATGCAGCTAACGCGGATGTAGTTCCGGATGGCGCTACTGCGGATCCGGTGAGCATTCCTTGGCAGCTTGCGGAGAACGACCTGTAATCCCCCCCATTTATATCCGGACAGGATACTCCTGTCCGGATATCTCCTTAAGGAGGAATTGATATGAAAAAAAGTAAAGTAATCAAAACCTTATTTATTTTGGCGCTCCTGTTGACTGCAATGCTTACCGGCTGTGGGGACGCGCATAAGGATGATTTATTGCTGTATCTGAAATTCGATGAAGGCAGCGGGCTTATTGTCAAGGATTCTTCCGGCAATCTGCCCGATACAGAAATGACATATGGTTTTGCCCATGCGGCATATATGGAAGACCAGGATCCTCAGTGGCGGGATAAGGGTATTAAAGGCGGCTGCCTTCTCTTTGACGGCAGCAATACCTATATTACATACAACAGGAAAGACATTACCGTGGAAGGCAGTGAGCTGACGGTCAGCGTCTGGATTGCGCCCAGAACCTTTGAATGGGACGATCCCCATGCCGCTGACAATGGCAATGATGCGCCGACCGGTATCATCAGTCAGTCCGACAAGGCAAATAATAAGGGTTTCCTTTTAGGCTATGAGCGTTTTGGCAGACTGACCTTTCAGGTAGGTACCGGAGATGAATGGCTGAGCGTGTGGACGAACGGCGATAACCTTAAGAAATATGAGTGGAATCATGTGGCGGCGACCTTTGACGCGAAGGCAGGGGAAATGTGCCTTTATCTGAACGGCGAACTGGTCGCATCCCGGTCTGTTCCGCAGGGAGCTGAGATTGTCGGAGCCAGCGGAAAAACGCTGGCCATTGGCAGAAACATTGAGGGAGAGCGTTTAACGGCGGGATTTCTGAATGTTGCCAGTGGATATATAGATGAAGTAAAAATGTACAGCGAGGGTCTTAGCGCGGAGGAGATTGCTAAGGAGTATCAATCCGTAACGGTACCGGAGATTGCTTTCTCCGAAATCTGGCTGCAAAATCTTCTGACGGGTGATTACACCCGACCGCAGTTCCATGGCGGACCTTATCAGTTTTGGATGAACGAACCTCACGCACCCGTTTATTATAACGGAATGTATCATCTTTTCTATCAGGCCAATATGACGGGGTCATACTGGAGAAATATCTGTTGGGGGCATTTGGTCAGCACGGATATGGTGAACTGGAAACCTGTGAAAGAGGCGATCACTCCGACCGAGGGAAGTGTGGTTCCGGATGGTGTGTGGTCCGGAGGCGCGGCGCTTGATGCCAATGGTGTGCCGCTTCTCTTCTTCACAGCGGGTAATGATGGTTTCCGGGATTATGACGGACTGATTTCCAACCAAAACATCGGCGTGGCATATCCCGCCGATCTTACGGACGCTGAGCTCACCGAATGGGTTATTTATGACAAGCTTGCCGTGATTCAGCAGAATGGACAGGGGCGCACCGGCGAGTTCCGCGATCCCCATATTTGGAAAGAGGGCGATGTCTGGTGTATGCTCATATGCTCGGGTAGCACTGCTTCTACCGGTGGTTCTGCGCTTTTGTATACAACGGATACTCTTGAGTTGAAGGCTGACGGAACCATTGACATGGATTGGCAATATAAGGGACCGGTCTATGAGATGGAAAATCAGTCCGCCTTGTATGGCACCTCATGGGAGCTGCCCATCATCCTGCCGGTTACAAACGACGCCGGCACGATAACCAAATATTTCTTCTCCATCTCTCCGGCACCTGCAAGCATTGCCGACAATAAGGTATATTACTGGCTGGGAGATTTTGATCTGGCGACTGGAAAATTTACACCGGATGAGAGCTTTGAAGGAGAACCGCATCTGCTGGATTACGGCGCCAACGTATTTACCGGTCCCAGCTGTCTGGTGGATCCGGTCAGCGGAAATATTTATATGTTCAGCATCATGCAGGATCAACGTGGAGCGGCGGAACAGGGAGCGTCGGGATGGGCGCATACGGTAGGACTTGCCAGAAGAATCTGGCTGAATGATGAGGGCACCGACCTTATGATGGAGCCGATCGAGGCGCTGCAGGGACTGGAGAAAGAGGTGCTCATCAACGAGACAAATCTTACGCTGGAAGATGCGAACAGCCTGCTCGCCGGTCTGGACGAGGATATGCTGCATATAAAGCTTACCGTAGATATAAGCGGAGCCACGGAGTTTGGCATAAATCTCAAACAGGGCGGCAAGTGGGATGCCACTACCTATACCTATGATGTCGCCGGAGAAACGATCGTGGGACGTACCGAGAACAAGGGCGAGGGCGCCAGTGTCAGTACGGTCAGCGGCGCTCTGCCGAATGACGACGGTACGATTTCCATAGAAATCTATGTTGACCGCTCATTGGTTGAGGCGTTCTTTAACGATTACAAAGCAATCAGCATTCGGGCCTATACCGATGATCCTGACTCACATGCCATGAATCTCTTTGCGGAAGGCAGTGTAAGGATCGAGAGTCTCTATGTGGCATCCATGGGGTCTATCTTTGAATAATATACGGATTTTTATGTAACTACGAACGAGTTTATGGCCTGAGAGGGACCGGAGTGTCCCCTCAGGTCTTGGAGGTTAAAATGACGAGTCAGACATTGCGAGAAGCAAGAAAATATGAAGAAATGATGGAAGTTCATATTGCTCCTGAGGATAGACCTGTCTTTCATCTTTCTCCCAGAGTGGGGTGGATGAATGATCCGAATGGATTCTCCTATTATAAGGGAGAGTATCATCTGTTTTACCAGTATCACCCTTACGACTCTTTCTGGGGACCCATGCATTGGGGGCATGCGGTGAGCAAGGATCTTCTGCACTGGGAATATTTGCCTGCGGCGTTGGCTCCGGATATGCCTTATGACAAGGATGGCTGCTTCTCCGGAAGCGCGGTGACACTTCCTGATGGGTCTCAGATGCTTCTTTATACCGGTGTGATGAGAGAACCGCAGGCGGACGGAAGCTTTCAGGACGTCCAGACACAATGTATTGCAATCGGGGACGGCAGAGATTATGAAAAAATTTTAAATAATCCGGTGCTGACAGAAAAGGATCTGCCGGAGGGCGGCAGCAGATATGATTTCCGCGATCCTAAGGTATGGCTGGGAGAAGATGGCGTTTACTATTGTGTGGTTGGCAACTGTACGGAGGATCATGACGGACAGATTTTGTTATACAGCAGCGCAGACGGAATCTGCTGGAAGTATGAGAGTATCCTAGCAAAAAATAACGGAAGATTTGGAAGAATGTGGGAATGTCCGGATTTTTTTGAGATGGATGGAAAACATATGATCATAACCAGTCCTCAGGATATGCTGCCCGAAGGTTTCGAGTATCATAATGGAAACGGAACGCTGTGCCTGATCGGAAACTATGACCGGGAGACGAAGACGTTTCTGGAGGAACATGATCAGACGGTGGATTATGGAATTGATTTCTATGCACCGCAGACAATATTGACGCCCGACGGCAGACGGGTTATGATCGGATGGATGCAGAATTGGGATACCTGTAATATGCGCAGCCAGCCTAAGAACTGGTTTGGTCAAATGTCCCTTCCAAGAGAATTATCTTTCAGAAATGGGAGATTATATCAAAAACCTATCAGGGAGTTTGATGAACTCAGGTGTAATAGGGTGGAATACAAAGATGTGTTTGTAAACGGCCTTGTCAGACTGGATGGGATAGAAGGAAGACTGGTTGATATGGAGCTTCGGATCCGTCCTGCAGACGCGGCGCAGATATTCCGGAAGTTTGCCCTGCGCTTTGCACAGGATAAAACGCATTACACCGCGATCAGTTTCCGTCCGATGGAATCCATATTGAAAGTGGACCGTAAATTCTCCGGTTCCAGAAGAGCGATCATTCATCAAAGACGTAGTCAGGTAAACCATGAGGAGGGGAAGTTGAAGCTGCGGGTCATCTTAGACCGTCTCAGCGTGGAGGTTTTTATAAACGACGGAGAACAGGTGATGACTGCCACAATTGATACCCCGCAGGATGCAAGAGAAATATCGTTTGTTGCGGAGGATGGAAATGTGATTGTTGATGTGGTAAAGTATGACATAAGCAGCAGGTAACGATTTTGAGAGAGCAGTCTGATCGTGAGCATGGCAAAGGGAAATGAAAGGAGCAGGTATGAAAACAGTAGACGTGACCGCATTAGGAGAATTACTGATTGATTTTACGGAAAACGGAGTGAGTGGACAGGGAAATCCGCTGTTTGAGGCCAATCCCGGCGGCGCGCCTTGCAACGTGTTGGCGATGTTGTCACGGATGGGGCATAAAACCGCTTTTATTGGAAAGGTTGGCAAAGACTTCTTCGGAGAACAGTTAAAAAACGCCATCCGGGAGGTGGGAATCAGCGCGGATTCCCTGCGGATGGACGAGAACGTTCATACGACATTGGCACTTGTGCATACCTTTCCGGATGGAGACAGGGACTTTTCTTTTTATCGGGAACCCGGCGCGGATATGATGCTGACAGAGGAGGAAGTACCGGAGGAGCTCCTTGAAAATACGAAGATTTTTCACTTCGGAACGCTCTCGATGACCCATGAAGGGGTGCGTCAGGCAACGAAAAAGGCAATAGCGCTTGCTGAACGGTCCGGTGCATGGATTTCCTTTGATCCAAATTTAAGACCGCCTCTGTGGAAGAGCATGGAGGAGGCAAGAGAGCAGGTGCTGTATGGGCTGGCGCACTGCCATATCTTAAAAATTTCCGACAATGAGATTCAGTGGCTGACGGGAGAAGAAGATTATACGGCGGGCGTGAATTGGATTCGTGATCGGTTTGAAATTCCGCTGATCTTAGTGTCCATGGGCAAGGAAGGGAGCAGAGCTTACTATCAGGGCAGGATGGTGGAAGTAAAACCATATCTTCGGGAGAATACCATTGAGACCACGGGCGCGGGAGATACGTTCTGCGGGTGTGTTCTGCATTATATCGTGGAGCACGGACTGAACGGTCTGACGGAGGAAGATTTGACTGAAATGTTGGATTTTGCCAACTGCGCGGCTTCTATTATCACTACGAGGAAAGGCGCCCTGCGGGTGATGCCTACTCGGGAAGAGATTGAGTGTGAGAGAAAGCGAAAACTGTTATAGATGGAAGAAAAGAACCGCCATGACCGCACCGTGGGTACTGCTATGGTGGTTCTTTTCCATACCTTGATGAAATGGTCGTTAAAACAGCTTTTTGATGCCGCCGAGCGCATCGGAAACTTTATCGACATTGATCTTGGATTTTACGCCGTCCACGATCTTTTTTACCGTATCATCGGGGAGATCGACGCCCATCACGCTCTCCACGGTCTTGACAGGATCTTTTTGAAACTGCGCCATCAGCGTCTTGTCCTTTGTGATCTTTTCCACTGTGCTTGTAATTTGCTCTTTGATATCCATATGAATTCTGCTCCTTTTGAAAGAATTTGACATTGCTTGTGACAATTATACATCGAATTGGGTGCAATGACAAATAAATTCCCTGATTTTCACAAAAATAGCTTCAAATTCGGGATGTTTTATAGTACAATGTAAAAATAGACAAGGACGCCAGGATGCGGAGCGTCAGAAAAAACCGCAAAGGGGGAAGGTGCCAATATGTTTAGTCAGTTGTTTGGCGCGTTTTTGCTCGAGCAAAACGTGATTACAAAGGATATGATGGATAGTGTATTAGCGGAGCAGACGGATGCGCGGGCAAAGCTGGGAACAATTGCCGTGGCAGCCGGTTATCTGACGAACGAGCAGGTGGAGGAAATTCACCTGCTGCAGGCGCAGCAGGATAAGCGCTTTGGTGATATTGCATTGGAGAAGGGTTATCTGACGATGAAGCAGCTCATGGAGCTCTTGGACCAGCAGGGCAATGCGTTCATGAAGTTCCTTCAGTTACTTGTGGAGAAGAATTGTGTTCCGGTTTCGGAGATCGACACCTATCTCTCGCAATTTCAGGAGACCAAAGGCTTTTCGGATCAGGACATGAAGGCGCTCAAGAAAGATGACATCGATGCGATCGTTCCGGTATTCGCGTTTGCGGCGAAGCCGTTTGTGACGGATGTGACGGCGCTGGTGCTGAGGAATATCGCGCGTTTTATTACGATGGATTTTTATATTGACAGGATCCGCCGCGTGGAGGATTATGAGTATCATGCGCTCGCGGGGCAGAGGATTAACGGGGATTATCAGGTTTGGCTTGCCTTTGTGGGAAAAGAAGATGACGAGGGGCTTTACACATTGGCGACGGGTTATGCAGGAGAGCAGGCGAGACGCAAAAAGGACATTGCGTATGACGTCATCGGCGAATTTACGAATATATGCAGCGGATTGTTTGCATCCAGTTTGAGCGAAAAAGGAATTTTTATCGATATGGAGTCGCCGTTTGCCTATGAATCGCAGCAGATGAAAGGCAAGGGCTATATCGTGCCGATCTATCTGAAAGGCAAATTGCTGGAATTGTTTATTTCGGTCAATGAGGAGGTCGTTCCGGGAACCGTACCGTATAAGAAAAAGGTTGCAAAGCAAGCGGGAAGCGCGGTGACGGAGAACAGTAAAGGCACGATCATTATCGTGGATGATTCCATGCTGATCCGTCATGCGTTGCGCGTGCTGGTGGAGAAGGCGGGCTATACGGTCGTTTGCGAGGCAGAAAACGGGGAAGAAGCGATCGAAGTCTATCAGAAATACCATCCCGATATGATCTCGCTGGATATCACGATGCCTGTAATGGACGGCGTTGAGGCACTGCGCAGGATCAAAGAACTTGATCCTGCAGCCAATGTTGTGATGATCACGGCAGCGGGACAGCAGCAGAAGGTGATCGAGGCGATCAAGCTCGGCGCGTCGAAATTTATCGTAAAGCCGTTCAGCAGGGACGAGGTGCTTGATACCATTGCGGAAGTCATCCGATAGGATTGCGGACAAAACGCTGCGGAGGGAAAAACATTCTATGTGGCTTTTGGGCGGAAACGTATATATTGCGGAGCAGGGGTTTTGCAAACGGAACCTTCTGCTCCGAAATGGTATTATAGAGCGGATTGTACCGCAGGGAGAGACGGTGGAGGAAGCGCGCCTGCATGACGTGGAAACGGTGGATGTGCAGGGCGCTACTATTTTGCCGGGACTTGTGGATATCCATTTTCACGGTTGCGCGGGACATGATTTTTGTGAAGGGACAAAGGAGGCGTTTGAAGCCATTGAGCGGTATGAGCTCCGTCACGGGATCACGGTCATATCGCCCGCGACAATGACGTTACCGGAAGAACGGCTGTGTAAGATCTGTGCCGAGGCAGCGGCATATGCGAAGGAAAGTGAGTGCTTAAAAGGGATTTATCTGGAAGGTCCTTTTCTATCGGAAGCCAAAAAAGGAGCGCAGAACAGTGCATATCTGAGGCTCCCGGACATAGAGCTGCTGCGCGGACTGAATGCGAAGGCGGAAGGGCTGATCCGGATCGTAGCGATTGCGCCCGAGCGGGAGGGTGCGATCGCGTGTATGGAAGCATGCGCGGAGCAATTTCGTTTTTCCGTGGCGCATACGACGGCGGACTATGCGACATGCGCCCGGGCGATGCAAACGGGCGCAAAGCAGGTGACGCATCTGTATAACGCGATGCCGCCGTTTACGCACAGGGAGCCGGGAGTGATCGGCGCGGCGTTTGATCATGGCGTGGACGTGGAATTGATCAGTGACGGCGTGCATGTGGAAGCGTGCGCGGTGCGTATGGCATTCCGGCTGTTTGGCGAGGAGCATGTCATCCTGATCAGCGACAGCATGATGGCGGCTGGAATGCCCGACGGCATGTATGAGCTTGGCGGGCAGGCGGTCACGGTGCGCGGAAAACGGGCGGTGCTTTCAGACGGTACGATCGCGGGAAGCGTGACCAATCTGTATGACTGCATGGTGACGGCGATCCGCATGGGGATTCCGGCAGAGGCGGCGGTGCGCGCTGCGACAAGCAATCCGGCGGCGGCGCTCGGCATTGACACCGATTACGGAAGTATTGCGATCGGGAAAAGAGCGGATCTGCTTGTGGTGAATGATGACTGGGAACTGCAAAGGGTTTATAAGCACGGCAGGGAGGTGCGGCTGTGAGGCATACCGCAGGGAAACGGCACGAAATAAGGAGGGGAACGAATGGCAACCTATCTGGTTGACTTGGAAAATACGGGGCTGGCAGGGCTATCGGGCTTGGAGGAGCTGTCCGCAAAGGATAAGGTCATTGTTTTTTACGGGACGCGGACAGGCTCGATTGCGTTTGACAAGCATGTGGAGCTGACAAAGGCAAAGGCGGATGTTACCTACACGAAGACGGAGCGCGTGGCAAAAAATTATCTGGATTTTCAGCTTGTGACCTATCTCGGATACCTGATCGGAAGCGGGCAGGAGCGCGTATATTATATTATCAGTAAGGATAAGGGATACGACAGCTGTATCGAATTTTGGAGAAAGACAAATAAGCAGATTGCGATCACGCGCTGCGAATCGCTGCAAAAGCAAAAAACGGTGACGCAGACGGCGGCGCAGTCAGATGCGGGCAAAGGCGCACAGGCGGCAGCTGGCGAGCATGCGGATATGCAGAAGAATCCGGCATCTGAACCGATGCAGGCAGATCCGTCCGTAAGCGGCGGCAAGCAGTCGAAGCAAAAGGCATCCGGCAAAACGTCATCAACCCCGAAAGCGTCCGGCAAGGAGGCGTCCGATCAGAAAGCATCCGATCAGAAAGCATCCGACAGGGAGGCATCCGATCAGAAGGCATCCGGGAAAAAGGCGCCTGATCAGAAAAAATCTGAGAAACCGTCCCTGCCCGAGAGCATGAGAAAGAAAATCCGCAAGGCGGTTAAGGAAGAAGGACTTGAGGCCGGAAGCTATAAGTTTATCTATGATTATGTTGTGAAATCTTCGGATAAGCAAAAATTAAATATCGCACTAGTTAAGCATTTTCAACAGGAGAAAGGAAACCGGCTGTACAAGGAGATTCTGGATGTATTTGCCGAATATCATAAGCAGATATCAGGCTGCGGTCAGGGATAGCTGCGTTCGCCGAAAATGCCCGTGCCGACGCGCACCATCGTTGCGCCCTCCTCGATCGCGACTTCGTAGTCACCCGTCATGCCCATGGAGAGTGTATCAAAGCAGACCGGATTCCCGTCTGCAGCCTTTGGCGGGGATTCCTGTATGCTTGTAAAAAGAGCATGCAGACGGCGGAAGTGCATGCGGTTGCTTTCGGGCGTTTCCGTGTAGGGCGCGGAAGTCATGAATCCGCGCACGCGCACATGCGGACAATCCGCGGCGATGCGTGCGACGGCATCCGGCGCTTCGGCGGCGGTAAAGCCCCACTTGGATTCCTCTTCCGCGATGTTGACTTCGAGCAGAATGTTCACAGTCAGTCCTTTTTTGGCTGCCTCAGATTCAATCTGCGCGGCAAGACGCAGGGAATCGACGGAATGAATGAGCGCGGTTTTGTCTATGATATATTTAACCTTGTTGCGCTGCAGATGCCCGATCATATGCCATGTGACACTGGCGTTGCATTGTGCATATTTCTCTGTCAGCTCCTGCACATAGTTTTCGCCGAAGATGCGTTCTCCCGCTGCGACGCATTCCTCGATCATGGAGAGCGGTTTTGTCTTGCTGACCGCAACGAGCGTTACCTCGGACGGCTCACGTCCGCACCGTGCACAGGCGGCGGCAATATGCGCATGTACCTGCATTACATTTTCTTTGATCATAAAAATTCTCCATTCTTGCTCAGCCTGCGAATTTGGGCGCAAGCACAATATTTGCAAAGCGAACTTGTTCGCTTTATCACCTCATCTGCGTTTGATTATAGCACATCCGAGTGACAGTGTGCGAAAAATGTGTTATACTTGTTTCATGCGGGGAGAAGGCTTATTTATGGAAATGTTGTGGCTCCGCAGGTTTTGAAAGGGGCAAGAGGTCGAAAATGAAAAAAGAACGGGTGTTATATCTTGATCTGATCCGCATCGTCTGTTTTCTGATGGTGACATCATTTCATTTTTCGGTTGCGGTAAAAACGTTTGGGATCAACGCAGACGTGGAGTTTTATCAGGGGATCGTGCATATTGTGTGGGGACCGATTGCCGTGTCGTGCTTTTTTATGGTGTCCGGCGCAGCATTGATCTATCGTTACGGGGAAAACTTTTCATTGAAGGAATTTTACAAGAAGAGGTTTTTCGGGCTCTATCCGCTGTTTTGGCTTGCGTATCTGTTTGCGTTCCTTGATTTTTTTTATCGGGTGAAATCTATGCCGGGGGGACCGAAGATTCATTTTCTGCTGTCGGTGGTTGCGATGGACGGATATTTTAATGACTGGATCCCGACATTTTATATGATCGGCGAATGGTTTTTGGGTGTGATCGTGATACTCTATATTCTGTTTCCGCTGTACCGGTTCGTAATGTGTAAGTGCAAATATATTTTACCCGTTGTATTCTTTGTGTTGAGCGTGGTACTGATATATCATAATCCGTTTCCGATGGTGCCGGAGAAAAACCCGATCATGTGCAGCATGTATTTTGTGCTCGGCATGATGATCGAGATGTTGCGAAGGAGTCCGAAACAGCGGGCGGTAAAAATCGGCAGAAGGATCGCGGCGGCAGTCGGCGTTATACTTTTTATCGTCGTAGCTGCGGTGGAAAAGACCGGTTATCGGTTTAATGGTTATCATGTGATCTTTGTCATATCGCTGTCGGTCTATCTGATCCTGATGGAGGTTGCGGAGTGGATAAAGTCGGAGCGGGTAAGGAGTCTGATCAGCATGATCGGCAGACACTCGTATGCGTATTTTTTACTGCATCATGTGTTTATGTATAAATATCTTCCGAATTTTTCGGGTGTTACAATGAGCGGTTCCAACACGCTGCTCCTGTTTGTAAGCTGCGTAGGGTATATTTATGCGCTGGCGGTCGGGCTGGATAAGATTTATGCGGCGCTCGTGCGCGCGCTTAGAAGATGGCGCGGAAAGGATGAGAGCACGGCATAAGGTTTTTCCGGCTGTGCCGCATCCGAGCGCGGCATTTTGAACGGCAGCGATACAGATACAACATTTTGACAGGTTATCGTAACATTCATGTCTTGCAGAAAGCAAAAATCTTACGTTAAACTAGGAGGGAAATATGGAGAAACCAACATTGGTAATACTTGCAGCCGGAATGGGCAGCAGGTACGGAGGGCTAAAGCAGATCGATCCGATTGATAAGCATGGAAATAAGATCATTGACTTTTCAATCTACGATGCGGTCAGGGCGGGGTTCCGCAAGGTCATTTTCATTATCAAAAAAGAGAATGAGGCGGATTTTCGCTCCTGCATCGGCGATACGGTCAGCAAGTATATCGAGGTCGAATATGTATTTCAGGAGCTTAGCAATGTTCCCGCGGGCGTTGTCATTCCTGAGGGGCGTATGAAGCCTTGGGGAACCGCACATGCGATTCTATGCTGCAAGGATGTGATCGACGGACCGTTTGCGGTGATTAATTCGGATGATTATTATGGGCAGAGCGCATTCCAGACGCTGTACGATTTTCTGACGACGCATGAGGACGGCGAGAAGTACCGCTATGCGATGGTGGGCTATGAGCTTGGCAACACGCTGACGGATAACGGTTCCGTGGCGCGCGGCTGCTGCATCACGGATCAGAACGGATTTCTGGTCAACATCGCGGAACGCACGAAGATCGTCAAAATGCACGGCGGTGCGGCGTACACGGAGGACGACGGAGAGACTTATGTGCCGATTCCGATGGAAACGCTCGTATCCATGAATATGTGGGGCTTTATGCCGAGCATCTTAGGCGAGCTGGAGCAGGCGCTTCAAAGGTTTTTTGCCGAGGAAGTGCCGGTCAATCCCTTAAAATCCGAGTGTTTTTTGCCGATCGAGGTAGACAGACTGCTTCAGGCGGGTAAAGCGACTGTGGAAGTGCTGCCCTCGAAGGACAAGTGGTTCGGCGTCACCTATAAGGAGGATAAACCCTTTGTTGTGGAATCCATACAGAATCTGAAAGATGAGGGCGTATATCCTGAAAAACTGTGGGAGTAACGCCTCTGATGAAAAATAAGGAGGATGGGGTATGTCGATTTTAGTAACGGGCGGTGCAGGTTATATCGGAAGCCATACGGTAGTGGAGCTGCAGAATGCGGGGTATGAGGTTGTTGTACTGGATAATCTGAGTAATTCCAGTGAGAAGTCCTTAAAGCGTGTGGAAAAAATTACGGGAAAGGCAGTTCCTTTTTACAAGGCGGATATTTTAGACCGTGAGGCGTTGGAAGAAATTTTTGCAAAAGAAGCAATTGACTGCTGTATCCATTTCGCGGGCTTAAAGGCGGTCGGAGAATCCGTACAGAAGCCGTGGGAATATTACAATAACAATATTGCCGGAACTCTCACGCTTGTGGACGTGATGAGAAAGCACGGCTGCAAAAACATCATTTTTTCGTCTTCGGCAACCGTGTACGGCAATCCGGCGGTGATTCCGATCACGGAACAGTGCCCGAAAGGACAATGTACCAATCCGTACGGCTGGACCAAATCCATGCTGGAGCAGATCTTAAGCGATATGCAGAAGGCGGATCCGGAGTGGAACGTCATCCTGCTTCGTTATTTTAATCCGATCGGCGCGCATAAGAGCGGAACGATCGGCGAGAATCCGAACGGCATCCCGAACAATCTGATGCCTTACATCACGCAGGTTGCAGTCGGCAAGCTGAAGCAGCTCGGCGTGTTCGGAAATGATTACGATACGCCAGATGGAACCGGAGTGAGGGATTATATTCATGTTGTCGATCTGGCGAAGGGACATGTGAAAGCGGTAAAGAAGGTCGAGGAAAAAGCGGGCTTAAAGATTTACAATCTCGGTACAGGCGTCGGTTACAGCGTTCTGGATATTGTAAAGAATTTTGAGGAAGCGAACGGCGTGAAGATCCCTTATGAGATTAAGCCGAGGCGTGCGGGAGACATTGCCACCTGCTACGCCGATGCATCGCTTGCGAAAGAAGAACTTGGCTGGACCGCGGAGTATGGTATTCGCGAGATGTGCGAGGACTCCTGGAGATGGCAGAGCAATAACCCGAACGGGTATGAGGAGTAAAAAAGAAATGCTGGAAGCATTACGTAAAAAAGAATGGCGCGAAGCGCCATTCTTTTTTACGCCACATATCCATACATAAAGATAAAATGGCAGACGCTTCCCGCCATGACAAACAGATGGAATACCTCGTGGGAACCGAAATATGCATGTTTTGCGTTAAATACGGAAAGCTTCAGTGCGTAAATAACGCCCCCGGCTGTATAGATCAGTCCGCCTGCGAGCAGCCATAAAAAAGCGGCTAGCGGAAGCGTATGGATGAGCTGTCCAAATACAAAGAGGCATACCCAGCCCATGGAAATATACAGGATGGAAGAAAACCATTTCGGGCAGGTGATCCAGCAAGCCTTGACGATCATACCGGCGAGCGCGATGCCCCACACAACGGCAAGGAGCAGGTACCCGAGCTGTCCGCCAAGAACGATCAGACATACAGGCGTATAGGAGCCGGCGATCAGCACAAAGATCATCATATGATCCAGCTTGCGGAATATGCGGAGCAGTTTGCCGCCTACGTTGACGGAATGATATAGCGTGCTTGCGCCGTACAGAAGCACCATGCTGAGTATAAAGACCGTCATCGCCAAAAGATGACGGGAGTCCGCGGACATACTTGCTTTGATCAGGAGCGGTGTTGCTGCAATGGAAGCGAAGACCATAGCGATCAGATGAGTGATGGCACTTCCGGGTTCACGGATCGTAATTGTCATAAAAAATCCCTTCTTTCCTAAAATAGATTTAGAATCCGCATGTCAGCCGGAAAGGCATACGTGCAGATATGAAAAAACAAATGGAACTGCTCATAGTATAAACCGCTTTGCGAAACTTTATGACATAGTAAACAAAACTATGTTGTGGTATACATATATTACAACACGCGACGGATAGTGTCAACAGAAAAATGAACAATCAATACGATGCTTTATGCGTTTTCTGTTGCTATGCATAAAAAACGCAGGCTTTTTGCCTGCGTTTGCGGAATTTTTTGCCTGCGTTTTGGAATGTTTTTTGGTGGTTCTGCGTAAATTAATAATTGTGTGGGCGATATCAGTCTTCTTCGATGATTTGGAACTCCAAATAATCGAACGGAATCTGCTCAATAAAACTGTCCTGCCGGAAGCGGGTCTTGGCATGCTGCTGAAATTCCCGGATGTTGCTGTCGAGCCAGATCGGTTTGCCGAGGTCAAAACGGATGCAGACTTCGTCAAGCGCGCGAAAGACTTTGTGTGTCCGCGTATCCTCGCGATCGTCAATGATCACGGTATCGCGGAGCATGTGATTTTCTTTCCATATTTTTGCCCATAAACGAAACATCGCGAGTTCCTTTCAACTTTGTTTGATCAAGATACGTCTGATAAATATAAAGTATAGCGATAAAATGTAGTATTTGTAAATAAACCATTAAATATTTGTGAAAAATGTACATTTTTTCCGAAATATGGTATAATGATTACAGAATTTAGCACAAAAACGACAGCCTGAGTGTATGCTTGGATTGGGGGAGTGGAAATGGAATTTTGGCCTAGTGCAAACAGTGAGGTGGATAAGTGGAAGGAAGTGCAGCTTGTCTATCAATCGGCATTGAAAGAAATCGGAACAAAGCTTGAGATCCTGAATGATGAATTTCAGCATGTACATAAGTATAATCCGATTGAGCATATCAAGTCGAGGATCAAGACATCGGAGAGCATCGTTAAGAAATTGAAGCGTAACGGATATGATTCGACGATTGAAAATATGATCGAGCATGTGAATGACATTGCGGGAATCCGCGTAATCTGTTCCTTTACGTCGGATATTGAACAGATCGCGAAAATGATCGAGCGCCAGAGCGACTTAAAGGTCATTGGGATCAAGGATTACTTTACAAATCCGAAGCCGAACGGCTATCAGAGCTATCACATGCTTGTTACCGTGCCGATCAATCTGTCGGACAGAATCGTCGATACGAAAGTGGAGATTCAGATCCGAACGGTTGCGATGGATTTTTGGGCGAGCCTGGAGCATAAGATTCATTACAAATTCGAAGGGGAGACACCGGAAACGATCGAGCGTGAGCTGATGGAATGCGCGCGCATGGTTTCCGAGCTGGATGCGAAGATGCTTTCCCTTAACAATGAAGTCAGAAAAATCGAAGAGCAGGATTAGTAACGAAGGAAGCGCCGATACGATCGGCGCTTCCTTCGGACTTTCTGCGGCGCACGCGGATAGGAAAAGAATATGCCGCTTTGCGTTCTTTTTACCCCCTAAAATGAGGAGTGCCTGAGTACCTTTCGGCACTCAGGCTTATTATGAAAAAAATAATGAAAATCATGATGAAAACAATAACTTGAATTAAGTTAAGTATAACGATAGATTATGAACAAATCATGAACGAACCGTGAATGATTGGTTAATATTTATAAACAATCCAAAAAATGGAAATAAATGTAGTGCAGATTGCACAAAAACGAAAGAGCTTGAGAGAATCAAAACTGTATGTTATAATAGGCACATAAGAAAAACAAGCGACCGCGCAGCGGGCATTTGTTTTTCTTGTGCCTATACCGAGCAAACGCCCGGCGAAGCCGGGTAAAAAGTGCGGAGCACGAGTTTGCGAGGAAAAAGGAAAATAAAGGACAGTACAAGCGACCGCGCAGCGGGCATTTGTGGGGTACATGAAAAGAGGAAGAAAGGGTCTGGGTGGAAAACATGGATAGCTTTATGGATAAAATTGCACACAAATTTACGGCACAGGATATGATCAAGGCGAATGCGGCGGCGGAGGAAAAGGAACTGGAGCGTCTGCGCGTGCAGGTTGCCGAATATGATACAAGAATACAGGAGATCCGTAAGCTGAATCTCAAGAATTTGGAGCTGGCGGATAATCTGCAGGCAATGATTGATGCCGGAAACGCTAAGATAAAAGCGTATGCGGACGCACAGGAGCAGAGCGAGCAGGCGGAAGGGGCAGCGGCGCAGGCTGTGACCGGCGAGCAGCTGGAAGACCTGTCTCAGAAGTTGATCACACAGACGAAGCAGCTTACCATGGCAAAGCTTGAGACGATGGAGCGGCTGGATACGTTAGAGAACAGATTAAACACACGTTCAGAGCTGGAACAGATCGCGGAGAAGTTGGAGAAGTCTTCGGTATCCGAGGAATTGATCGCAAGGCTTGACACCAGTGAGAAGCTGAATGAGATTGCAGCAAAGCTGGAGCAGCAGCCGACGACGGACGAAATCGCGGAGAAGCTGAATTACCGCACGGCATTTGAAGGAATCGTATCAAAATTAGACAGATTTCCGACGCTGGATGAGATTGCAGAGCGGCTCGTCAGCGAAAAGCCGGAGGGACTTGAGGAACGGCTGAATGCGGTCAAGGAAGAGCTGACCGACCATGTACATAAAGAGAACGTTAAAGTATACCGTAACGTGCAGGCAGCGATCATAGATGAAAATAAGAAGCTGGCGGAGGCGATCGCCGCATCTCAGATAGAGATGAAGGAGCAGCTTGCAAGAACCGAAAAGAACGTATCGGGACTAAAGACGCTCGCAATCGTGACATTGATCGCGGCACTTGCCAATATCGGGATCTGGGCTGCGTCAATCTTCAATCTTCTGCCTACGTTCTGATGGAAATATTGTGCTAATGAGTTATTCAGACAGAAAGGAGCCGCGAAGATCGTGGGGAAACAATTATGGAAGCCGGGCAACATGCTCTATCCGATTCCAGCCGTGCTGATTAGCGTTGCGGATAAGGACGGAAAGCCCAATTTGTTTACAGCGAGCTGGGTAGGGACGGTCTGCTCCGATCCGCCCATGGTATCCGTTTCTGTACGACCTGAGCGCTATTCCTACCATATGATAGAGGAGACGGGAGAATTTGTCGTCAATCTGACGACGAAGCAGCTGGCCCGCGCGGCGGATTATTGCGGCGTGCGGAGCGGCCGGGATGAGAATAAATGGGAGGGTGCGGGCTTAACGCCTGTAACAGGCACGAAGGTGCGTGCGCCCTATGTGAAGGAAAGTCCCGTCAACATTGAGTGCAAGGTGACAAATAAGCTTGCGCTCGGAACGCACGACATGTTCATCGGTACGGTGGTGGCGGTGCTCGTGGACGACGCGTATATGGATGAAAAAAACGCGTTTCATTTAGAGCAGGCAGAACCAATCGTCTATTCGCACGGCACCTATCATGAGCTTGGAGCGGCACTTGGTAAATTTGGGTTCAGCGTAAAAAAGAGTGTTTGAAAATTTCCATACATAAAAAAAGAATTGTGTTCACAATTCTTTTTTTTGTTCAGAGGAAGTCCGATGCTGCTGCGGCTGATAAAGAGAACCGCGCACAACGGAAGCGTTTCCGTAGCGGCTTCGGATGCTGTCAAGCGCCTTGTCGAGCTTTTGGTATTTTTCCGCCCGTGCACCGGAAAGGGGCTTGTCCGTCTGCGTGAGAGCGGCGGAAGCATCCGCCCGTGCGGGAGGGTGCGCCTGCGTGAGAGCGGATGCGGGATCGCGGTGCCCGCTTGTACGAAGGGAGCTGCCGGTATCCATGGCAAGGTCGGACAGGCTGAGCTGTACGGGATCGTCCGCTGCGCCCAGCTTGGCGGTGCGGATACCGAGCAGACGTATCGGTTCCCTGTTCCATAGCTCGCGAAAAAGCCGGCAGGCAGTTTCGTAGATGAAATTTGTGCTGTCGGTAGGAGTATCGAGCATGGTCTGGTGCGACACGGATAAAAAAGAAGCATATTTGATCTCGACGGTCACACAGAGCGCGCGTTTTTGTGCCTCGCGCAGTCTTGCGGCAACGGATTCCGCGAGCGATAACAAAACGCGGCGCGCTGCGGCTTCGTCGGTAACATCCGCAGAGAGCGTTATCGAATTTCCGATCCCCTTTGCCTCCGCTTCCTGCGTGACGACTTCGGAATCGTCGATGCCGTTCGCGTAGTTCCAGAGCGTCTGCCCGTGGCTTTTTAAGTGCGCGGTCACAATAGCAGGGTCCGCGGCGGCGAGATCGCCGATCGTGACGATGCCGAGCTTTTTAAGCGTTTCCGTACTGGAACGCCCGCAGAGGAACAGGCGGGATATGGGGAGCGGCCATAGTTTCCCGGCAAGCTCGGAGCAAAACAGTGTGTGGACAAGATTGGGCTTGCGAAAATCGGATGCCATTTTGGCCAGCACTTTGCGGTCGGAAATCCCGATATTAACGGTAAAGCCGAATGTTTCGTACACGGAATCCTTGATCAGGGTGGCGGCGGCGACAGGGGATGCATAATGGGAGGCGATCGGTGTATAATCCATATAGCATTCGTCAATGCTGACCTGCTCCAAATCCGGACAAAAAGAAGAAAGATGTGCCATCAGCGCCTGGGAATAGCGGTGATACATGGCGTGGTCCGGCGGAGCGATCACGAGCGAAGGACACTTTTTTAAGGCGCTGCCGATCGGTTCCGCTGTTTGGATGTGGTATTTTTTTGCGGGAATGGATTTGGCAAGGACGATGCCGTGGCGCTTAGAGGAATCGCCGCCGATAATGGCGGGGATTTCGCGCAGATCAATGCCGGCACCTGTTTTTAGATTTTCAACCGAAGTCCAGCTTAAATAGGCTGAATTGACATCAATATGGAAAAAAATGCTGTCCATGTCTTTCCTTTCCACCGCATTTTACTTTACAAGCGGGCAAAATATTGTTAGAATGTTTTTGTTACAAAATTGTTACAATTAAAAACGAAAGATGATGAAGACTGCGCCATCCGGGTGCAGCGTTATCTTTGGAAAACAGAATGAGACTGATTACAAAATATTATAAAAGACTGCGCTTTACCTATCTCAAGACGATTTGGTTTGCACTTGCCGTGAATGCGCTGTTCTTACCCTATTATACCAAATTGCAGAGCACAGGGAATAATTTTTTTACCGTAACCGTAAACGGGGAGCTGGTCGGTACGGTGGACGCCGAAGAAAAGGTGGACCGCTTTATCCGGGATGCGCGCCGTTCTATTGTTATGTCCGAGAACGCCTCGAATTCGTCCGAGCTGGTTTTTATGAACGCGGATGTGGAGATCGTCGGTGAAGAAGTTTACATCGGCATGGTGGACGACGAGGGAACCGTCCGTGCGAGGATTTACGACGCGCTGAAAAGTACAATGCAGGAGACCATGCAGCGTTCCTATACCGTGAAGGTCAATGAGACGACCGTCAATCTGGCAAGCACGGAAGAGGTACGCGATCTGCTGGATGCGGCGTTGCGCAAATATGATGCGGAGAATGCCTATGAACTAGAGCTTGTCTTAGACCCGGAGCGTGAGCTGAATGTGCTGACGCCCGTGATCACAAGTACGGCGAAGCAGGACGAGACAGCCGGTGAAGAGCAGGAGGAGGAAGAGTTCCCGACTGTGGCCGGTGTGGAATGGTTTCTTGAGGAAGCGATGAACCGTGAGGAGGAGCATGAGGAGCAGACATTTGAAGATTTTGATCTCGGTATTTCCAGTATGACATATAACGAGGATATTGAGGTCGTGGAAGCATATCTGCCGCAGGACGAACTCACCGATCTTAATACGGCGATCGCGCTGATCACGGAGAATCAGGAGGTGCAGCAGATTTACTCGATCCAGCCGGGGGATACTCTTTCGGAAATATCCATGAAATTTGATCTTCCGATGGAAGAATTGATCGCGATGAATCCGGACAAGCTCAGAGATCAAAACTCGATCCTTCATATTGACGACGAGTTGATCATTACCGTGCCGGAGCCGTCGCTGTCCGTTCTTTGGAGCGAGCAGAGGTATTACGAGGAAGATTATGACGCGGATATTATTTATATTGATAACGACAGCTGGTATACGACCCAGCGGGTGACGCTGCAGGAGCCTTCGCAGGGACACCGTAAGGTCGTGGCGAGTATCAGCTATAAGAATACCGAGGAACTTGGCAGGGAGATTCTCATGCAGGAGGTGACGCTCGAAGCGGTGCCGAAGATTGTTGAGCGCGGAACGATCATTCCGCCGTCCTATATCAAGCCGATCTACGGCGGACGTCTTACCTCCGGCTTCGGCGGACGCACCGCGCCGACAAAGGGCGCTTCGACAAATCATAAAGGCGTTGATTGGGCGGTGCCGATTGGGACCACGGTCATGGCGTCCTCATCGGGAACGGTTGCGAGGGCAGGCTGGGCAAGCGGCTACGGTTATGTGGTTTATATCAATCATCCGGACGGCAGGCAGACAAGATACGGGCATTGCAGCAGGGTGCTTGTCACTCCGGGGCAGTATGTCGTGCAGGGACAGGCGATCGCTTACTCGGGCAATACGGGAAGAAGTACGGGACCCCACCTGCATTTTGAGATGCTGATCAACGGAACCCAGGTCGATCCGCGGCCATATTTGGACTAACTGTGCATAAAATTGGGAAACTTCGTTCTGACTTTGTTCAAAAGTTATGATTTACACGAGAGAACATCTGCGCTATAATAAGCGCATAGGTGAACGGACAGTAACAATATATGGTATGCTTGTACCATATGTTGTATGCAGAGCTCTGCGATGTGTCGCCTTGCCGTTGTTGTGCCGACACCCGCATGCGAGGGCTGTTGTCAACATGGTTGATTAGAGTGTAGGATGAGTCGTTTCCTGCATATAATAATGATATGCATAGATTAGAAATATAGATGAGGTGCGTTATGGATCAATACGCAGTAAAAGGCGGCACACCCCTTGTGGGCGAAGTCGAGATCGGAGGAGCCAAAAATGCGGCGCTTGCGATTTTGGCTGCATCCATCATGACGGACGAAACAGTTTTGATAGAGAATGTACCGGATGTCAGGGATACGAATGTACTGATGCAGGCAATGTCGAGCGTCGGGGCTGTCATTACCCGGATCGACAGACACACTGTTAAGATAAACGGTTCACAGATTCACAATTTAGTAATAGAAGACGAGTATATGAAGAAGATTCGCGCCTCCTACTATTTGATCGGCGCGCTTCTCGGCAAATACAAGCATGCGGAGGTCCCGCTTCCGGGCGGATGCAATATCGGTGTCCGCGCGATCGATCAGCATATCAAGGGATTTAAGGCGCTGGGCGCAGATGTGCGTATTGTTCACGGCGCGATCGTGGCGGAGGCAAAGCATTTGACCGGAAACCATATCTTCATGGATAAAGTATCGGTCGGCGCGACCATCAATGTGATGATGGCAGCGAGCATGGCGGAAGGCAAGACCATCATCGAGAATGCGGCGAAGGAACCGCATGTGGTCGATCTTGCGAACTTTTTGAATTCTATGGGCGCCAATATCAAGGGCGCAGGAACGGACGTTATCCGGATCAAGGGCGTGACAAAGCTACATAAGACCGAGTACATGATCATTCCCGATCAAATAGAGGCGGGAACGTTCATGATGGCGGCCGCGGCGACCAAGGGTGACGTAACAGTAAAAAATGTGATTCCGAAGCATTTGGAATCTATCACGGCAAAGCTGATAGAGATTGGCTGTGAGGTCGAGGAATCGGACGATGCAGTCAGAGTTGTGGCGGCAAAACGACTGCACAACACACAGGTGAAAACGCTTCCGTATCCAGGCTTTCCGACGGATATGCAGCCGCAGATCGTGGCGGTGCTCGGTTTGGCAAAGGGAACGAGCATCGTATCGGAGAGTATTTTTGAGAACCGATTCAAGTACGTTGACGAGCTCACAAAGATGGGAGCGGAGATCAAGGTAGAGAGTACGATGGCGATCATTGACGGCGTTTCCAAATATCTTGGGGCAGGAATGACGGTTCCCGATCTTCGGGCAGGGGCGGCGCTTGTTATTGCAGCGCTTGCTGCGGACGGATTTTCGACACTCGACGAGATTCAATATATTGAGCGCGGATATGAGGATCTGGAATATAAGCTTCAGGCGCTCGGCGCGCAGATTGAGCGTGTGTCCGATGAAACACAGCTCAAAAAATTTCAATTAAAAGTGGGATAAAAGGGGACGTCCATGCCAAATCCATATCTGCCGCGCTGGGAATATATTCCGGATGGCGAGCCGAGAGTGTTCGGTGACAGAATTTATATCTATGGTTCGCACGACAATGCGGGATCAGTGAAGTTCTGCGATTATGTGTTGAAATGCTGGAGCGCACCGCTTGATCATTTGGATCAGTGGGTATGCCATGGCGACATCTTTCGCACACAGCAGACCTTTGATCATGAGTCTGACACGGATTGGACAGATCGTTCTCATTATCTCTATGCGCCGGATGTTGTGGAAAAGGACGGAAAATATTATCTTTACGCTTATATCATAGGTTCCATAGGCTGTGTTGCGGTGAGCGACAAACCGGAGGGACCGTTTCGGCTGTTGAATAAGTATCAATATACGATTTCTGACGAAATCTGTTGCAACGGCTGGTTTATCGATCCGGGAGTACTGGTGGATGACGATGGCAGAACGTACATATACTGCGGATTTGAACGTTCTTTTGTGGCGCAGATCGACAGTGGTAGTATGTATGAGGTTATTGACGGGAGCTGCATCGAGCATATCATTCCCTGCGAAAAACAGGAGGACGGGGGATTCACGGAGACGGACGCGCTGTTTTATGAAGCGTGCTCGCCAAGAAAGATCGGGAATACCTACTATCTTATCTATTCGCCCAAGCGTGGCAGCAGGCTTGCGTATGCTACTTCGGACAGTCCGACGGGACCGTTTACCTATCGGGGATATATCATAGATAATGGCGTGGAATATCCGGGCGGCAACAATCATGGCTCTGTTGCGCAGATTAACGGGCAGTGGTATGTTTTTTACCATCGGATGACCAACGGTACCATTATGTCCCGGCGTGCCTGTGTCGAGAAGATTGAGATTCTTCCGGACGGAACGATTCCCGCGGTGGAAATGACATCTTTGGGATTTGAGGATGCCCTAAATCCTTATGAGATCACTCCGGCAGAAATCGCCTGTGTGTTGGAGGGCGGTGCGTTCGTGACCGAGAAAAATGTATTTGAGCGCGTTGTGACGAATGTGACGGAAGGATGCGTGATTGGATATAAATACTTTGATTTCGGAGACGATTTCGGCAGCAGGACGATGGAACTTTCCGCAAACATCCATGGTATGGGCTGTGACAGTATTTTGCAGGTGTTGCTCGACGGAAAGGATGGAGAGGAGATCGGGCGGCTTAAGATCGGCAGAGAAAATAGTGTGGTCACGGAAAGGGTGAAGGCAGTAACCGGAAGACACAGTTTATTCTTTCGGATTTCCACAGAGTATCCGTCTGACTGGACGGGAGAACCCTTTAGGAACCGATGCCTGTTTGAGTTGAAAGAGTTTGTCTTTACAAAGTAAAAAAGAGTGCTATGCACTCTTTTTTACGAAATTGGAATTATCTCAGTACGGAAAGAACGCTGCGCGTTCTTTTTTAACTTATAGGAAATTCCTCAATCCCGGAAAGAATTTGCGAATGCAAATTCTTTGAAAGATTTGCGCCACGCGCAAATCTTTTTTATAAAATCTTTACAATGGACAGCTCCGTTTCTTTGAAGAGATCAACAAAGGTATCCCCCACGCGTACGGTCGGCCGTGCAGGGTTGTTCGGATTGATGAAGACGACCTCACCCTCCCTGCCGTCGCTTAGGCGGACGCGGTTTAACAGGTAGGTTGTTACGACATTATTCATAAAAGTCATATAATAGCCGGGGTCATATTTCTGCAGTCCCTCGGAAACGAGAATATCGATCACTTCAAACGGGCAGAGAGGACCGCGATAGATACGCGCGCTTGTCATGGCATCATATACGTCGGCGATGGAAACAATCTTTGCGAATTTGTCGATCTTATTGCCGACAAGTCCGAGCGGATAACCGGTGCCGTCACAGCGTTCGTGATGCATCAATGCGGCGTTGCAGACATGCTCGTTCACGTTCTGCGCGCGCAGGATCTTATAGCCCTCATACGGATGCGTTTTAATGACGGAAAACTCTTCCTCGGTCAGTTTCGCAGGCTTTTTAATGATAAAATCGGGAATGACGAGCTTGCCGATGTCATGCAGCATGCCGCACAGCGTCGCCAGCTCAATATCCTCCTGCGAAAAAAGGAGCCATCGGGCAAAAATATTACAGATCAGGGCGACGTTCATCGAATGTGCATAGGTCTGATCATCATAGGAACGCATACTCTGCAGCATGGTAAATACGTTGAAGGAAGCCTTTTTGGTCTGAACAAGAGATAATGCCTGCTCCAGCATAGCATCCGTATCGATCGGCGCATTGTTCTCAACAATATCGTTCAGACTGCTTTTAAAGCCAACCAAAGATTCATCAAAATAGCGCTTGAATGCCTGAAATTCCGGGCTGCTCTGCACATGCTCGGAAACGGAAAGGCTGGGAGAAGGGCTTCCTAATGACTCATTCCGATCGTCCTCAACACGAATAGAGAGGATGGAATAAAATTCAAGCTTTGTAATGGTTTTGTCTGTTAAGGTAAGTCCTTTGGGAAGGATCAGTTGATCGCTGTAGCTATAGACGTCCTCCGCCGTGACCATTCCCGGAACCAATTCTTGCGTGCTCAGTCTTTTCATAGCGTACCTCCCTTCAGTCAAAAGTAACAATAGTGATAGTAAAATTATAAAATTTTTTTACTATATTGTCAATCAAATCCATTGACATAGCCAAACGTTTGATGTATGTTAGTAGCAGATAGGAAAATTCCATATTGAACCCCTTGTTTTACGGGGAATATTCTCTTATTCGGAGTGGTGGAGATACATAGGATCTGTGAAGCCACGGCAACCCCATAACCGGAAGGTGCCAACCTGAGCGAATATTGTTGACCGCATATCATCTGCGGTTGATCGAACAATAAGAGGATTTGATTATCTGTGATGTCAGGTCCGCTTAGCTGCGGACTTATTTTTTTGTGATAAAGAAGGAGGAACCAATCATGGAAAAACACTTATTTACGTCTGAATCCGTTACGGAGGGGCATCCTGACAAAGTCTGCGATGCGGTTTCCGACGCCATCTTAGACGCCTGCATGGAGCAGGATCCGATGAGCCGCGTTGCCTGTGAGACAGCCGCATGTACGGGGTTTGTGCTTGTCACGGGTGAGATTACAACAAAGGCGAATCTGGATATTCCGGCAATCGTCAGAAAAACGGTGAACGAGATCGGTTATGATGATGCAAAGACAGGATTTGACGGGAATACCTGCGCGGTCATGGTCGCATTGGACAAGCAGTCTCCCGATATTGCAATGGGTGTAGACAAAGCGCTGGAGGCAAGAGAGGCGAAAATGTCCGACGAGCAGCTTGCCGCGATCGGTGCGGGCGATCAGGGTATGATGTTCGGCTATGCGACAAACGAAACCGAAGAATATATGCCGTACCCGATCTCGCTTGCGCACAAGCTGGCATTACAGCTTACCAAAGTGAGAAAGGACGGTACGCTTTCTTATTTAAGACCGGACGGCAAGAGTCAGGTCTCTGTGGAATATGATGAAAATAATAAGCCGATCCGCTTAGAGGCGGTTGTGTTGTCCACACAGCACGACGAGGATGTCACGCAGGAGCAGATTCATGAGGACATCAAAAAATATGTGTTTGATCCGGTGCTTCCGAAGGAACTGATCGATGAGAATACGAAATACTTTATCAACCCGACGGGACGCTTTGTGATCGGCGGACCGCACGGCGATGCGGGTCTGACGGGACGTAAGATCATTGTGGATACCTACGGAGGCTACGCCAGACACGGCGGCGGCGCATTTTCGGGGAAGGACTGCACGAAGGTCGATCGTTCCGCGGCGTACGCGGCGCGCTATGTCGCAAAAAATATCGTGGCGGCGGGACTTGCCGATAAATGTGAGATTCAGTTATCCTACGCGATCGGCGTAGCGGAGCCGACCTCCGTCATGATCGATACGTTCGGCACGGGAAAATTAAGCTCAGAGAAGCTGGTTGGCATCATCCGTGACAATTTTGATTTAAGACCTGCGGGCATTATCAAAATGCTCGATCTGCGCAGACCGATCTACAAGCAGACCGCAGCATACGGGCACTTCGGACGCAACGACTTGAATCTGCCGTGGGAGCAGCTTGATAAGGTCGATGTGTTAAAGAAATATTTATAATTTTATAAAAAGTATTTGTAAAAAGGGCTTTCACGGGGCTGCTGCACTAAGTGTTGAGAATACAGGATATTGAAGGAAGTACAAACAAATTCTACAATATCGTGTATTTGATTTCCTTGGTGTGGCAGCCCCGCCTATTATTTTATGGGCAATTTCTGATTGTATAGTGTGTGAATTTAGGGTAAAATATTTTATGGCTAGCTCTAGGTTGCCCTTGATATATGTAATGGAATAATGACGAGGGAGTGATCATATATGCGTTATACTATTAATGAAATAAAGAAAAAAACAACGCCCATTGCAAAAGAATATGGAATTGGACGAATGAGTTTGTTTGGCTCTTATGCCAGAGGAGAGGCGACAGATGATAGTGATGTTGATTTGTATATAGAGAGGGGAAGGCTGAAAAGTTTGCTTCAATATTTTGCTTTTATTGATGAACTGGAAAATGTTTTGAATTGCCATGTTGATGTTGTGACCACAGGGATTGAGGACAAACAATTTCTTGCTGAGATAATGCAAGAGGGGGTACTTTTATATGAAGAATGAGGACAACCTGATTATTAAGAAAATGATCAAATATTGTAACGATGTAAATATTCTTTTAACAAGATTTGATATGGACTTTGAAAAATATAAAACGGATATTTCGTTTCAATATGCATGTAATATGTGTATTATCCAAATCGGTGAACTTGCCAATAGGTTATCAGATGAAAAAAAAGAAAGAAATAAAAATATTCCATGGCGTGCAATTAGAGGAATGAGAAATTTGCATGCGCATGATTATGAAAACGTTGATTTGGAAATTGTTTGGAATACATTATTGGAGGACATTCCGGTGCTAAAGCAAAGTTTGGAAAAATTATTGTAGGTTTTTTTACATATCGTAATCACATGGTACTGTCATCATACAAAAGGAGGCGCGCATGTCGTTTGTACATCTTCATGTCCATACCGAGTATAGTCTTTTGGACGGTTCAAATAAGATCAAGGAATACGTGAAGCGTGTGAAAGAGCTTGGCATGAACGCGGCGGCGATCACGGATCACGGCGTCATGTACGGCGTGATCGATTTTTACCGTGAGGCGACGGAGGCGGGCATCAAGCCGATTCTTGGCTGCGAGGTCTATGTTGCGCCGGGGTCGCGTTTTGAGAAAGAGACACATGTTTCCGACGACCGTTATTACCATTTGGTACTGCTTGCAGAAAATAACACTGGTTATGCAAACTTGATGAAGATCGTATCCCGCGGTTTTACGGAAGGGTACTATTATAAACCCCGCGTGGATATGGAGCTGCTTGAGGAATTTCATGAGGGCATCATCGCGCTTTCCGCCTGTCTTGCAGGAGAGGTGCAGCGCAACATAGCCAAGGGGTTGATCGAGGAAGCAAAAAAGACAGCGCTGCGCTATGAGGCAATCTTCGGCAAAGGAAATTATTTTCTTGAGCTGCAGGATCACGGGATTCCGACGCAGCAGACCGTCAATATGGCGCTGATGGCGATGTCGAAGGAGCTGGACATTCCGCTTGTGGCCACGAACGATGTGCATTATACCTACGCGGACGATGTAAAGCCGCATGACATCCTGCTCTGCCTGCAGACGGGCAAGAAGCTTGCGGACGAGGACCGCATGCGCTATGAGGGCGGACAGTATTACGTGAAGAGCGAGGACGAGATGAAAATCGTGTTCCCTTACGCGGTCGAGGCGCTTGAGAACACGCAGCGCATCGCGGATCGCTGTGACGTGACGATCGAGTTCGGCGTGACGAAGCTGCCTCATTTTGACGTGCCGGAGGGGTATGATTCCTGGAGCTACTTAAACGAACTCTGTAACAGGGGCATGAAGGAGCGTTACCCGCAGGGTGGGGAAGGGCTTTCCGAGCGGCTTTCCTATGAGCTGGACGTCATACGGAACATGGGCTATGTCGATTATTTTTTGATCGTGTGGGACTATATCAACTATGCCAGAGAGCACGGGATTGCAGTCGGACCGGGAAGAGGCTCCGCGGCGGGCTCTATTGTATCGTACTGTCTGCATATCACAGACATTGATCCAATTAAATATCAACTGCTATTTGAACGGTTCTTAAATCCGGAACGTGTGTCCATGCCGGATATTGACGTGGATTTCTGTTATGAGCGCCGGCAGGAGGTCATTGATTATGTGACCGCCAAATACGGTGCGGATAAGGTTGTTCAGATCGTGACGTTCGGTACGCTGGCGGCGAAGGGTGTCATCCGCGACGTGGGGCGTGTGATGGATCTGCCGTATGCATTTGTGGACAATATTGCCAAAATGATACCGTATGAGCTGAACATTACGCTTTCCCGCGCGCTTGAGGTCAATCCTGAGCTTCGCGCGATCTATGAGAGCGACGGGCAGGTGCATGAGCTGATCGATATGGCGAAGCGCTTAGAGGGATTGCCGCGCCATACTTCCATTCATGCGGCGGGCGTTGTGATCTGTCAGCGTCCCGCGGAGGAGTTTGTGCCGCTTTCGAGGGGGGCCGAGGGAGAGATCACGACACAGTTCACGATGACGACCATCGAGCAGCTTGGCCTTTTGAAAATGGACTTCTTAGGACTGCGGACGCTGACGGTCATTCAGGATGCGGTGCGCAATGTCGAACAGACGCGGGGCGTCACACTTTCGATGAATGAGCTGGATTATGATGATAAAACGGTATTTGAAGAAATCGGAACGGGAAAGACGGACGGTATTTTTCAGATAGAGAGCGGGGGCATGAAAAGCTTTATGAAGGAGTTAAAGCCGCGCAGCTTAGAGGATATTATCGCGGGAATCTCCCTCTATCGCCCGGGGCCGATGGACTTTATCCCAAAGTATATTTACGGAAAAGATCATGTGGATGAGATCACCTACGCCTGTCCGCAGTTAAAGCCGATCTTAGAGGCGACATACGGCTGTATTGTCTATCAGGAGCAGGTTATGCAGATCGTGCGCGATCTGGGCGGCTATACGCTCGGGCGGAGTGATCTTGTGCGCCGTGCCATGAGTAAAAAGAAGCAATATGTGATGGAGCAGGAGCGCAAAAACTTTGTTTACGGTAACAAGGAGGAAGGCGTGCCCGGCTGTGAGGCGGCGGGCATCGCGCCGGAGGTTGCCAGTCACATTTACGATACCATGATGGATTTCGCGAAATATGCGTTTAACAAATCACATGCGGCATGCTATGCGGTCGTCGCGTATCAGACCGCATACTTAAAGCATTATTATCCGATCGAGTTCATGGCGGCGCTCCTTACTTCCGTGATCGATAATCCGGGCAAAGCGTGTGAGTATATTCTGGTGTCGCGCAGTATGGGCATTGAGATCCTGCCCCCCGATATCAATGAGGGGAGCGGCGGCTTCTCCGTTTCCGAGAACAAGATCCGTTATGCGCTGACGGCGATCAAGAGCGTCGGCAGACCGGTCATTGAGGCGGTTGTGAAGGAGCGGGAGCGCGGCGGGAAGTTCAAAAGTATCAAGGATTTTCTGACACGAATGAGCGACGTCGGATGCGAGATGAACAAGCGCACCATCGAAAATTTCATTAAGGCGGGCGCGCTGGACGGTCTGGGCGGCACGCGCAAGCAGTTCATGTGCGTGTATGTGCAGATTTTGGACTCCCTGCATCAGGACAAAAAAAATCATATGGCGGGACAGATGTCTTTATTTGACCTTGTCGGTGAGGAAAGCCGCGAGGCGCTTGAGATTACTCTGCCGGACGTGGGCGAGTATGGACAGGATATGCTGCTTGCTTTTGAGAAAGAAGTGCTCGGCGTCTACGTCAGCGGGCATCCGTTAGAGCAGGATAAGACACTGTGGGAGCGCTACAGTTCGGTCAAAACATCGGATTTTTATTTGGATGAGGAGACGGGAGAAGCCGCGCTGAAGGATGGTCAGAAGGTTACGGCGGGCGGCATGATCGCAGATAAGAAGATCAAATACACGAAAAACGATAAGGTGATGGCGTTCATTACGCTGGAGGATTTGGTCGGTACGATCGAAGTTGTCATTTTTCCGCGTGACTATGAGCAAAATTCCGCAAAGCTGATCGAGGACGCAAAGGTGTTCGTCACGGGGCGGGTTTCCGCGGAGGAGGATAAGGACGCCAAGCTCATCTGCGAGCGCATCGTGTTTTTTGAGGATATTCCGCGGAATGTGTGGATCAAGTTTCCGACAAAGGAGGCTTATCAAACTTCCGAGGACACGTTAAAGTCGCTGCTGTGGGAGCAGGAGGGGAAGGACGGCGTTATTATTTATATAGAAGATATTCGCGCAAAAAAAGAACTGGACGCAAACTGGAAGGTTCGTGCCGATGCGGATTTGCTGAAACGGCTTGCGGATGCGTTCGGGGAGGAGAATGTGAAGCTCAGCTATAGTCAGAAGGCGGACTTAAGTCGGTTATAAAAAAGAGTGCTTCGCACTATTATTAAGAATCCGCATAGCGGATTCTTCTGGGGGTGAGAAGTTTCCTAATAGATAAAGATTCCTCGCACATTTTTGTGTCCGCCTGTATTGAAAAATGTTTCAAAATAGATTAAAATGACTTCAATAGATAAAAGATAAAAATAGACAACGGAAAGGGCATGGTAGAACGATGGCGAATCAGATCAAGACAATCGGTGTATTGACGAGCGGCGGGGATGCGCCCGGCATGAATGCGGCAATCCGTTCCGTTGTAAGAAAAGCGCTTGCAAACGGCGTTTCGGTAAAGGGGATCAAGAAAGGCTATCAGGGGCTTTTGAACGAAGAGATCATCGACATGGATCGGCATTCTGTCTCGGATATCATCCAACGCGGCGGAACGATTCTCGGAACAGCGCGCTGCTCTGAGTTCCGAACGGAGGAGGGACAGGCGAAAGGTGCGGAGATATGCCGCAAACACGGGATTGACGGGCTCGTCGTGATCGGAGGGGACGGTTCTTATCGGGGAGCGCAGCAGATTGCGCGTCACGGGATCAATACTGTAGGACTTCCCGGAACGATCGACTTGGATATTGCCTGCACGGATTATACGATCGGTTTTGATACGGCGGTCAATACGGCAATGAGCGCGATCGATAAGGTGCGTGATACTTCGTCCTCCCATGAGCGGTGCAGCATCATTGAGGTCATGGGACGCAATGCGGGTTATATTGCGTTATGGTGCGGTGTTGCAAACGGCGCGGAGGATATTCTTCTTCCGGAGAAATACGATTATAACGAGCAAAGTATCATCAATAATATCATTGCGAACAGAAAGCGCGGGAAGACGCATCACATTATCATCAATGCCGAGGGTATCGGGCATTCCACGTCCATGGCAAGGCGCATTGAGGCGGCGACGGGCATTGAGACGAGAGCGACAATCTTAGGCTACATGCAGCGCGGTGGTAATCCGACCTGTAAGGATCGTTTCTACGCATCGGTTATGGGCGCTTATGCGGCGGATATTCTCTGTCAGGGTAAGAGCAACCGTGTTGTCGGCTATAAGAACGGGGAATTTCGGGATTTCGATATTGAGGAAGCGCTGGCGATGAAAAAGGATATTTCTGAGTATCAGTATGAGGTGAGCCGCGTACTTGCGCAGTAACAGGATGATCCGGCTTGCGCGTCTCAATTTTTGGTGGATGGGAACATCACGGAAAGGGTTTGCCGGGCGCAAACCCTTTTTTATCCTATAGGAAAGGGTTTATATGATCACCAGTACGGCGAATAAAAAAGTAAAGGAGCTTGCGGAGCTTTCTGCAAAGGCGAAGGCGCGTGCCGAGGCGGATGTGTTTCTGGCGGAGGGGCGAAAGCTGTTTATGGAGGCGCCGGATGACCGGATTGTGGCGGTTTATGTGGAGGAATCCTGTTATCATACGGCGGATGCCGTCATGCGGGAAAAGCTGGATGCGCTTTCCTGCGAGCTTGTGAGCAGCGAGGTGTTCCGCAAGATCAGCGATACAAAAACGCCGCAGGGCATTTTGACGGTGGTAAAACAGTCTCATGATCAATTACATGCGTTATTAAAAAGGACGAGCAGCAGGGCACCGTTGTTTCTTGTGCTGGAACAGATACAGGATCCGGGAAATCTCGGCACGATGCTCAGAACGGCGGAAGGTGCGGGCGTATCCGGAGTGATCATGACGCGGGATACGGCGGATATTTACAGCCCGAAGACGATCCGCTCCACGATGGGCTCCGTGTACCGGGTGCCGTTTGCTGTGACGGATGATCTGAGGGAGGCGCTGGAACAGCTTGCGGCAGCGGGGGTGTGTACCTATGCGGCTTGTCCGGCATCCGGCGCGTGTGTCTATGATGAACCGGACTACCGGGAACCGTGTGCTTTTTTGATCGGAAATGAGGGAAACGGATTACGGGAGGAGACCGTGAAGCGGGCAAATCGCTGTGTTACGATTCCGATGGCGGGTCATGTGGAATCCTTAAATGCGGCGATGGCGGCGGGAATCCTGCTGTATGAGGCGGCTCGCCAAAGGCGCGCATAAGATACGGAATGCAAAACGGAAAGGAAGAAAATGTATGAAAATCGGTTTTATCGGACTTGGCAATATGGCGAAAGCGATCATCGGCGGCATGCTGGAAAAACAGGTGGTTGAGCCGGGTGAGCTGATCGGTTCGGCGGCGACCGCAAAAACGCTTGAGGCGGTATCGGAACGATTTGGAATCGAGACGACGCAGGACAACTGTCGTGTGGCACAGGAGTCGGATATTCTTTTTTTAGCGGTCAAACCCCAGATGTTTCCGCAGGTGATCGCGCAGGTGAAGGATTTTGTTGATGAAAGAACACTTGTTATTTCCATCGCGGCAGGGAAAACGACCGCTTATATCGAGCAGGAATTCGGGAAAACGCTACGTCTGGTAAGGTGTATGCCAAATACGCCGGCGCTCGTTGGCGAGGGCTGCACGGGTGTCTGCTATAACCTGCAGGTGACGGATGAGGATAAAACACTGGCAGAAAAGCTGCTTTCCTCGTTCGGAAGGGCAGTTGAGGTGCCGGAGCGCCTGATGGATACGGTCGGTGCGGTAGCGGGAAGCGCGCCTGCTTATGTGTGTATGTTTGTGGAGGCAATGGCGGATGCGGCGGTGCTCGGCGGCATGCCGAGGGCGCAGGCATACGAATTTGCGGCGCAGACGGTCTTAGGAACGGCAAAGCTGATCTTGGAGACAGGGAAGCATCCCGCAGAGCTGAAGGATATGGTCTGCTCGCCTGCGGGGACAACGATCGAGGGCGTGCGTGTGCTGGAACGTCAGGGAATGCGCAGCGCGGTTGTGGAGGCGTTGACGGCCTGTGTGGAAAAGTCAAAACGGCTGTAGAAGGGGCGGAGAACGGATGGCTCGGCAGGTTGGCTGAGAGATATGAAAATCATTTTTGGTCATATTCTCGAGTTGACTTCTGTATAAGTTGTATGAAATAGCCATAAAGTAAATGGAAATTGTGTGAAATTTTAACGAAGGCAGGGAACTTGACAAAAGTTTCCTGCTTTGTTATTATAAGTGCCGTAACATTATTTAATAAAATCGTAATATTTGAAACAAGAAAGCAATAAACTTGTAAGGGAAAGTAAAAGAGCGCACGAAGATTTCGATAAGGAAAACACAAATCACACGGAGGTTTCATATGAAGGGAGCAACAGGCGGAAGACTGTCCCGCGCGGCTGTGATGATCATGGCGGTTGTTGTGATTTTAGCGTATGTAGCCGCTTCAACGAGTACAGTCAGGGCGGGCGGAACCGAACATGTGGATGCGCTGCAGGCGGGAGCTGAGCTGATGCTGGATGCGGATGCGCTGAGCGCCGGTGTGGCATTGATCCTGGATACGGAGCTCGCGTTAAACAACGGGGCAGGAGGAGCGCAGGAGGCACCGTCCAGCGTAGAGACAAGGGGGACGCAGGCGTCTTCAGGAGCAGCGCAGGAACAGGCACAGACAGGTGAGCCGGAGGCGGCGGGCACTGCAGAGAGGCAAACTGCGTTTGTTATGACAAATGTGCAGAGCACACTGAATGTCCGGGCATCGGCTAGCGAGGATGCACCAATCATCGGCAGACTTTATGCGGACTGTTACGGTGAGATTTTAGAGGTGGGCGACGGATGGACGCTTCTGCGTTCGGGCAGCGTTGTTGGATGGGCGAAGAACGATTATCTGTTATTTGATGAGGAAGCGCAGGAAGCGTTGGCGCAGGTAGGAAGATGGACGGCAACGGTAAATGAGAGCGGACTGCGCATCCGCAAGCAGGCGTCCACGGATGCGGGTATCTACGCGCTGCTTGCCGAGGGAGATATTGTCGATATTTACGAAGATATGGGCGAATGGCTCAAGGTCGCTTATGACGGGAGTGAAGGCTATGTGTCCGCCCAATATGTAACGGTAGACCTGTTATGCGCGACGGGAGAGACGCTGCAGGAGATCACGGAGCGCGAAGCAGCTGAGGCGGAAGCAAGGCGCAGGGCACAGGAAGAGTCGGCAGCCCGCAGGGCGGCGCTCAGCGAGGAGCAGGCTAATGTCGAGGCCAACTACAGTGATCTGCAGCTTTTAGCGGCGTTGATCTGGTGTGAGGCCGGCAACCAGACGTATGAGGGACAGCTTGCGGTCGGTGCGGTCGTGATGAATCGGGTGAAACATCCGGCATATCCCAATACAATATCAGGTGTTATTTATGCGCCGGGTCAGTTTACGCCTGCCATGACGGGCAGAGTGGCGAAAGCGTTGCAGCGCGGCGTGCCGGATTCGTGTACCCAGGCGGCGATCGAGGCGATGAACGGCGTCAGCAATGTCGGCGATGTGCTTCATTTTAATGTGAAGACTATCCGCAGCAGCGATCTGATCATCGGCGATCATGCGTTTTGGTAAAGAGTTCAGCCATGAATTTGTCAGAGAGCGAAAAACATGCTTGCATGTTTTTGCGAGCGGGCAAATTCATGAACGGAGGCGCCTTTGCGAATGGCGCGGCTGAACGATGTGAAGATGTGAAAAAAGAAAGAAACTCTCAACAGGAGGGTTTCTTTTTTTTTCAAAATGGTGTAAGATAATACACACAGAACAGAAGAAAGGGGAATGGTTATGAATATGACTGTCATATGGCTGATAGCGCTCGCTGTATTTATCGTGGTTGAGCTTGTGTCGATGGCGTTGACGACGATCTGGTTTGCGGGCGGAAGTCTGATCGCAGCGGTCGCAGCTGCCTTTTCGGCACCCCTGTGGCTTCAGATCATCCTGTTTTTTGTGGTCTCTCTGGTGCTTTTGTGGTTTACAAGGCCGCTTGCTGTCCGCTATTTCAATAAGGACAGGGTACGGACGAACGTGGAGAGTATGATCGGCATGCAGGCGATCGTGACAAGTGAGATCAATAATCTTGAAGGGATCGGCGAGGTTAAGGTCGGCGGACAGGAATGGTCAGCCCGTACACTCTACGAGGGCATGAGACTTCCGGTTGGCATGGTGGTCGTTGTCAGACAGGTAAGCGGCGTGAAGCTGATCGTGGAGCCGAAATAGGAAGCAGACAGGTTTTTCGTACGTCAGCACTACAAAAAGCCGGGGGGCTTACATGGAATCAAAATCGAAAATGACTTACCCGAAAGCGGGTAAGCGGAAAGGGAACAGTTATGAATAATCCTGGAATTATCGCACTTCTTGTTGTACTTGTATTACTCATTATGATCCTTGCATCCTGCGTAAAGATCGTTCCGCAGGCACAGGCGTTTGTTGTGGAACGTCTCGGCGCTTATCAGGGAACATGGCCCGTGGGCATTCACTTCAAAATGCCGCTGATCGATAAGGTTGCAAAGAGAGTCCTGTTAAAAGAGCAGGTTGTGGATTTTGCACCGCAGCCCGTTATCACCAAGGATAACGTTACGATGCGAATTGATACGGTCGTGTTTTTCATGATCACTGATCCGAGACTGTTCGCATACGGCGTGGAAAACCCGATCATGGCGATCGAGAATCTGACGGCGACGACGCTGCGTAACATCATCGGTGACTTAGAGCTTGACCAGACACTGACATCGCGTGAGACGATCAACACGAAAATGCGTGCGTCTTTGGATGTGGCGACTGACCCCTGGGGCATTAAGGTTACGCGTGTCGAGTTAAAGAACATCATTCCTCCTGCAGAGATTCAGAATGCGATGGAGAGACAGATGAAGGCGGAGCGTGAGCGCCGTGAAGCGGTTACGAGAGCAGAAGGTGAGAAAAAAGCAAGCGTGACCGTTGCGGAAGGTAAGAAAGAGGCAGCGATCCTTGAGGCGGAAGCAGAGAAGCAGGCAGCCATCCTCCGTGCAGAGGCACAGAAAGAGAAGATGATCCGTGAGGCAGAAGGTCAGGCGGAGGCAATCTTAAGAGTGCAGCAGGCAACGGCGGACGGTATCCGTTTCTTAAAGGAATCCGGCATGGATGATAAGGTGCTGCAGTTAAAGAGCTTAGAGGCGTTTGAGAAAGCGGCGAACGGGCAGGCGACCAAGATCATCATTCCGTCTGATTTACAGGGAATCGCAGGGCTTGCTACGACCTTTAAGGAGGTCATTACGAAATAAGTCTACGGGAGCGTTTGGCGATACGTTGTGCATCTGATAGGAAATTTTCATCCTGAAAGAATCACGTAAGTGATACTTCGAAAGAGCTGCGCGCAGCGCAGCTCTTTTTTCTGCACAATTATTTTTCAAAAGCGAACAAGTATGATTTGCAAATTTGTGCCGGCACCCAAATTCGCGGGCTGTTGGCGGCATGGAGGATTGGCATGGGTGAAACAATCAGCTTAAAAGGACGTCATTTTTTGACATTAAAGGATTTTACGCCGCAGGAGATCACTTATCTGCTGGATTTGGCGGCGGAATTAAAGGAAAAAAAGAAAAAAGGAATCCCGGTCGATGTGCTGCGCGGAAAAAACGTGGCGCTCATTTTTGAGAAGACCAGTACGCGGACGCGCTGCTCGTTTGAGGTGGCGGCGCATGACCTCGGCATGGGAACGACTTATTTAGATCCGTCAGGATCGCAGATCGGAAAAAAGGAAAGCATTAAGGATACGGCGCGCGTGCTCGGTTCCATGTATGAGGGGATTGAGTACCGGGGCTTTGAGCAGACGATCGTGGAGGAGCTTGCCGCTCATGCGGGTGTTCCGGTCTGGAACGGACTGACGAACGAGTATCATCCGACACAGATGCTTGCCGATATGCTGACGGTCCGTGAACTGTTCGGGCGTCTTGCGGGCTTAAAACTGGTGTATATGGGTGACGCCCGCTATAATATGGGAAATTCGCTGATGATCGTATGCGCAAAGCTTGGACTGCATTTTACGGCGTGCGCGCCCGAGAAGTATTTTCCGGACGAGGCGCTTGTGGCGCAGTGCAGGGAATACGCGAAGGAGAGCGGCGGAACGGTCACGCTGACCTCGGATGTGAAAGAAGGAACAAAAGGTGCGGATGTCATCTGTACCGATGTGTGGGTGTCCATGGGCGAGCCGGACAGCGTATGGGAGGAGCGTATCCGCGATTTAACGCCGTACCGCGTGACAAGTGAGGTCATGGATCATGCGGGCGAGAAAGCGGTATTTTTACATTGCCTTCCTGCGTTTCATGATCTGGACACGAAGATTGGGAAGGAAATCCATGAAAAATACGGTCTGACCGAAATGGAAGTGACGGACGAGGTGTTTGAGTCTGCGCGCTCCCATGTGTTTGAGGAGGCGGAAAACCGCATGCACACGATCAAGGCGGTCATGGCGGCGACACTCGGTGCGTTTGAGAAGGTTTGAGAAATGGAAGAGACAAAAAAGACGCAGATTCTGAAGCTCCTGCGCGGCGGGAACTATGTGTCCGGGCAGGAGCTGTGCGAACGCTTCGGCGTATCGCGCACGGCGGTCTGGAAGATCATCAATCAACTGAAAGCGGAAGGCTATGAGATCGAGGCGGTCCCGAATCGAGGCTACTGCTTAAAAAGCACGCCCGACGTCATCTCCGCAGAGGAGATCACAAGCCGGCTTACGACCGTGTGGGCGGGCAGGACGGTGTATTCCTATGGGAAAACAGGCTCTACGAATATTGACGCGAAGCGCCTTGCGGAGGAGGGTGCGCCGCACGGCGCGCTTGTGGTTGCCGATACGCAGACGATGGGGCGCGGCAGGCGGGGAAAAGGATGGGAGTCGGAGGACAGCGGGCAGGCAATCTATATGACGCTGCTGCTGAAGCCCCGGATCTCGCCGGAATATGCTTCCCGTGTGACGCTGTTAATGGCATTGGCTGTCGCGGCGGCATTGGAGGAGGTCTGTGAAGAGCAGTCGGTACAGATCAAATGGCCGAACGATGTTGTATTAAACGGGCATAAGGTATGCGGGATTCTGACAGAAATGAGTGCAGAGCCGGGATATATCCATCATGTCGTCATCGGCACGGGCATTAATGTGAATCAAAAGGAATTTCCGAAGGAAGTGGGTGAGATCGCCACTTCCGTGCTGCGTGAGACGGGACGGACAAATTCGCGAGCACAGCTTATCGCGCGCGTGATGTTCTTTTTTGAACAATATTATGAACAGTTCTTACAGACGCATGATCTGTCCGCCGTCAGGGAACAATACGAGGCGCATCTTGCGGGCATGGGAAAAGAGGTGCGCGTGTTAGACCCCAAGGGCGAGTATGTGGGTATTTCAAAGGGAATCACAAAGAACGGGGAACTGATCGTCGAAAATGCGGACGGAACACGCTGCGAGGTCTATGCGGGTGAGGTTTCCGTGCGCGGGCTGTATGGCTATGTATAAAAGGAAAGGGAAGATATGAGCGAGTCGCGAACAGTTTTATGCGGGGCGAACGCCTATGATAAAAAATATTATTTTAACAAACAGTTTGAAAAGCTGCCGCAATCCATACAGGAGGAGCTGCACATTATCTGTGTTCTGTTTACGGAGGAGGTCGGCGGGATTTTCACGATCGGCTTCGAAGAGGACGGCAGTGTGACGATGAAGACCGAGGCGGCGGAGGAAGATTATCTTTACGATGACATCGGGAGCGGACTGTTAGTCAGCGAGGTGCGGCGCAAGCGCAAGGAGCTGTTTGAGTCACTCAGCCTGTATTACAGGGCGGCCGTGCTGCATGAGGACATTACGGCGGAGCTGAATGTGCAGGGGGAATGAAGCCATGCAGTTAAAGATCGGGAATGTAACGCTTCCGAACAATATTATACTTGCACCGATGGCGGGCGTGACGGACTTACCGTTCCGTGTTCTGTGCGCGGAGCAGGGGGCGGGCATGGTGTGTATGGAAATGATCTCCGCAAAGGCGCTTTCCTATCACAATAAGAATACCGAGGAGCTGCTGCACATCTCTCCCAAGGAGGGGCTTGTATCCCTGCAATTATTCGGTTCGGAGCCGGAGCTGATGGGCGAAATGGCAAAACAGATTGAGGAGCGTCCGTTTGCGGTGCTCGATATCAACATGGGCTGTCCCGTGCCGAAGATCGTCAATAACGGCGAGGGGAGCGCATTGATGAAAAATCCTCTTTTGGTGGGAAAGATCATTGAGGCGGTGGCGCGTTCGACAAGTAAGCCGGTCACGGTAAAAATCCGGCGCGGTTTTGACGATGCGCATGAAAACGCGGCAGAGATCGCGCGGATTGCACAGGAGTCCGGCGCGGTGGCAGTCACAGTGCATGGCAGGACGAGAGAACAATATTATGCGGGAGAGGCGGACCTCACATGCATCCGTGCCGTGAAGCAGGCTCTGCGCATTCCGGTCATCGGAAATGGCGATGTGACGGATGCGGCGTCTGCGAAAAGAATGTTGGAAGAGACGGGCTGTGACGGCGTGATGGTCGGCCGGGCTGCGCGGGGGAATCCGTGGATTTTTACGCAGATCGCGCGGGGGCTTGCGGAGGAACACTTTGAAAAGCCTGACCGCGATGAAGTCAAACGCATGATGCTGCGCCATGCTGGTATGCTTCTTGAAGAAAAGGGAGAATATATCGGTGTGCGCGAAATGCGTAAGCATGTGGCGTGGTACACGGCAGGATACCCGAATTCCGCCGCGATGCGGCGCGCGGTCAACGAAGTCACGAGTTACGCGACGCTTGAAAAGCTTCTTGACACAATATGGTAAATGTGATATGATACACGCGCTTTTATGATACGGCGATATGACCGACGCCGGATTTATTATTTTGGAAAAGGGAAGAAGGATATCGGAATGGAAGGGAAAAAGAACATTTTAACGTATGAGGGGCTGCGTAAGTACGAAGATGAGCTTCACAATCTGAAAGTGGTAAGAAGAAAGGAAGTAGCGCAGAAGATCAAGGAAGCGCGCGAGCAGGGAGATCTGTCCGAGAATGCGGAATATGATGCGGCGAAAGATGAGCAGCGCGACATTGAGGCAAGAATCGAAGAACTCGAAAAAATCCTGAAAAACGCCGAGGTCGTGATCGAGGACGAGGTGGATTTAGACAAGGTCAGCATCGGATGTAAGGTGCGCATTCTGGATTTGGAATATAATGAGGAACTGGAATACAAGATTGTCGGCTCGAGCGAAGCCAACAGCTTAAAGGGGAAGATTTCCAACGAATCACCGGTCGGGAAAGCGCTTTTGGGTGCAAAAATAGGCGACAATGTCAGCGTTGACACTCAGATGGGCGTGGTAAATTATAAGATACTGGACATTGATAAGTCCAAGGAATAAAAAAGAATGGCGTAAAGCGCCATTCTTTCGAAGAAATGCGGGAGGCATTTCTTCGAAAGACAAGAAAATTCCTACAGGTTTTCAGGTTAAGAAAAGACATGACGGACGTGAATACACATAAATCAGGGCAGGAGATTTTAGAATATGCATTGGTCAGATTTGATTGCAGAGGAAATCATAAAAAGAAACCCCAATAAAGAAGAATATGTATGTGCTGCCGGAATCAGTCCTTCCGGGTCTATTCATATTGGTAACTTCCGAGATATTGCAACAAGCTTGTTTGTTGTAAGAGCGTTGGAAAGAAAAGGGAAAAAAGCAAGACTGCTTTTTTCATGGGATGAATACGATCGGATGCGTAAGGTGCCTGTAAATGTGGCAAAGGTTGCGGAGGATTTTGAAAAATATATCGGATATCCGTATGTAGATGTTCCCAACCCTTTTGGGACAGAGCATGCCACTTATGCGGAATATTTCGAGAAAGAATTTGAAGCGTCCATTGATAAATTCGGTATCAGCTTGGATTACCGCCATCAGGCAAGCATGTATCGTTCCGGCTGCTATCGCGAAAGCATTATAAAGGCTCTGGATAAAAGAGCAGAAATCTTTGACATTCTGGACAGCTTTCGCACACAGGATGCGGTAGAGGGGGAAAAGGAAGCATATTATCCTGTAAGCATCTACTGCAGCGAGTGTCATAGAGATACAACAAAGATCGTATCATACTCTGACGCGGAGAAGAAAGCGGAATATGAGTGTAAATGCGGCCACCATGGTACATTTGATTTTCATACGGACACCGACTGTAAGCTGGCATGGAAAATCGACTGGCCGATGAGATGGATGTATGAGAATGTGGATTTTGAGCCCGGCGGAAAAGATCATGCTGCACCGGGAGGTTCTTTTGATACAAGCAGAGTCATTGCCGAAAAGATTTTCGGCTTTCAGGCTCCGATTTTCAGGGGTTATGAGTTTATCGGCATCAGAGGAACGACAGGAAAAATGTCCGGTTCTTCGGGACTGAATATGACGCCTGAAACCCTTCTGAAGATTTACCAGCCGGAAATCCTGCTATGGTTATATGCGAGAGTCGAAACAAACAAGGCATTTGACCTGTGTTTTGACGATGGAATCCTGCGCCAGTATTTCGAATTTGATAAACAGTATGATCAGTATGTCAAGGGAGAAGCGGATGAGCATGTGAAATCTATCATGGAGAGCTGCCTGCTGACGGACAAACCGATCAAGACGGTTCCGATGTCTCTTCTGGTTCAGCTGGGGTCCATTGTTGATTTCAATGTTCCGATGCTTGAGACCGTGTTTGAAAAGATCGGACAGCCATTCAAATATGCTGATTTTGAGGAAAGACTGGAACTGGCAAAATACTGGCTGGAAAACTGCGCTCCTGAGAATGCCAACAAACTGGTTCCGTACCGTAACTGGGAAGTCTATGATCCGTTAAACGAAGAACAGAAGAAGGAGATTACACTGCTGCATGATTATCTGGTGGATGAGAACTATACACTGGATGAGCTGAACTTCCAGTTATATGAGATCACCAAAATGGTATACGGAGCAGACACGCCTGAATTGAGAAAGCTTCAGGGAGAATTCTTCAAAACGGTGTATAAGTTATTGCTGAACAAAGAGAAGGGACCAAGACTGTATCTGTTCCTGTATGCAATTGATAAAGATCGCTTTGTCCATCTGCTTGATTTTTCTACGGATAAGACGGAAGAAGAAAAGGTTCCTTTGTCAGAATTAAATAAAGAACCTGAAAAAGAAGAGAAGAAGATCGAATACGGCGATCCTGACCCGGTAGAGCCTGTTAAGGAGCAGATCAGTCTGGATGTGTTTCAACAGATGGATCTGAGAGTATGTAAGGTCTTAAAATGCCAGGAGATCCGAAAATCGCACAGCTGTTACAGATTGACTTTATTTGACGGAATCAAAGAACGTACCATTGTTTCTTCCATAAAGGCGTATTATACACCGGAGGAACTGGTTGGTAAGAAGATCATTGTGATAGCAAATCTTGAGCCCGCCAGAATCACAGGCGTAACCAGTGAAGGAATGCTGATGGCAGCAACAAATAACGCATGCGGATGTCAGGTGATCTTTGTGGATGATATTGTACCGGAAGGAACCATGATCCGCTGATTTGCCGAACTGTTATAGTGCACATCTGACAGATATAAGAAGAATAGCATCGAAAAACCATTTTCCGGGATCGGTCTTGGAGAATGGTTTTTTGATATCGATTCCATCATAGAACCGGTCAAAGGACACGGAAAAGGAAAATATAAGTTTAGAATGAGGTAGCATAACCTAACAAAAAAGCACGAATCTGCCGATATAAAATAAAACATACCGAGGTAGGTTCTCGGTTCTATTTAAGCGGGGAGCGCTTAATGACAAGACATCACGGAGGATACATATGGATGAAACGTAAGGCGGTCAACGGAATCAAATATTGGGGACAATTACTTCTCCTTCCGGTATATTGGCTGTCTTTTTTGATGCCCAGAGATAAGAACATTTGGCTGTTCGGAAGCACCTTTGGAAGAAGATTTTCGGAAAACCCCAGATATTTGTATTTATATGCATGTCAGCATCGAACGGAAAACGGGCTGCGGCCAATCTGGATCAGCCACAATAAAGAGGTGATACGCTTCCTGAATGCCAATGGCTATGAGGCGTATGAGTACCATTCCTTGAAGGGAATCTGGTATGCGCTGCGGGCAAAAGTTTATATTTTTGACAATTATTCCAAGGATATTAACTTTTGGCAGTCCGGCGGCGCAGTCAAGATCAATTTGTGGCATGGATCCGGCAATAAGCGCACGAACTATGATAACCGCTTTGATACTGTGCGACACCCCAAGAATTTGTGGGAGAGATGGAAGACATTTCCGAGGCGTCTGTCGGATGAAAAGCCGGATCACTATACGCTGGCGACCTCACCGGCCATGAAGGAAATCTTTATATCAGCGTTTCACACGGATGAAAAACACATTATCGTGGAGGGATATCCGAGAAATGATATTCTGTTTCCTTTTGAGGAGTGTCAGATCCGTAATCTTTATACAAAAGAAGAACGTGAGCTTTTGAAGCTCATCTCTGCCCGGCGAAAGAGCGGCTGGCAGATTCTCACCTATATGCCGACGTTCCGGGAGTCGGAGACAAAGCTGCTTACCGTGCTGGACCCGGCGGCGCTGGATCGTTTTTTAGAAAAAGAGAAATTGTTCCTTGTCATGAAGCTGCACCCGAAGTCGAAAATAAAGAAGGAACTGGAGAAGCTTCATTATCGGAATATCGTGAATGCGGATGCGGAGATCGACGTGTATTCGTTTCTGGGCGAGAGCGATCTGCTCATCACGGATTACTCCTCCGTATATACGGACTTCATGCTGTTAGACCGTCCGGTTCTGGCTTTTTGTTATGACTGGGAGGAATATACGGAGCATACGAGAGAATGCTATATTGATCAGGACGAATATATGCCGGAGCGGAAAGCGACGACGATGGAGGAACTCATGGAGGGAATCTGCGAGGTGCTGAAAGAGGATACACATAAAGAGCAGCGCCGTGTCTCGCGCAGACGGATGTTTGCGAAGACGGACGGCAGATCGTGTGAGCGGTTGATCCGAAAGATCAAGAATATTAGGAAGTAAGGTACCGGAAATGCCCCAAAAAGCGGGCGGATAGGAGCGGTTATGAATGTTGCAATGCTGATCGCCGGCGGAAGCGGGCAGAGAATGAAGCAGGATATACCGAAGCAGTTTATCAACGTAAATGACAGACCTGTCATCGTGTATACGCTGGAAGCGTTTCAGAAACATCCGAATGTGGATGCGATCGCGGTCGTATGTCTGCAGGGCTGGGAGGAGATCTTAAGGGCATACGCAAAGCAGTTTAATATCACGAAGCTGCAATGGATTTTCCCAGGTGGAGAAAACGGGCAGGAATCCCTTCGGAACGGCGTGATGGGATTAAAAGAAGTCTGTGACGGTGAAGATCTGGTGATCATTCATGATGCGATCCGTCCGATGGTATCGCAGGAGATCATTTCGGAGAATATCAGCTGCTGCATGCGTCACGGTTCCGCGATTACGGTGATTCCGTGCGCGGAGGCGATGCTTTTGACGGATGATAAAAACAGCTCCACAGAAATGATACCGAGAGACCGCCTTGCAAGAACGCAGACGCCGCAGGCGTTTCCGCTGAAAAAACTGGTGTGGGCGCACGAGGAGGCGGCAAAGCGGGGAATTAAGGAATCCATTGCCACCTGTACGCTCATGATCGAGCTTGGAGAGCAGATTTATTTTTCAACCGGTTCGGAGAAAAATTTGAAATTGACAACGGCGGAGGACATTGAGATATTTAAGGCGCTGCTACACTCAAAAAAGGATGACTGGATGAAGTAGATCACACTGCACGAATGGAGGACATGATGCTGGAAAGCGCCCTGTATCAAGAGGATCTAAAAAAAATAAATGACACTGTCTTTTCGGGGGAGGAACTCGAACAGAAAAATATTTTGATCACGGGAGGAACCGGCTTAATCGGTTCCTGTCTTGTCGATGCGTTACTTTTCAGAAACGAGCATCTGGGAGCGCATGTCGGTATCTGGGTGCTGTGCCGCAATGAGGCGCGGGCGAAAGAGGTATTCGGAGGATATTTGGAAAAGGAATACTTTCACCTGATCGTTCAGGACATTTCCGAACCGCTACCGTCGGATGCGCCGGGATCCATGGACTTTATTATCCACGCCGCAAGCAAGGGAGACCCGAACAGTTTTGTCACGGATCCGCTCGGCGTGATGAATGCGAATGTATTAGGGATGCATTGGCTCTTAGAATATGCAAAGCGCACAAATACCACAAAGATTCTATACCTGTCCAGCGGGGAGGCATACGGAAAGGTGGATCTGCCGGAGGATATTCCGATTTCAGAGACAATGACGGGGCTGCTTGACAGCCTGAATGTCAGAAACTGTTATGGCATTTCGAAACGGGCAGCGGAGACGATGTGCGTCAGTGCGGCATCTGAATATCAGGTTCCGGTATGCATCGCAAGATTGTGCCATATCTATGGACCGACCATGACAACGGGTGAAAACAGAGTGATTTTTCAGTTCCTCCGGAAAGCTTTGGATCAGGAGGAAATTGTATTAAAAAGCGAAGGGCTTCAAAAGCGGTCTTACTGCTATGTGGCGGATGCGGCGGCGGCACTGTTTACGATTCTGTTCCGGGGCGAGCCGGGGGAAGCGTATAATGTATCAAACGAGAAATCCGTCGTGACGATCCGCGGACTCGCGGAAATCCTCGGCAACTATGTAGGAAACGGCGTAAAATATGAACAGCAGACAGAGTCAGAGCGCAGAGGAAATTCCGGCATTATGCACGCGGTGCTTGATAATCACAAGCTCTTAGAACTTGGCGTTCGTATGGAATATGATATGGAGGCAGGATTAAAACAGACGTTGGAGATCATGAAGGAGAAAGAGGATGGGAAAAGAAATCGGGATTGTCATATGCAATTACAATAAACAGGACTATGTGCTTAAGTGTCTGGATTCCTTATTTGCTTCTGATACGGACGATTTTGACGTCTACGTCGTGGACAACGCATCGCAGGATGATTCCGTAAAACGGATCAAAGAACAATTCGGGGATCGCGTAACGCTGTTGGTAAATCAGGAAAATCTGGGCGGCTCCGGCGGATTCAATACAGGACTCAGAAAAGTGCTGGAAGGCGATTACCAATACTTGATGTGCGTGGATAACGATATTGTCTTTGCGCCCGATGCAGTCAGCGCGCTGCGCCGCTTTTTGGAGGAGCACGAGGATACGGCGGTGGTGGGCAGCAAAGCGTACTTTATGGACGAGCCGGATAAAATCTGGAATTTTGGCGGGATCATCCGCTTTGATACCTTTATTCAGCAGGATCAACATAAAAATTGTATAGATGCGGGACAACTCCCGGAGGTGGTATACGGCGATTATGTTCCAGCCTGTTCTCTGATGGCACGGGTGGATGCGGTCAGGAAAGTCGGTATCATGCCGGAGGACAACTTTATTTATTGGGACGATATGGAATGGGGGTATCGCTTCCGGCAGGCAGGCTATAGGGTCGCGTCCTACGGAAAGTCGAAGGTGTGGCACAAGGCCGGGGGCAGGAATGCGGGAAACACCTTTATTCATTACTATATGTGGCGGAATCGGATTCATTTTTTCAGACAGTTTCTTCCGCCGGAGGACAGAGAACGTTTTGCGGAAAGTCTGCTGACAGAAATGTTTCGGATGATCTATAGCGTCAACTTAAAGGGAGAGACGAATATCATACGGACGCTCATGTATGCCTTTGATGATGCCGTACACGGAGTAAGGGGAAAAGCAAAAGAGGGAAGAATTCTGCCGAGACCCGCCGTGGCGAACCGATTGGAGCAGGCATTATCGGGAAAAGAAAGCGTGTTGATCCGATTTAACGGAAGCTTTGAGGGAATTGGAAATATCGTCAAAAATATACGAAAGACGCTGCCGCATATGCAGATCGCGATTTCCACAGCGGACTGTCCGGAGCAGGCGGGAGAACTGATAACGCAGTATCCGGATTGTGAGGTCACGGAGTGCTATGAGCCGGAGAAGTTTGCGGCACATCTGGTCATGTGCGAGCATATTTTTAAGCTGTCGCCGGACATGGAAAAGGACAGTTATATCGATCCGTGGTGTAACCTAATCTACACGGCAAAAGATTTTATCTATGCCAGCAGCTTCGAGCAGACCAAGCAATTGTTTGTACTGTGTAAAAAAGAGCTTTTGTGCGGTGATTGATGGCGGACAGGAAGCATGGAGGAGGAAAGCGATGGATCCGGTTATAGTATTCGGCGCAGGAATCGGCGGGAAGATCGTAAAGTGGATGCTGGAAGATTTTGGCATACCGGTCAAGGCATTTACAGATAACGGCAGGGATAAGTGGGGCACAATGCAGGACGGGATTCCTGTGATTCCTCCGGATTCCTTACATGACGGCGAAAGCAGGATTGTGATCGCAAGCACCTGGGAGAGCGAGATCAGGGAGCAGTTGACCGAAATGGGACTGATAGACCGTGTGATCGGCAAGGAAGTCTTCATGTATCAATATCTGGAACAAAGCGCAGGAATATATTCCGACCTTTCCGGGTATCCGATCGACAGCGGTAAAAAGACGACGTTTTTATTCGGCACGGATCTCGGGTTATACCAGGGCGGCGTGGAGAGCTGGACCTATACGGTAGCGGACGAGTTAAGAAAAAGGGGATACGGGATCAAGATTTTGACAAATCAGACCTCGCAGCCTGCACCGGAACGGTTTCAGAAAGACACCTATTATCTGAATATGCGGGGGCGGGAATATTGCAGCGGTTTGCGGGATACGGTCAATGCGATCATGGAAAATGCGCCCTGCGTGGTCATTGATTCCTGGCAGAGCATGACGATGCTTGCGGCGGCAATCGTGAAAAGGCAGAATGGGGCTGCTGTTCGTAAGCTCGTAGAGATCATACATAGTGATCTGCCGCGGTTGTGCGGCATCGTGACGAAATTTGAAAACGAAATTGATATCTGCATGGGAGTGAGCAGGGATATTAATCGGAGTCTGGTCGAAGATTATAAAATGACGCCGGAGAAAGTGCATTATAAAGAGAGTCCCGTAAAATATGATGCAGACCTGGAGCGGGACTATGCGCTTGACGAGAGTCAGCCGCTTCGCATCGGGTATGCGGGAAGATTAACGAAAAGTCAGAAAAGAGCGGATTTATTGCCGGAGTTGATGGACAGGCTGATGGAACGCAAGGTTCATTTTCGCATGCAGATTGCCGGGAGCGGCGTTCTGCAGGATATGATCCAAAACCATATCACCGAAAAGGGGTATGCACAGTTTGCATCCCTGATGGGATATATTCCGAGGGAAGAGATGAATCGTTTTTGGAGCGGGCAGGATATTTTTATCAATTTGTCCGAATCCGAGGGCGTTTGCTTGTCTATGCTAGAGGCGATGGGGAACGGATGTGTTCCGGTCGTGCCTAACATTACGGGGAGTGGAGAGTTCGTCACGGAAGACATGGGGTATATCTGCGAAATCGGGAATCCGGATGCCATGGCGGAAAAAATTGCATACATTGACCGGCATAGGGAAAAGCTTGGGCAGATGGGACAGAAAGCATGTGAATCCGCCAGAAAAAAATGCAGTGTGGAAGCCTATGTAGATCATCTGCTGGGGCTGACGGCTGAGAGCGGGGAAAAGGGATAAGTTCATACTGCCATAGGCGGTAGGAGTAGGGGGCTCGCATGGATAAAAAAATCGGTATTGTTATTTGTAATTATAATAAAAAGCAATTTGTGTTATCGTGCATCCGGTCCGTACTGGATTCAAGCAGGAAGGACTTTGACGTCTATGTGGTGGATAACGCCTCGACGGACGGCAGTGCGGACGCGGTGAAAGCGGCATATGGAGATCAGGTCATTCTGATTCAGAACGAGCAAAACCTCGGCGGCAGCGGGGGATTCAATACGGGACTCCGCGCGGCAAGGCAGAAGGGATACCCCTATTACATGTGCGTGGATAATGATATTGTGATGGATGAGCATAATATCGAAAAGCTGTATTGTTTTTTAGAAGATCATCATGATGTGGGAATCGTCGGTTCTAAAATCTGCCGCATGCAGCATCCGGAGCGGCTTCAGGAGCTTGGAGCGAGACTGGATTTTGAAAAATGCACACATGTGCCTTATTATAAAGACCATTTAGACAATGAGGATATCCCGGAGGTGCAGGATTGCGATTATGTTCCCGCCTGTTCGCTGATGGTTCGGGATGAGGTGATCGATAAGATCGGGGTGCTCCCGGAAGAAAATTTTATTTATTGGGACGACATGGAATGGTGCTATAAGGCAAAGCTCGCGGGGTATCGGGTTGCGGCGTACCGGCAGGCGAAGGTGCTGCATGATATGGGGACCAATTCAGGGGATACCTATTTTTCTACTTACTATTTCTGGCGAAACAGAATTCGTTTTTTTGCAAGATATACGCCGCAGGATCAAAGAGAAGCGGCGATGGGAACCTTGCTTGAAAATGTTTTTCAGACAATGTACGGCTGCTATTACAAGGGGAAGGCAAATCAGATTTCCATTATGATGCATGCGCTTGACGATGCGATTCATCATCTCACAGGGAAGGCGGCTGAGGGAAAAATCCTGCCGAAGGATACGATAGGAGACCGAGTGGCAGGATTGTTTGAGAACTATCATAATGTTATCGTTGAATTTAACGGGGATTACAAGCTGCTTCAGGATATTGTGAAAAAGATACAAAAGGCAGAGGCGGAAGTTTCCCTGCGGATCGTCAGTGACGATGCGGAGGAAGTGCAAAGACAATATCCGGAATATTCCGTCATAAAGAGAGAACAGGTGCCAATCGAAACGGTCGAGGACTTAAGCGTATTGTGGCTTGCGATGTGTGAGCATGTATCTAAAGTGGAGGATCACAGTCTGAAAAAGGTTTATATTGACCCGTACAGTAATCTTTTGGAGAATGAGCGGGATCTGCAGCATTTTGCAGGGTATCAATATAATAAGGATCTGTTTGTGCGCATGTGGAAAGTGCTGTTGTAAGGGAACGGTACGCATGGGGAAAACGAGAAAATTCCCGAGTGAAAATAAAGTAGTGCAAACGGGATAAAGTGTAGTGCAAAATAAAATAAAGTATGGTATGATACAAGATAGGTAAAATCTGTCGGACGCGTCCGAAGAGGGCGCAAAAAATATCACGTTCATCATTAGGAGGAAAGAAAACATGAAAAAAGGCGGCGTAGCAGTATTTTCCACATTGATCGGAGCGATTGCGGGATTTGCGGGAAGCTCCTATCTGGGCAACAAGCAGGTTGCACAGAAGGCAGAGAAGGTTGACAAGTTTAAGGGCTATTACAACATGCTTAACCAGTGGCTTGTATTAAAGCAGGAGGGTAAATCCTTAGAGAAGTACTTCACGGACAACGGTTATAAGACGGTTGCTATCTACGGTATGGGAGAGATGGGAAATCGTCTGTATGACGAGCTGAAGGGTACTTCCGTAACCGTAAAATACGCGGTTGACAAAAATGCGGCAAGCACATACTCCGAGCTGGATGTCATTGATCCCGAGGACGATTTTGAAGAGGTTGACGCGATCGTTGTGAGCGCGATCTTTGCTTTTGATGAGATTGAGGAGATGCTGAGCGACAAGGTTGACTTCCCAATCGTATCCTTAGAGGATGTTGTGTACGAGGCATAAGCGCGAGCAGCGTTTGCCGGGATGATCGCAGAAGATGTGATAGAACGGTTTAGATTGCGATTAGTGGGACAGCCGCCCAAGTCATATTTGACTTGGGCGGCTGTTAATAATTGCAAACTTTCGTGGGTCTTAAGATTTATCAAATAATTCTTAAATTCCGATGAAATAATTCAACCATCAGGTGAATTTTTACATCAAATTCTCCTCCTGCGTTATTGCATTGAGTGTTCGACGATACTAAGATAAGGGTAACGATAGAGCTTGCAGAGAGGAGAACGGCAGTAATATGGATCATAGGAAGACTGGGGAAGTGATCAGTAAACGACGCAGGGAATTGGGATTGACACAGAATCAGCTTGCGGGACTGCTCAATATCTCATTTCAGGCGGTATCAAAGTGGGAGAACAGTACGGCATATCCCGATATTGAAATGCTTCCGAAACTGGCGGCAGCGCTTCACACAACGGTGGATGCGCTGCTCGGCTACAGCAGTGTCGTGACGGATTATGACAGGCGGTATAATACGGAGGAATATTACTGGGGACTGAAACCGAATCGTATCTGCTATGACATCATGAAGCTTCTCCCGCCGATCAAACCTTACCGCGTGCTGGATATTGGCTGCGGCGAGGGAAAGGACGCCGTGTTTTTTGCAAAGTGCGGATATGTGGTGACGGCTTTTGACATATCGGAGCAGGGGATAGAAAAGGCAAAAAAGCTTGCGGAGTACAATCAGGTCGAGACCCGATTTTTTAAGGCGGATCTCTATGATTATCGCCCCGATGCGGAGTATGACATTATATTCAGCAGCGGAGTACTTCATTTCCTTCCGAAAACGGATCGGGAAGAGATTTGTGACAGCTTAAAATCGCATACTGCGGATGGCGGCATCAACGCTTTGAATGTATTTGTCCAAAAACCGTTTATCTCCCGAGCGCCGGATCCTACACGGGATGAAGAGAAAAGGCACCCGTGGCATTCCGGAGAACTGTTCGGATATTATCATGACTGGTTGTTCCATACCTGCAGGGAAGAAGTATTTGACTGCAACAGCGGCGGTACGCCTCATAAGCATTGTATGGATACCCTGATCGCGCAAAAACTGACGGAGGCGGTTTGAGTATATGGAACCGATCTATAGCGGAAAAGTAAGAGAGATTTATGATATTTCAGATCAACATCTGGTCATTGTAACGACCGACAGAATTTCTGCCTTTGACAATATATTACCTGTCCCGGTCAAGGGGAAAGGAATCGTGTTAAATAAAATATCTAACTTTTGGTTTGAAAGAACCCGGAATATTGTGCCGAATCATATGGTGACTGACAGGGTGGAACATATGCCGTCGGTTTTTCGGAAAGAGCATTTTAGGGAACGCACGGTTATGGTTCAAAAACTAAAAATGCTTCCCTTTGAGTTTGTGGTGCGCGGTTATTTGTTTGGAAGTATGTGGAGCGCTTATGAAAACGGGGAGAGCTTTTGCGGAATTACACTGTCCGGACATTATGAGCAGGCGCAAAAGCTGGAACGGCCGGTTCTCACGCCGGCGCGCAAGCATGATGTCGGACATGATGAATATGTTAGCATTAAAGAAGTAGAAACCGAGTTGGGTACGGAGATGACAGATCGGATTTTGCAAAGCTGTTTTAAGTTATATGAGGTGTGCAGTGAATTTGCACTATCTAAAGGACTGATCATTGCTGATACCAAGTTTGAATTCGGTCAGAATGAGCGGGGGGAACTGGTTCTGGCAGATGAAATCTTTACACCGGATTCCAGCAGATATTGGGATGTCCAAAGTTACAAAACGGGAAGCACGCCGGATTCATTTGATAAACAATACCTGCGCGACTGGCTGATCGATCATAGAAGTAACGACGGGTTTCCTTTCGACAAAGTACCGGAGAGTGTCATTATTCAGACGGAAAAGCTGTATCAGGAATGTCTCGGCAGGCTGACAGATTGATTTTGCAGATCAATTAGTCAGCCTGCTCTTGCTTTTTTGACGCTCAGGATTCATAATATTTGATAAGAAGCGATCATGAATCGCAGATACATTACGTGCGCAATTTTGTTTGTGGGATAAGAGATAAGGAGGGATGCACATGCTGTGCCATATGCGGATTGATTTGGGCACGGATCTCTGTACAAGGTCTGATTGTTGGGCAATCCTTGTGCAGAGGGAAAACTAAGAGATATTCATTGCCCGCATCGGATTTTGTACTTATAGGGAACCGGAAACATGAGAAAATAACTATAAGGAGAGAAATTCGATGAATCAAAATTTTAAAAAATATATTGTTTTTTGGTTAAGTCAGGCGGTATCGCAGCTTGGAAGTCAGCTCACGGGGTTTGCGTTGATTCTGTGGGCGTATTCACAGAGCCATTCTGCGATGACGGTTTCTTTGATGACCTTTTTTAACTATGTACCATACATTTTAGTGAGTCTGGCAGCGGGAGCGTTTGTAGACAGCCATAGCAAAAAAGGGATCATGCTGGTATCGGATACGATCGCGGCAATCTGTTCCGTGGTTGTACTCATTTTAAGCATGTCAGGAGGGCTGCGGATCTATCATATCTATATGGTCAATCTTGTGATCGGGCTGATGAGCGCGTTTCAAGGTCCCGCGTCCGCAGTGGCGGTCGGAAAAATGGTGCCGGAGGAGAAGCTTGCGCAGGTGAGCGGGATGAACTCTTTTTCCGGTAACCTGATCATGGTGTTAGCGCCGGTGCTTTCCGCGTCGTTATTTGCGTTTGGCGGATTAACGATGGTATTAGTGGTTGATCTGTCAAGCTTTGTGTTCGCGTTTGTGGTGCTGCTGTTCTATATTCAAATTCCGGAAGATGGGCATGCAAAGGGCGACAGAAAAGCAGTATGGGAAGGATGCGCGGAAGGGTTTCGCTATCTGGCGCGGCAGAAGGCGATTTCCACGATCATCATTACAATGGCGCTGCTCAATTTTTTCTCAAGGCTTACCTATGAGAATATTTTGTCGCCCATGATTCTGGCAAGGAGCGGAAATGATTCTTTGACGCTCGGGATCGTAAATGCGGTGATGGGGATCGGCGGTATTGCAGGGGGAATTTTGGTCGCCGCAGGGAAGTTTTCAAAGAATAGCGTGAAGATGATTTATTTTTCCGCGATGTTGTCTTTTTTGTTGGGTGATCTGCTGATGGGTATGGGGCGCGGCGTTGTCCTGTGGTCGTTTGCGGGACTGATGGCGAGTCTGCCGATTCCGTTTATCAATGCGGGTCAGAATGTCATTTTTTATCGCACGGTGCCGACGGAAATGCAGGGCCGGGTATTTGCGGTGAGAAACGCCATTCAGTTCTGTACGGTTCCGGTTGGCATCTTATTGGGAGGATTTTTGGCCGACTATATCTTCGAACCGTTTATGGCGGAGGAATACGGTGTGGTTTCGGTGCTTCAATCACTCGTTGGAAAAGGCGCGGGAAGCGGCATGGCGGTGATGTTTTTGTGCACGGGGCTGTTGGGAAGCTTTTTCAGTTATGTGTGCTACAGAATCTATAAGGGTCATGCGGAATAAAAAAGAAGAATCTAATGTAAGAGAATGTATTACAGCAGAGCGGCAGATAGGGACTGAAAGGGGAAACGATTGGACAGACTGTTACTCATCGACGGAAGCAACCTGTTGTTTCAAATGTTTTTTGGCATGCCGGCAAGAATCGTAAACGAGCAGGGAAAAGCGATTTGGGGGACGCTCGGCTTTGTGGGCGCTATGTTAAAAATCATCCGCATGGCGGAGCCCACGCATATGGCGGTCATATTTGACGGCGAGCATGAAAATCCCCGATGTGAGCTGGACTCCGCTTACAAAGCGAACAGACCGGATTATAGCATGGTAAGTGAGGAAGAAAATCCGTTTTCCCAACTGCCGGATGTATATAAAGCGCTGGATTTCCTTGGCATCAGGTACATAGAAACGGTGGATTGTGAGGCGGACGATCTGATCGCCGGTTATGCGCTGTCGTTCGGTCGGAATGAGGAGGTCGTAATCTCATCGTTTGACAGTGATTTTTTTCAGCTTATCACGGACAGGGTATCCGTGCTTCGTTATCGCGGTGAAAAAACAATGATCTGCACGCCGGAATATATCAAGGAGAAATTCGATATTATGCCGGAGCAATATGCGGATTGGAAATCGCTTGTGGGTGATACGGCGGACAATATTAAAGGTGCGGAAAAGGTTGGTGCAAAGACGGCGGCTTTGCTGCTTCATGAGTTTGGCACGCTGGAACAGGTTCTTTTGGATGCGGAAAAGATTGCAAAACCGTCCGTGAGACAATCCATCCTACGGAATGCAGACAGGCTTCGGGTCAATTATCAAGTGATCAAGCTTGCGGGCGGGGCGGCGCTGCCGTTTAGCGGCCAGGAATTAGCGTACCGCTATGACGGAAAGACGACCAATGAGGTGTTGACGGGGATCGGATTGCGGAGATGAGGAGATTGGGGCAGTCATGGATAGCCATGAAGCAGCGTAGAGCTACGAAGATAAGGCTTGCACGGGAAAGACGAGATCAGGCAGGTTCCGGAGGATTGTGGAACTGTGGGGAGCAATGGGCGTATGGAGAATAATGAGATTATTGAAAGTAATAAGGCGTACTGGAATGAACATGCCGATTTGTGGTTTGGGACAACTGCGCTCCCCGTGTATGGAGTCCGGTTTCCGACAGAAGATGAGTTACATCTGTTCGGGGACGTTACGGGCAAGAGGATGTTGGAAATATGCTGCGGCAGCGGGCATTCTTTGAAGTATCATGCCGAGAGGGGCGCGGGCGAGTTATGGGGTGTTGATCTGTCGCAGAAGCAGCTTGATAACGCCACGAGGCTGTTAACGGAGAGCGGATATTCGGCAAGGCTGATCTGCTCCAAAATGGAAGCGGAACTCGATGTGCCGAAGGAATATTTTGATTATGTTTATTCCATCTATGGAATCGGATGGACAACGGATCTGCAGGGGACGTTTGATCATATCGCCTCTTATCTGAAAAAGGATGGTATCTTCATCTTCAGCTGGCATCATACATTGAATTATTGCGTGGGATGGTCGTGCGACGAGAGGAAGGACGTATTGGAAGATGATAAGCTGGTGATGACAAAAAGCTATTATGATGAGTCCTGGTTCAAAATGCCGGTGCATGACAGTGAGGTCATTCTTTGCAACAGAAAAATGTCAACCTATATCAATGCGCTGGCGAAAGCGGGTTTTGCGATTGAACGGCTGGTGGAGGAAACGGATAACGAATCCCTGCACGCCGCAGAGGACGCGGATGCAAAAACGAAAAAAGCACAAATGCTGCCGATCTCATTTTGCATTAAGGCGAGGAAAATCGATTGAATTCGTCAAGTGACTGTGGTAGGATGTAGGGCAATCAATGGAGATGCGGAGGTTTATGAATAGAGATCACTTAAAAACCATCTGGAAACAGGAAGAGGAAATAGCGCACATTCACGGTTGGGATTTTTCGCATATTAATGGGAGATACGAAGAAGAAAATGATTTGCCGTGGGATTATGAAAAGATCGTCAGGAGTCACTTAAAAAGCCACTTGGATATACTGGATTATGATACGGGCGGCGGCGAGTTTTTACTAACCTTACATCATCCATATAACAAAACGTCCGCAACGGAAGGGTATCCGCCCAATGTGGATTTGTGTAAGGAAACATTACTTCCGCTGGGAATAAACTTCAAGGAATGCAATGATCCGGCGAACATTCCATTTGCCGATGAAGCATTTGACCTGATGATCAATCGGCATGGTGATTTTGACGCAAGAGAAATATTCCGGTTACTGCGGCAGGATGGTGTGTTTATCACAGAACAGGTGGGCGAAGATAACGATAGGGATTTAGTGGAAATGGTATTGCCCGGAACAGGCAAGCCATTTCCCGGTCTAAATCTTGCAAAGCAGCGGAAGAATTTTGAAGAGGCAGGTTTTCAGATTATGCAGGCGGAAGAAGCCCGCCGTCCGATCACGTTTTATGACGTAGGCGCATTTGTTTGGTTTGCGCATATCATTGAATGGGAATTTCCTGATTTTTCGGTGGATCGGTGTTTTGAGCGGCTGTTGAAAATGCAGGAGATGATTGAAAAAGACGGAAAAGTGGAGGGAACCATTCATCGTTATTTGATCGTCGCGAAAAAATAGGTTATGAGCCGTTACCCGCTGCGGGTGACGGCTCATTTTGGTAGTTATTGCTCATCAAGGGATATTGTATAACAGCAAGTCACGGCGAGCATGAGTACAAATGTACCAATAATTTCACCATCTTACCTTCCAGCGTTCATTCAGTAAATTCTCATTACCGGAATATTCGGAATTAGGCCTTTTAATAGTTTCTTTTTTGCAAAGCGCTGCAAGATAACGCTCAAATAGCTTTTCATCTGTGGGTATCTCTGCCCATTTATCCGTCCAGGCGGACAGATATGCGGCGTTTGAAATAGACAGGGAATGAAGTCCCTCGCGTCCGTCAGCGATCAGATCCGCTCCGTCTAAAATTGCCTCCGCAAAATTTTCAAGTATCATTGAGTGTCCGTCGGAATCCTCTTCTGAAAATTCCTCATACTCCATATCGGGACACAAAAACCCCTCCTTTGATGTAAAGCAGAATTCTCTTTCGGGAACAAGAAGTTTCCACCATTTCAACTTTCCGCCTTCAATGACAAGCTTGCCAAGGTCGCCCGAAATTTCAAGGCGATTTGTACCCGGTGCTTCTCCTGTGGTAGAAATAAACGTCGCCGTCGCACTGTTTTCGTATTCACCGTAAATCGTTACATCATCCTCAACATCAATATTATGATATTTTCCCACAGCACAGAACGCCCTGACTTTTTTTGGCATACCGAAAATCCATTGCCACAAATCAAGGTTGTGAGGAGCCTGATTTAAAAGCACTCCGCCGCCTTCGCCGTTCCATGTTGCACGCCAGCTTCCCGAATCGTAATAAGCCTGTGTGCGGTACCAGTTTGTGATTATCCAAACCAGTCTTTTAGGTTTTCCAAGAGCGCCGCTCTGCACAATATGGCGGGCTTTTTTGTAAATCGGATTTGTCCGCTGATTGAACATGATCCCGAATTTTACGCCCGCTTTTTCGGCAGCCTCATTCATTTCATGAACCTGACTTGTGTATACTCCGGCAGGCTTTTCGGTCATGACATGAATGCCCCGCTTAAAGCACTCTATTGCATACTTCGGGTGATCGTAATGGGGTACCGCGATAAGCGCAGCGTCAATAAGACCGCTGTCCAGCATTTTTTCCGTACTGTCAAAGCAAGTCAATGTTGGAAGCTTTTTCTGTGCATTTTCAAGCTTTTTAGAATCAACGTCCGAGGCGGCGGTTACTTCAATTTTGGGACACTTACCGTCTATGACATTCTGTAAATGTCCGCTTCCCATATTTCCGACACCGATTATTCCAAGATGAATTTTCTCCATAAATAAACACTCCTTATCCAATCAATTTTTTTAATGCTGAAATTGCAGCGTCAAAGGCTTCTTCCGACGAGGGGTAACAATATTTACTGCGTAGATCACTTTCATGTTCAAGCTTTTCAAATCCGGAAAACACCGACAAATGCGGCTCAACGGTCAATACCTTTCCGCGGTATTTTTCGAGTATGTACGGTATATTCCCAATGCCGTTCCCTGCGGGAACAACCGTGCCGTCGGAAAGTGCGTCCTTAATATGGATGTATTCAACATATGGGGAAAGGATTTCCCAAGCTGCCTTTGTGTCCTGACCGCATTGAATAAAGTTAGCAGGGTCAAAAACGGCCTTTATTTGGGGAAAGTTTTTGTGTATTTCCTCGCATCGATTTGCGGTGCAGCCGTAGATACCCTTTTCATTTTCGTGACACAAAACAACGCCGCTGCCCTTTGTCGCAGACTGAAAATGTTCCAAGCGTGACATTACCTCTTCCGAATAAATTCCCGCATTTTCCGGCGGCACATAAAAGCTGAAAATTCGCATGTATTTTGCACTGAGAATTTCCGCAAGCTCAATACCATGCTTGAATTTTTCAAGGTGGGGAGCAAAGTCATCGCCTATTCCGATTTTCCCAAACGGCGACCCGACAGACCATACCGCCAAGTTGAAGTGTTCCAGCTTTTTGCGTATTTCACGGGCTTTTTCTGTGGAAATATCCGAGACATTTTCATCGTCAACTCCTCGTATCTCAAGGTACTCAACGCCGTTTCTTACCATTGCGGAAATCTGATTTTCCAGTTTACTGTCTGCTTCATCGGCAAATGCCGCAAGTTTGAATTTCATAATAGTTCCCCCTGTATTTTTTGTTTTGATCAGTATACTATGAATATATTTGCATTGAAATTGTAAATTTGAGTGAAATATATTGTAAATTCATGCATTGTGTGGAATAATAAAAATAATTGCAAGGGGGGTTTTTACGGATATTTTACGGGAGTTCAACTCTGAAAATTTATACACACGCTATGCCGTGGATGAAAATCCTGACGATAGGAAATTTGCGATGCACGTTCACGAAAGTTGTGAGATTTTTTATTTTGTTTCAGGAAATGCTGAGTACCTTGTAGAGGGCGCAAGGTATCCTCTTGAATCGGGAAGTATTCTTATTATGCGCCCCTCAGAATCTCACAGGGCGAAAATTCTCGGCAGCGAAAAATATGAGAGGTATGCGATAAACTTTTTGAGTTCGGCTGTTGATATTATTGATTCTGAGCATAAGCTTCTGAAAGCATTTTTTGATCGTCCGCTCGGGCGGGGAAATATATTTTTGCCAATGGAGTTCGGCAATGAAAATATGCAGAAAATCTTTGCGGAAATGTGCCAAAAAAGTGATGTATACGAAACACAGATTCATATAAAAACCCACCTTTTCTGGCTGCTTGACAGAATAAACAGGGCTTGGATGAAAAGGGGAGAAAAGGATTATGCTCCACCACAGAATATTTCGGAACGCATCGTTTTGTATGTTAATTATCACTTGTTTGAGGAGCTTTCTGTGCCGATGCTTGCGGAGCATTTTTTTCTCAGTCCATCGCAGTTCAGCAGAATATTTAAGAAAGCCACGGGAGCCGCACCCTGGGAGTACATAACCATAAAGCGTCTTAGCGCGACAAGAGAGAAGATCCGAAGCGGTGAACAATCTCAACATGCCGCCGAAAGCTGTGGATTTGGTGATTATTCATCTTTTTACCGGGCTTATGTAAAATATTTCGGCTGCTCACCGAAATATGACAATATGTAACTTGTTTTGCGGGTGTGAGGATGTCGAATTCAAGCAGTTTCCGCCAACTATGAGCTAAGCGCTTTCCAAACGAAAGAACAGATTACAAATGATATAGCGGAAAGGAACACCTAATTGGACAACAAAGACCTTATCCTATCAAAAGTGCATAAGCTGATGGCGGCATATCGGAACGGCCTGCTCGGCGGCAAAAGGCTGGAAGAATGTAATTTTTTCAACTGCGAATTTGTACCTGACAGCACAAATTTACAGACTGAGAACGGGGCATGGATCATCAAAATGCCGGAGCATGAGAATCCCGGACTAGACAGAACTTCGAAAGAAAATTATTTGTATTTCACGCTGCCGATGGCGCTGAATTATCAAAGAAATTCGTATGCTTTATGGGAGTGCGCCAATCGGTTATACAAGGATGTGCCGGAGATTTTTGACTGCGGACATGTATTGCGGATGCCGGAAGCCGATTTGAAAGATGTGCTGGTTCAATATAAGGTCGCATTGCAGCCGAATAAGCAGCCAGTTATTTGGAAAACGCTTTGCGCCACGTTCCACGACAAATACGGCGGGGATGTCCGTAACTTTTTTTCGGCCATGAATTATAAAGTATCTGCCATAAAAGAATCTATAAGCAGGGATAAAAAAGCGTTTCCTTATTTGGGCGGCAGTAAAATATGTAATTACTGGTTGTATGTGATGGAGCAGTATGCTGATGCAAAATTTGTTGACCGCGAACATATTACCGTAGCGCCGGATACGCATGTCCTTCAGGCAAGTGAGAAGCTGGGTGTGATCAGTGCGGAAGAGGCAAAAAGAGCAGATGTTCAGCAAATTGTTGCGGATAGATGGAATGAGCTGTTGCGCGAAACGGAATATGTTCCGATTGATATTCACACGCCGATGTGGCTGTGGAGCAGAGGGAAATTCAGGATTGAGATTTAGCAGCAAACTATGAGTTGTTTTGCTTTTGATAGCGGCGAAAAGCCTCTGCAACATATTATGTCCCGGATGTCCTTCAGCTTGAAGCCCAATTCTTTGAAAAAAAGAATCTGCTGTAATGTCTGCAACGCTTTGTCATTGTACAGGCGGTAGCCGGACGGCGTTGTTTCGCTTGGCTTGAGTAGCCCAATCTCGTCATAATACTGCAATGTGCGTACACTGACGTTGGTTAATTTCGCAACTTGGCTTGTGGTCCGCATGGGAATCAGCTCCTCGATATTTTTCGCAGGACTTTGCACTTTCATGCAAAATCCCACGCGTATGCAATTTCCTATAGGATAAAAAAAGAATACCGTATCACGTTACGTTGAAGTCAAGAGTTTTTTTGCCACAAAGAGAAAATGATTTGTCTTTCCAAGGTGTTCCGGCTTTTCACAATAAAAGAGATGCAGTTTCAAATATTGCGCATATCCGGCATCATCAAGCTGGTTGATTCGATCTTCCAATAATTCACTCATGCCGTCTGAGGCGATTTCGTGAATGATCTTAAGATCATTACGGGTGAGCATTTCACGACATTGATGCAGGTTAAAAAATACAAATGGAAAATCAACTGTTTTGAACGTTTCCTTATCGTACTCACCGGTCAGAAGATAGTTTGGGTTATAGCCCCATTCTGTGTAGTGGAGCATGTCATTATTAATAAAAGCGACAAACAGGGTACCGTCTTTTTTCAGGACTCGTTTCGCTTCCCGAATTGCCGTGTTCCGATCCTTTTCATCGTGCAAATGATAAAGCGGACCAAATAACAGGACAATATCGAACGTTTCATCCTCAAAATCGGATAGGTCGAGAGCGTTTCCCTGTCTGAGATCAATGTCAAGACCGTCAGTTATCTTTTCACGGAAATCCGCCACATTTTTATCCGCAAGTTCGACCGCGTTCACGTGGTATCCCTTATTTGCAAAATAAAGACTGTACTCCCCGGCGCCTGCTCCGAGATCAAGAATTTTCATGCCTTGTTTTAGATATTTTTCAATATATGTAACCGTAGTTGTAAACTCCACTCTGGCTGCATTACTGCAGTTTAATCTGGATTTTTCATCAAAAAAGTGGTAAACAGCATTCACGAGTTCCGCATCGTTCTTGATTTTTTTGAGTTCATTCAAATCCATTTTCGGTACCTCTCCGAGATGTTTTGAGGTTAATAGGAACGTCATTCTTTCCGAATAATCTTTCTCATACCGCAGCCGCAGTATTCGTGCGGTATTTTTTTGAAACCGAGAGATTCGTAAAACGGTTCTTTTCCCGGTTCCGCAATGAGCTGAATACTTGACCTGCCGCCTGCGGGCGTGTGGTCGGATACATAGGTTAACAGCATATTCAGAATGGTGGTGCCGATTTTTTGTTTTTGAAAATCAGGGCGCACGATGACGTCTGCAATCAGATCATATTGTCCGTCTCCGATCAATCTGCCCATGGCGATCGTCTCATCATGTTCAACCGCGGTTGCGATATACAGGCTGTTCCGAATCGCATTTTCTGATTGTTCCTTTGAAAAGTTGAGCCATCCGACACTTTCGCGCAGGTTTGCGTAGTCTTCATAAGATAAGGTGTTTTCTTTGTATTCCATGCTATGTTTATCCTTTCCGGGAATTGGTTCCTATTCGATATTTGATCGTTGCTAGATCTAGGATAACTCTTTTTTCATGCAGGTGTGGTGGGGATTAGTTGCAATGGGGATTATTCGGGGTGAAAAAGCCCCAGACACAATTGCTGAATTCTCCGGCGGCAAATATATGTTGCTGACCATGAATCTTAACGGTATAAATAGGAAACTTGTATTCCTGATCATATAAGGGGTCATGAACCGTTGCGGATTCATGAGTCGGTTTCCATTTGTACTTAAAGATATTGACACCAAATAGGTTTGTGTCTCCATCGACACCGGTTACTTCATGCTGCCATGTTTGTTCTTTCAGGGATTCCATAGCGTCGGTTCCTTTCCATTCGATGTTGATTAAGTGATTTCTGGTGAAATGCTACGTAAATCGTTTTCAAATCTTTCGAGATCAAACTTACTTTTTGACTTGATTTTTTTCATGGCTTTTAATATCGCATCTCTCATTAATTCAATTTTTTCCGCGCTGTCAGCATGATAATAGCGGTCAAAATTAAGCCGGATATGGATGATCGCACAGGTAGCATGGTCGATGAAACGAATAGATTCTTTCCATTGCCCGGCGGCGTATAATTTTTCCGGTGCGGCTGCCGGCATGAGCCCAATGGTACATAAGGAATCGCTGTATTGCTTGTCCAGAAAAAAACGATATAATCTTTGGCAATACCGATAAACGTCATCATCGACGCCATAGTGTTCGGAAAAATATGCCGGTGAATTGATGTTCAGTTCCATGATAAGCCTCTGTTAAACGTGGTTTTGCATATCGGGGAAACAGTAAAATTCTCCTCATTCGGAGAAGTGCCCTTTTCATATGATTTGGGCGGCTGTTTGGTAAACGGACAGTTGCTTGTTATGAATATCCGCCCAGATAAGCCAAGATTGTCTTATTCAGGTTATAGTTTTCGATATAGTTCTAATAGCTCCAGCAATTTAGTTGCCAATGGATTCGAATAGTCCCAACTATCCGCGATTCCTCTTGGATAATACGGATAAAACAATTGCATATTTTTAATCTGCTCCATCTTATCTAATTCACTTAAAATAAAATATAACTGTTTTTCTGAAATATAGTCGGGGAGAGGGAGATTATTTATATTTTTGATCATCTCGTGTACAAGTTTCCGAGTTTCTTCAAGCATTAACTGAAAGTTTTTCATGCAAGTTCTCCTGTGCCAATTCCGTTCCATCTTTCTGATTTTATCATTGTCAGTTTTGGGATTCAAGGGTTAATCAGTGAAATCTACAGTACTTAAACTCAATAGCACAAAAGGAAAAAAGAAATTTCATGGACAACCAGTGTGCGCAATTGCATAATGATAAAAAAACAAAAGAGGAGCGTGTGTGATTATGAATACGTTACATTGTTGCATGAGGGAATATTTAGAATATTGTCATGATCGGAAGCGGCTGGATTCCAAGACATTGAAGGCTTATCGGATTGACTTAAAGCAGTATGAGGATTTTTGTGCCGGAGCATCTGATTGTTTTTCAAAAAATGCGGTGGATCATTTTATCACCTGCCTGCACAAACAGTATAAACCGAAAACCGTCAAGCGGAAGATCGCAAGCCTGAAAGCCTTTTTTCATTACATGGAATATAAAGATATATTGCATGAAAATCCGTTTGCAAAGCTGGACATCCGTTTCCGGGAAGCGAAGCTCTTGCCAAAGACCATTCCGTTTCACTCAATACAGGCATTTCTCGCTGCCATCTACACACAAAAAGAACAGGTAAAATCGGAATATCAGAGGCGATGCTGCATCAGGGATATTGCCGTAATGGAGTTGTTGTTTGCGACCGGAATGCGAATTTCGGAACTGTGTTCCTTAAAACCCTCGGATATAGACCTTGAGAGCAATAATATCCTGATATACGGAAAAGGCGCAAAAGAGCGGATAATCCAGCTTGGCAATGGGGAGGTAATCTCTGCGTTGGTGCAATATCGGGAGACATTTAGAGAGGACATAGAGGTTTGCGGGTATTTTTTTGTGAATCGGTTACAGCATAAGCTATCCGATCAGTCAGTCCGCTTTATGATCAATCATTATGCGGAGCTTGCGGGCATCACGCAGCACATCACACCGCATATGTTCCGGCATTCTTTTGCCACGCTTTTATTGGAGCAGGACGTTGATATCCGCTATATCCAAAGGATGCTTGGGCACAGTTCCATCAGCACAACGGAGATTTATACGCATGTGTCGAACGCGAAGCAGAAGGATATTTTGGTGCGCAAGCATCCGAGGAATTTGATGGAGGTGAATGGAGGATAATTCCTGATTAT
>CAZZNE010000010.1:0-107538 GCA_964655525.1 uncultured Clostridium sp.
AGAACGGTTCTACGGGATACGCCGCTGATTGGCATCCCACTGCGGCTACTCATGATATCGCAGCCGCAGAGCTGGCAGATTATATCAAAGCTCTGGGTTTTTAATTGTCAGTGTAATTACTATGGGCAGTAATTGACGGTATGGAAGATGAGTAGTAGAAGGCAATTTACAGACCGGAATTGTTTTTTACTTTACGCTCGTAATCTCAATCGAATTGTTCACACTGTCTATCGCATACATTTCGTCCCCTCCGACCGGCCTTGCCACCTTTTCGACCGTACCGTCTCTGTAGTATGCGACAATATAGCGAATTTCATCTAACTCATAGTCCAGATAAACAACCTCCCCGCTGACACTGACATCCATGCATCTTGCACCGGCCGGGAGATATTCATCGGCAACATCCCAATAATCGTCATCACTTGCGGCTTGCGCATCCTCTGTAAAAAAGGATCGTAACACATCCGAGGACTGCTCCAATTCTGCAGTCAATGTCATATCTAAAGAGGATATCCCCTGAAATCTTTGCCGCACGATGTCAGATACGGAAACACCGCCGAATAAATACGCTATGACACTAAACACAAGCAGACTGCACAGTAAAAAGAATACTTCTTTATTTTTTCGCTTCATCTGCTACACCGCCTTTCTGTTTTATCAGCACCTACACAGATTATAACACGAAAAGAACGGATTGAATATGCGACCGTAGCATTTTACAAAAAGATGGATTTCTATTAAACGAGCTTCCTGTTAAATAACCACACCCCCGCGATCATATCAAAAACCGTAAGCCCTGCCGTCACACACAGCGCCGCCGTGTAATCGCCGGTCACCGTCTCGCCTGTAAGAAGCGGCAGCGACTCAAGCAGATACACAGGCGAATACGATTTGACCGCCGGAATGAACCCAAGCGCATAGGACACGGCAAAACCGACCCCCACCGTGAGAATGACCGCCGCCGTGGAGTTTGCAAAAGTAGATGCGGGCGGAATAATGGACAAAACCCAGATCCCAAAAAGCCAAAAACAAAAAGCGCTGAAAAACAAATGCGCCACGATCCCGTTATCCCAAAAATAGGCGCTATACGCATAGGTGACCGCAAAGCTAAGAATAAAACCTCCCGTCCATACCACCGCGGCGACAAACGCCTTCGCACCGAGGATCCGCCCGCGTTTCATCCCCTTTGCCACAATCGGAATCAACGTTCCTTTCTGCAACTCCCCGACAACGATCCCGCCGAACATGACAACCATAACAAGGAGCATGATCGGCATATTCTTATAAAACTGCGTCCAGGCTGTCATTGCATCCACTACAATCTCGCCGACCATCATGCCGCTTTCCGCAAGCTGCTCCGACATCAGCTCCATCAGCCACGGCGTAAGCTTTGCGATCGCGGGATTCATCACGCCGATCAGACAAAACAATAGCAAAATCAGAAACAGCCGCCCTGACCGCAGCAGCTCCAAACCTTCTTTTTTAACAAATGCCGCCCATTGCCTCATCTGCCTGCCACCTCCATAAATAGATCCTCCAGCGTCGGTTCCATGCGCTCCATGCGCTCAAGATCAAAAGCGCCGTTCATCAGACAGCGCCAAAGGCCCGTCCTGTCCTCCGCCGCCCCGTTTTCAAGCAGGATGCGCTGCGCACCCTCCCTCTTACCGCTTCCATAGAGCTGCAGAAAACGCTCCGCCTCTTCAGAGGATGCGAATTCCAGCGCAATATTCCCGCCCCGCCTTTTCGCGCGCACCTCCTCAAGCGTTCCGTTCAAAACGATCTTTCCATCATGCAAAAAAGCAATCCTGTCACAGATGCGCTCCACATCGGACAGAATATGCGTCGAAAAAAGAACCGTCGTCCGCTCCCTGACCGCATGTAGTACCTCCAATATTTCTTTTCGCCCGACCGGATCGAGCGCCGACGTCGGCTCATCACAAATAAGCAGCTCCGGACCGTTTAAGAGTGCCTGCGCAATCCCGAGCCGCTGCTTCATTCCGCGCGAAAAACCTTTGATCCTTTTATTTGCCGTTGTAAGCCCGACCAGCTCAAGAAGCTGCGCGGATCTTTGTCTGATCTCCTCCCTGCGCATGCCGGTGATTTCGCCGCACATGGCAAGATACTCGGTCGGCGTCATAAAGCCGTAAAACTCCGGTACATCCGGCAGATATCCGATATAACGGTTCGTCCGATTCTGCCCGTATACTACCGGCTCCTCTTTGATACGGATATCCCCGCCATCCGGCTGTAATAATCCAAGCACCATCTTCATGCACGTCGTCTTTCCCGCCCCGTTTTGCCCGATAAACCCGAACACGGAATGTTCGGGCACGGAAATACTCACATCACGCAGAACCTCGTTCGTGCCGAATGCTTTTTTCACATGGGATAACGTAAGAATATTCATCATGCATCCTCTTTTCCGAGTATAAAATATAAGATCGGTCCGATAAACTCCATTCCGACGATCACAATGATCAGCCACAGCATACGGTTTCCGCGCTTATAATTCCGATGCGTCAGCACATGCCACAGCGTAAAACCAAGCAGCGCAAACTGCACGATTACTAATGGGATCAAAAACGGCAGCATTTCCTGTAAATTCATATCCTATTCTCCTCCTTTACTTTTCCGCAAAAAGCGCCAATCTTCTTTTCAGGCGCAAAAACTCTGCGTCTCCCTCCAGCTGCGCAAAAGCCGGGTGTTCCATTGTCTGCCCGAGACTTTCTATTACAAGTTGCCGACTGCGCGGCGCGTGAGGACCGTTGTCAAGTCTCTCAAACCACTCATTCATCCGATTAAAATAAGCATCTTCGCGCATAAGAATTTCCGGCGTAGACAGCAGCTCCTCAATACAATCGACATATCTTCCCAAACAAGAAACGACCTTCTCCTTTTCCCCGCAGACAGCATACGAAACAGCCGCCTGATAAGCAAATTGTGCTATGGCATTCGGATTTAATTTCATAAGCCCATACGCCGTTTCCACCTGCCGCACGCGGGAAACCGTCTCCTCTATCACGGGCAGCTCCCCCGCATGAATTGACAAATATTGCACAGCATCGGCAACAAGCATAAAAACATGGCTGTACATGTTGCACTGTGTATAGCTGTCCGCCATATCCGTATTCCCGCTCATTACATATGCCTGCGTCAGCGCCGTGTTCATCTGCGACATCAATTTGAGCGGATTGCACGCATCCTCCAACAATGCCACAACCTCAGCCGCTCTCCCCTGCAGCAGATAGATCATTGCCCGCAGGGCAGCGGCATCGCTGCAAAGCGCCACATCCTTACAACCGTTTTCAATGCGCAGGCTTAATCCTGCTATCGCCTCTAAAATTTTTGCCTGTGCCTCCTTGTCATCCGTCAGCATATAATGATTCAGCCAAAGCACCCCGATCTGGAACAAAAACGGATAACAGGAATAATACCGCTTCACATAACCGTAGCTCTCTTCCATGACCTCCCGAAACGGATTCCCCGCAAACTTCGCCGCAAGCTCCTGATAGATTTTTTGTATCTGCTCCTTTGAAAGCTGCGGCTCATACCCGACCAGCTCGTCTATACGAATGTCAAAAAAAGCTGCAAGCTGCGGCAGGATCGTAATATCCGGCATGGTCTGCCCATTTTCCCATTTCGAGACCGATGCCTTTGTCACGCCGACAAAATCCGCAAGCTCTTCCTGCCGGATCTTCCTTTCATGCCGCAGTCTCGCGATATTCTCTCCGATATTGAATTGATTTGTATTCATTTCCCACCTCTCCTCATCGCCGCTTCAGGGAACACACTTTTTTGCTCCTTTTACACAAACGCCCGATATGGTTCTTTCCTCTCATTATCCCCTGCTCTTAATAAAAAAACAAGCGAGTGGCACGATACTTTGAGATATTTAATTAACCGACAGGAAACTTATTTGAAAAAACAGCGCCCGCCGGATGCGTTATGCTCCCGTCAGGCGCTGTTTTTACTTCTTATAAACCCTATGTTATTTTTTTATTTCCGGTATGCAAAACCTTCCGCTCCCTGTTACCTCTGCAATACGGCGTTTGCTTTTTCGATCATTTCAGCAAGCATTTCTCTTGTCAGGCTGCCGTCACCGAAACTCAGATTCCCGCGGATCGGCGTCTGTTCCATCATCGACTTCTGCATCTCCTCGTTGATCGCCTCTTCCGCCGCCGACTTTTCTTTTTTCTCCTCGTCCTTGCGGGACGTCCAGCCGGCCTCCGCGGAAAAGCCGTCGTCCTCCGTCTCTTCCTCCACGTTCACGACCTGCGGCATATAATTCTTTAACAGCGGCTCCATAACGTCCTTAAGCTCCGGGTGATCCAGCAGCTCGTCCAGCGTCGTGTTAAAATCAACCGTAAACGGAAGTTTTCTGGTTGACATGACCTCAACGGTCTCCTCTAACCGGATATCGCGCGAGGACGCGGCAATCTCGATCCCATAGTCACCGCTCTCCACATACCAGTCATGAATCTCCGTATTAAAATAAGCAAATGCCCGCTTCTCAAGCTCAAAGGTAACGGTTTTTGTCTGACCGGGCTTTAAGAACACCTTCGTAAATCCGCGCAGTTCTCTGACCGGACGGTTCGCGACTCCCTTCGGGTTCCGCACATAGAGCTGCACCGCTTCTTTTCCTGCCACTTTTCCCGTATTTTTAATATCCGCACTGACTGTCAACGTATCGGTATCTATGATCGCATTCGCGCTGACACACAGATTGCTGTAAGAAAACGTCGTATAGCTTAAGCCGTGCCCGAACGGGAACAATACTTCCATCTCGCGCTTGTCATAATAGCGGTAGCCGACAAAAATACCCTCGCGGTACTCCACCCTGTTTTTTTCACCGGGGAAATTGAGCCATGACGGATTATCCTGTACTCGCAAGGGGAAGGTCTCCGCAAGCTTACCGCTCGGATTCACTTTTCCGAAAAGCACGTTCACCGTCGCGCCGCCAACCGCTTGTCCGCCAAGATACACCTCCACCACCGCTTTGACCTGATCGATCCACGGCATCTCTACCGGAGAACCGTTATGCAGCACTACGACCGTATTGGGCTGAACCTTTGCTACCTCGCTGATCAGATAATCCTGACAGCGCGGCATGGACATATGCTTTCTGTCGTAACCCTCGGACTCGAAATTATCCGGCAGTCCCGCAAAGATCACGGCAGTCTCCGCCTGTGAAGCAGCCACGACTGCCTTGCGGACAAGCTCCTTGTCGATCTCGTCCTGCTCATCCTCATAGCCCTCTACATAATTGATGTTTGCCCTGATTCCGTATGCGGGATTGTTCACCGCATCCATGGCGCTCTCCACCTTAAAGCAATTAATGTGGGAGCTGCCGCCGCCCTGAAAACGCGGCTTCTCTGCATATTTTCCGATAAAGGCGATACTGCCCCTGTTCTCTAACGGCAGCATCTGCTCATTTTTCAAAAGAACAATGCACTCTTCCTCGATCTTCCTGCTCAACTCATGATCGGCATTCATATTCCAGACGGTATCCGGTTTTGCCTGTTCCGTATAGCGGTACACGATGTTCAAGATCCGCTCCACGGCCTCATCCAGCACGCTCTCATCCAATGTCCCGTTCTTTACCGCCTCCACGATCAGCTTATCGTTCTCTCCTTTGGAGGACGGCATTTCCAGCTCAAGACCTGCTTCCAGTCCCTTTACACGATCGTTGACCGCGCCCCAGTCGCTCATGACATATCCGTCAAAACCCCATTCCCTGCGGAGAATATCCGTTAAAAACTCCCTGCTGTCAGCAACATGCAGCCCGTTTACACGGTTATAGGAGCACATCACCGTCCACGGCTTTTTGTATTTGACGGCACCCTCAAACGCCGCTAAGTAAATCTCACGCAGCGCTCTCTCGTCGATCTCCGAGCTGCTCGTCAATCTGCGATATTCCTGATTATTCGCCAGATAATGCTTTAAACTCGTTCCGACATTCTGACTCTGCACACCCTCGATATGCGCACCGGCAATCTCGGTTGCCAGATACGGATCCTCACTGAAATATTCAAAATTACGCCCGCACAGGGGGGAACGCTTGATATTGGCCGCCGGACCTAAGATCGTACCGACGCCGACTGCCTGACATTCTTTTCCCAGCGCTTCTCCCATCTCTCTAAGCAGATCTCTGTCAAAGGAGGCGCTTGTCGCGCACGCAGTCGGAAAGCAGACCGCTTTGATACTGTCATTGACGCCGAGATGATCCGCTTCCTCATCCTGCTTACGCAGTCCGTGAGGTCCGTCGCTGACCATATACGCCGGTATATCCAGACGTTCCACTGCCTTGGTATGCCAAAAATCACTGCCCGAACACATGCCGGCCTTCTCCTCCAACGTCATTTGGGAAATCAATTCTCTCAATTTTGCCTGCTCCATTTCCTTCCTCCTTTTTCATTTTAGGCGCTCCGTTTGAAACCGCCCCTCTCGCTCTCCGATTCCCGATGGGTTCCTCTTTTATATCTCCGCACCGTCCATACTGCGGTAGGAATATCGATTCTTTCCGGCGTTTTTACTCTCGTAAAGCGCCTCGTCCGCTTTTCCCAGACATTTCTCATAGTCAAAGGTTTCCTTACTCATGATGGCGATGCCGATACTGCAAAAGATCGGGTACGGCTTTCGCCATGCCAGTTTTTTCTGAAACTCATCCAACCGCTGATCTAAAATCTCCTTTGAAACAAAATTCTTCAAAAATACGATAAACTCATCACCGCCGAAACGCCCGACATAATCCGTCCGTCGAAATGTTTCATGCAGAGTGTCCACAAACGCGCACAAGACATCGTCCCCGCCCTGATGGCCGTATTTGTCGTTAAACTCTTTGAAATCATCCACATCAAATATGAGGAACGCGCAGGATTCTCCCTCTCTTGCATCCTCCTCCATATATTGAATCGTTTTTTCCTCAAACGCTTTTCGGTTAAAGACATTCGTGAGCGGATCCCGCGTGGCGGCACGCTCGTTTTCAATCTGTCTGATTTTTTTATCGTTAATATCCTTCAGATAATACAGCGCGTACATCTTACCGGTCTCAGGCTCCCGGAACGCATGCACGAACAGCTCCATCCAGTGATATTCCTCCTCATTCTTCCTGCGGAACTGCACAGTGACCGTCGCTTCTCCCTCCTCATAGGACTGACGGATATGATCCACATTGATGTGCCGGTAATACTCTCTATAATCCTCCTCCGCCACAACATCACGCGAATAGGTATCCTGAAGCTGCTGGAATGTCAGATGCTGCTGCCTTCCGATTGCCAGATACTTCTCCCACAGACCGCCCCCGGAAAGCATCATGCCGGTATCCATATCCACCTCGGCATAGGCGCTCATCTCGGAAAGCATCGCCTGATAAAAATCCTCTTTCCGCACATATTGGCGCTTAATTGCCTCTCCCTTCGGCAGATGCTTATAGAGCATATCATTCGTAATGAGATGATAGCCCTTGTATGTATAAACACCATCCTTCGCCTTGCTTAAACGCCCCACACAGCGGACGGGAACTTCGCCCAGCACCGGATGTCTCCACGGATATTCCAATTCCACGATCTTTCCCGTCAGCATCATATCGCGCATGGCGCCCTCGACATAACTCTGATAGCTGTCAACAATGTTTCCGTGCCAATGCTCATAACAGGCTTCGCCGCTTAAATCGCTCTCCGCGCCGAGCAGCTCGCTCATGCCTTTATCGATATACATGCGGCCGCAACCCTTGTTTGTGTCCATCTCGAGCATCCACATGCCGATGCGCATATCCTTGAGAATGTCCGCTTCCCGCGCGAGATTTAACGTCTCGGAAATGACTTCTTCCTTTCTGTCCGTCGTCATGACGCCTCTCTGCAGCAGAAGATTTCTGAGCACCGGCGCCGTGCGGGCCAAAAGCTCCTCATGATAGGAATCCTTTTTCGGATTATCGACACCGACAAAACCAAGTACTTTTCCCTCATGTAAAATCGGTACGACAATCAGCCTGCGGATATTCTGCTCATGTAGTATTTTCCACATCTCCGGTGCGGATTCCCTATAGACATCAATATCGGGAATTACCTCCGCCATGCCTGTGGCAAAGCGTTCCATCCATGGCGCTATCAGACTCTCGGGGACGGACAACAGCTCCGCTTGCATGCTTTGCACCTGATTTTCACACCACTCGTACAGATTGCTCCATGCATGATTACTCTCAGAATATAAAAATAAATAACTACGTTCCGCCTTATAAAATTGTCCGGTCTCATGTAAATATTCCCGGACTGCCGTATCTAAATCCTCGTGATCGATCAGCGCCGCCATGCTTTTTAATGCCTGCTCGCTGACTTTTAAGCGTTCCTCCAGTCCGGTCTGCATCTGCTCCATTACAGATATATCATAGGCAGTCTCTAAACGCGCCGGTCTTCCGTTCCAATGAACGAGTGTACCCTTCCTGACATACCCGTTGACTTCGGCAGCGCGCTTCGCCGCCGCATTCATATAATAAAGCTCATCACTGTCTGCATCTTTGATATATATGGCTTCCTCGAGCTGATCAAGCACGGCTCTATAATCGTTTTCCAAACAGTTGCCCGCATGCCATTCACGGCTTTCTTTCCCGTCCGCTTGTTCCGGCGCTGCCTGCGCGTCCTTTATCCAATTCTCCTGCTCTTTGCTGCCAAAAAGATAACGGCGCTCAAATTCCTCTGCATCGACCGGCTTACTGAAATAGTAGCCCTGCATGAGTTCCGGCATCAACCCTTTTAATGCGCGCAGCTCGTCCACATTCTCCACACCCTCACAGCAAACGCGGATCTGGACACTGTGCGCAAGCTCCAGCACATTTTGAAGCAGGCGGTAATGATAAGCGCTTTGCCCGATACTGCTGACCACGCTTCTGTCAATCTTCACCTCATCGACCGCAAGACCCTTTAAGTAGCTTAATCCCGAATAGCCTGTCCCGAAATCATCGACGGAAACCTGAATCCCACGCCTGCCCCACTGATAAAAAAACTGATTATACTTCGTAAAATCCTGAAGCTGCGTACTTTCCCTCAATTCCATGACAACTGCGTCTCCGGGCAGTTTAAACCGGTCAAGCAGCTCATAAATCGTATCACTTAATTCTTTTTGCTGAAGCTGAACATAGGAAAGGTTGATGCTCATGGTAAACTTCGGATTCTGCTTACGCCATTCCTTACACTGGCGTATCGCTTCCTGCAGCACCCGGTTTCCGACCGGAACGATCATGCCGTTCTGCTCCAACACACTGATGAACATATCTGGAAGAACCACGCCGTGATATGCCGAACGGAAACGCAAAAGCGCCTCCGCGCCGACAACCTTCATCGTCCGCGCATCAATCTTCGGCTGATACTGCAGAAAAAATCCCTCGCAATGCTCTTGAATGCTGCGCCGCATTTCATCCCCAAGGTCGATCAAAAACAGCTGCTTGGTATAATCCTCTGCAGAAAAGAACACCAATTGATTTTTTCCTGCTTTTTTCGCACGGTCAAGCGCACTCTCCGCATACATATAGATCGTGTTGGCGTCATGCACATCGGCCATCGGATACGTAACGGCACCCGCAGAAAAAGTGCAGCCTCCGCCAAGCTGTTTGCGGATACTTTCATACACCGGCGCTACCATTTCACCCTGATAGCCGACAAAGTTAATGGCAAAATGATCCCCGTCAAGGCGGTAAATACGAAATTTATCATCAATACAGTCTTCCATAATGAGCGTCACATTTTTCAAAATGCGGTTTCCATGCGCCCTGCCGTATTTTTTATTGATATTCTTGAAATCATCCACGCCGAGAACAAGAAGCGTCCCCTCTTTTTTCTGATGCAGCGTCTCCTCAAAATCTTCCGAAAATTTAGAACTATTAAAGAGCCCCGTCAGAGAATCCGTCTTGCCGAGCAGCACCGTGTCGGAAATACGCCCCATCATAAAAAGCCGTTTTCCCTGCTCATCATATACAACCTTGCCGCGGCAGCTGACCCATACCTGATTTCCCTCGCGGTCAACAAGGCGGTATTCCATATCATGCGTATCCTGTTTCCCCTCCAGCACATAGCGGATGTCCTGCTCCAATGCCGCTGCGTCATGGTCATAGACCGCCTTCGAATACTCCTCTATACTATAACCGTCCTCCGGATTCCTCGGAAGCGGATAGCGTTCCTCAATATTTCCCCAATAATAAAACCGTTTGGTGTCCAGCCTCGCAATATAAAGATAATCGTCCGTGCTTTCGTTCAATATGCGCAGGGTTTCACAGTATTGTTTGAACAGTTTTTCCTCCTGTTCTCCGAATACGTCGCCGTTACCGCTCTGTCCCATGAACCTTTCCCCCTCGAATGTCCCGTTTTACTGTTCTAATTTTATAACAGATAGGGATGTGTTGCAAGTGTAGATATGTTTTCGGCGTATGCAAATTAAGCAAAAAAACTGACTATTTGAGAAATACAATTGATAGCATTTTGCAATTTCCAAAGATGTGCTATAATAGGCGCGATAAAACATTATGATGCCGATCGCGCACAGAGAAAGAATGGACCATTATTATGAAACTGATCTTTATCCGACATGCAGAACCCGATTATACAAATGATTCTTTAACAGAAAAAGGCTTCCGCGAAGCGGAGCTTGTCGCCAAGCGTGCAAAAAACTGGCGTGTCAGCCAGTTCTACTGCTCTCCATTAGGGCGGGCGCAGGCGACCGCAGCGCCGACGCTTCATGCGCATCATGTCAGCCTGACAACCGTTTTTCCGGATCCGGCGCCGGATGTTCTTCATAAGCCTGACCCGGACAAGGCGATCGTTTACCCTTGGCTGCGCGAGCTGCATGCGCCCGTCGATACCGAATTACATCCCGACCACCGCTTTATTCCGTGGGACTTAACGCCCGCTTATTTTAACGAGCATCCTCTGCTGCTTGACAAGGAGCGCTGGAGAGAAGCCGAATTAATGAAGCATTGTGATCTGGGAAATCAGGCGGACTGGATTTATGAACGTCTGGACGGACTGCTTGCCCTGCACGGCTATCGGCGGGACCGATTCTGCTACCGCACTGACGGAACTCACGGGACGAGTAACTATTTTATGAAATATGACGGCACCTCTGTCGCCTGTATGAAGGAGGCGGACGGTGAGGAGGAAGTGCTTGTCTTTTTCTGTCATCTCGGCGTGATGATGATGATGCTCTCCCACCTGATCAATACGGCGCCGCACGCCATGCTTCACGGCTTTTTCGTTCCCCCTGCGTCCGTGACGATCCTCTCCGCCGAGGAGCGGATTCCGGGGCAGGTTTATTTCCGTGTGCAGACCGCGGGCGATACCTCGCATTTCCGCATCGCGGGCGAACCGGTCTCCTATTACGGGGGCTTTGCCATGCCGTTTCAGGAGTAACCCATTAAAATCCATACCAAACAGCAGGACGCGGATACTCTTCCGCTTACTGCTGCGGAACCACCGCGTAAAAGATCAGATCGGCATCCGTATCATTCACGATCGTATGGCTGTGTCCCTTCGGACAGTAATGGCACATGCCGGCGGTTAAACGCTCCTCGACGCCGTCCAAAACCGCCTTTCCGCTTCCCTCCAAGATCAAAACGATCTCGCTGTTCTCCTCATGCGTATGCAGTCCGACGGTTGCACCCGGAACTAAGCGACAGCGCATGATCCGGTTTAATTCATCCACATGCATCTTTGCCCGCATTTCCTTTTCGCCGCCCTTAAACGCGGGCAGGACGGTTTCTTCCATACTCATAAAATCAATGATCATATCTTTTTTCCTCCATAAAAAAGCGTTTTCCGATATGGCTACTATACCAAATGACGGACAAAGCGACAATAAGAACTTGTCTTTTTCTTTTTCCCATTGTATCATGAATCTGCGATTCAAGATCGGCATTCGCCGCTCGCCGAACGAGCAGGCTTATTATTCGAAAAACGGAGGTATCTGTCCATGAATGAAACAGAAGGAAAAAGACCGGTTCCCGCATGGGCCGCATTGCTCCCCGAAAATGAGTTTATCAGCTATCTGCCCTCTTATACAGGCGGCGTATATTTTGACCTGTTTGACGAATATACCTATCCGTGCAAAGAAACCGGCGATATTACCTACTATGTCTACGATCCCGTAAAGCAGGGCGCAGACCCGAACGGCAGCTATCCCGTACTTGTCTGGCTTCATGGAGCAACCAACTCCCTAAACGGCAAATTCTGTATCTGCAACTGCGGCGGAGAACTATTCGCCTCGCCCGATTATCAAAAGGCAATGGGCGGAGCCTATCTTATCGTTCCGCTTGCCAATGAGAAAACCGACGAAAACGGCAAGCTTACCGAAACATTCTCGGAACAATATCTCCAACCGCTCAAAAGCATCATCGAGCGCGTTTGCCGGAATGCGGCCACAGGCAAAATTTTTGCAATGGGTGGTTCCCTCGGCGGTTTTATGACATGGAAGCTCGCGGAGCGTTTCCCCGAACTGTTTGACGGGATCATCCCGATCTCAACGGGTTATGTCCCCGCAGACGAGCAGTTAGAGAACATTGCCCGGCACAATGTCGCGGTTTTCGTAACACTGGGCCGGCACGATGAAACACTGGATTTTGACAAGGACATCGCGCCCCACATACAAAAGATGGAAGATTTAGGATTCTTATGCTATTTTCCTGAATGGGTGAAAAACGGCGACGGCGGTGTCGCTTCGCTGTTCTACGGCTGGGAGATGGGGCAGCACTGCATGATCAATCAAATTCAGGCGAACCTCTTCTTCGATAACGGAGCACCGTACGATCCGCGTCTGCCGCACGGTGTTACAGGCTGGATCAGGCAGGTATGCGGGCACCGGGCAGAGTCAAATACCCCGACGCAAGCAGCGTGGCATCAAATTTGAAACACCCCAAGGGGCAGGGTATTTGACCCTCGCGGCATTCGCCAACTGTCCGTGCAAGCACGGCCGCTTGGCTCATTGCTCGCGGGAATAAAAACGGCATACGGGGATCTGCCTTAATATGACAGATTTCTACACTTAACGGAGGTTTTGTATGACAACGATTGCGGTAATTGACGACGACGTTTATATCGGCGACCTGATCGAACGGCTTCTGCGCGGCAGCGGCTATGACGTGCTGCGCGCCTATTCTGGAACGGAAGCAAAACTGTTACTGTCCGCGCAGAAACCAGATCTCATCTTATTGGATCTCATGCTGCCCGGGCTTTCCGGCGAGGAGGTTCTTGCGGATATTCAGGAAACCCCGGTCATCGTCATCAGCGCGAAAACAGAGGTACAGGACAAGGTTTCCCTTCTTCGCGGCGGCGCTGCGGATTACCTTACAAAGCCCTTCGATTCAGAAGAGCTTCTTGCCCGGGTTGACGTTCAGCTCCGCATGAGACATCCGGCAAAAGAAGACCCTTCCGCCCCGCGGCCGCACTCGCTTTTGTGTTTTGAGGAACTGACGCTGGACTGCGATACGCATGAAATTTTTGCAGACGGCACCTCCGCACATCTGACCAAAACCGAATACGCGATTTTGAAGCTGCTGCTTCAAAATCCGCGTCAGGTCATCACGCGCTCTCTTCTTTTGGATCGCATCAGCGAGGACACGCCCGACTGCACGGAAAGCTCCTTAAAGGTGCATATCAGTAATCTAAGAAGTAAGTTACGGGCATTAAACGGAAAAGATTATATTGAAGCGGTCTGGGGAATCGGCTTTAAGCTAAAGCCCGACGAATCTTAACCGTTTCTTTACGTTTTTCTTTACCGCTTTCTTAACCCGCACTCAATATGATAACCTTATCAAATCACGCAGGAGGTATCATATGGAATATGTATTACAGACAAATGCCCTCTCAAAACAATACAGGCATTTCAAAGCGCTTTCCAATCTGACCATGAATGTTCCGAAGGGCTCCATTTACGGTTTTGTCGGGAAAAACGGCGCCGGAAAAACAACGCTCATCCGCATTATCTGCGGCTTACAATCCCCGACTTCGGGAGGCTATACGCTTTACGACACCGATTGCAGCGCGCCGCTGATCTTAAAAGCGCGCAGACGGATCGGCGCCGTCGTCGAGACCCCGTCCATTTATCTGGATATGACGGCAAAAGAAAACCTGCGCCAGCAATATCTCATTCTCGGGCGCCCTTCCTACGACGGCATCGACGAGCTGCTTTCCTTAGTAGGACTTTCCGATACCGGTTCTAAAAAAGCAAAGAATTTTTCTTTGGGCATGCGCCAGCGTTTGGGCATTGCCATTGCACTTGCCGGAAATCCCGATTTTCTGGTACTGGATGAACCTGTCAACGGACTTGACCCGGAGGGGATCGTAGAAATCCGCGAGCTCATCCTAAAGCTGAACCGTGAACATCAGATCACCGTGCTCATTTCCAGCCATATTCTGGATGAGCTTTCCAAGCTTGCAACACATTACGGTTTTATTGACGCAGGCCATATGATAAAAGAGATCAGCGCCGCCGACCTGGAGGCCGCATGCCGCAAATGCATCCATGTCAAGGTTTCCCATACCGCCGCGCTCTCCCATGTACTCGATGCGCTTTCATTGGAATATCGCATTCTCTCCGACACGGAGGCGGATATTTACGGTGAGCCGTCCGTCAGCGAGCTTGTCCTGCGCCTGAAAGACGCCGGATGCGAGCTTTATTCGATGCAGGAGCATGACGAAAACTTAGAAAGTTACTATATTCGTTTGATCGGAGGGGGGACAGAATGAAAAATTTATGATTTTTCATTCACAAGATTTGTGCTGACGCACAAACTTGCCGATTCATTTGAAAGGAGAGAGATTACTATGAGTAAATTATTGACAGCAAATTTTATGCGGCTGAAGAAAAGTAAGCTTTTTTGGATCATTTCGGCATTCACTGCCGTTGTCAGCTATTTTGGGCTGGTAGACGCTTATGAAACAAACAAGAAATTGGCAAATTGGCATGAAGGAATGGCGGATTCCTCTTTTATACCGACAACTGCCATGCATATGCTTTATAACTTAACTCCGATTCTCGGGCTGTTGGCGGCAGTTATGATCGCAATCTTCATCGGAACGGAATACCACGACAATACCATGCGCAATAAGCTGATCTGCGGACAGCCACGGGGCAGGGTATATCTTGCCAATCTACTTACCAGCATTTTCATCGCCGTGCTTTTTTATTTGATTCCTGTGGTGATGGCGCTTGTTGTCGGCATCCCTCTTTTGGGAATGCCGCACGTAACGACAGCTTCTTTGCTGCAGCTTCTTCTGTTCGGCATCATCGGTCTATTACTCAGCGCGGTCTATGCATCCCTGTGTACACTGATCGGTATGCTGGTGCACAATCGATCTTTCTCACTGCTCACCGGTATTCTTCTTACCATCAGTTTACTGATCTGCGCTACGTTTTGCACCAGCCGGCTGGATGAACCGGAGTATTATTCTGACTATGTGCTCGGCATGAGGGAAGACGGCTCACAGGAGATCTTTGCCTCTGAACCGATCAAAAATCCGTATTATTTAGAGGGAAATGCCCGGCAGCTTGTTCAGTTTTTGTATGATTTTCTTCCCGGCGGTCAGGCGATCCAGATTAGCAACCTTGACGTTGCCCACCCTTACCTGCTACTATTGTATTCCCTCGGTATTACGGGAGTATCTACGCTTGCCGGACTTGCCTTTTTCAAGAAAAAGGACTTGAAATGAAATACCCCGCGGCAAGCTGCGGGGTATTCACCCTCGCGGCATTCGCCAAATGTCTGCTGCGCAGCCGCTTGGCTCATTGCTCGCGGGAATAAAGAAGGAGCTTTTATGATCCCATTGCTTGTAATATCCTGTATCATACTGGCATGTTGCGTACTCCTGCTTGCGCTCAGGCTCGCTGCCCTCCACCGGGCGGCGGATGAACTGCGGCAGGAGTTTGCGGCGCGTATCGGAGAGGACACGAATGTCGGAATTGACCTATCCGTCCGCGATCGTCATATGCGGCTGCTTGCGGCGGATATGGATAAGCAGCTTCGTCTTTTACGGAAGGAATACCTGCGCTATACGCACGGCGATCAGGAACTGAAAAATGCCGTCACCAATATTTCCCATGACCTGCGCACACCTCTGACCGCCATCTGCGGATACATGGATCTGCTGCAAAAAGAACCGGTATCCCCGACAGTAAAAGAATATCTTTCTATTATTGATAACCGGGTAGCGGCATTAAAGCATCTCACGGAAGAACTGTTCCGCTATTCCATCTTTCTTTCCCTGGATTCCTATTACGAACGGGAACCGCTCTCCTTAAACAATACACTGGAAGAATGTATTGCCGGCTATTATGCGGCATTAAAAAAATCCGGCATCGAACCGGATATTAACCTTCCCGAAAAGCAGATCATCCGCACGCTGAATAAACAGGCGTTGATGCGGATTTTTTCTAATGTGATCAGCAATGCGCTCAAATACAGCATCGGCGATCTTCACATCGTCTTGACGGAGGACGGCGAACTGCATTTTAGAAACCTTGCGCCGGATTTAGACGCACTTTCCACCGCCAAACTCTTTGACCGTTTTTATACCGTGGAAAGCGCCCGCCCGCAAGGTGCGACCGGACTCGGACTCTCGATCGCCCGTACGCTCGCCGAGGATATGGGCGGCTCCATGAGCGCCTCCTATACGGACGGTATGCTGGATATCATGATCGCGTTTGCGCCGGACAAACAGGCATAAATTGTTTTCCACAAATAAAATTACATATTGAACCGAGTTATCTATGTGGTTTACTTGCTGGCGGATGTATGCTATACTACTTTATCATACAGAAAGGAGTTTTTCACATGCCTGTAGATAAATCATTCAAAACATACCGTCAGCAAATGAAGCACCTGCGCGATAATAAACACATCGTTTGCAATGGCTCTACCGATAAAACACTTCTTTGCCGTTATGGATATTTTAATCTTATTAACGGTTATAAAATGCCCTTTGTTGCAAATACAGTAGACGGAAAACATTTTTATATCCAAAATACCAATATTTATCACTTCTCTTACTTAAAAGATTTTGACGATGCTTTACGCTATCTTCTCTTTAAGTATATCGTTACTGCTGAAGAAGAAATTCGGACATTTTCAGGTTATAAATTTGATAAATTTTGATTTTGCTTGCTTCAGAAATATTTTTCGCCTGTTGAATATTATTTTGATATTTGACATATACTTTATTATGTGTTAGTATACAACACATAGAGAGATCCGATTTTGTCGGATAAGAAGGAGTTTCCATGTTTCATGGAAACTCCTTCTTGCTTATGTCTTTATGATTAATATTCAAAATGAATTTTGCGTGCGCGCTTATCCCCGGATGATCTCCTCCGCCTCACTTAAGCGCGCAATCTCATATTGTATCGGAAAATCCGCCGTACAGGGAACATGCTTCGGGTTATACCAGCAGCGGTCAATGCCCGCATTGACGCCGCCGCGCATATCGCTTGTGAGCGAGTCCCCGATGATGATGGTCTGCTCAGCACAGTAATGCACAATCCGCTCTGTGGCTTTTATAAAAAATTCTTTTTTCGGTTTGACAAAGCCAAGCTCTTCCGAAATAAATATCTCGTCAAAATAGCGATTTAAACCGGACAGTTCTATTTTATTACGCTGAATGAACGGGTCTCCGTTTGTCACCGCATACTGCCTTACACCCATTTTTTGGAGCGCTGCGCAAATATCCTGCGCACCTTCTATCAGCACCGGTTCCTGTGCCAATGCATTCTTATAATGATCGTTGAACCTTTCCGCGTCGATCTCTTCCGCACCGATCGCAGCAAAAAACTCCCGAAAACGTGCAAGCTCCAGCTCCTTTTTCGTCACCTCGCCACGCTCCAGCATCTCCCAATACTTTTGATTGATACGGTCATAGACGGCAATCTGCGCATCAAACGCCTGTCTGCCAAAAAGCTTCAGACCTTCCATGATCCCCCGGCGCTGTGCCGCTTGAAAATCAAGCAGCGTATTGTCAATATCCCAAAGAACCGTATCATATCTCATAATATTTCTCCCTCGTTTCCATGTAAATTCCGATCACATTTGTTGATTCTATCCCGCCAAACCCTGCTCAGTCCTATCATTACGTTTACTTTATCACAGTTCCTTCTTGACCACAATCCGACTGCTCGTCTCTCAATCACCAGTTGATTTTATATCAATTTCACATTCTGCGGTTGAATTTTCCAAATATATCTCTCTTTTATACAACTTGTATTTGTGTTATGGTAAAATAAGTTTCTACCCACATAACTGGAGAACAATAAAGCGAACAAGTTCGCTTTGCAAATTTGTGCTTGCGCACAAACTTGCATGTCATGAGAAAGGTATGGTCATTATTATGGAACAAAATTTTAGTATCAATCTGCGCAGACTACGCAAGGAAAAGGGACTGACACAGGAACAGCTCGCCGACGCGGTCGGTGTGTCCGCACAGGCCGTCAGCAAATGGGAACAGAACGGTTTTCCCGATACGCCGCTCCTACCCGCCATTGCGGACAGCCTCGACGTATCCATTGACGAGTTATTCGGGCGCAGGGAGGATACTCCCGATATTTTTAATCAAATATTACAATATCTTTCATCATTTCCCTCTGAGGAACGGATCCAGCACGCATTTGATTTATGCTGGGCCATATCTGAGTCGATTTTCGGCTTAACACAATATGAGCCGATTAAGGATAGTTTTCGTCAATCGAATGAACACCAACGTTCCGAGTGTGTATGGAGCAATGGGTTCTCGCAGGCAAAAGTTAATCATACGTTACAATACTTCCTTTTAATTCCGGAGCCGGAAAACGGCTACGACAGTTTTTTTCCTTACGATGAATGCTATGTAAAGCTTTTTGAAATTCTTGCGTTTCCGGATGCACTGCGCGCATTGTATTTCCTCACAGAAGCTGCCAATATGCATATGAATTCATTTTTTACGGAGCAGACGCTTGCGCACTCCCTTTCCATAGATGTCACACATGCACGGGAAATTCTGGAGAAGCTTTTATCCCTTTCCCTGATTGAAAAAGCATCTTTGGATACCGGCGGAAAAAAAGAAGATATCTTTATTTCTGTTACCGGTTGTGATTTTATTTCTTTTATGACCTTTACCCATATGCTGCTAAACCGTACCCGCCATTTTTGTTATCAAACCTATTCTCGTTCCACCCCTCTTTTCCGCAATGCGACTTATCGGAATCCTTCCGATGCAGCGAAAAAGGACAGGGATTGAAGGATTTTTTGACATCAACCAACAGTTGATATGCGGTTTTTTTGAAATTCAACCAATGTTATATGGACGGTATCTGACTCTTCATGCTAGGCTAAAAAAAGAACGCAGCGCGTTCTTTCGAAAGATTTGCATCCGCAAATTTTTCAAGGGCCGGGAAATTTCCTATAGGATAAGAACGTATTGTAAACATCTCACTCACACACAGGAGGCAGTCATGAAAGAAACCTTCAGCAATAATTTGAAACAATTCCGTAAGCAAAAACAACTCAGTCAGGAACAGCTTGCCGAACAGCTCGGAATCACCACGCAGGCAGTCAGCAAGTGGGAATGCAGCCTGTCCTATCCTGATATTGACCTGCTGCCGCAGCTCGCTGACCTATTCGGCGTCTCCATCGATACATTATTAAGAGGCGACGCTGCATGCGCAGGAACAAATGACAGCACAACAGATCACACCGCCGGAGGCGATCAGCCGGGCGGAACGGGCGATGCGGCAGGCGGTTCTGCCGCCGAAGAGAGTACTCCCTTCCCGCAGCCCGATCTTCCCGATGACGATGTTCTGCGCATCGTACAATACCGCGGAAAAACACTGTTACGAAAGGATACTTATGATCCGCACATCCGCATCCCGCTGTCACTGACCTGCGAGCCAAAGACCAAAAAATTTTTCCATAATAAATCATTCGTTTTTGTCTCTGATTCGAACACAGCGTCTACACCAATTGAAATTTGGGGAAGCGCTGATATTTTCGGCGACCTCAACGGTCCCGCCAACATCGGCGCATCCGTTACCTGCTCCGGTGATATCAACGGCACCGTTAACACAGGAATGAACGTAGAATGCTCGGGCGATATCAATGGTCCCGCCAACGCAGGGAAAAACATCACCTGCGACGGCGATATTAACAGCGATGCTTCCGCAGGCGGTGATCTTTCCTGCAACGGTGACATTAATGGTGATGCTTCCGCAGGCGGTGATCTTTCCTGCAATGGTGATATTAACGGTGACATTTCATCATAAGGAATTTCCTTTCAAGTGAAATACCCCGCAGCAGGCTGACGGGGTATTCACCCTCGCGGCATTCGCCAAATGTCTGCTACGCAGCCGCTTGGCTCATTGCTCGCGGGAATAAAACAGGCAGGAAAAACAAATGTCCGCATCGCGGCGCTTGTTTTTCCTGCTCATTTCATAATTTCATAATATCCGCAAATTCCGGGCGGGCAAGCCGCTCATAAAATTCCCTGTAAAAGCAATCAGGGGTCACCGATTTGTTCTCCCCGCCGTAAGGCTTTAAGTAAAACGTCTGTAAAATGACAACATTCATAGCGCGCGCCGCCTGATCACTGCCCTCATTGATCATCCTGCGGGCACGTTTGATAAAATCATGCCATGTGATCAGAAACCTTTGTTTTTCTTTCAGATCCGGCGTATCGATCCATTTATCAATCTTCACCTTCGTTTTATTCGGCATCGGACATTCTTCGCTCAGAACAAAATAAGTCAGCGTCCCGCCTTCATAATTTCGTCCCAGCGGGAAAATACGACACAAGCCGGGGCGGAACGCATGGATGCGGCAGCGCCCGTTTTCATCAAGAAACGTACATGCATCCGTATCCGCGCGCATCACAAGATTCGGCATGATCAGCCCGTCCGACACATGGAACTCCACGCATGAAGATAGAAGCTGTTCAAATGGCTGCCCTAAGTTTTTCACCAACTGATATGCGTCATAGGGATCAAGCACAATGGACTCTCCCATACCACTGCAGCAGCGGGAACAGCCCGCACAGTTATGACAGCCGACCTTTGCCATATCATGAATGCCATACAGCCTGCCGTCCGATATTCGTTTCAGATTTTCTTCTGCATCCATAAATGCCCCATTCACACCGAGGATCCTATCGGCAGCCTTTTGCGCCCTGTCCGCGGAAATCTAAATTTTGTACTTTCTATTTTAATGGGTACTTCCCGCTCCCCGCAAGCATTTTTTATGAAATCCGTAGAAATGCGTCGCAAAATCAGGTCAAATATGGTATGCTTCTTAAATAAAAGAATGCAAAAAGGAGCATGGTCATCCGATGGAACAGCTTTCTCTTTTTACAATGGAAACGGGCAATGTCAGAACCTATACCCCATTGGCAAGCAGACTGCGCCCGCAGACCTTAGAGGAATACGTGGGTCAGACACATCTGCTCGGCGAGGGGAAAATGCTGCGCCGTCTGATTGACAACGACCAGATTTCCTCCATGATTTTTTGGGGACCGCCCGGCGTCGGCAAAACGACGCTTGCGCGCATTCTCGCAGGAAAAACAAAGGCCGATTTTGTGGATTTCAGCGCTGTGACAAGCGGTATCAAAGAGATTAAAGAGGTCATGTCGCGCGCCGAAAACAGCCGTCATATGGGAATCCGGACCGTGCTGTTTGTCGATGAGATCCACCGGTTTAACAAAGCGCAGCAGGATGCTTTTTTGCCGTATGTGGAAAAAGGAAGCATTATCCTGATCGGCGCGACGACCGAAAATCCGTCCTTCGAGATTAACGCCGCACTCTTGTCCCGCTGCCGCGTGTTCGTCTTAAAAGCGTTGCAGGAAGAGGATTTAGTCCTCATGCTTAAGCGCGCACTGCAGCATCCGCTCGGCTACGGAAATGAACGCGTAGACATCACTACGGAGCAGCTTCATGTCATTGCGCGTTTTGCGAACGGCGATGCGCGCACGGCGTTAAACACACTGGAAACAGCCGTCTTAAACGGAGAGATGAGTGCGGAAAAAATCACCGTCACGGATGAGAGTCTTTCGCAATGCATCACAAGACGTTCTCTTTTATATGATAAAAACGGCGAAGAACATTATAATATGATTTCCGCGCTACATAAATCCATGCGGAACAGCGATCCGGACGCGGCGGTTTACTGGCTTTGCCGGATGCTCGACGGCGGCGAGGAACCGCTTTATATTGCCAGACGGCTCATCCGTTTTGCAAGCGAGGATGTCGGCATGGCAGATCCGCAGGCGCTCCCGCTCGCCGTTGCCGCCTATCAGGCGTGTCATTTTAACGGGATGCCCGAATGCGACGTCAATCTGACGCAGGCAGTCGTCTATCTCTCAATGGCGCCGAAATCCAACGCGCTCTATGTCGCATGTGAGCAGGCAAAAAAGGATGTAAAGGAGCTTCCGGCCGCACCCGTGCCGCTGCAGATTCGCAATGCGCCGACAAAGCTGATGGCGGACTTAGACTATGGAAAGGGTTATCAATATGCGCACGACACCGAGGAAAAGCTGACGAAAATGACCTGTCTGCCTGACGCTCTCGCCGAACGGACCTACTACAAACCGACGACACTGGGAAAAGAGGCCGCTGTTGCAGCGCGCCTTGCCGAAATCAAGGCGTGGAAGCAGGGCGAATAAAAATAGCGGGTAGGACGAACCTATGCCGATCCTACGAAAAAATATGTATCCGAATTCATACATGAAACATAGGCGAAACAAAAAGAAACAACATAATTACGGGAGGAAATCATGAACGATCGGGAATATCGCACGGGAGAACTGTTGAAGCGGTTCCTTCCCTATTATAAAAATCACAAAGCGGTCATGTTCATGGATTTATTCTGCGCATCCCTCACAACAATCTGTGAGCTGGTGCTGCCCATGATCATCCGCCGGATCACAAACACGGGACTTCAGGAGGCAGCAAGCCTCACCGTGGCACTCATCGGAAAAATGAGCCTTTTATACCTGATCTTAAAGGTCATTGAATGTCTTGCCAACTACTACATGGCGGATGCAGGACATGTCATGGGCGCCAAAATTGAAACCGACATGAGGCGGGATGCCTACCGCCATTTACAGCAGCTTTCCAATACTTACTATAATAACACAAAAGTCGGGCAGATCATGGGACGCATTACCAACGATTTGTTTGATGTGACGGAGTTTGCTCATCACTGTCCCGAAGAATTTTTCATTGCGGGGATCAAGGCGCTCGTCGCGTTTATCATATTGGCAACCGTCAACATTCCGCTGACCGTGATGGTATTTGTCATCGTCCCCGTGATGGCATTCGTCTGCATTAAGCTCAACCGGCGCAGCAGGCGCGCGTTCGCCAAACAGCGCGTGCAGATCGGCGAATTGAATGCAAGCATTGAAGACAGCCTGCTCGGTCAAAAAGTCGTCAAAGCCTTTACCAATGAGGATATGGAATGCGCAAAATTTGAGACCGGCAATCTGAAGTTTTTGGACATTAAAAAAGAAACCTACAAGTACATGGCGGCATTTCAAACGTCCACACGCGCGTTTGACGGTCTGATGTACTTAATCGTGATTCTGGCAGGCGGTCTGTTCTTAAACAAAAATCTGATCACCGCGGGTGATCTGGTCGCATACACGATGTATGTCTCAACGCTCATTGCCACGATCCGCAGGATCATTGAATTTGCGGAGCAGTTTCAGCGCGGCATGACCGGTATTGAGCGCTTTTTGCAGATCATGGACGCCGATATTGAGATCTTTGACGAACCGGACGCTGCCGCCATGCCGAAACCGCAGGGCGAGATTACGTTTGACCATGTATCGTTTGAATATCCCGACGATCACAACAAAGTATTTCGCAATTTAAATCTGTGTGTGCACCCGGGTGAGAAGCTTGCCATCGTCGGTCCGTCGGGCGGCGGCAAAACAACGCTCTGCAATCTGATCCCGCGTTTCTATGACGTGACGGAGGGAACCATCCTCATTGACGGCACGGATATCAAGCACTACACCTTAAAGAGCCTGCGGGGAAATATCGGTATCGTACAACAGGATGTGTACCTGTTTTCCGGCACGGTAATGGAAAATATTCTGTATGGCGCCCCGGGCGCCTCCCGCGAGGAAGCGATCGAGGCCGCAAAGCAGGCGGGCGCACATGAATTTGTCAGTGAATTAAAGGACGGCTATGATACCTATGTCGGCGAGCGCGGCGTCAAGCTCTCCGGCGGTCAGAAGCAGCGCATCAGCATCGCGCGCGTGTTCTTAAAAAATCCGCCCATCATGATTTTGGATGAAGCGACCTCGGCGCTTGATAACGAGAGCGAGTTTGCCGTCGCAAAATCCTTAAACAAACTGTCCGAGGGCAGAACGACGATCACGATCGCGCACCGGCTTTCCAGTATCAAAAACTCCGACCGTATCCTTGTTTTAACGGAAGATGGCATCGTCGAAGAAGGAAGTCATGAGTCGCTGATGGCATTAAAGGGGATGTATTATGAGTTTTACACGATGGCGGATCGGATGAAATAAGAGTTTTGCAAAGCAAAACTCTTATAAAAATTTCCCTTGGAGATTCTTTCGGTGAATTCAGAATGAAGAAAGATAGTGAGGTTATTTATGAAACGGATGAAAACATGGTTCAAGAACGGTATCGCATTTTTTATAAGAAAGCCGGTTATTGCTTCCGTTCTTCTTGCATTTATTCTCGGCCTGGGATATTGTTTCATACTGTATATTCAGTCCCGCATTGCCTCCGGGGATTTCACCTATTTTATCAAGGACTTCATTGAGGTCGCAACAATCGGCACGCTCGTAGGATTTTTTCTGATCTATCCGCTGATTCTCTCCGTCATGAACCTCGTCATTCTTTTTTTCCCAAAAAAGAGAATGGCGCGTATTGAGCTGATCACGCTGGCATGGGGCGCTTTCTGTACCGCGATTTATCTGCCCTTTGAGGACGTTTTCTTTTCCGCAGACTGGTATGTGCAGCTTCAAAATGCCGAGCGGCATACCCCGATCTTCACACAGACTTTCCCGACGGTCATCTCTCTCGTATGCATCGCGGCTGCGGGGTATCTGGTATTACATTTTGTGCCGCTGAAAAAGCTGCCCCCGCTTGTGATCGCGTGCAGCTTTGCCGCGCTCTATCTCGGCATGTTTACGGCGGTTCTCTGGACAATCCAATTATGGGGGGAATGGTATCCCATCCTGTATTCTGCCAACTGCATTCTTGTTATGCTTAAGCTTATGCAATATAAGATCGGGGAATGGACGGATGTGCAGCAAATCAAAGAGACAGAATCACAGAAAACAGATGAGATGCAGGAAACGGCAAGGACTGATACCGCCATATATTCGAACCGGTTCCTTAACGCCTGTCACCATTTCCTGATGAACTCCCGGCACTGGCCCATTGCGGGACTCGTGCTGGCATTGCCGCTGCTCGGCATCCTCATCGGTATTCTGGTGTTGTTTGGACAGCAGCCGGACGCTTTCATTAAGGCGTGGACGGAGACAAGCGACTGGACCCTGTCTGCGCAGACCGCGCCACAGAATCTGATCGTGGACGAGCATTATCTCTGTACCGTGGCAGCAGGCGGACATCGCCGCATCGTAAAACCGCTGCGTATGGGGAAACGGCATGGACACGCCGTGATCGTCAACCGGCAGCTTATGATCGCCAACGCCTTCGAGCAGCTTTTGGAGGAACGCACACCGCGTTTTCACCGACATGTGCGTCATTTTTATGATACCTACGGTTTTCCGGTTGCAAAGCTCATCCATTCGCGTTATGCGGCAGATGCCGTCTATTTCATCATGAAGCCGCTTGAATGGCTGTTCCTCATTACATTGTATCTTTTTGACGTAAAACCGGAAAACCGCATTGCCGTACAATATCTGCCGAAGCGGGAGAATGAAAGGTCATAATTATAATACAGTAATCTATCAATACCGTTTGCATGATAAAATTATTCTTTTTTATATTCCATAAGCGCCGTTATCCTCTGACTGACCGTCGGATGACTATAGGTAAGCTTCACCAGCAGCGGATGAGGGGTCAGGCAGATAAACGAATTACGCGCCAATACCTTTAATGCAGAAATCAGAGCCGGTCCATATCCGTTTTCTGCCGCAAACCGATCCGCCTGATACTCGAAACGGCGGGAAAGCATGCTTGAGAATAATCCCACAAACGGCGACAGGAACGCAAGACATACCGTACTTAACAGTAGAAACGCAAATCCGTAATTTAAGCCCGTAAATCCAAAATCAGGATAAATTACGGGAACCGAAACAAGCGCCCATGCGACTAACACTATCAAGACAATATTCACAATGTTCATCAACTGCATTTTCAGCGTATCCTTGTGCTTATTATGTCCCATCTCATGCGCAAAGACCGCTACGATCTCATCCGCTGACATCTGCTCTAACAGCGTATCATACAAAACGATCGTCTTCATTTTTCCGAAACCGCTGAAATACGCATTCGCCTTGCTCGAGCGCTTCGAACCGTCCATAACCTTGATCTCCTTGACCGTACAGTCATTTTCCTCAAGCAGTCTGCACAAACGCTCCCGCAGCTCGCCCTCCGGTAACGGCTCAAATTTGTTAAAGATCTTGGAAAAGATCGGGTATAAAAATGCGATCAGTAAAATAAACAAAAACAAGACCACACTGAACACAACGAGCAGCCAGTTGCCGAGCGCTTTATGGATCAGGATAAACAGACAGCAGAGCCCGCCGGTCAGGATCAGATTAATGATGACGCTTTTGATCTGATCGATCACAAAGGTTTTCTTTGTCATCCGGTTAAAGCCGTACTTTTGCTCAATGATCATGGAATCCACATATTCAAACGGGATCATGTACAAAAGACAAAGAAGCAAATCCGCTGCCAATACGCCGATTGCCGCGGTATAATCTCCCGATAAGGACAATCCGTTTATGATCAGGGCGTACACATTTCCTCCGATCAGAATAAACGTGAACAAATAGGAGACTAGATGCCGGATCAGGGAAAGCCTTGTTTTTTCCTTATGATATTGCAGCCACTTCCCGTATGCTTCCGCGTCATAAATGTCCTTTACATTATCGGGAATCGGGCGATCCGCCGATTTCACCTCCAGCCATTCCATATAGGTCTGAAACAAAAATGTCAGTACAATGACCGCCAATGCGATTAATTTGTAATTCATGTCTTGCTCCATTTCCGCGCCGCCCGCTTAAAAGCGTTTTTAAGATTTTGCGGCCGCTTATTTTTCTTATGCATTTCTTTTATCTTCGCAAACTCATGCTGCGCACTTTTTACTCGGCTATTATAACATATTTATCAGAAATTAGGTAAAGAAAGGGTAAAGATAATATAAAGATTATTTTCTTCTTGAAAATGTATATTTTTTCCTCTATAATAGAACATATATTCGGAACGTTTGTTCTGATTTTGATTTTGGGATATGCGCGGGATGGCGCGCAGATAGGAGCAGATTTTGGTAGTGATGGAAAATCTTCCGCTGGAACGCAAACTGGAAATTCTATCGGATGCGGCAAAATATGACGTTGCCTGCACCTCAAGCGGTGTGGATCGTAAAGGGAAAGCGGGCAGCATGGGAAATACGGCGGCATGCGGTATCTGCCACTCTTTTGCGGCAGACGGGCGCTGTATCTCTCTGCTTAAAATTCTCTATACAAATGAGTGCGTCTACGACTGCAAATATTGCTTAAACCGACGTTCCAACGACACGGTACGCACTTCCTTTACACCCGAGGAAGTAAGCGAGCTTACCATGCAGTTTTACCGCCGCAACTATATCGAGGGATTGTTTTTAAGCTCCGGTGTGCGCCATAACCCGACCGAGATCATGGAAGAGATTTATATTGCGCTTCGACTTCTTCGGGAAAAGAATCATTTTAACGGATACATTCATGTAAAGGCGATTCCCGGTGCGGCTCCGGAAATCGTAGCGGCTGTCGGTCTGCTTGCAGACCGTATGAGCACCAATTTAGAATTGCCGACAGCAGAGGGCTTGCGCCAGCTTGCTCCGAATAAGACGCGCGAGACCATATTAAAGCCTATGCGTCAGATTCAACAGGGCATTGCGCAATCCAAACGAGGAGAGACGCTGCGCATCCGCCGTTTGAGCGGAGGCAGAAGCATCACAGAACAGGATATGATCGGAACGACAAAATGGGGATTTGCCATTCCGGATCCGTCGCTGCCGCCTGCTGCCGCCCTGACACAGAAAGCCGATACGCCGACGCATTCTTTATCGGAGCATTCTTCCGGCTCCCTGATTGCTGATCATTCTGACGGACCACGCGATATCATACAGAATATCCCGTCAGCCACATCACTCATCACGCCGGACAGAACAAAGCACCAGCTCTTTGTCCCTGCCGGACAGAGCACACAGATGATCGTCGGCGCAACACCGGAGGATGATTATCAGGTCTTGTCCGTTGCGGAAGCATTGTACCAGCGCTTCGACTTAAAGCGGGTTTTTTACTCCGCCTATATCGCGTTAAACGACGACAGCTCCCTTCCCGCATTGGGCACAAAGCCGCCGCTTTTACGCGAGCATCGCCTTTATCAGGCGGACTGGCTTCTGCGCTTTTACGGATTTCAGGCAAATGAGCTCTTATCACCCGAGCGCCCGAATTTTAATGTCTTTCTTGACCCTAAATGCGAATGGGCGCTGCGCCATCTTGAATATTTTCCGGTAGAGATCAATCGTGCGCCCTATCAGCTTCTGCTCCGCATTCCCGGTGTCGGCGTCAAATCGGCAAAGCGCATTGTCCGCGCCCGCAGAGGCATGAAGCTTGACTTTGACGGACTAAAACGAATCGGCGTCGTCCTAAAGCGTGCGCACTACTTTATCACCTGCAACGGAAAGATGATGTATCCGACAAAAATTGATGAGGACTATATTACCCGAAATCTCATCGACTTGGACAGAAAAAAGAACTGGGAGATTGCATATGACATGACTTACCGCCAATTGTCCCTGTTTGACGATAAAAGTATGTGGGCAGAAGGAGTATCTATATGAATTCATATCAAACGCTTATGGAGCTAAACAGAAAAGCGATCTTTGCAGAGGAAATAACAGACACGGAAAAGAAAGAAGCCATATCCGTTTTTCTAAACGGGATCTGTTCGAAAGAGGAGATCCTGACATATAAAAAACGCATGAGGGTTCTTCCTAAGACAGACCGTATGTATCCTGATTATTATATTCCGCCGTATAACAAAAATAAAAAGCTGCGACTGATTCAGGGTTATTTACCGAAAACAAATATTTTATATGCAAATCATTATGAATTAGAAATCATTCGGCTGCTTGCCATGTTTGCGCCTGCGGATGAAAGAGTTCATGAAATGGTAGAAAACACCCTACAGCGATTGCAGCATACCTGTTTTGGAAACTCATGCACAAAGGGGGAATGTCTGGCAACCGGAATCAGTGTCCTGCGATTTCTTGCCGTAACGAAGCCTGATGACGCAGAATGGATCGATCGGCTGCTCACTCCCCTGAGTGATCTGTTTCTTTCTTTCGGAACCGGACAGGCAGCCGTACAGAAAGGAATTCCTCTGTCGTACTTACTTATGGCATATACTGATATTCATAACGAAAAGACCAGATCCCTCATCGCTCAAAAGAAAGAGTGGCTCTTAGATTTACTGAGAAGAGGCTGGATTACGGGCAAACTGTCAAATGGAAAAATATCCGAAGGAGATACTTATAACTTAATGGGAAAATATATCATCAGAAATGCGATCGGCACGTTACCGGGCTATGAAGATATCGCAAAACATGAGATATATGTGGATAACAAGGATGAACGATGCTATTGCAATATTTAATGCGATATGCAAATCGCTTCCGTAATTCGCAATTAATCTAAGAGGTATTATCTTATGGATACACTATTTACGACCTATCTTTGCGAGGATACGCCGGACGGAATCTTTACGGCAATCTATGACGCATGGGCGGCACGGATACCGGACGGACAATTAAAGCTGTCCGTAGAGGACGGCTACTGCTTTGAGCTGTTTACGAATTATGTCTATGTGCAGACCGACTTAGAAAAGGCAGTCAAGGTTGCGCGCTCCATCGCAAAAAAGATCAGCAAAGAAGCATACGACATGGTCTACCTTGCCACACTTTCAAGAGATTCGGATAAAATAGACGTGATCTACCGTTTCTTAAGGCTCGGTTTTCGTTACGGACACAGGGTTGTTGACCTGCAGGCGGACGAAACCGTTTGCCGCCTTTTCGACATTCAGCGCAATGTGTCAAATGAGGCTCACTTGTTTCGGGGGTTTATTCGTTTTCACCATTCGGAGCAGGGTATTTTAATTGCTAAAATACGCCCCAAAAATCAGCCGCTCCCGCTCATTGCACCGCATTTTGCAGACCGTTTACCTGAAGAGCACTTTGTCATCCTTGACGAAGTGCATCACATGGGCGCTTTTCATGAGCGAAGACGGCAGTGGTTCCTCGCACCGCTACATGAGGATGTAATGGATCGTATTTGGAACAGCAGCGAAAGTGCGGAGTACGAGCGCATGTGGAAAACCTTCTTTCGCACGATTGCCATCAAAGAACGCGAAAATTATCGCTGCCAGCGCACCTTATGCGCCATCCGTTACCGGGACTATATGCTTGAATTCGACAGCGCATAAACGCCATCCACCGATGATAACATTTATGCGCTGCTGCTCACCTATTTCCCTACTGCTTTGTTACCGCTATTCCTTTATTATTCTTTGATCATTGATAATACTGCGCCTGCGCGGCAAACATTTCCGCGTAAATTCCGTTTTTCTTACCTACCAGCGTATCATGTGTACCGTACTCCGCCACATGCCCGTCGCTAAAAACGGCAATGTGATCGCAAAATCGACAAGAGGAAAGTCGGTGCGAGATATAGATTGCTGTTTTTCCGCCAACTAACGAGTGGAACTGACGGTAAATCTCATACTCCGCAATCGGATCAAGCGCCGCCGTCGGTTCATCAAGAATGACGACCGGCGCGTGCTTATAAAGCGCCCGCGCGATCGCAATCTTCTGCTGTTCTCCTCCCGATGCCTCAATTCCTTCTTTATCAAAAGACTTAAAGAGCATAGTATCCATGCCATGTTCCAAGGAATCAAGCTTACCCGAAAAGCCGACCTGCTCAAACAGAGCGCGCAGTGTTTCGTTTGTATGATCTTTTTCCTCTTCCCCCATCAAAATATTATCTTTGATCGAAAACGCAAACAGCTTAAAGTCCTGAAATACAGGAGAAAACAGATTCATATATTGTTCATAATCATATTCTTTAATGTTCACGTTATCTAAAAGAATCTCACCCTCCGTCGGATCGTATAATCTGCAAAGAAGCTTCACAAACGTTGTTTTTCCAGCGCCGTTTAAGCCGACAACGGAAAGATGCTCGCCTGCCTTCAGCTTTAGATTTACATGCTCCAAGACCCGGACTTCCGTCTTCGGATAGGCGAACGACACATCGCGGAACTCGATCACATGCTCTCCCGGCGTAACCGGACGGCTTCCCTTCTCGATTGCAGCGGGATAATGCATAAATTTCACATATTCATACGCATAACTGCAGCGTTTTGTGATTTCCTGCAGACATCTTCCAATGCTGACAACAGAATCCGTAAGCTCCCTGCATGCAGAAATCATCTGTGAAAAAATTCCGATCGTAATGCCTCCTTTGATCACAAGCATGCCGAGATAAAAATACATACAAAAATCCCTCGCAACTGTCGTCACCGCACTGATACAGGCGGTCGGAAGATGACCATCCCCTTCCGACTTCCAGTATGTCAAAGATTCGTCTGTGTAGTTCTCCCATTTCGTAACCATCATATCCTGTGCATGATACAAACGAATATCCTTGGCATAGCGAATATCCATCAACTCATAACCACTGTAACCAAAAACGCGGTTTACCTTGGAAAGCATCTTATGAAACTTAATCTCAATCTGATTATCTTTATGATTCAAGCACATACTGATAAACATGGTTATAATTACCAGAATAAAGAGAATCGGCGCATACATTGCAATCAGCGCAACAACGCCTGCAACACGCAGCAGCGCAGAAAACATATTCAACACCTGCATGAAAATACCATGCACGCCGCCTGAATACCAATCCATTCCCGTTCGGGCAAGCTCGATCTGGTCAAGCGCCTCCTTATCCTCCGTGAGCTGAAAATCAAGCTCCATAATTCGGCGGCTCATCATTTCCGTAAAATAATTTTGAAATTTTTCGTCACATTTTTCCATTTGGCAGCCAAGCGCCGACGCAATAATCGAAATCAAAGAGCCGGCAACGGCAATGATCATGACATAAGAAAACATCCGCGTCAGATCACGCTCACCCAAAAGCTCGTCAATGATAAGCGGTAAAAATAAAATACTCACAAAGGGATGGACCGCTTCTAAGACTGCTTTCGCTATTCCGATCAAAAAATAACTTTTCTGAAATCGCCATGCGATCGGAAAAAAGTATTGAAGTGTTTTTCTATTCACAGAATACCATCTCCTTTCCCTCCTCCTTATAGTACTGCGACTGAATACGGAACATTTCCGCATAAGCGCCGTCTTTATGCAACAGTTCCTCATGCGTGCCGTACTCCACCATTTCGCCGTTTTCAAACATCGCGATATGATGACAGAAGCGCGTCGAAGAAAGGCGGTGTGAGATATATACCGCGGACTTATTTCCGATGATCTTGTCAAAATTACAATAAAGATTGTATTCCGCCAGTGCATCCAATGCTGCAGTCGGTTCATCCAGTACCATGATCGGCGCGTTTTTATAAAGAGCACGGGCAAGCGCCAATTTCTGTTTTTCGCCGCCTGAAAGATCAATACCATCATCATAAATGATCTTCAGCAGCTCCGTGTCAACGCCGTCCTTCAGTCCGGCAAGCTTTTCGTCAAGTCCCGACTGTATGAGACATTCCCGGCTCTTATCGCGGTCTGTCTGATCCGGCGGCAGCATGGACACATTTTCCGCCATCGGAAATGCAAACAGCTCCACATTCTGGAACACAGGCGCAAACAGACGGTAATATTCGTTTCTCTTAAACAGACGAATATCCACACCGTTTAGAAGAATTTCTCCCTCAGTCGGATCATATAACCTGCAGAGCAGCTTTACAAACGTTGTTTTTCCCGCACCGTTTAATCCGACAACGGCAAGCCGTTCACCCGCTGAAAAAGTAAGATTTAAGTTATGAAGCGCATCCTGTTTCGCACCTGCATACCGGAAGCATACATTTCGAAACGTGAATGTATAACTGTCTGTCTTCGGAATCGGGAGAAATTCATGCGGCAGATTCGGATCTTCATTCCATTTCTTTTTTGTCGAAGTCCTAAAAGTCAGACCAGAATTTCCGCCTTCGGATGCAGACAACGCTGTATCATCGCTTTCCTCTTCTTTTTTCTCTGTCAGGGAGGAGAACGATTCGCCCGGCTTTTCCTCGGTCTGCATATCAATAAAGGCTCGGAAATAGCTGACATCATGAGAATTTTTCTTGATCGTTCCAAGTGTGTTTAATGTATTCGTCATCGCCGACGTGAAGTTCATTGCTAAACCTAAATATAATGTAAAATTACCGATGGAAAGATTCTTATCCACAACAGCAAAGATCATGACCGCATAGATGACTGCTGTAGAAATGATGGATAATCCATGTGCAAACGTGGAATTATAAATCCAAAGCGTGCGGCTGTAAAGCATCTTATCCTGCTTTTCCATCAAAACCTCATGCTGCTTTTCTGACAGCCAGCCCTTCATGGAAAACAGACGAATATCTTTTGCATAATCGAAATTTTGAACCGACTGCTGCATATAACCGATCTTGCGCCAGGTAGGAGCAAGCTTATCCCAAACCTCCCGCCTGTCTTTTTTTACCGTATAGGTGAAAAAAAGATGTTGCAAAAGACCAACTAACCCTAACACGATCAACATGCGCCAATCAAGTACAACAACCGTGGTCAATGTGATCAATAAAAGAACCGCATTGATGCCAAGATCATATATATTGTGCATCATTCCCTCTATGCCGTTATCATTTCCGCCGGTTGCCTGCTGCGCTTTCTGTTCCATATCAAGGACATCCGGCTCCTCAAACATCTGATAATTCATGGAAAGCGCTTTTTTGACACGCTCCGTAATGATCTTCATGCGCGCGTTGATCATATAATACCAGCACCTGTTACTTGTGATCGCATTCATTAGCATGATCATAAGCTCAATGGCACATGCGATCAAAAGAACATGAATAAGCGGTGTAAAATCTTTCTGGACGCTCGCTGACTGTACCTGCACAATATCAATAACAAATTTACCGATAAAGCTTGCCAGATACTGTATGATGGAATGACTGAAAATACCGATGATCATCAATCCGAGCAAAATCGGACAATAAAGACGGATTTTTCCTAAAATATACTTCACATTGGAAAATACGCTGTACTCGTGATGATAGGGATTTTTCTTTTCATCATCTTTATCTTTTTCTTTTTTCTCTTCTTTTTCTTTTTTTTCTGACATTTCCTGTCCCCACCTCAAACTGTTTTATTTTCTTAAGTAAATCTCATTTTTAACATACATGAATTCTTTTTTGGTATGCGCCTTTTCCTGTTCTCACATCTGGAAACCATAAAACAGATCATCATAGTCACCTTTCTTTCAGATTTTGTTTTCACATTTGGCCATCTGTGGTTACAAGGTTAGCATAGCTTTCAGAAAGTAACAATGTAACGCTGGTTGAAGAAATCAACTATTTGTTGATGCACTCAAACAGTCTCTTACTCTTTATCTTCTTTATTGATAAATAATATGAACTTCACCAAACGAGTTGTCTCCGTTCACATGAAGCAGGAAAGTCCTGCTGCCGTCCGGATGTCCTTTCACACTCGAATTACTCCCAAAAGTATCTTCAATCATCATATTCACTATCCAGGAGGAAGGAACATAAATATTGATCTCACCAAATGAATTACTGACATTCACATAGCCTTCCTTTTTTTGAGTGGGAACATTTTCAAAAAACACATTCATACTGCCGAAACTGTTTGTAAACACTCCTTTTTCAAAGGTTTCCGGATTAATATATTTGGAAATATTTGAAAAAGTATTTGACTGAAATACTTTTTCTCCATAAGTGGAAGATTCCTCTGTTCCCCATTTGGTATGGGATGTTTCCTCATCGAATTCTTTTTTTTCGTTATCATCATCGATATCAAGATTAATCCCAACATGAATCCCTTTGTCTGAATGATCGCGGCCCGTTTCGTCAAAAGCGTCATCATGCAAAAATTTTACATAGCAATTCCTTTTGCTATTAAACAAAATCTCCATTCCAATACTCAGTAATAAAGCCGCCAGCAAAACGGTCCATGGAGTCAGGGCAGTAATACCAAGCTGATCGTCATAGATAATACACAAAAACGCAATCGGGAAAAAAATTGAGAAAAAATTTCTCTTGACCAAACCACGAATTAAAAGTGTTGCAAAAATAATGGTAAAGAAAACCGACCATACGCTGATCCCTGTAACGAGTCCCATTTTACTGATCACCAAAAAAATACCCATTAAGATCAAAAGCAGCCCCCAAAACAATTTCGCATAACGGGCTTTCTTTTTATAATGTTGATTTCCGTTCCATTTCCAATACCATCCTTTATTCATTGTGTTTCCCTTTCCTTTCTCATTTTTCTGATCACTGAAACCAAAAGTTACCGATTCCGCATTTTAACCGGAACCTCGTAAATACAATTCCTTCATCCGCATTTCGAGCATCTTGTAGTAAGACCGCGACACGTATGTTCTTTTATCCGAATTTCGAAATTCGATAAGACTTGCCGACGTTAAATTCTTCTTAATGCTCAATACCTCCCGCATATTAAGCACAGTTGACTTGGATACCCGTAGAAAATAAGAGGGCAAAAGCTTCTCCAATTCGTACAGCTTATATCTCGTCTCATACACTTCGTTTTTGGTGTGAGCATAAATGCGATGATCGTCCGCCTCAAAAAACAAAATTTCATCCAGGGAGAGGTAATACTGAGATTCCCCTTTTTGAAATACATATCGCTGTGAGGAAGCGTTGATTTCCCACACGGCTTTTTGAAGCTGCTCGATCTGATCATTTAATTCCCGACACCGGATCGTGATCTCATCCTCATTCAGTTGTTCGTCAATTTCAATCTTGATTTTCATACGCTTATCATAAAGAAAAAACCACTTGATGTAAATATGCTTACACCAAGTGGTTCATCTCACAACGTAAGAAGTGAATATTTTTAATTGACAACATTTTGATTCTGTGTTTTTTCTATTTCCCTGCCGATATTCTTGATGCTTCTTGAAAGCATGATCGTCGCGATCAGATCGGAAACGCCACTATAGATCATACCGATACCGATACAGATAAAGAGTATCATCGCCGATGCAAACGGATTCATGATCAATACAACGCCGAATGCGATATTTAAGATAGAAACGATCATAACAATACCCCAGCCGCTGTATTTCATACGCACTAAGTCCACCGCATTCTGAAACTTCAAGAGACCACTGATCGTCACCGCAAAACCAAGTAAAACCGGAATAATAGAAATGACAGTCTCCACTTTGACAAAAATGAATATACCAAGCAGAATAAACACCATTCCATACACCAGATTATACCGGTATGCATCTACGGAATAATCTTTTCGTATGTAATCGATCAGATTTACAACACCGACAGCAATGGAAATTACACCGACCACATAACAAATATTTTTTGCTGTCATTTCCGGCCAGATCAATAAGATCACGCCAAGCGCAACATAAATAACCGAGGAAATGATCACATTCCATTTCAATTTTTTCAAGGTTTTCATGTTTTCTCATCCTCCTTAAAACTCTTCATTGTCTGTCTCGTCCGCCAGTTCTTCTTCCTCTATCTCTTTCATTCCCTCCATGTCTTCTACTGTCTTCTCCTCTTCGGTTTCAGGAATATTGTGGATTGCATCCTCGATATTATCGTATTCCTGTTCGCCATCGCTGATTTTTTCCCTTACCTTGGCAATTTTTGCAACTTTCGTGCCGTCATTTAAGTCGATCATTTTCACGCCCGATGTGATTCTCTTTAAGATGGAAATCTCATTCATGCGGAGTTGTACGATCGTGCCGCCGTCCGTGATCATCATGATTTCATGATCGTCATTGACCGCCTTTACTCCCACGACTTCTCCTGTCTTTTCAATGATCTTATAGCATTTCACACCCTTGCCGCCGCGGCGCTGCACGCCGAATTCGTCTAAATAAGTACGTTTTCCATAACCGTTTTCGGATACGATCAAAAGTGAATCTCCCTGATGATCTAACTGCATGCCGACAATCTCATCATCATCATCCAGATTCATACCGATCACACCCATCGAACTTCTTCCTGTTGCTCTGACGTCTGTTTCCTTAAACCGGATACACATACCATATTTCGTTACAAGGAAGATTTCCGTATCCCGATCGGTTGTCTTTACTTCGATCAGTTCATCGTCATCACGAAGGTTGATCGCGATCAATCCGTTCTTTCGCACGTTTTGGAATTCCATGATCGGCGTTTTCTTCACAATACCGGTTTTTGTCACCATGAACAGATTTTTATGTTCCTCATAACCGGAAATCGGTATGATCGCACTGATCTTTTCACCCGGAGAAAGCTGTAAAAGATTAATGATCGCCGTTCCTCTTGCCGTTCTTCCCGCTTCCGGAATCTCATATGCCTTTAAGCGGTATACCCTTCCGAAATTTGTAAAGAACATGACATAAGTATGTGTCGTCGTCATAAGAAGATCTTCAATATAATCTTCCTCGATTGTCTTCATTCCCTGAATTCCTTTTCCGCCTCTATGCTGCGCGCGGAAATTATCGACGGTCATTCGCTTGATATAGCCGATACTCGTCATGGCAATGACCGTATTTTCCTTCGGAATCATATCCTCCGCGTCAATATCAAACACGTCGTATCCGATTTTACTTCTTCTGTCATCCCCATATTTCTCTGCAATCACACTGATTTCTGTTTTGATAACGCCGAGAAGGAGTTTTTCATCTGCAAGAATTGCTTTCAATTCTTTGATTCTGGCTATTAATTCCTCATGCTCTTTTTCCAGCTTTTCTCTTTCCAAGCCTGTCAGAGCACGCAGACGCATATCAACGATCGCCTGTGCCTGCACATCATCTAAGCCGAAACGCGTAATGAGGTTTTCCTTTGCCTCCTGTGTGTTCGCGCTTCCTCTGATGATTTTTATGACTTCATCAATATAATCGAGAGCGATCAGCAGACCTTGTAATATATGGTCACGTTCTTCCGCTTTATTCAAATCATATTTGGTTCTTCTTGTAACGACTTCTTCCTGATGCGCAAGATAATATTGCAGCATATCCAGAAGATTCATGATCTTCGGCTGATTATCCACAAGAGCAAGCATGATCACACCGAAAGAATCCTGCATTTGCGTATGCTTATAAAGCTGATTCATGATGACATTCGGATTGACGTCACGACGCAGCTCAATGACGATACGCATACCTTCTCTGTTGGATTCATCACGAAGGTCTGTGATACCGTCAATCTTTTTTAATTTTACAAGTTCAGCAATCTTTAAAATCAGATTCGCTTTATTTACCATGTACGGAAGCTCGGTGACAATGATCCGGTTTTTACCGTTTGCCATTGTCTCAATATCCGTAACGGCACGCACCCTGACTTTTCCACGTCCCGTGCGATATGCCTCTTCGCTTCCTTTTGTTCCGAGAATGATACCGCCTGTCGGAAAATCCGGCGCTTTGACGATTGGGAGAATTTCTTCCATATCCGTATCGCGATCTTCCTCAATCCGGTTATCAATAATTTTTACGACTGCCTTGACAATTTCGCGCAGATTGTGAGGCGGTATATTTGTCGCCATACCGACCGCAATGCCGGATGTGCCGTTTACCAACAAATTCGGGTAACGGCTCGGCAGAACAGAAGGTTCTTTTTCCGTATCATCAAAGTTCGGTACAAAATCAACCGTATCTTTATTGATGTCCGCCAAAAGTTCCATGGATATTTTGGATAGTCTCGCTTCCGTATATCGCATTGCCGCAGCGCCGTCGCCGTCCACAGAACCGAAATTTCCGTGTCCATCCACGAGCGGATAACGCGTTGACCATTCCTGCGCCATATTGACTAACGCGCCATAAATGGAACTGTCCCCATGCGGGTGATATTTACCCATTGTATCACCGACGATACGCGCACATTTACGATGCGGCTTGTCGGGACCGTTATTTAATTCGATCATGGAATAAAGCACGCGTCTCTGTACCGGCTTTAAGCCGTCCCTTACATCGGGAAGCGCTCTTGCCGCAATGACACTCATCGCATAATCGATATAGGAGTCTTCCATTTTCTTTTTCAGGTCAACTTCTTCAATTTTATCAAAAATCTGTTCATCCATATTTACAAACCATGCCCTTTCATCAACTGCAAGTCGTTACAGCTTCTTATTGGCTTACATATAAACTTAAATCCACAAAATTTGTTTATGAAATATCCAGATTTTTTACAAATTTTGCATTTTCCTCAATAAAGATACGGCGCGGTTCTACTTTATCTCCCATGAGGGTATTAAAGGTAATATCAATCTCCGATTCATCGTCCTCATTCATATTGACACGAAGCAGTACTCTTTTTTCCGGATCCATAGTCGTATCCCAAAGCTGTTCCGCATCCATTTCACCAAGTCCTTTATAACGCTGAATCTTATTATTTTGATCGCGTCCTACTTCTGCCAATATTTTATCAAGCTCATCATCCGAATACGCATACCATACCTGTTTATTGCGCTCTAGTTTATAAAGAGGCGGTTTTGCAAGATACACGTGCCCCTGTTTAATGAGCTCCGGCATAAACCGGTAAATAAAGGTCAACATTAAGGTTGCAATATGCGCGCCGTCCACGTCGGCATCCGTCATGATAATAATTTTATCATAGCGCAGCTTACTAATATCAAAATCCTCATGGATACCTGTGCCGAATGCAGTGATCATCGCACGGATTTCCGCGTTTGCATAAATTTTATCAAGTCTTGCTTTTTCCACGTTCAGAATTTTACCGCGAAGTGGTAAAATTGCCTGCGTTGCACGGCTTCTTGCCGTCTTTGCGCTTCCTCCGGCGGAATCTCCCTCTACGATGTAAATCTCGCAGTTTTTCGGATCTTTGTCAGAGCAGTCCGCCAGTTTTCCGGGAAGCGTACTTCCCTCTAACGCCGTTTTTCTTCTCGTTAAATCCCTCGCTTTTCTTGCGGCTTCTCTCGCTCTCTGCGCCAAAATGGATTTCTCGCAAATGATTTTCGCGACGGAAGGATTTTGCTCCAAAAAATAAGTAAGCTGTTCGCTGACAACATTATCAACCGCGCCACGCGCTTCAGAATTTCCAAGCTTCTGCTTTGTCTGACCTTCAAACTGCGGATCCTCGATCTTAACACTGATGATCGCGGCAAGTCCCTCTCGAATATCATCTCCGGTCAGATTTGGCTCACTGTCTTTTAAGAGCTTCGCACTTCTCGCATAATCATTAAAGGTTTTTGTGATCGCATTTCGAAAACCAACCAGATGTGTACCGCCTTCTGGCGTATTGATATTATTGACAAACGAATATACACTCTCGTTATACGTGTCATTATGCTGCATGGCAACTTCTACGAGAACGTTATTCTTTTTTCCCTCAAAATACATGACATCAGGATAAAGAGCTTCCTTACTTTTGTTCAAATATTGAACAAATTCTTTAATACCACCCTCATAATGGAACGTTTTTTCCTGCTCTTGACCGGGACGTAAATCAGAAAGAATAATTTTTAATCCTTTTGTCAAAAAAGCAGTCTCACGAAGTCTGGTCTTCAAAATATCATATTCAAAAATCGTCTCTTCAAAGATCGTAGCGTCAGGCTTAAACGTAACCTTTGTACCGATCTTATCATCTCCGCATTCTCTTTCTTCTCGCAGCGCATAGCATACTTTTCCCCGTTCATAGCGCTGTTTATAAATTTTGCCTTCATGTGCGATTTCAACTTCAAGCCAGTCGGAAAGCGCATTGACGACGGAAGCGCCAACACCATGAAGGCCGCCGGATACCTTGTATCCGCCGCCGCCGAATTTTCCTCCTGCATGAAGAACGGTAAAAACAACCTCTACTGCAGGAAGTCCCGCTTTATGATTAATGCCGACAGGGATACCACGTCCGTTATCAATGACCGTAATCGAATTATCGGGATTGATAAAAACCTGAATCTGTGTACAAAAACCTGCAAGCGCTTCATCCACGGAATTATCTACGATTTCGTATACGAGATGATGAAGTCCGCGAGACGAAGTGCTTCCGATATACATACCGGGACGTTTTCTGACTGCTTCAAGTCCCTCCAAAATCTGAATTTGATCTGCTCCGTATTCGGCGCTCATAGTAAATACCATACCTTTCCGTTATGATCAGTTGCTTTCCGCCACTGTTCCTTTTACAATTTGAAATACTTTGTTTATCGTAAAACGATTATTTACAAAATCATCAAGACCTGTACAGGTGATGATCGTTTGAATATCTTTAATATAATTCAAAAGATAATTTTGCCTGTTACTGTCTAATTCAGAAAGAACATCATCTAAAAGCAGCACAGGGGTATCTCCCGTTATTTTTTTGACCAATTCAATTTCCGAGAGCTTTAAAGACAACGCCGCTGTTCTTTGCTGTCCTTGAGAACCGAATTTTCTAATGTCCACATGATCCGCCATAAAAGAAAAATCATCTCTGTGGGGGCCGACTGTTGTCTGCTTTAATCGAATATCGACCTCTTGACGGGATTTCATCTTTTTCTCATATTCGTTCACTTCTACATTCGGTTCATAGTAAATCTGTATATGCTCCCTATCGCCGGAAAGCTGCCTATGTATGTCATAAATGATCTCATTCAGCTGATCAATAAACAACTTTCTGCGTTCTATGATTTTGCTGCCATACGAAAGGAGCTGTGAATCCCAAATAGATAACGTATCTCTCAGATCAGGATTCGTAAACAAATCTTTTAACAGAGAATTCCGCTGGTTTACAATCTTGTTATAATGATTGAGATTGTAAAGATAAAATGAATCCAGCTGACAAAGTTCCATATCAATAAAATGTCTTCGTTCAGCGGGACCATTTTTAATGATCGACAGATCTTCCGGTGAAAAAAAGACGACATTCAAAAGTCCTAAAAGCTGCGCAGCTTTTTTGATCTTACCACCATCAATCGCAATACCCTTCGTTTTACTGCTCCGAAGATGCATATCAATGCGCTGTTCCATTCCGTTTTTTTGTAAGATTGTTCTGATATGCGCTTCCTCTTCTCCAAAGCGTATCATATCCTTATCCTTGCTGCCTTTATGTGACTTTGTTGTTGCAGAAAGATAAATTGCTTCCAAAATATTCGTTTTACCCTGCGCGTTATCGCCATATAAAATATTTGTTCCTTCATCAAAGGAAAGCTCTAATTGTTCGTAATTACGAAACTGATTTAATTCCAATGCTTTGATGACCATATGAAAACCAAATCCCGCTCTCTTATCTGACGTTTGAAGTTACCACGACTTCTTTTCCGTGAAAAGAAAACGTATCACCGTCATATAATTTTTTGCCGCGCTGCAAGCTGACTTCGCCGTTTACTTTGACGTTTCCTTCCTGAATCTCTATTTTTGCATCCAATCCGGAATCTACAAGACCCGCAAGCTTCATTGCCTGTCCGAGCTTAATAAAAGTATCGTTAATCGTTATTTTTTCCATTTTTTTCCTGATTATTCTTTCATTGTACTGTCGTAAAGTTGACAGGAAGAATCATATAAATATAATTTTCCTTTACATCTCTGATAAAGCAGGGCGCTTTCGCACTGACTAAATAAATATCAATATCATCATCATCAATAACCTTAAGCGCATCGATCAAAAAATTCGGATTAAAACCGATCATCATATCCTTACCGGATTTTTGAATATCAATATCCTCATTCATACTTCCGATAATGGAATTGATTTTTAATTCCATCACGCCGTCAAGAATATTAATAATGATCGGCTTTTTATCGCCTTCCTTGACAAGCAGCGTCGCACGGTCTATACATTCCAGTAACACCCGCTTATTTACGGTTACTTTTGTCTCATAATCATTACTGAGCATCTGCTCAATACGCAGATATTCTCCTTCGATCAATCTTGATACCACGACTGTTTTATCAAATTCAAATACAATATGTCTGTCCATGAAGAAAATATGAACATCCTTGTCTACATCTCCCGGAAGAATTTTACTGATTTCACTCAGGGTTTTTCCCGGAACAATCACTTTTTTGTGAGGATATGAATTTTTTAATGTAATATTGCGGATGGATACGCGATGGCCGTCAAGTGAAACAACTTTTAACTTATCATCCGTGATTTCAAATAATTCACCGCTCATGATCTTGTTCGTATCATTATCAGAAATTGAGAAAATCGTTTGTCTGACAACTTCCTTCAAAGAAAATTGAGACAAAAGAATAGAATCGTTTCTCTCAATCGAAGGAAGATACGAAAAATCCTCCCCGGATTTACCGATGATATTAAATTTTGCTTTTTCACAAGTGATCGTTGTTTTATAATTTGCATCCGTCTCAACCGTAATATCATTGTCCGGAAGTTTGCGTACAATATCAAGAAAAATCTTCGCATCCAAAGCAATGATTCCCTTTTCCACAATGTTACCCTGAATGACGGTCTCTATGCCAAGCTCCATATCGTTTGCCGTTAAGGTGATAGTTCCTTTTGTCGTGTCTACAAGGATGCATTCTAAGATAGACATCGTCGTCTTATTCGGTACCGCTTTGGAAACTGTCTGTACACCGGCTAAGAGGTTTGCTTTAGAACATACAAATTTCATTTCAGAAAAACTCCCTTCTTTGTGTGCTGGGCAAGGCCCATATCAGATAATGATATTAAAGATTTATTTCGTATCAATAATAATAATCTCTGTGGAAATGTGGATAACCTATTATATTATACTAAATATCAAACAAAATTTCTACGTAAAAGTTGTGAAAACAGACCATATTTTATGTGTTTAAGGTAAAGTTGTTCACATTTTCTTTACTTTTTAAGCTTAAACAGGGTTGATTTTTTTCTTGATAATGTCTATTTTAGCGGCCATTTCACTGTTATTTTCCACTTCTGACGCAATTTTATTGATTCCGTGGATGACGGTCGTGTGATCCTTCTTGCTCAGCATTTTCGCAATCGCAATAAGGGATGTTTCCGTCATGGTACGGCATAAATACATACAGATCTGTCTCGGAAGGACAAATTCTGAGTTTCGTTTTTTAGACATAATATCATCCGGGCTGATCGAAAAATGCTCCGCAACGACTTCTATAATATAAGAAGGAGTGACTTCACGGGCATGATTTGGTGAAATAATGTCTTTTAATGCGTTTTTGGCAAGATCTAAGGTAAGTTCCTCTTTTCTGATTTTTGAATAAGCGATTACTTTATTTAAAGAGCCTTCCAGTTCTCTGATGTTTGAAGTAACATTTTCAGCAATATACTGAATAATGGTATCGTCTATTTTATGATAGTAGGTTTCCGCATTTTTTAGTAGGATTGCAACACGTGTTTCATAGTCCGGAGCACCGATATCCGCGGAAAGACCGGATATAAAACGGGAACGAAAACGTTCATCTAAGGTTTCCATATCCTTTGGCGGTTTATCAGAGGAGATAACAATTTGTTTTCCCGCCTCATGAAGAACATTAAATGTATGGAAAAATTCTTCCTGGGTACTTTCTTTTCCTATGATAAATTGAATATCATCAATTAAAAGTACATCCACCGTACGGTATTTTTCGCGAAGCTTTGTCATCATATTAGCGTCACCGCTTCGGATGGACTGGATCACTTCGTTCATAAATTGTTCTGAAGTTACATAGAGTACTATTTTGTTTGGATTTTGTTCCAGTATAAAATGTCCGATAGAATGCATTAGATGCGTTTTTCCAAGTCCGGGACCCCCATAAAGATAAAGAGGGTTATAAGCTTCACCCGGAGACTCCGCAACAGCGAGCGCAGCGGACTGCGCAAGCTTATTATTGTTACCTACGACAAAAGTTTCAAAAGTATATTTGGAATTTAAGTTTGCATTTTCATGTTTGATATTGTAAATATTTCCTTTTTCAACACGTTTTGGCAAAGCTTCGTTTTCTTCAGTCTGAATATCTTTTTCCAATACAAATTTAATATCGTATTCATGGTTCATGAATTCCGATATTGTCACCTGAAAAAAGTTTTTGTACTTATTATTAATGTATTCTAAGGCAAGAGAATTATCGGCATTGGTGCCGGTAATGAGAGCAATGATCACACCATTTTCCTCATGATGAAACGAAAGAGGAGAAATCCATGTGTTAAATGCGATATTAGATACATTATACTCTGTTTTGACAGTTTCTTTGATCTTTTCCCAGTTTTCTTTTAATTTCTGTTCATGATCTGAGCGAGAAGCCATTCTAAAATCCTATACTTTCTATGATTTCATATTATTACTATTATATTAAATGAAAGTATTGAAAAAAGCAATCAGAAAGAATTATACACAGCCTGGGTGTCTATAAAATAAAAAGTTAACATAAAAGTAAGCTGTTATGTTTCATCTGTGTATAACCTTCAGGAAGAACATAAACAATTTCCACTATTCCAAACTGGAATTCATGAAGTGATTCAATTTGATTATACACGAAATATAAAATAGTTATCCACAAGATATAAACAAATTGTGGATAATATTATGTAAAGTATTATTTTTTAGGGATACCGCAATATTTAGTTTACAAATAATGATTAATAACTAGATATGGAAATTGGACAAAATCACGAATTTTCAGAGGATTTTTCGTGTTTTTTATAATTTCTAAAATTTAAAAAATTGTATTGACGTAAATATTTTCTTCTTATATAATTGTAACGATTGTTTTTCAATATCGCAAAATTGAATACCTGTTTCCATAAAAAAGGTAACATGATAAGGAGGTGTATCGCACTATGAAGATGACGTTTCAGCCTAAGAATAGACAGAGAAAGAAAGTTCACGGTTTTCGTTCCAGAATGAGTACGCCGGGCGGAAGAAAAGTATTGGCAGCCAGACGTGCAAAAGGAAGAAAGAGACTGTCAGCATAAAAAAGAGTGCTCTGCACTCTTTTTTATTAAATTAATCAGTAGGAAAGCTTAAATATGATGAAGTTTTCGGATTCCTTAAAAAAGAACAGAGATTTTCAAAATGTGTATCAAAATGGAAAATCCTATGCCAACAAATATCTGGTAATGTATGTATTGAAAAACAATCTTGGTACAAATAGGATCGGAATCTCTGTCAGTAAAAAAGTCGGAAACAGTGTGGTAAGGCATCGCCTGACACGCTTGGTCCGCGAAATTTACAGACTACATGAGGAAATGTTTAATAGTGGTTTAGACATTGTAGTCGTGGCACGAGTGAATGCGAAATCCATATTATACACGGATATGGAAAGTGCCTTGCTTCATCTTGCAAAACTTCACAAAATTTTAAAGTGAAGTAATCTGTAATCATGATGAAAAAAATGTTGATTGGACTGATCAAACTTTATAGAAAGTATATTTCTCCGCTTAAGCGTACAAAATGTCCTTATTTTCCGTGCTGTTCCGAGTATGGACTGCAGGCTATAGAAAAATACGGGGCATTCAAAGGAGGAGCGCTTGCTGTATGGAGAATTTTAAGGTGTAATCCTTTTTCGAAGGGCGGTTATGATCCGGTGCCTTGATCAGTCCGATAGGAGGAAAACAAGTGGCAGATATTTTATTAACTTCGAACTCTACACCGATTTTTAAGTATATTGTATGGGTTCTTGGCAAGATCATTAATGTTATTTTCGAATTTCTTTATCTGATTCATATTCCGAATATCGGTCTTGCCATTGTTCTTTTTACCATTGTGATCTATATGCTGATGATGCCGCTTACGATTAAGCAGCAGAAATTTTCTAAGCTGTCTGCAAGAATGAATCCTGAAATTCAGGCGATTCAAAAGAAGTATAAAGGAAAAACAGATCAGCAGTCCATGATGGCAATGAATCAGGAGACGCGTGCTGTCTATGCAAAGTATGGTGTATCTCCTTCGGGAAGTTGCTTGCAGTTATTGGTTCAGTTACCCGTATTGTTTGCTTTGTACCGCGTTATTTATCAGATGCCTGCATATGTTACAAAAATCAGAGAATGCTTTGATGGTTTTGTGCAGACTCTCGGAAAAAATGATATTGCCTTTTTTCAGGAAAATGTCAGCAGCTTCGTATATTATAGGAAGCAGTTTACAGAATCTGCTCTTGCAGGTGCGAAATATGGGAATATTCAGAACAGCTTTATCGACGTATTGAATCGGGCGAGCAGCTCGGACTGGGATAAAATCATTGAACAGTACGGAAGTTCCGCAGCAAATGTTAATGAGAGTTTGATGAAATACAATAATTTCCTCGGATTAAATATCGGAGATTCTCCATCTGCCATTATTCGTAATGCGATCAACAGCGGCGCATGGCTGCTTGTTATTATGGCAGTGTTGATTCCGGTTCTTTCTGCAATCACCCAGTGGGTGAATATCAAGCTTGCACCTCAGCCGGAGACAAATAATAACAATCAGGAACAAAGTCCAATGATGGCATCCATGAAGACCATGAACATGATCATGCCGATCATGTCCGCAGTTTTTTGTTATACGCTTCCTGCCGGTATGGGTATTTACTGGATTGCAAGTGCGCTTGTCCGTACCGTACAGCAGATCGTCATCAATAAGCAGCTCAATAAGATTGATGTGGATGAGATGATGAAAAAGAATTTGGAAAAATATAATGAAAAAATGAAACGTATGGGTCTTCCTGCTCAGCAGCTTAACAATACTGCGAAGCTGAATACCAGAAGCGTGGAAACACAAAAACCGCAGCGTTCCAAAGAGGAAAAAGAAGAAGCAATCAAAAAAGCGACGGAATACTATAACAATAATGCAAAGCCGGGCAGCCTGACAGCAAAAGCAAATATGGTAAAGCAGTATAATGAAAAGAATAATAAATAATTAGAATTATTTGGGAAGAAAGGATATGTGAAATGGATTATAAAGAGTATAGCGGTAAAACCGTCAATGATGCGATCACGGAAGCATGTAAAGCGCTAGGCGTACCGAGTGATAAGCTTGATTATCATGTAGTTGAAGAAGGTTCCAGCGGATTTTTGGGAATCGGTTCAAAGCTTGCAAAGATTGAAGCAAAAGTGAAAGAAGAAGAACTCAGTATCGATCAGACAGCAAAAAACTTTTTAGAGGATGTATTTCGATCGATGAATTATGCTGTGGCAATTGACGCTTTTTATGATGAAAATGAAAAAACGCTTGATATTGACTTAAAGGGCGATGAAATGGGAATTTTGATCGGAAAAAGAGGACAGACCCTTGATTCTCTTCAATATCTGGTATCCCTTGTAGTCAATAAAGGAACGGAAGATTATATCCGCGTGAAAGTGGATACGGAAAATTACCGCAAGAGAAGAAAAGAAACCTTGGAAAATCTTGCAAAAAATATTTCTTATAAAGTGAAGAGAACAAAACGTTCTGTTTCTTTAGAGCCGATGAATCCGTATGAGAGACGCATCATTCATTCTGCGCTTCAGAACGATAAATATGTGACGACGCACAGCGAGGGGGAAGAACCGTTCCGCCGCGTAGTCGTAACCTTGAGAAAGTTTTAAAAAAATGGAAAATGAAACAATTGCTGCGATTGCAACGCCTGCCGGAAACGGCGGTATCGGTATTATCCGTGTGAGCGGGGAACATGCTTTTTCCGTTGTTCATCCGATTTATTGTAATCGCAAAAAAGAGCATACCTTATTGAATTATCAGACACACACCATTCACTATGGCTTTATCTGCGACGGCGATGACGTCGTGGATGAGGTCATGGTGTCGGTCATGAAAGCGCCCCATACCTATACGACGGAGAATACGGTTGAGATCAACTGCCATGGCGGAATGTTTCTCATGAATCGTATCTTGTCCCTCGTATTAGCGAATGGGGCGCGTCTTGCCGAACCAGGCGAATTTACAAAACGTGCTTTTTTAAACGGAAGGATCGATCTGTCAGAGGCGGAAGCGGTGATGGATGTTCTGCGTTCCAAAAATGACCTTGCACTTAAGGCTTCCATGGCGCAGCTAAAGGGTTCCATTTCTTCTAAGATAAAAGAACTGCGCGCTGATATTCTACATGAAATTGCTTTTATTGAATCTGCTTTGGATGATCCGGAGCATATCAGCCTGGATGGGTATCAGGAACAGCTTCTCACAAAAATAAAACGTTTGTCTGATGAGTGTATGAGTCTGATCCGTTCTGCAGATCAGGGAAAGATGATAAAAGAGGGGATACGTACCGTCATTGTAGGAAAACCCAATGCCGGAAAGTCTTCTTTACTGAATCTGCTCCTTGGAGAAGAAAAAGCGATCGTTACGGATATTGCCGGGACGACGCGCGATACACTCGAAGAAAGTCTGATGATCGGAGAGATACAATTAAATATTGTGGATACGGCAGGAATCAGGGATACACAGGATAAAGTTGAAAAAATTGGTGTGGAACGTGCAAAATCCTATGCGGCGGATGCTGATTTGATCATTTATGTTGTTGATTCTTCTGCTCCTCTTGATGAAAACGATGAAGAGATTATTGATTTGTTAAAAAATAAAAAAGTCATTGTACTTATGAATAAATCGGACTTAACATCTGTCATTACGGAAGATGAATTAAAACGTGCAATTCTTACAGGATTATCAGAGGATGATCAAGATAAGAAAAATCAAATTGAAAGTTATCCTGCAAAAGATGAAAAAAATAAATTTGTGATCATCAAGACTTCAACCGCATCTTCAAGTAAGACCGGAATGCAGGATTTGGAAAAACAGATTCATTTGATGTTTATGAATGGAGAAATTTCTGAGAATTCTGAAGTCATGATCACAAATATCCGACACAAAGAAGGACTGATCGAAGCACATGAAAGCTTAGGACAGGTTATGCAAAGTATTATTTCCCAAATGCCGGAAGATTTTTATTCGATCGACTTAATGAGCGCCTATACTTCCCTTGGCAGGATTATTGGTGAGGAAGTGGAAGAAGATTTGGTGAATGAGATTTTTTCCAAGTTTTGTATGGGGAAATAAAAATCAAAAATAACAGTAATTAAAGCAGGTAAGTACGACCGAATGAATTGTCATACTTACCTGCCTGTTTTGTTTTTATGATATTATGCCTGCTGACTCTTTTTGCCGCCGCAGTAAAGATAAAATGTGATCAGATAAATTCCGCAGATTCCGACAAGATCATAAACGATTCTGGATACCCATGACATATTTCCAAAAATTTTTGCCACCAGATCAAAGCGGAAAAATCCAATTAGTGCCCAGTTGATTGCGCCTATGATAACGATTGTTAATGCAGAACAATCTAAAAATTTATTATTCATATCTTCTCCTCCTTTTCTGTTCTTATTGTGTCCAGATTTATTGAAAACATAGATGTAAATAAATGGTTGGAAAATAGAAAATTTATTAGATTATAAATATGCAAAAATAGTATTGACGTCATAAAAATCTATGATATACTCCAAATTTCATATATAATAAGAGGAGGGTTCCAAATATGAAGAAATTAAGAAGAAAGTTTTTTGGAGTATTATAATGAATATGAAAAATAATATATTAGAGTTTGAAAGACTATTAAAACAGGTCGAAAAACTAATAAAATTTGATTTATCCGCTGAACAAGCTATTGCTGTATGGACTTCCAAAGATAGTATGTTTTGTTTTGCCAATCATAGTATTATGTCTGGCAATATGGAAGATGAAAATAATTTTATTAAGACTCTTGTAGAAAACGGAGATAAAGAAGTAAAGTATGTTGTATGTATGTGGAATGATTCCACACTTGATGTTCCGTCATGTCATTTGCGAGATTTATTGATAAAGTTAAGTCCCGTTAATTTGGAAACTGAGATTATTTTAAGAAATGGTGAAGATTATCAAATTAAATCATTGAAAATGTTGATGCCATAATAAAACAGGTTAAAAATATAAAAAAGCCGTCGCGTCAAAAGAAATATGCAAATAAAGCATAGAACTGCTGATAATGAGACGGTTTTTTGATGGAATAAAACCGGTTTGATTGAGACTCAAAGATAATTATGATATAATGAGCGTTAGCGAGAAGAATGAGTTTACTCATTCGGCGAGCGGCGAATGTCAATCATGAATCGAAGATTCATGATGTAATAGCCGCAAAGGAAAAGAAAGTGATGAAAACAAGTATGTCGCAGATCAGAGAACAAGTTGATGTATGTGTGGTGGGTGCAGGTCATGCGGGCTGCGAGGCAGCGCTCGCCTGTGCGAGAATGGGACTTGAAACCGTTATTTTTACGGTCAGCGTGGATAGTATTGCACTGATGCCCTGCAATCCAAATATCGGCGGTTCGTCGAAAGGGCATTTAGTGAGAGAAGTGGATGCACTTGGCGGCGAAATGGGAAAGAATATAGATAAGACATTTATCCAGTCAAAAATGTTAAATCGCTCAAAAGGACCGGCCGTACATTCTCTCCGCGCACAGGCGGATAAGGCGGAATATACGCGTTCCATGCGGAACATTTTGGAAAATCAGGAGCATTTGACGATCAAACAGGCGGAGGTTGTTGCACTTCTTTCAGAAGAAGTTTCAAATGAAAAAAAATGCGTGACAGGCGTTCAAATTTTAACGGGCGCCATTTATGAAGCGAAGGCAGTCGTGCTTTGTACAGGAACTTATCTGAATGCGCGCTGTCTCTGCGGAGAAGCAATCACCTATACCGGACCGAACGGGTTACAGCCGGCAAATCATTTAACGGATTCTTTGGAAAAACTTGGGATATGCATGCGGCGTTTTAAGACGGGAACGCCTGCGCGAATGGACGGGCGAACGCTAGACTATTCTAAAATGGAAGAACAAAAAGGAGATGAGCGCGTTGTACCGTTTTCGTTTTCCACAAATCCGGAGGATGTGCAGATTGATCAGGTATCCTGTTATCTGACTTATACAAATGAAAAAACGCATGAGATCATTCGCGGAAATCTAGACCGTTCACCAATCTATGCAGGTGTGATCGAAGGTACGGGACCGCGTTATTGTCCTTCCATTGAGGATAAGGTCGTCAAGTTTGCAGATAAGGAACGGCATCAGGTTTTTATTGAGCCGGAAGGCTTACATACAAATGAAATGTATGTGGGTGGAATGTCGTCTTCGCTTCCGGAGGATGTGCAGCTTGCCATGTATCGGACGGTACCGGGTTTAGAGCATTGTAAGATTGTTCGTAACGCTTATGCGATTGAGTATGACTGTATCGATCCGCAGCAGCTTTATCCGACTTTGCAGTTTAAAAATATCGAAGGACTTTTCAGCGGGGGACAGTTAAACGGAAGCAGCGGTTATGAAGAAGCTGCGGCACAGGGTCTGCTTGCGGGTATCAATGCGGCAAACTATGTGCGTGGAAAAGAACAGCTTGTCATAGACCGTTCCGAGGGTTACCTCGGCGTGCTTGTAGATGATCTTGTTACAAAAGAAAATTTTGAACCGTATCGCATGATGACGTCGCGCGCGGAATATCGTCTGTTGCTGCGTCAGGATAATGCGGATCTTCGTTTGCGCAAATATGGATTTCAGGTGGGACTCATCACAAAAGAGCAATATGATGAGGTTCTTTTGAAACAAAAAAGAATTCAGGAAGAAATCGAACGATTAAAACATGTGATGGTCGGTGCAAATAAAACCGTGCAGGATTTTTTGGAAGCGCAGGAAAGCGCGCCGTTAAAAACAGCGGCTTCATTAGCGGAATTGATGTGTCGGCCGGAGCTTTCCTATGAAACGCTTGCACCGCTGGATCAGGAGAGGAAGCCTCTGCCTAATGACGTGATTGAGCAGGTGGAGATCGAGGTCAAATATGAGGGCTATATTGCAAGACAGGTAAGGCAGGTCGAGCAATTTCATAAAATGGAAAAAAAGAAGCTTCCTGAAGATATGGATTATGATGATGTGGGTAGCCTGCGCTTAGAGGCGAGGCAAAAGCTGAAACAATTTAGACCGATCAACGTCGGACAGGCTTCCAGAATTTCAGGCGTTTCTCCGTCGGATATTTCTGTGCTTCTGATTTATTTGGAACATAAATTCAAGAAAATTTGATTTTGCAAGCGGAGGTAGTGTGAAAAATAAATTTTTCACAAGCGAACTTGTTCGCTTTGCAAATTTGTGCCTGCGGCATAGCGTATTTCATACGCATTCAAGTTTGCAGGATGAGAGAAGGGCATGGTTATTTTTATGCAGGAATATTCTCTAACTTCATTTAGAAATCATATGGATGCGCTGCACATTACTTTGAGTGAAGAACAATACGGACAATTTATTCGTTATTATGAACTGCTTACGGAATGGAACGCGTTTATGAATCTGACTGCGATCACGGATTATGAGGAAGTGGTCTTAAAACATTTTACAGACAGTCTTTCCTTAGTCAAAGCGTTTCCGGAATATGATTTTTTATCCGGACAGGAGCTTACTGTCATGGATGTCGGAACGGGAGCGGGATTTCCTGCCATTCCATTAAAAATCGCGTTTCCGAATCTTAAGATTACCATGCTGGACTCGTTAAATAAGCGCGTCAAATTTTTGGATGAGGTGATCGCACAGCTTGGATTAAAAAATATAACGGCGCTGCACGGGCGGGCGGAAGATGCCGCAAGAAAAAATGAACTTCGGGAAAGCTTTGATCTCTGTGTATCCCGTGCGGTTGCAAGACTTTCCACGTTATCGGAATATTGTCTGCCATTCGTAAAAAAGAATGGGTATTTTATTCCGTATAAATCGGAAAAAACAGAAAGCGAGCTTGCCGAAGCGGAGCATGCGTTTTCTGTTTTAGGTGGTTGTGTTATACGGGAGACAAATTTTTGTCTGCCCGGTACGGAAATGTACCGTAAATTGGTCGTGATCAAAAAACAAGCCGTAACACCGAAGAAATATCCGAGGAAAGCAGGACTTCCGTCGAAAGAACCGTTAAGCCAAAAAATCTAAAATCCGTTCAGCGGTCTCTTTCGGGTTTTCAAATTGCGGAAGATTTTTGGAATTTGTAATGCGGATTGTTTCAATGGAACGATTAAAATATGTATAGTTTCCTTCGTTCGTATCGGAGAGCGTGGATTTTTCCCCGGAGATCATCAGGATACTATTATTCATATTTTTTAAAGCGGAAATACAATTACTGTTTCCATATTTTGCAAGATAACTTGAATACGCATATTTTCCTCTGAAGAAACCAATGTGGGAGGCTTCCAAATATGCGTCGATGATCGTCTCTATATCTGCAGTCGGTCGATAAAAATATTCATAGAGAAACTGCGTTTGGAAAGTGACTTTGTTTGTATGGAGATAATAAATAAATGTTCCGACGATCGGAGAATCAATAAATAGCTTGAGCAGTTTTAATTGTGTGGACGGAATTTGATTGCCTTCATATAAATCCTGCGGATGAATGAGAATGAGTTTATCCACAAATTCCGCATCGTTGTGTACAGTCATGATAGCGGATATAGCGCTTAAGCCTGTTGCGACAATACTTGTTTTTTTGCCAATCACACTTTTGATAAAGTCAGTGATGAGCTGGACATAAAGATAATTGGTGTAGGTCATGTTTGGTTTAGCCGACCGCCCATAGCCTAACAGATCGATCGAATAGACCGTGTTTGTTTTTGCAAGTATGTCTTCGACATGAGAAAATTCGTAAGAGCTTGAGCCGGGCGTCAGATCATGAATGAGCAGCAGGGGCGCTCCCGCTCCTATTTTGCGGTATTTAATTGTTCCGAACCGCCATTGAAACTGCTGTATTTGATCCGTCGGTAATATGCTTTTTGATAAACAAGCATTGTATTCCATGCAATTCAATCCATGCATGGTTGTAAGAGCCAAACCGGATAATGTTAAGAAGAATTTTTTGTTTTTTTTCATAAACCTTCACGACTCCCGCCTGTAATATGTTCTATATGAATTTTTTGTTAAGATTGATAAAATACTGATATTATTATAATGGATTATATGGTATCATTCAAATACATATTTATGTTGTAGATTTTATTTTTAAAATGGTTCCTTTTTCATTATAATCGTTGTTCTATGATTATGCTAGATGTATATCGTATCTTTTTTAGAAAGTGGAAGTGAGATCAAAGCAGCATGGAAAAAGAAATGGCCAATGAAAAACTTTATCAGGTGATCCTTGATTTGGAAACGGAGCTGGCAGAGACGCAAAAGCAGATTAGGGAGCATGAGGATCAAATTTTGCAGGCAAAAAGGTATTTGCAATCTCTCTATGAAAAAGAAGATACGGATGTGATGATTTTTTCTCCCCGTAATATAGAGAGCCGGTACAAGGATGAAATAGCCAGAAATAAGGAGCAGGTTCGCGCATTTGAAAAAGAAAATCAAGCTTACTATCATAAACAAAATTTGATTAAAAAACGGATTTCGGTGCTGCGTGAGGCATGGAAGAATTTGGAAGAACAGCCGGAACCTTCTGAAAATGCACAGCCGGATAAAAATGACATAAATGTCAATTATAATGAAATTGACAGAGCATATGCGCATTGGGCTATGACGCAGAAGGACAAGGAAGCAGAATCGTCTGCGGATGAGAAAGAAGAAAATAGCAGTCCATTTTTGATGGTGGATGATCAGAATAAGAATGAGTTTGAATTTGCGGAAGACAATAAGATTGATATGCTTCACATTGTGCAGGCGTTGGACAATGACAGAAAGAGAATTGCGAGTGATCTGCATGATACGATCGTGCAGGATCTTGTGCATACGATTCATATGCTGGAGTTGTGCGGCAGATATATGGATCAGGATTTGGTTCGTGCGAAATTGGAGCTAGCATCTATTGAAAAGTATATGCGGGAAACGATTCAGAAAGCGCGGAATTTTATCAGTGATTTAAGGCCGATGATCTTTGATGATTTGGGATTTCGGGAATCACTGCTCAATGCGGTGGAGGATTTACAAAAATATACTTCCATGATGATCATTGCCGATGTTGATGAGCTTTCCGGCGTCAATAATGAAAAATGTATTGTTCTTTATAGAGTTGCAATGGAGCTTTTGCGAAATGCGATTTTTCATTCGGGCGGTGATCGGGTAATGTTAACATTAAAAAGAGATAACGGTATGATTGAGCTAACGGTGGCGGATAATGGCAGCGGTTTCTCTTTGCAAGATGATGAGGATAAGCATTTTGGGCTTGAACTGGTAAAAGAGCGCACCTATATGATCGGGGGAACCTTTCATATAGACAGTACCGGACAGGGAACCTGCGCCCAGATTGTGTTGAAAGAATAAGAGAGGATTGTATATGATTAAAGTCATGTTGGTAGATGATCATGAGATGGTGCGCGAGGGTGTAAAGCAGCTGATTGAATTTGACGGAGATATTCAAGTAACTGCGCAGGCATCGAATGGAGCAGACTGCTTAAAGCTGCTTGATCAGGAGTTACCGGATATTATATTGCTGGATGTGAATATGATTGGAATGAGTGGGATTGACGTTTTGAAAGAAATCCGCAAAAACCGGATTCCGGTGAAGGTTGCCATGCTGACATTTCACAATGAGGCAGAGTATTTGGTGAATCTTGTTGATATTGGTGTCGAGGGATATATCTTGAAGGATTCCAGTTCTGCAGAACTGGTAAGGGCAATCAAAGATATATATCAGGGAGAAACTTATATCCAACCGGATCTGATTCCTGCCCTTAATTCGAGACTGATCCATCGAGACGAAGATCGAGAAAAAATTGATGCATTGACAAGGCGTGAATTGGAAGTACTTAAGTTAGTAGCAAAAGGACATTTCAATAAAGAGATAGCAATTCAGTTAGACATTAGTGAGAGGACGGTAAAAAATCATATTTCCAGTATTTTCAGAAAGATTGATGTTTCTGATCGCACACAGGCAGCCGTCTTTGCTATTAAAAATAATCTGATTACTATATAAGGACGCAAAGGAAAGCAAAAGACCACGAAGCTTTTTATAAAATGCTTCGCGGTCTTTTTACTGAGCAAATGCATGATATTGTTTTCTTTTTAATGATTAAACATTTCTTTCATTGCTTCATATGCAATGATTTTTCCTAACATCTCATATCCCATTGTGTTAAGATGGCAATGGTCAGAATAATAAGCTTCTCTTGTTGCCGGGTCAAGTCCTGAGAGAATATTTTTTGCAGGGAGATCAATCACATGAAAACCATAGCTAGCAGCAATATTTCTCTCTACGTTTCTAATAACATCGAAATCATCATATGGTTCAATCCCCACATGTTCGGCAGGATCCATTGGAATGATAAAAAAGATTTCTGCATTGGAATAACAATCTACTAAATTTTCACAGAGCCAGTTGAAATCATAGATAAAGGTGATGGGTGTATCCAAATCACCAAGCTTACATTGATTGCCAAAAAACCAGTCGTTGGTTCCTCCTAAAATAAATACAGCATCTGCGGGATCATAATTGACAATTCGTTTACACATTGCATATGGGCCGCTTCCCCAAATCGTAGAAGCGCCGATTCCTTCATTATCGACATCAGTATGAAATAAGGTTCCGACAATTTCAGGATAATTGTTGGGATAGGGTTCTTCTATTCCGGTTTGTACACCAAGCGTAATGCTGTCACCTACGCATAAAATATTATTCCAGTCTAAGTCAATTTTGGTAGTATAGAAGAAATTGACGGCTTCCCGATAAAGATAATCTGTATATTCTTTTGGCGTCATGCTGTTGATGGCAGCTTGTTCTGTTTCTTCATCCGGAAAAACAACATTCTCTAAAGAAGAGGTATATTGGAAAATTCCCTTTTTAAATCCTTTCATTTCAGGTAGGGAGCCTTTGCTTGCTAATACGGTGAAGTTGTAATTGCAGATCATACAAATGCATAATAAAATAGAGCATAAAGTTTTATTTATTTTTTTTCTATTCAGATTCAATTTGTGTGCCCTTTCTTTATTAATAAACTGATATTGTCACTATTAGGTATTTTACTACTTTTTCATTTGGTTGGTAAAGTATAATCTAATAAAATTTATTTGACTATCATGTAACACAATCTTTTTACCATAATTAGAAAATCTTGATGTAAAAAATGTTTCACATGAAACATTTTTTTATAAAATAATTTTTAAATGGATCATGCATTTAATTTTATTTATAGCTTAATTGTTTTACTTTACTAAGATTGCGCAGCAATCATGGTATAATCCCAAAGCAAAATATCCGGATCATCATCTACGCCGTGCGTGTAAAAGTCGCTTGAATATTCTGCAAATCTTTCATATATCTGAATAGAATAATAACCTAACTTCGACTCATCTTCATCTGATTTCGTATAATAAATAATGCGCATGCGGTATGCTGTTCCATCTACCTCAAAATCAAAGGACGGAGTCAACATTAGTGTGATCTTACCATGATTCGACCAACGTTGAAATGTATCAGATAATTCATAATCATCATTCCATCCCGGAAATTCTTCAATCAAACGATCTATTTTTTCATCCAGATTGTCGATATTGTTTTGTGCATAGGAAGAAAACTGATCTTTAATCGTCTGTGCATCTTTTCTTTCTATTGCATCAACCAGAAAAGCAACTGTATTTTGTGCATCTTCATAAATCGGGTTTACTGTTCTTTTTTTTGGAACGTCACATCCTGTTATTCCGAAAACTATGATACCACACATTAAAATAGCTAATATCTTCTTCATAATCGTTTCTCCATATCAATAAATTAGAATATGCCGCTCTGATTATATCATCTAAATATAAAATCTCGCAAACCCGCGCTTACGTGCTTGATGTCTGGCTTCGCCAGACGTTTGCTCGTTAATGCCGCAGGAAATGTAAATGCCGAGCAGCTTGCTGCTTTTTGCGGTCGCTTGCATTTCTTCTGCGGCTATTATATCATAGCAATTTTTTTGAATCAATCTGCAATTCGCAATTAGTGAAGTCGCTAGTTTCAGCGTTAACAACCTGAAAGGCAAGGGAATTTTATATAATAAATAGTCAAATCAATATCTAGTTAAACTCAGAACAATGTTTCACGTGAAACATTGTTCCTCTTTCATTTTCTAAATACGATATTTATGTTTCACGTGAAACATTTTCCACAAGATATTGTGAGTATTGCTCGTGAAACATTTTAGTATAAGGGCGTGAAACATGAAAAGTATTTTTGAATGAGAAACAAAAGACCACAAAATATAGATTTTAGATAGAATCTACACCGATGATGCTCAGAATTTTAGTCAAATTATTTCAAAATAATCCGCAATCAATGGTAGAATCTCATAGCAAATAGTGTTATAATCGAAAAGTGAATTTGTGAGAGATATTCGAGAGAAATCCTGAAGAAAGGAATAAAAATGGGTAAAATTATAGCAATTGCAAATCAAAAAGGAGGAGTAGGAAAAACCACAACCTCCATCAATCTGTCCGCAGCTTTAGCATTAAAAGAGAAAAAGGTTCTTGTGATTGATACAGATCCGCAGGGAAATACAACAAGTGGATTTGGTATTAACAAAAACGAATTGGAAAACACAATCTATGAATTAATTTTAGGTGACTGTTCTATTCGGGACTGTATCATTAAAAATGCCATTGAGAATGTTGATATTATCCCGTCGAATGTTAATCTTGCCGCATCGGAAATTGAATTGATTGGCGTTGATAAAAAAGAATTTATTCTCAAAAACGAAGTGGACTATGTAAAAGATAAATATGATTATATCATTATTGATTGTCCTCCTTCCCTGAATATGTTGACGATCAATGCTATGACAACATCGGATTCAGTACTTGTTCCGATTCAGTGTGAGTATTATGCATTGGAAGGTTTGAGCCAGTTAATTCATACCGTCAATTTGGTAAAAGAGCGTCTGAATCCTGAATTGGATTTAGAAGGTGTTCTTTTTACCATGTTTGATGCCAGAACAAATCTTTCCATGCAGGTCGTGGAAAATGTAAAAGCAAATCTCAAAGCAAATGTATACGAAACGATGATACCAAGAAATATCCGTTTAGCGGAGGCACCTAGCTATGGAATGCCAATCAATGTATATGATCCGAAGTCAGCCGGCGCGGAAGCATATATGAGTCTGGCGGATGAAATTATTGGCGGAAAGGATGAATAGGAGATGGCGACGAAAAGATTGGGAAAAGGGTTAGACGCACTGATTCCAAGTGGATTAGGTGTGGACACAAATCCGAAAAAAGCGGAAATGAAAAAAGAAGAACAAACGGAATCGTCATCGGAAACGCTAGTAAAGATTACTATGGTGGAGCCGAACAGAGACCAGCCGAGAAAAAATTTTGATGAGGATGCATTGCAGGAACTTGCTGATTCAATCAAACAGTTCGGGTTATTGCAACCGATTCTCGTGCAGCAGCGGGACGGTTATTATGAAATCGTAGCAGGTGAGCGTCGCTGGCGTGCCGCAAAGCTTGCCGGATTAAAAGAAGTACCTGTGATCATCCGGAATCTGACTGAGCAGGAGATTGTTGAAATCTCATTGATTGAAAATATTCAACGTGAGAATTTGAATCCCATCGAAGAAGCGCAGGCATATAAAAAATTGCTGACGGAATTTAACTTAAAGCAGGACGAGGTAGCGGAACGGGTATCAAAAAGCCGTGCCGCGGTAACAAATTCTATGCGTCTTTTAAAGTTGTCCGAGGAAGTACAGCAGATGGTGATCAGCGATATGATCTCGACGGGACATGCACGCGCGCTGTTGGCAATTGAGGATGCGGATGAGCAGTATGCACTTGCACAGAGAATCTTTGATGAAAAATTGAGTGTACGTGATATTGAAAAACTCGTCAAGTCTATCGGAAAGCCTGCGAAGGAGAAAAAAGAAAAAGAGAAAAATGAAAGCCTCGAGGCGGTTTATCAGGATATTCAGGAAAAATTAAAGCAACGTCTCGGTACAAAGGTTGCCGTTAGTGGGAAAGGCGATGGCGCGGGAAAAATTGAGATTGAGTTTTATTCTCACGATGATCTGGAAAGAATACTGGATGCCCTTAATAAATAACAGATCAAATAACCTGTAGCAAAATGCGGAGCATCGGACTTGAGTTGAAACGGAGAAAATACGAATGAATAGTAAGTTGTTGGACAGGATAGGTCTAGGGAATTTAGATATTGCGTATGTGTTGATCGGAATTCTTGCTTTGTGTTTGATTTTGTTTATCATCGTGATCGTTTGTCTGGTACAGTTGTCAAAAACGAAAAAGAGAATCAATCGTTTTATGAAAGGTGCCAAAGCCGCAACATTGGAGTCAGATATTGTTTCGATCAAAGAAGGGAATGAGTATCTAAAGCGCTCCACAGAGCAGAATAGAAAAGATATTCGTAAGATTTATAATAATTTAGAACTGACATTCCAAAAGGTCGGAATTGTAAAATATGATGCTTTTAAGGAAATGGGTGGAAAGCTGAGCTTTAGCCTTGCTCTTTTGAATGACAAGGATGACGGGTTTATATTAAATTCCGTTCACAGCAGCGACGGCTGCTATTCCTATACGAAAGAAATCACGGCGGGCGCATGTGCGATTGATCTTGGTGAAGAAGAAAAAGAAGCGCTTGAGATTGCGATCAATTCGAAACAAAAATAGATTGACCATAAAAACTATTTGTAGCAGAAAAGGACTTGAGGCCAATTGAAACTAACAAAGGTGGATCAGCTTGAAGAGGGGAATGTTCTTGAGCAGGACATTATGACAAGGGACTATCAGGTCTTACTCGGAAGCGGCACGGTTTTGAAAAAAGAATATATTGAGAAGCTGAGAGAGCTTGGTATCAATGAAGTCTTTATTCATGATGAGTTAAAAATTCCGGTTAAAGAGATTCTTATTTTACGGAACGACATGGAGAAAGGTTTTCATGATAAAATTCGTGACGTGATCGAAAAGCATACCTATCAGCATAATGATGAGCTACAGGAGCTTTGCCAAACGGCCGACGCCATCATTATGGAAATTCTGTCAGAGAATAGCGTACTTGAAAAGGTCTATGATATTAAAGAGCGGAGCGCGGATCTTTATGAGCATTCTATCAGCCTGTGCACCTTAGTTACGTTACTCGCGTTGAAATATTCTTTTAAAAATGATACGGTTCACGATATGGGTATCGCATGCCTGCTGCATGATTTGGGTCTGCGTTATCTGACGCTGGATTATAAAGATACGAATATGACAGAAATGTCAGAGATTGAATTCAGCGAATACAAAAAACATCCGGTATATGCGTATACCTCATTAAAAAATGAAACGTGGCTGTCAAATGAAAGTAAAAATATGATCCTGATGCATCATGAACATATTGACGGTTCGGGTTATCCGCTGCATGCGACATCCATTCCGCTTACCATTCAGATCATCACCATTTGCGATATATTTGACGAAATGATCAGCGGCATCGGCTACAAGCGGAAAAAGGTCCGGGAGGCGGTTGAATTTCTGCGCACAGCGGCAAATCAATTATTTCCGCAAGAGCTTGTGGACAATTTTCTGAATTTCATAGCCATTTACCCTGTCGGAACGAAAGTAAAACTCAGCACGGGCGAAGAGGCGATCGTCGTAAAACAAAATCATGCGTTTCCCGACCGTCCGATTATCCGCATTATCCGGGATAAAAACGGCAAAACTGTAACGAAAGAGATCGAGAGAGACCTGGTGAAAGAAGCATCCATATTTGTGGAGGATGCTACCTGATAGAGAGAATCGTTTATTTTTAATGAAAATAATCTGATAAAAAATCCAGCAAATGAATTTCGGGAGGAGACAGACAAATGATCGACATTAAATTTTTGAGGGAAAATCCGGAAGCAGTAAAAGAGAATATCCGAAAGAAATTTCAGGATGATAAGCTGCCGCTCGTGGATGAGGTCATTACGCTTGACAGCGAGGCCAGAAAAACACAGCAGGAAGCGGATACACTTCGAGCGAACCGCAATAAGCTTTCGAAGCAGATCGGTGCATTAATGGGACAGGGTAAAAAAGAAGAAGCCGAAGCCGTCAAGCAACAGGTTGCCGATCAGGCAAAACAGCTTGAAGCGCTTTCTGCAAAGGAGACAGAGCTTAGCGAAAAAATAACAAAGATTATGATGACGATCCCGAATATCATCGATCCGTCCGTGCCGATCGGAAAAAATGATACCGAAAATGTTGAGGTGACAAAATACGGCGAGCCGGTAGTTCCTGACTTTGAGATTCCTTATCATACAGAGATTATGGAACGTTTTCATGGCATCGACCTTGACAGCGCAAGAAAAGTCGCGGGTAATGGTTTTTATTATTTAATGGGAGATATTGCAAGACTGCATTCCGCGGTTATTTCGTATGCGCGTGATTTTATGATCGACCGCGGCTTTACGTATTGTGTGCCGCCGTTTATGATCCGCAGCAGCGTTGTGACCGGCGTCATGAGTTTTGCGGAAATGGATGCGATGATGTATAAGATCGAGGGAGAGGATCTTTACCTGATCGGTACAAGTGAGCATTCCATGATCGGTAAATTTATTGATACCATTCTTCCCGAGCAGGAACTACCGAAGACATTGACGAGCTATTCTCCTTGTTTCCGAAAAGAAAAAGGAGCGCATGGCATTGAGGAGCGCGGCATTTACCGTATCCATCAGTTTGAAAAACAGGAGATGATCGTTGTCTGCAAGCCCGAGGAATCGCCGATGTGGTTTGATAAGCTGTGGCAGAATACAGTTGATCTCTTCCGTTCCATGGATATTCCTGTGCGGACGCTGGAATGCTGCTCCGGCGATCTGGCGGACTTAAAAGTGAAATCTTTTGATGTGGAGGCATGGTCGCCGAGACAACAGAAATATTTTGAAGTGGGAAGCTGTTCTAATTTAGGCGATGCACAGGCAAGAAGATTGAAGATCAGAGTAAACGGGGAGGACGGCAAAAAGTATTATGCACATACGCTGAATAATACGGTAGCGGCGCCGCCAAGAATGCTGATCGCATTTCTTGAAAATAATCTGCAGGCGGATGGTTCCATTCGGATTCCGGAAGTACTTCGTCCCTATATGGGCGGCAAGACGGAGATCCGCTAGAGAGAGGTGTGCTTTGCATAGATATTTAAGGGCGATTGGGTTTTCGCAGATCACGACAAAAAAACAGCTTCGTGAGCTGATTACCTATTCCATTCAAAGAGCAACGGAAAAAAGTTATACCTCAGGAACCGAGGATGACTCCATGTTTGCCGAATTCAGCATGGCATGCGGGGAGCGCATCGGTATTACGGTCCGCGGGGAATTTGACGAGACAAACAATTTCACATATGATTATTATTTTCCCTATGTGCGCGGGGAGGGTGTCACGACGCAGGAGGATGTTTCGGTTGAGCGCCATGCAGCGCAGGAATCGTATGCGGGAGTTTGCGATGATATGAAAGTCGGCGTGACATTGATTTTTTATATGCAGAACATCGTACCTTACATCCGCGCAAAGAATTTAAACCTGCTTCCTGTGCGTGGGACAACGTTGACGCTTTCCGCATTGTGCATTTCCGGTACGATCATGATGCCGATCGTGAAAAGCGAGAAACAGAAGGCGAGTGTAAAAAAAGCGACTGCAGATCGCTATTCTCTTTTGGCCGCGGCAAGACGCGGGGACGAGGAAGCGATCGAAAGCCTGACATTAGAAGATATGGACACCTATACGGCAATTTCCCGGAAGATCCATACGCAGGATATCTATTCCCTGGTGGATACCTATTTTATGCCGTACGGCGTGGAATGCGATCAGTATTCTCTTTTGGGGGAGATCATGGAGTGCCGGACGGTGACAAATGTGATCACTTCCGAACAGGTCTATATTCTGACAGTTAATTGCAACGAGCTGATTTTTGATGTCTGCATTAACAGTATCGATCTGCTCGGGGAGCCCGCCGTCGGCAGGCGCTTTAAGGGTGTACTTTGGTTACAGGGGTACCTGCATTTTCCGAATTAAGGAAATACGGATTTGCAAAGGATTCTTCCACAGTTTGCTTGACGTTTTAAGCGGCGTCCGTTATACTAGATTTGCGTCGTATCAAAAGTATAACGTTGATATTATTTCTTAGTTGAACGATCTGCCTACATGCAGATTTTTCAAATAAGTTGGTGTAGCACAGTGGATAGTGCAGCCGCCTCCTAAGCGGAAGATCGGGTGTTCGAGTCACCTCACCAACGTTGAAGAGCCGTAACTTTGAAGAGTTACGGCTTAATGCTATTTAATATCCTGTTTGAACATCGGAGGGTAAGTTATTCTTGAAATAGCGAGCTGGATAAGATGTCAGGTTGAAACACCTGTTATTTCTATCCGGCTCGTTTTTATGCGGAGGAAACGATGAAAAACGATTTGAATTTCACACAAGGAAAAATCGTAACACCACTGCTGCGGTTTGCTATGCCGGTTTTGTTTGCCCTTTTTCTGCAGGCGATGTACGGTGCGGTGGACTTGCTGGTGGTAGGGAAATTCGCAAAGGCAGCGGATGTGTCCGCCGTCTCTACCGGATCGCAGATCATGATGACGCTGACAAACCTGATCAGCAGCTTTGCGATGGGTATGACAATTTTTCTTGGAGAAAAAATCGGTGAGAAAAAGCCGAAGGAAGCGGGTCAGATTGTCGGCAGCGGACTTGTGCTTTTTCTTGTGATCGGCATCGTGTTTACCGTTTTGATTCCGATAGGAGCGGGATTGTTGGCACATATCATGCATGCTCCGAAAGAAGCGCTTTCGCTGACAACGGTTTACATACGTATCTGCGGAGCAGGTTCTGTCATTATCATTGCCTATAATCTGATCGGCAGCATTTTTCGCGGACTTGGCGATTCCAAAACTCCGCTGCTTACCGTTGTCATTGCCTGCGTCTGCAACATAGCGGGCGACCTGTTGATGGTAGCGGTATTTCACCTTGGAACGATGGGGGCGGCGATAGCGACTGTCTTTGCACAGATGGTCAGTGTTGTCATCTCTCTTTTCCTGATCAGGCGGAAGAAAATGCCGTTTACGATAGAAAAAGGCATGCTCCGATGGAATGACGGCATTATCAAAAAAATCTTTCGCTTGGGAACTCCGATCGCATTGCAGGACTTATTGGTAGGAATATCCTTTCTTGTGATCCTCGCCATTGTCAACGCACTGGGCTTAACAGAGTCCGCGGGTGTTGGTGTTGCTGAAAAGGTATGTGCATTTATCATGTTAGTGCCCGCGGCGTTTATGCAGTCCATGTCTGCGTTCGTTGCACAGAACCGCGGAGCGGGGAAGCCGGAGAGAGCGGTAAAAGCATTGAAATATGCCATAGGCGTGTCCCTGATCTTTGCAATAACCATGTTTTACATTTCATTTTTCCACGGCGATCTGTTGTCCCGGATCTTTGCAAAGGATACAGACGTAATAGCGGCATCAGCACAGTACTTGAAAGCATATGCCATAGATTGCCTGCTTACCTGCTTCCTTTTTTGCTTTATCGGATTTTTTAACGGTATGGAGCTAACGACCTTTGTTATGGCGCAGGGTATCATTGGCGCATTCCTGGTAAGAGTTCCGGTCTCGTTTATCATGAGCAGAATAAAACCGGTATCCCTGTTTCGGATCGGATTGGCAACGCCGTGTTCTACAATTCTTCAAATTCTGCTTTGTATTGGTTGTATGATATATGTGAAAAAGAAAAAATTAGTTTCTACGGATGCTGCGGGACATTAGTAGAAATAATCCGGCGCATTATTCCTATTAAAGCAGCAGCAATTATGCTATACTGAAACAAGAAGACGCGGGTATACTCAGAAGTACCATGTTTACCGTATCAGCGAAGCCATTAAAAAGGGGAAATACCATGAACACGGAATTAGAACAAGTTGTGATAGAAGTAAATAAGATTGTGAAAGGAAAGGATCCCGTGATCCGCAAGGTATTGGGAGCGATCCTTGCAGGAGGGCATGTCCTATTAGAGGATATTCCGGGCGTCGGTAAGACGACGCTGGCAATGGCGCTCGGCAGAGCGATGGACTTAGACTACCGGCGTATGCAGTTTACGCCCGACGTACTGCCGAGCGATATTGTTGGGTTTACGATGTATAACAGCGGGACGGGCAGTTTTGAATATAAGGAGGGCGCGGTTTTCTGCAATCTGTTTTTGGCGGATGAGTTAAACCGTACTTCTTCCAAAACGCAGTCGGCGCTTTTAGAGGTAATGGAAGAGTCCCGCGTGACGGTGGATGGGATCTCGCATGTCCTGCCGACCTCGTTTACGGTCATTGCGACGGAAAATCCGTTCGGCGCATCCGGCACACAGCGTCTGCCGGAGTCGCAGCTTGACCGGTTTTTGATCTGTTTAAACATGGGATATCCTTCGCATGAGGCGGCGAGTGAGATCTTAAAGGGCAGTGTCGGAAGAAGCCTTGATAAGGTGCAGAGCGTGCTTTCCGTGAAACGCCTGATGGAACTTCGAGCGCAGGCGGACAGGCTTCATGTGGAAGACAGTATCTACGAATATATTATTAATCTGACAGAAGCCACAAGGCGGGATGCGCGCATTGCGCTGGGAATCAGCCCGCGCGGCAGTATCGCGCTGTTAAAGATGGCGAAGGCAACGGCGCTCATGCGCGGCGCGGATTATGTGATTCCTGAGGATGTGCTTACCGTCATCGGGGATGTGTGGGGGCACCGTATTCACCTAAATGCCAAGGCGAAGGCAGAGGGCATGGATGCGGCGCAGGTGATTTTTGAGATTACGGAAAGGATACATGCCGTTTGATGAAAGGAAAGCTGAAACTGAATATCAGGGGTTTGCTCCGCTTCTGCCTGCTGCTGATTGCGACAGCAGAATTGTGGTGGTTTTTTCGCAGCTATTTCCTGTTTGTGGCAATGGTGCTGATCATCGGGAGCGCGGCGGCGTCCGTGCTTCTTTTGTGGAAAAATAAGGACGGATTAAGCGCGGAAGCAGTGCTGACGGCAAACCGGGTGGGGCGCGGCAGAGCGTTTCCCTTTGTGATCCAAGTAACAAACAGAAGTCGCTTTGCAGGCTTTGGCGTCAGGCTTACTTACCGATGGGGTAATGTGTTTACGCAGGGTTATCAAAAAAAACAGGAGCGGTTGTGGGCCGCGCCACGTGGGGGCGCATGCATAAAGCAGCAGTTGGAGAGCGGCTATGCGGGGCGAATCGAAGTGGAGATCGAGCAGTTTGTCGTCCATGATGCGTTTCATATCGTGGAATATTCCGGCTGCGGGACAAGCGATGCATGGACACTTGCCTATCCGATGCGACGCACGGGGGACGAGGATGCGCTTTCCTCCGTTGTAGAAGGATTTCCCGAGGAGGACGAGATGAAAAAACGGGGTACGGATTACAACCCCGACTATGAAGTGCGGGAGTACATTGCGGGCGATGAGTTGAAGAACATTCACTGGAAACTGACGGCAAAGCGGGAACATCTGATGGTACGGGAGCGGCTTGCTGCCGGCAGGGAAAAAATAAATGTCCTGCTGCCGTTAGGAAGCGATAAATTTGAGAACGATCAATTGATGGATGCGCTCTGCGGCGTGTGCGGGCTTTTATTGGAAAAAGGATACCCGGTGCAGCTTTTTTGGCAGGGTACGGATGGGGAGCTGCGGACAAATTATTGCTTAGAGCAGGGAGAACTTGAGGGCGTGACTGCCGAAATCCTAAGCTTCGGCGGTTCTAGGCAGCCGGAGACAGTCAAACAGCAGATGGCGATTGCCCATCCCGGCGAGAGTTACATTATGATTCAGACAGGAGCATATCTGGGTGCGTATGGCCGGTATTAGGAAAAAAAACCAAGCGGACACATCGGATGTGCGGCTTCTCCAAACAAAAGAGAGACCGCGCTATGATATGAAAGCGGCGCTTGCAAAAGCGACGTTGGTTTTTGCGCTTGTCTACGGTTCGATCGGTGGTTTTTTATCCGCTTATGAGATCGCATATCAAAAAGAGCAGTGCATACTCGGCATTTTCTGGCTGTCGTTTCTTTTGAGTGCGGTATATGAGACGCGGCGGAAATGGGCGGTTAATCTTGTCAATATTCTGGTGTTTCTTCTTTATGTCTATGTTGCTTTCCAAAGGATCTGGGTGATCAACAGCGGTTATTATGCCATTGTCAATCGTGTTTTGGAGGATGCGGGAAGGTATCTTGGCGTTACGAACAGGACGGAGTATGCGCTTGTCGTGGAAAACGAACGTGTGGCGATAACGGGCTTCGCCCTGTTTATCGGCATGGTGGGAACCATCCTGCTTCAAATCCGTCTGCGTCACAAAGTAAGTCTGTGGACGACGCTGTTATTGACGTTCCCGTTTTATGCGATCCCTTTTTACTTTGAAAAATTACCCGGCGTCGGGTATATGACGCTTTTGTTTATCGGATATGCAGCGGTCGCGGCGATCCAGGGAACGAATGTCCGGGAGCAGTCGTCGAAGCAGGCGTATGATATGCTGCCGGTCATCACGTTGTTTGTTGTTGTGTTCGTGCAGGTAGTTACGCTGATACTGCCACGTGCCGGATATGCGTCGGTTGTCCGTGCTAATGCCGCGAAAAAGGCTTTGGAGAGAGAAGTGGCAAATGTGATGGAGTATGGTCTGTTTTCGCTGTTTGGACGCGGACAGAATGGTGCCGGTGTGAGCGGCGGCATGCTGAGTAAGGGTTCCGCGGTCATGCCCGATTATGAGGCGGATCTGATCGTGCGCTATACGCCGTATAGCTATGATCCGGTTTACTTAAAAGCGTTTACGGGAAAAGATTACACGGGGGACCGATGGACAAGAGCGGATGGTGCGGATGCATGGATGGAACAGACCGTAGCGGGCAGGGCAGCGCGTTATGTGCACGACGAACCAACGGCCGGATTGATCGGATATGTTCTTCCGGACGTGACGGTCGGAGAGCGCGATGTTCCGGGTGATGAGACAAACAGTACATCGGGTCAGAGCTGCGGTGTGATGGAGGTTGTAAATGTCGGCGCATCCGGAGCGTATGATTACCGCCCTTATTATACGGATCATGCACGGCGTGGCGGTATGGACGCGGAATATGTTTATTTTCCTCCCGTCGTAACATTGCAGGATGTGGCGGAGGAAGTGAACGGGGATTACCTGACGGTGCCGGAAAGCTGCCGCAGGGCGGTGGAACGCATTTGCAGACAGGCCGGGTTTTCGGGCACGCCGAGGGAGATCGCGGCGCAGGTGGCGGCATATTTTGACGAGCATTATTCATATACGCTGCGGCCGGGCTTTTATTACGGCAGTCCCGATTATATCACGCATTTTTTGTTGGAGAGCAAGCGGGGCTATTGCGCGCATTTTGCGTCGTCGGCGGTGATGCTGTTTCGTAATATGGGAATTCCTGCAAGGTACGCGGAGGGATATGCGTTTACGTACGAAGATATGATACTGGATGGTACGCTTGTGGAGGGTGCCGATTACGCGGATTATTACAGCGGTTATTCTCCCATCGGCGAAACGGCGCTTGTGGAGCTTGAGATCGCGGATTCCTCCGCGCATGCATGGGTAGAAATCTACATCGAAGGGGAAGGCTGGGTCGTGGTCGATCCGACGCCCGCGTCAAATGAAGAGGAGGAAAGAAGTTCATTCTGGGATGATTTCTTAAATCGAAGCGAAGACGGCGGAGGTTCGGATTTCGGAGAAAGTAATGTCGGCGCCTATATCGAGACGGCGGTCAGCGGTCTTGCAGCTGTTCTTTCTGCAGCTGCGCTTGTGCTGCTGTGCTATTTTACGGGAAAGAATGTGATCCGCAGGGTAAAAGAAAGGCGGCTGCCTGCAAGGGAGCGTGCAAGCTTGGAATACAGGCGGCTTGCCGCGTATCTTTCGCGAAAAAATCAGGAGTTTGCCGTACTGCGTACGATCAAAGAACAGACGGACTGGATCAGTGCGCACTGCCGCCGTGGATTTACGGAGGAGCAGAATGCGGCGCTTTATGAAATGTTTTTTGCGGGAGAGACGGCGTCGAAGACAGATACGCAATGGGAAGCGCTGACAAAGTATTGCAGGAGACGATGGTCATTCCGGCGCGCGCGAAAAGGTACAGTTTCAAACGCGCGCTAAATCTTTGACAACCTCCGAGGCGATAAGCAGTCCCGCGGCAGCAGGCATATATGGGTTTCTCCAATTGTATGTTATTTGGATGACGATAAAGTCTTCATAAAACCATGACAAGAGTTCCCGCCGTGATAAGGATGGCACCGATTGCCGATTTGACAGTAAAACTTTCATGAAGAAACACAAAGGCAAGTATGAGCGTGATGACAACGCTCAATTTATCGATAGGAACGACTTTCGAAACTTCGCCTGTCTGGAGTGCATGGTAGTAGCATAGCCACGAGGCGCCTGTTGCAAGTCCCGATAGAATCAAGAAGATCCAGCTTTTGGGACAAATGGAGGAAAGTCCCTTTTGTGCGTTCGTGATAAAGACAATGCCCCATGCCATGAGCAAAACAACAGCTGTGCGGATGGCGGTTGCGAGGTTTGAGTTGACACCATCAATGCCAATCTTAGCAAGAATGGAAGTCAATGCGGCAAAAACGGCGGACAAGATTGCAAATAAAAGCCACATAACGGATACCTCCCCAATTTTATATTCATACAGATTTATTATAGCATACTCTGTAAAAAAGGCATTAAGTATGATAAAATAATGAAAAACTCTACATAAGAGGGTGTCGGATGCATTATATTATTTTTGACTTGGAATGGAATCAGGCGGATAAAAAGCAGAATGAAGATCCGAAGCTGCCGTTTGAGATCATTGAGATCGGTGCGATCAAATTAAATGAGAATTTTGAAAAAATCGGCGAGTTTTCCCGGTTGATCCGTCCAAGCGTGTATCATACGATGCATGCGATCACGCAGGACATTATTCATATCAGTATGAGCGAGCTGAAAAGGGAACAGACCTTTACGCCGGTCATGCGTTATTTTTTGAAATGGTGCGGTGAGGACTGCGTGTACGGCACATGGGGATCGCTGGATCTGACCGAGTTACAGCGAAACATGGATTATTACCATTTTCCGCCGCTTTCGGACGGACCGCTTACGTATTTGGATGTACAAAAATTGTACGCGCTCGTCTATGAGCCGGAGGATGATAAAAAGCGCCGTTCGTTAAAAAATGCGGTGGAGCAGCTTGGTATCACGCAGGACATCCCGTTCCACCGGGCGTTTGCCGATGCATATTATACAGCAAAGGTGTTACAGCGCATCAGCGCTGAGCCGTCGGCTAAACAGCTTTTGAAACGCGTATCCTACGATGTATACCGGATTCCGAAAACGAGAAAGCAGGAGGTTCATATTATTTTTGATACCTACGCAAAATATATCTCGCGGGAATTTGAGGATAAGCAGGTGGCGATGGAGGACAGAGAAGTCGCCAGCACAAAGTGCTATATCTGTCATAAAAACTGCCGGAAGAAGCTGCGCTGGTTTACGCCGAACGGCAGACATTATTATGCGCTTGCCTGCTGTAATAAGCACGGTTATATCAAAGGAAAGATCCGTATGAAAAAGACAGAGGGCGATAAGGTATATGTGGTGAAGACCTTAAAACTGATCGACGAGGAGCAGGCGAAGACCGTACAGGAAAAGCAGGAGCATGCGCGCGAGATCAGGCGTCAGCACCGTAGGGCGAAGCATGAACAAAAGGCGCAGGAGAAAAATGCAGACGTATGAATGCAGGGGAAAGCACTTTGACAGGAAAGGAGTCTATATGGAAAGACAGAGCGAGCTGAAATGCATCCATTCGACAGTGCTCTCCAAAAACGGAAAACCGTTTGTTTCCGTGATGTTTGAACGCGGGAACGATCGTGCCGAAGGGACCGTGCCGGACTGTGTCATCACAAAGAGCGAGGGCTTTACGGAGGAAGAGATCGGGGAGCTTGAGGATTATATGAAGGCGCAGAGAAAGGAGATCATAGAAAGCGCAAAGCGGATCTCCGATATTCGGCGTCTGCTTAGCTGAGATAAAGTGTGGTTTCGCGGGATAAAAGCGTGACAGCGAATAACGTGTAAGAGTGATTAAAAATCAAAAAAGGCTATCCTCTGCTGCAAAAGAGGATAGCCTTTTTGCGTTCTTTTTTATAACATTATCACAATCTCGCCCGAAATGTCCGAAATGACCGTATCATTTCCTTCCACCGCAAAGCTGCCGCCGGTTACGGCATCTGCCTTGACATTGACAAGGCGGATGGAGCAGGATGTTCTGGTATCGACCGTGATCTTGATCTGACCGCCGTCCTTTACGGCTTTCACTGAAAGCGCCGCCTGATTATCCATGCCGTAGACGACAGCGGATGCTTCTTTTTGATCACTCAGCTGATAAACGCGGATTTCCGCGCCGTCGGCGTAATCGTAATCCGGCTTGTCATCATGCGCACCGAGCACCACGATGGAATTCTCCTTTACCATGAGCGGAATGCTTAGGTAGCCGTGTGTTTCGGTGATCCACTGACCGCCCTGTTTTACCTCTCCGGTAAAGAAATCCGTCCAGACGCCCTTTGGCAGATAATATTCGGCAATGCTCTGATCATTGAAGATCGGCGCTACGAGCAGGCTGTCGCCGAGTAGATACTGCTTATCAAGATAATGACAGGTCTTATCCTCCGTAAATTCCATGACCATGCTGCGCATGCACGGAATACCGGTCTTGTTGGCGGTAACTGCGGTGGCGTACAAATATGGCATGATGCGCGCCTTGAGTTTCGTAAAGAAACGTACGACGTCTACCGCTTCCTCATCATATACCCACGGTACACGGTAAGAGGAAGATCCATGCAGACGGCTGTGCGAGGAAAGCAGTCCGAAAGCGACCCAGCGTTTATACACATCGGCGGTTGACGTATTTTCGAAGCCGCCGATGTCATGCGCCCAAAAGCCGAAGCCGGACATGCAGAGGGAAAGACCGCCGCGCAGACTCTCCTCCATCGACTCGTAATCGCTCCAGCAGTCTCCGCCCCAGTGAACGGGGAATTTCTGACCGCCGACGGTCGCGGAACGGGCAAACAGAACCGCCTCTCCCTTGCCGCGTTTGCTCTCCAGCAGTTCATAAACACATTTGTTATAAAGATATGTATAGAAGTTATGCATTTTTTTCGGGTCGGAGCCGTCAAAATAGGTCACGTTCTCGGATGGGATCCGCTCGCCGAAATCGGTCTTGAAACAGTCAACGCCCATATGGAGCAGTTTATCCAATTCCTCCTGATACCACCGGTATGCCGCGGGATTGGTGAAATCCACCAGCGCCATACCCGGCTGCCACATATCCCATTGCCATACGTCGCCGTTTGCGCGCTTCACAAAATATCCTTTTTGGCAGCCGACCGCAAAGAGCTCGGACTCCTGTCCGATATACGGGTTGATCCAAACACAGATATTCAGTCCCTTTGCCTTGATGCGCCCAAGCATGCCCTCGGGATCGGGGAACACGCGGTCATCCCAAATGAAATTGCTCCAATGGAATTCCTTCATCCAGAAACAGTCAAAATGGAAGGTGCGCAGCGGAATACCGCGATCCAGCATGCCGTTTACGAAGCTCATAACGGTATCTTCGTCGTAATTGGTCGTAAACGAAGTGGAAAGCCATAAACCGAATGTCCACGGGGCGGGAAGCGCCGGCTTTCCGGTTAAGTCGGTGTAATGCACGATCGTATCCTTCATGGTCGGTCCGTTGATCAGGAAATAATCCAGTATGCCGCCCTCGACGGAAAATTCGGCGCGTGTGACCATCTCCGTCGCGATTTCAAATGAAACGCGCTCCGGATGATTGACGAGCACGCCATAGCCCTTGTTGGATACATAAAAAGGAATATTTTTATAGGACTGCTCGGTGCTCGTGCCGCCGTCTTCATTCCAAATATCCACGGACTGCCCGTTTTTGGTGAATGGCGTAAAGCGCTCGCCGAGACCGTAGATCAGCTCGCCGACGCCCAAAGAAAGCTGCTGGCGCATATACGTGTTTTCGGTATCGCCCGCCGCGTCATATGCCAGCCCCCTCCATGCGGCCTTCATGCAGGCAAGATCTCTGCCGGACGATCTGGTAATGACCTCGCCGCCGCGCTTGTAGGTCATGGAAAAATAAGTTTTTGTGATCTCAAGCGAAAGCGTACCGCTCTGAATCGTGAGCATATCTTCCTCATCCGTGACGGTGAGCGGAAGTTCCTCGTTCAATGCCAGCTCAAAAGCGGGTCCTTTTTCCAGACGCCCCATGTGATGGCAGGTGCGCACGCGCAGGATCTCAGGCGCGGGAGAAGTGATGATCATGGTAAGATTCACATAACCTAGAGTGTCCCCCCGATGGTTGATGCGGTTTGTCGGCATACAGAGCGTTACTTTCGTCGGTTCCACTTTGGTGAAATACACCTGTTGCGGCGCGAAACACTCGTATCCCTCTTTTTGAAGCCAGCATCCGTTGCTGAATTTCATGGTTTTTATCCTCCTTTTCCTATCATTCTGTAAAAAATTATGATACACTTTCCGATAAGGACAGGAATCCCTGCCCGTCATGAATTCATTATAGTGGATTTTACCGGCAAAGACTACATCATAATTTGAACGTTTTATTGACGTAAAAAATAAACTTGAGCAATATAGTGTTAGAATGGGCTTATAAACTAACACTTTCTGCGCAATCCGGAATATGGGGAGGCACTCTTGAGATCGAGTAAGAAGCAATCGCAGGAAAAAAGAAAAAGAAAACACGCAAGTCCCGATATGACGCTGATCCATCACCTGTTCGGCAAACATGGGATCAAGCGGCAGCTCTATTTTATTTACCTGCTCGCGCTGTTTGTGCCGGTGACGATGCTCGGCATCTTTTTGATCATGAATACGAATAACCTGCTAAAAAATTACTATTCCGACATGGTGGCATCCGACAACCTGCGCATTAAATCGATTTTCTTTGAGATCACGACGCAGATCTATAACATGTCTGAAAATATCTGCGGCGATGAGCAGCTTGCGGAAATACTCGGAACAGATTACCGGACGGAACGGGCGTTTACGGCAGATGCGGATGCTTTTATCAATGGGAACAGTTATCTTTATAATTATGCCGAGGTAGAAGAGCTGGCGATTTATACGGATAATCCGTCCGTTTCCGATCATCGCATTTTCCGACGGGCGGAAGAAGAAGAGCAGGCGCAGGATTGGTTTTTGGAGGCATCGGAACAATCGCGCGTATTGTGGATGCCGTTGGAGCGGACGGACAAATATGGCAATCGTTATTGGAATCTCTGTCTGGTGCGCAGGATTCCCCAGCAGAATAATGCGTATCATGCGGTACTTGTCATTAAGATCAGCGATAATTATCTGCGTACGCGTGTGGAGAGCAGCGATTATGAAATGGTCGTCAGCGCTGACAATGCGCAGATCGTCTATGCGTCGGACCGTTCGCTCTACGGGCAGCCCATGCACCTTGATATTGACTTAAGCGATGCGCATTATTCGTATGCGGACAGCATGACGGTGGACGGCAGGCGCAGCATTGTCAATGTTTCCACGTTGAACATGTATCAGTCCGAATCGCGGATTTATATCTGCACACTCAATCAATATGCATATGACGATATTCGCAGAATCGTCCGCACCTGTGTGTTGATCGTTCTTACTGCAATATTGTTGCCGGGGATCATGGTTTTTGTATATACGCATTATTTTACGACGAGAGTGGAGCTGCTTCGGGGGGAGATGCATAAAGCGAGCCATGGGGATTACAATATCACGGCGGATTTCCGGGGCAGTGACGAGATTTCCGAAGCGTTTGCCGATCTGCAGGTGATGGTGGAGAAAATACAGGAAAAAGAGGCGGCGATGTATCAGTCGCAGATCGGTGAAAAAGAACTGATGAATAAGCAGCAGGAAATGGAGTTTAAGATGCTTGCGAGTCAGATCAACCCGCATTTTCTTTATAATACGCTGGAGACGATTCGCATGAACGCGTTTGCCGCAGGCGACCGCGAGGTGGCGACCGCCATTAAGCTGCTCGGTAAATCGCTGCGCTATGTATTGGAAAATACGGGAACGGCGTCCACGACGCTGGAAAAAGAGATGAATTATATCGAAAATTATATTAAGATCCAAAAGCTCCGCTTCGGCAGCAGGATTGAGTACCAGCTTATTGTGGATGACGCCATTTGTCTGAAGGATTATCAGATTCTTCCGCTGCTGCTCCAGCCGATCGTGGAGAATGCCATCCTGCACGGACTGGAGGAAAAAGAAAACGGCGGCGTTGTCACGGTGCATATTTATCTGGATGAGAATCTTCATATTGATATCTCCGACAATGGCTGCGGTATGGAATTAGAGCAGGTCAGAAAGCTGCGCAACAGTATATTGGTGCGTAATCCTGAGATTAAAGCAAGTATCGGTCTTTATAATATTAATCAGCGCATCAAGCTCTGCTACGGCAGCAGATACGGCATGAGTATCAGCAGCGTGCCGGGAAAAGGGACGATGATCTCGCTTGTCATACCTCCCATGACAGATTCTGCCATGTAAAAAAAGACAAGTAATAGATGTAAAAAAAAAACCGTATTTTTCTTGCAATAGTTATTATACACTCATAAAGTACATTCGTGTAATTATGCACGAAGCAATTATATTAGGAGGGAAGAATTATGAAAAGGTTGAAGAAGTTGTTAGCAGCTGTATTCGCCTGCTCACTTGTACTTTCTGCAATGCCTGTAAACGCAGGACAGGATACATCCGGCTTGGCAGACGGTACGGCATACCTCAACATCAACAATGCAGATTGGGGAGAGTTTGAGGCAGAGTGGACAAATGCAGAGATCACCGGAGACGGTTCCTACACGGTATCCATGAGTGCGGCAGAGCCGCAGAGTCTGGCACAGTTTAACGCTCTTGAGGTAGTAAACGGCGAGGCTGTTCTTGGGACAGGCTGTGTTCTTACCGTAGACAGCATCAAGATCAACGGTGAGGAGATCGAAATGCAGGGACCGAGCTACACCTGCTCCGCAGACGGCGGCGGTGTTACAACCCGTGTCAATATTTACAATGAGTGGAACGCACCGGATGAGACGGCGACTGCGGGCGATGACAAGCATATTGATAATCGTGTTGCTGAGGGCAGTGTCATGGATGCGACAGCATGTCTGTTCTCCTCCGATTATTTGACGGATTTCCAGTCGATCGAAGTAAACTTCACGGTTTCGGGCTATGGCACACAGGCAGCAGAGGGAAGCGCTTCTGCTCCGATCGAGGTAGAAGGCCCGGCAATGGCACACTTGAATATTAATAACGAAGCATGGGAAGAGTTTGATGCAGAATATGTGGATGTAGAGATCACCGGAGACGGTTCCTACACCGTATCCATGAACGCAGCAGAGGCTCAGAATCTTGCGCAGTTTAACGCTCTTGAGGTCGAGAACGGAGAAATCCTTCTCGGAACGGCATGTGTTCTTACCGTAGACAGCATCAAGATCAACGGTGAGGAGATCGAAATGCAGGGACCGAGCTACACCTGCTCCGCGGACGGCGGCGGTCTTACGACCCGCGTCAATATTTACAATGAGTGGAACGCACCGGATGAGACAGCGACCGCAGGCGATGACAATCATATTGATAATCGTGTTGCTGAGGGCAGTGTCATGGATGCAACGGCATGTCTGTTCTCCTCCGATTATCTGACAGGTCTTCAGTCGATCGAAGTAAGCTTTACGGTTACAGGATTTGGCACGCAGGCAGCAGGCTCGGATGCTCCGGAAGAGGAGGCACCGGCAGCTTCTGTTGATCTTGGCGGAACTTACAATGCATATATCGGTTTCCAGACACCGAAGTATTCGTTCCGTAATGGTTGGAATGATGGCAGCTACGGCAGAGATGTAGATGGAGATATGGATTATTTTAATCAGGTAACAGGCTGGGATGGCAATGACGCAGTTGTGCTTCCCGGCACATTTACCGATGTTGTGGTTGCAGGTAATGGTACTTATACGGTATCTGCTGACGGCTTAAACTTCCCGGACGGGGAGTTCGCAGATCAGGAATACATGAATCTGATCTTCTTGTCCACGGATATTCCGAATACCGGTGAGATCACGATTTCCGACGTGCAGCTGAAAATAAACGGCTCCAGCGTAGATCTGATGAATGGTCCGATCGTCAGCCCGGATGATGAAGAGTATATCACGATGCTTCTTCAGAATATCTGGAATGATGAGGTAGGTGAGATCGGTTATTATGCGGTTCCTCCTACAAGCATGAGCATTACCTTTACGGTAAGCGGCTTTAACTATGATGCAGAGGCACAGGCAGAGGAGCCGACAGAAGCTCCCGCACCGGCAGATGGTAACGATGCGGCACCGGCAGAGACGACGACTTCGAATGATACGGAAAAGAGCAGCTCTAACGTAGTTCTGATCGTTGTGATCGTTGTAGTAGTTGTTGCTGTAGCAGCGTGCGCAGGCGTTGTAGTAGCAAAGAAGAAAAAGAAATAATAAGTCTCTTTCATATCAAAAAAGGCAGAACCCGCTATGGGCTCTGTAAAGGCAGAACCTCTCTAGGTTCTGCCTTTTTTATGTTTTCTAAAAAGTAATGTATTTTTTATCAAGTATTGACCGTATCTTAACAAAATGATTTTCTTTATAATATTTGGTATATATGGAGTAGTCTGCAAAAGAATGCATGGCAGTCTTTTTGAGGGCATTGTGCTCCAAAAGAGTACGTGTACAAGAGTACATACACTCTGTGAAAAAGATGATGAGGGAGGTAAAAAATGAAAGAGGAGTTATCCCCAAGAGAGCAGACCGCAAATAAACTGTATATTCCACTTCGGATTCTGATGGTATTATCTGCGGTTCTATTGTTCTTCCCTGCAATTAATCCTGCGCTGATGATCACGAGTGCAGGGCAGGCAAAGGTAAGCGGAACGGCATCGTTGTTTACTTGTGCCGTATCCTACGGAAGTCTGACGGATGGCTTAAACCGTGCGTTCCGCGTGGGCTGGATCAGTCAGGGATTGTTTGTGATGCTGTATTTAGCCTGTGTGTTATTGGTGCTTGGCATTGTGGCGGCGGCGGCGGCGGGCTGTATGTCTGCCGGTAACCGCAAATTAAAAAATCTGGGCAATATCATTGCCGTTGCCGGAGGTGCGGCGCAGCTTATCGGCTCGGTTCTGATCTTGGTATTTTATTTTCTGATGCTTGATTCCGCAGATATGAGTAAGATCAACATGAAATTTCCGACTGCGGTATGGATTTATATCGTAATAGGCATAGCGGTATTGCTGTTATCTATTGCGGTTATGATCTTAGTTCCGAAGGCGGGTAAGGACGAACATTTTGTGATCGAATCAAAGTATAAGCTGTTTTTGATGATCATGCCGTTCCTTGTTCTCTGCTTTGCGTTCTCCTATCTGCCGCTGTTTTCGTGGAGATATGCATTCTTTGATTATACGGCGGGCGGAGAGATCAGCTGGGACAATTTTGTCGGCCTTAAGTGGTTTAAGGTTCTGTTCCAAAATGAAGCGTATACGAAGCGGTTGTTAACTGTTATGAAAAATACGCTTGCCATGAGTGGTCTCGGACTTTTGACAAGCTGGCTGCCGATGGTGTTTGCGATTTTCCTTGCCGAGATGAAGAGCACGAGATATCGGCGGTTTGTACAGACTTTTACGACGATCCCGAACTTTATCAGCTGGGTATTGATCTATGCGATCGCATTTGCCATGTTTAATACGGACGGCTTTATTAATACCCTGCTTCAGAGCTTTGGTGTCAATGCCACCGATAATTATTTGGGTGGAAATTCCCATATGTGGTTAAAGATGCTGGCATGGGGAACATGGAAGGGAGTCGGCTGGAGCGCGATCATCTACATATCCGGAATTGCCGGAATCGATCAGCAGCTTTATGAGGCGGCGACCGTGGATGGTGCGGGACGCTTCCAACGGATGTTGCACATTACGCTGCCCGGTCTGCTTCCCACTTATACGGTTATGCTGATCATGTCGATCGCAGGTATCTTAAGCAACGGTATGGATCAGTACCTTGTGTTTACGAATGCGCAGAATAAGTATTCCTTGGAGGTACTTGACCTTTATGTATACAATCTGGGTATCGGAAACGGAGACATTCCGCTCTCAACGGTTGTCGGTATGATGAAATCCATTATCGCGGTCATTTTGCTCTTTGTTGCGAACAGAGTAGCGAAGTCCGTCCGCGGCGAAAATATTGTGTAGGAGGTGGCAGACTATGGCGATGACAAAGCAGGAAAAGCTCGATGCGAAAGCAGAAAAAGCATATGAGAAAAAACATAAAAGAAAATATAAGCTGACTGCCGGAGACATTATTTTCAATATCTTAAATTATGGCTTTTTCGGAATTTTTACGATTAGCTGTATTTTCCCGTTCTACTATATTTTCATTAATACGATCTCAAGCCGCAACGCGGTTACAAGAGGAGAAGTACTCTTTTATCCGATTGGCGTAACGCTTAAAAATTATTTGGATATTCTGAAAGTAGATGATGTATTTCGGGCGTTCGGAGTATCGATTACCAGAACCATTATCGGTACGGCGCTGATGGTATTGGCAACGGGTTTTATCGGGTATTTAGTGACAAAGGAGGAAATGTGGCATAGAAAATTGTGGTATCGTTTCCTGATCATCACAATGTATTTTAATGCGGGTATCATTCCCTGGTATATGAACATGAATATGCTTGGTCTGACCGACCACTTTATTGCATATATCATTCCCGGTATCGTAGCACCGTACAATATCATATTGGTAAAAACATATATTGAATCCATTCCCGGAGAGCTGGAAGAAAGCGCGTTTATGGACGGAGCAGGGTATCTGACCGTATTTTGGAAGATTGTCTGGCCGCTCAGCCGCCCGATCTTAGCAACCATCGCGATATTCGGTGCGGTAGGACATTGGAACTCCTTTACGGATTCCCTGATCCTGATGCAGAATACGCCGAAACTGTATACGCTGCAGCACTTATTGTATAACTACCTGAATCAGGCAACGAATATCGGCGCGGCGATGAATTCGGGTGATTCAGCGGCAGCGGCGGCAGCAGCGGAAATGCTGAATAATAAGGTCATCAAGTATACGGTGGCGATGACCTCCATTATTCCGATCCTGCTTGTTTATCCGTTCATGCAGCGCTATTTTGAGAAGGGCATTATGCTCGGCGCAGTGAAAGGTTAAGGATGCGCAAAGAAACGGATCAGTTCGTATGGTGTTGGTGTTATGGGGAAACGGTTCAAAGGCAGTTTCCTCTTGGATAAAAATAACACAAAAAGGAGGATAAAAAATGAAAAAGATGTTAAAGAAGATCACAGTGCTGACATTAGCCTGCGTTATGCTGATGTCCACTGTTGCGGGCTGCGGCGGGAAAGGGAAGGATAAACCGATCACGCTCACGATCTATTCCCAGCTTGCAAACTTTTCCGGTGAACAGACCGGTTGGTCGGCACAGATTTACTTAGAGAAGTTTAATGTCATTGTCAATGTTGTGCCTGATCAGGATGGTGTGTTCGAGACACGTATGGAGAGCGGCAACTTAGGAGATATCATTGTGTTTGGCTCTGTCGGCGGCGACTATCAGAATGCGGTCAATGCCGGACTGCTCTATGATTGGGAGGCCGACGACCTGCTTCATGAGTATGGTCCTTATATTGAGGAGCATTGCCAGAACGCATTAGAGACGAACCGCAATATGAACGGTGGTACCATTTATGCGATCGGTCATAACCTTGCAACTTCCACCGAGGATATTGACAAGTTCATTTACACATGGGATTTACGTTGGGATCTGTATAAAGAGCTTGGCTATCCGGAGTTCCATACCCTGGATGATTTGGTAGAGGTTCTTACGGCGATGAAAGAGCTTGCGCCGACTGACGATAACGGCAAAGAGACTTATGCGATCGGTCTTTGGCCGGACTGGGACGGAACGATGGTTATGTATGTAAAATCCATGGCAAGTGCGTACTATGGTTATGAGGGCGACTTCCAGCTGGGTCTTTACAATCAGGAGAACGGTGAGTTTTATGGTGCGTTGGAGGAAGGCGGTCCGTATATGACCTGCTTAAAATTCTTCAACAAGTTAAATCAGAGAGGCCTGATCGATCCGAACTCGATGACGAACACCTATGAGGAAATGAAACAGAAGCTGCTTGCAAGCGGATATTTCATGTCCATTTTCGATTACAGCGGAAGCATGATCTACAATGAGAATCATATTGCGGACAACAGACAGATGCTCCCGTGTGCGCCGCTTGACGCAAGACCGATCGTATCCGGCTTGAGCACGCTCGGAGGTAACAGAGTATGGGCGATCGGTGCGAATACGGAGTATCCCGAGTTATGTATGGAGATCATTAACTGGTTTTACACGCCGGAAGGAACGATGACCTATAACTATGGACCGCAGGGACTTTGCTGGGACTATGATGAGGATGGTCATCCCTACTTTACCGAGTTTGGTGAGCAGGCATATTTGGATCGTGAGACGATGATGATCGGCGATTATGAGGGAACCGGTACGTTTAATGACGGTGCGTTTGCATTCAATAATACGACATGGACGCTGAGTGCGGAGAACCTGGATTCGAACGGTGATAAATATGATTATCAGACATGGCCGTCTTATCAGATTCCGGCAAAATCGGAAATTGAGCAGGATTGGAGAGATTATACCGGAGCGACGAACAAGCAGGAGTATATGGAAGGCAGAGGCATTTATTTAGTCACGCCGATTTCCACTTATCAGCAAAACAAGCTGGAAGGCGAGATGAAGACGAAATGGGAGGCGGTAACCGATGTTATCGTAACCTACTCATGGCGTGCGATTTACGCAAAGGATGACGCGGAATATGATCAGATCGTAGCGGAGATGATCGAGCAGGCAAATGCATATGGTTATCAGGATTGTTTGGAATTGTCCTTGGAGCAGTCTGCGATCAGATATGCGTGCGAGCAGGAATTAAAATAAGCAATTCGCATAAAAGAATGATAGAAAACGGCGCTTTGTGACCGTGTGATTGTTATGAATTGGGGGGAGGCTGTTCTAAGGGACAGCCTTTCCCTGTCTTACGAGGAGCTAGTGTGAAAAATCAGAATTTTTCACACACGAGATTTGTGCTCACGCCCAAACTCGCGGGCTTCAATAAGAGTGGAGGATTAGACATGAGTTTTTTTAGTCCGGAGGGTAGTCTTTACCGCTTTATTTCCCGCTTTTGGGATATGGTTAAGCTGAGTGTACTGTGGCTGGTATTCAGTATTCCGATCATCACGGTCGGAGCGTCAACGATTGCGGTGTTTTCCGTTACGATGAAGATGATCGATGAGTCTGAGGGTTATGTGGCGCGTCAGTTTGTAAAGGCATTCAGAGCAAACCTGAGAAACGGGATTCCGCTTGGGTGTCTGTTTATCGTGTGCATGGAGATTGTCAACTTTGACTTTCAGATGTTTCAGAGAGATGAGACAAATCCAATGATGCCGTTGATCTTCGGTATTATTGCGCTGTTTGTTTTTATGATGGGTTTTGTCTATGCGTTTCCGCTCTCTGCCCGTTATGAGAATACGCTGTTTCGGACGATTAAGAATTCCGCGGACATTGCAACGCGCTATTTTGTGCGGACATTGAGCTTGTTTTTTATCCTGTTTGTGGAGGTCGTGCTGATCTTTTTTAACTGGACAACGATATTTATCGGTGTGCTGATCGGTCCGGCATGCATTTGTCTTACGATCTCAGGATATGCGGTTCCGTTCTTTCGTGAGATTGAGAAAGAGGAGGGCGCCGTGACCTATAAGCAGACGGAGAAAGAGGAGGATTCCGAGGGACAGTAAGAACGAAAATGAACCGGTTATGACCCCCGCGTGCAATGAGCCGATGGTCGCACTTGAAAAGCGTGTTACTCGGCGCCCATCTGCTTTCGGAATTCAGCGGGACTGATTCCCACATATTTTTTGAATTTCTTGTGAAAGTAATCCACATTTTTATAGCCGACCTGTTCAGCAATTTCGTAGACCTTCAGCCGGTTTTCCAAAAGCAGCTCTTTCGAGCGCTCAATGCGCATATGATCCACATACGAATTGAAGCTTTCTCCGACAGTCTTATTAAAGATTTTGCCGAGGTAGGCGCTGTTGTACCCAAACAGCGGCGCAATCGTTTCCAACTTGATATTCGTCTTATAGTTATGATCAATATAATAAAGAATATCGTCTAAGACACTGTCCCGCGAAGAATTTCCAATGGCATTCATGATCATTTCAAACTGTTCCGAAAAGAAAATCATAATTTCATAGAGATAATACTTCTTGTTGATAAAATCGAGAGCGGTCGAATTGGTCGGAAACGGGATTGCCATTGTGTTGTAAATGTGATTCATTTTTTCTTTGATCTGTAAATAAAGGTCGGAGAGAAACAGTCTGACCTCATCGATATCGTTGCGGACCTGATACAGATAAAGTTCCAGCTGATAAAGGGTTTCCGCCACTTTTTTCCGGTTAAATGTCTGCAGGAAGTCGATGAGCAGTCCGCAGAATTCATTTAACTTGTCGTTACAAAGCTCCTGATCAATGGCTTCCACATGAGGAAGCTCCTCGAAGCCTAATGTATGCTGTCCTTGTGCGCAGAAAAAACGACGGCTGAGCAGGGTGATGGCGTCAAGATACGATTCGTTGATACTCATAAGGTCGTGTACCGGACGCCCGTAAGCGATAAACAGCGAGTCTAACGGCGAATCCTTCTGAGGGGGGGTGCTTTCGTAATGTTCTATAAAGTCCTGAAAACGCTTGAGAGCGGAAATACCCTTTAAGAGGACCACGTTTTTTTGGTCTTCCTCAAAATACTCAAAAAAGTGACTGTCCTGATTGGTGACCTTTAGTAACTCGGCAAAGCTATAGGTAACACTGCCCCGCTCAATACTGAAATTTTCATAGGTGACGATCTGATAGACATCGGCGTTCATGGAAAAAGTTTCTATGCGGATGTCGTCCGGCAATGCGCAGCCGGTTACAAGATCGTGCAGAAGAACATTACGCGCCCGCGTTTTCAACCGCTCTAAAGCATCGGTCTGATCCGCATCCATTGCAAGCTGTTCCCTAATATTTTCAATTGCGGAAGTAAGTTCGTCCTCATCGATCGGCTTCGTCAGATAAAAGTTTACCCCGTTTCTGATCGCGTCCTGCGCATAGGTGAAATCGGAAAAGCCGCTTAGGATGATGATCTTACCCTTGAAATCCTGCGCCCGCAGCGCATGAACGACGTCAAGACCGCTCATTTTGGGCATTTTAATGTCAAGCAGCACCAGGTCGGGCTTTAAGTCGAGGATTCCATGCAGCGCATCTTCCCCGGTTCCGGCTTCGCCCACGCAGGTAAAACCCATCTCGTTCCAATCAATTATGCACTTCAAGCCGTTTCGAATGGCAAGCTCATCATCCGCAATGAAAAAAGTATGCATGATCTACCTCATAACATTTTAATCCTGATCACGACAGGAAGCTCACTTTTTACGCTTGTCGTGGTAAAGTGCAGACCCTCGCTGTCCTTTGTCCAATGGATTTTTTCCTCAAATCCGAGCACGGATACATCCTCGATCAAGCCATGGAAGAGCGGCTTATTCTGGTCGCTGCTGTCGGCAAGCGATCGAATGGTAACGCTGCCATCCTCCGGATACTTCATGCAGGTGGCATAAAGATACCCGTCCCCGACGGTGAAACGGAAATCCTCACTTGTATAGCGGCTGCCGGAGGAATCACAGAACTGACCGGAAACCTCCGTTGTCGGTCCCTCCTCTGAGAAACGCCATACATGCGTATTGTATATGGCGTCTCCGTTCGTAGTAAGCCATGCACCGATCTCTTTTAGGATGGTTGTATCCTGTTCAGGAATGCTACCGTCCGCCTTCGGACCGACGTTTAAGAGGAGATTTCCGTTTTTGCTCACAACATCGATCAGGTAACAGATAATATCCTGAGTTGTCTTATAATTCAGATTGGTCGTGTAGCACCACGAATTATGTGCAATGGCGGTGTCCGTCTGCCAGTGATAGGGCTTGGCGTCGGCGAATTTACCGCGTTCCACATCGACAATGCCGCTGCCGAACATCATCGCATCATGCTTATAGCAGATGCCGACCGGAGTACCCCATTCTTCGCCGCGGTTATAGTAATATGCGGCAAGCTTCTTTAAGTAAGGCTTCCATGAAACATGCTGTACCCACCAGTCAAAATATAAAATAGCAGGGTGGTATTTATCAATCAGCTCGGCCGTGCGCACAAGCCAGTCCTCTAAATATTCCCGGGTCGGGATCGGCGTATCAGTCAGACTTGACTGGTCCGGCTGCTTTTGAATAGAGGGCCAGTAAAAATCGCCGCGTTTGAGTGGCTCCTTAATATCCGAATCAAAATCCTTGCCGTTTCCCATAAACCAAAGATGCTCCGCGCGGTGGGATGATGTGGCAAATGTGATACCCCGGCGCGTAAGCGCATCCCGCAGCTCACCCACACAATCCCGTTTCGGTCCCATCTTCACGGAAGTAAACTCGGAAAGCTCGCTGTCATACATCTGAAAACCGTCATGATGCTCGGCGACAGGAACGACATATTTTGCACCCGCTTCCTCAAAAAGAGCCGCCCATTTGTCCGGATCATAATTTGGCGCGGTAAACAGGGGGATAAAATCTTTGTAGCCGAAATCCTTATGCGGACCATAGGTTTTGATATGGTGCTCAAATTCTTCGGTTCCCTGTATGTACATATTGCGGGAATACCATTCGTTATTAAAAGCGGGAACGCTGTAAAGCCCCCAATGAATAAAGATACCGAATTTGGCGTTTTCAAACCATTCCGGCATTTTGAACCGTGACAGAGAACTCCAGTCGTCCTTGTACGGCCCCTGTGCAATGACCTGCTCAATCTGTGCGAGATATTCTTCGTGTGTCATACTTAATCCTCCATTTAAGGGATATCTGATGTTTCGATTAATACGTTTTGACGTGCCTCATTCTGCGCGATAGCGCCGGCAAGATCGAAGGCAAGAATCTTTTCATAGTCAAGCGCGCTAAGCCGGGCGCGCATCTCTTCATGATAACGGTAAAATGTCTCTTCATTCTCTGCAAAAACCATGCGCCATGAATAATCCGTAATGACAGAACGGCATTGATTGCGGATGATGTAAAGCTCGTTAGATTCTTCCTCGGCGACATAATCTGCGCCGGGCGCGAGAAGGAGCATATCATGCGTTGAAAGATACGTTAAAGCATTCGTACTGCCGGTATACGCCTGCCAGTCAAGGACCAGCGGCGTGGAGGAAATCGGTTCCTGAAAGGATGGCCAAAGCTGATAACAGTATGGATAACCGTCCGGAGAAAGCTCCGTCGGTGCGACCGCCTTATAATTGAGCGCGGAGATACCGTCAGCCCAAGTGCCGCCGCCCCATTCTTCAGGAACCGGTGTGTTCTGATCATTAAACGCGGTTATTCCGAACTCGGTCAAAACAGGATTGCCGTCCGCGTCCAGCTCCCATGTAAGCCCCTGCGGTCCGGCAGCGGCGTTGCTGACCTGTGCGCTGTTGACCATGATCCCTTCCGGGGAGTAGAGCCAGTCAATGAAGGCGGCGAGCCGTTCGGGGTCCTTGGTGTTTCTTCCGATACAGATCACGGTTTTCTGATTGCCGTAAGGCTGGCAGCCGTAACTGAAAATCGTCATATCGTCGATCGGCACAAGCATATATCCGCGCCCTGCCGCGCCGTTTTCAACCGTGTTATATGCCGACTGGCACTGCCACGGCCAACAGGAGTACAAAATGGAGCCGTTCGCATATTTGTCAAAAACATCGTCGTAATTCTGTATCGAGGAATCCGGATCGACGAGACCGAGCTGATTTGCGTCAAAATAAAATTTCAGAACGCGGGTATAGATTGAGTCCGGGTCTGTCAAATCCTGAAAATCGGATCCATCTGCCTTTGCAAGCACAAAGCCGAATTCATCGTAGCCATAATAACAGCAGGGCTGCTTGACGGCGTTCATCATATTGCCGTCCCAATTCTTAAAAAAAGAAAAGGCGTAGGTGGGGGTACCGTCCTCCGTCTCCGGATAAAGTGCCTGCATATCTTGAAGGACGGGCAGAAGATCCTCAAGCGTATGTATGGCAGGATAACCCAGAGCAGCGTACAGATCCCAGCGTACATACGGTCCAAATGTCGGATTGAGCGCATCGCTCGGCGTATCGGCGGAAAACGATGATATTTCGGAAGGGATCGCATATAGCCCGCTGCCGGGAAGCTTGTCATTCAGTGAGCTGATCGCGGCGTCGTAGCGCATGATCTGCCTGTCCTGCAGGTACGCCGACATGTCTAGAATAAGGTCGGAGTCAACAAGCTCCTGTAATTGTCCTTTTTCTCCTGAAGTAATGATCAGATCGCCGAGATTACCTGCCGCGCAGCGCGTCGCATAAAGCGTATCCTCGCCGCCCGTCACGTTCGGGGCAATAATATTGAGCTCCATATTAAACTTATCACGGACGATCTTGGCGAACCATCCCGATTGAATTCCCTGAAAATTGGCAAGGCAGTCAAAAACATCCACTACGATAAATTCCTCATAGGGGCATGCAGCGGGATCGGTTTTGGCACGACCGCAGCCGCCAAGCATCGGCATGAGCAGGGTGAAGCAGAAAACTGCCGCCGTCAGTCTTGCGCGCGCGGTGTATCCCGTATCACGAGAAAAAAGCCGCCGCGCGGAGCGCTTATTTTTTTGAAAAAAAGGTCTCATAGGAAGTTTCATATCATGTGAACCTCGTAGCATTCTGTATCTTATCTATATCTGCGGCCGCTGCGCCGCCGTTTCGGTTTCCATTCAGAAGACGGGGGTGTCCTACGCTCCCATTGCGAATGAGAGTTCCGGTGGGATCGCCTGAAATTCAGCCCGACAGCGTCTGTCCGGACGGGTTTATCAATGCGCGCACTCCGGTAAGCTCTGGTTCTGGTACGACCCCGTCTGCGCCTCTGTCCTTTATGACGGGAGGAAAAATAATAGCTTTTGATATAGGCGATCAGGTAAAGGAAAACGGCGACCACGACTGCGCCGATGACCAAAATGGCTAATACCCGTTTGATATTGACAAAAATGATCCGCGGCTCTTCCTGCGCTAATTCCGGTTCGGGAGTCGGCATCGGAATCGGAGACGGTGCGGTAACGACCTCCTCCTCCATCGTGGGCATATCCCTAAAACTGAACGGCGTCTCCTCAAATTGAAACGGTGCCGTCGTATCAAGTGCAATATCGATCGTCGCAGAGCCCACCGGCTGTCCGTGGTAAGAATAGGAAAGCACGGCGATGGTGTCCTCGCGGTCGGTATCATAGGTGAGTTCGCAGTCAAGCTCTGAGAATTCGATACTGACGGGAATAACGACATTATCATGTTGGTTGAGTGATAAAATCGCTTCTGACGAACCGAAGATGTCAATACTGGTCTCAAAGAAGTCTGTACTGTTAATGGAATACGTTGTTTCATTTTGGGCGACATTGACGGAGTGAAAGTTGCTGAAGCCATATTCAAACAGCGCGATGGTGTCTGCAAACTGATCAGGGGACTCTTCCTTGATGATGACGCAGATAAGACGCATGCCGTCACGCTCTGCACAGGATACTAAGGTCTGTCTGGCGCTGTCGGTGTAGCCGGTCTTGGAACCGACGAGATCTTCATATACATACCGGCTGCCGTAACGGTTGCCCTTGATCAGACGGTTATGGCTGGACATGATGATTTCGTCCGGCTGTCTGTCGGAAGGATAGAGCGTGTAATATGGCGTGCATGCCATTTTACTTAACAACTCAGAGGAAAAAAATGCCCGCGCGATCAGCGCAAGATCATACGCGCAGGTATAATGCGCGTCGTCCGGAAGACCGCTGGGATTGACAAAATGGGAGTTGACACAGCCGAGTTCGGCAGCGCGCGCATTCATCATTTCGGCAAAATCAGCCATGGATCCGGCAATATGCTCCGCAACGCCGTTTGCAACCTCATTGGCGCTTGCGACCAGCACGGCGTAAAGAGCCTGCTCCATCGGAAGCGCTTCCCTTTCGTCCATGCCGATGTTCGAGCCGCCACGCGGCACGGAAAACACGGCCTCATGAGACATTACGACAATCTCGTTCATGGCGCTCTGTTCCACGGCGATCAGTGCGGTCAGGAGCTTTGTCGTGCTTGCGGGATAACCGGGATCATAAATATTTTTGGCATAAAGGATCGTTCCGGTATCGGCATCCATTAATATAGCGGAATACGCACCGATCTCCGGACCTTTCGGCCAGCCGACAATCTCGTTTGTCTGCACGGGAAGCAGCTTGCGCGCTTCGGCTTCCGCTTCATAATCGACCGGCTCCGCCGATGCAGTAAACGGCGTGGCAAGGAAGAAACAAACGCATAGAATACCGAAGAGCCATTTTTTATAAAAAGGAACGCCGCTTACTGCGGCTGTCGTATCGAAAAAAACGTGCATGGGAACCGCTCCGTCAGTCAAAATAAGTTTAACTAAAAATATGATACACTATTTTACCCCAAAACCAAAGAAAAATTGTCCAAAATTTGCAAAATTTTTCAGGTCTTCTGATATTATGCTTTTTATTTGTACAAAAAAGGTGTAGAATACAAACGGATTTCTTTTAGGGAAACGCTTTCATCAGTGTTTCCTTAGATAACAATTCGATGAAGAAAGGATGTTGCCGTGATGAGGCTTCGCAATATTTCCGGTTCGCGCGATGTGATCGCTGAAAGTCCTTACGTTGTGCAGGAACCGCAGCAGTATCGGGGCAGATGGGCGGAGTTGTTCGGAAATCCGAATCCGATTTTTATCGAGGTCGGGATGGGAAAGGGGCAGTTCCTTCATACGCTTGCCGCGAGGAATCCCGAAAACAATTATGTCGGTATAGAGAAGTATTCGTCAGTGCTGCTGCGCGCCATTCAGAAAATGGAGGCGGAGGAGCTGCCGAATCTAAAGCTGCTGCGAATGGAAGCGGAGGAGCTTACCGCCGTGTTCGGAAAAGGAGAAGCTGCGGGCATTTACCTGAATTTTTCCGACCCGTGGCCCAAAGACCGCCATGCGAAAAGGCGGCTCCCGTCTGCGGAGTTTCTTGCGCGCTATGATGAGATCACGGCGGAGGGCGCAAAGATCGAGTTTAAGACCGATAACCGGGCGTTGTTTGATTTTGCCTTAGAGCAGCTTCCCCAGTCGGCGTGGAAGGCGGATGTGATCACGTATGATCTGCATGCGGATGAAACGCTGATGCAGGGCAATGTGATGACGGAGTACGAGGAAAAATTTTCCGCCGCGGGCAATCCGATCTGTAAATATGTGCTCACGCGCAGACATAAAACCATCGGATAGGAGGAACGCGCATGTTCGTGTTGTTTTATTTATTATGGATCATATTGAACGGACAGCTGACCGTAGAGATTGCGCTCATCGGTCTGCCGATCTCCGTTCTTGTTTATCTGTTTATCTGTAAGTTTATGGGATACCGCGCAAGCAGCGATCTGTTTCTTGCAAGGGTGCTCTGGAAGCTGATCCGATATCTGTTCGTACTGATCTGGGAAATTCTCAAGGCGAACATATTGACGATCGGAAAAGTCCTGCGATTCGGAAAAGAGGCGTCCCCTGCGATCGTGTCGTTCGACGTGACATTAAAAACAGAGGTTGGCAGGGCGCTTCTTGCGAATTCCATTACGCTTACTCCGGGAACGATCACCGTTTCGCTAAGTGACAATCATTATGTGGTGCATTGTCTGGACAAGGCGTTCGGAGAGGGGCTGGATTCCTCTGTATTCGTGCGGCTGATCGCAGATATGGAGCAGGATTATGAGCGGTTTATGTCAAAAAGAGCACGGAAGGGCGGCGAAGGAAAATGAACGGGATGGTGAGCGGGCCGGAAGCGGCGTATCAAATGTTATTTACACCAGTTCTGATCATACTGGCGGTCATGATTTTTTTATGCCTGATCCGGGCGATCTTAGGCCCCCGCGTATGCGACCGCGTTGTGGCGGTCAATATGATGGGAACGATTGTCATTGTGACGATCTCGGTGCTGGCGTTAAAGCTGGAGGCGGGATACCTTGCGGATATTGGCATGATCTATGCCGTCTTAAGCTTTTTGGCGGTCATCGTATTGACGAAGGTGTTTATGGGTATTTACCGGGAGCATAAAGAAAAAAATACGGGAGGAAAAGACAATGGCGACGCTTGAGTGGGTGCGTTTCTTTGTAGGGGCGGCGTTTCTGATAGGCGGTCTTTTGACGTTTGCAGTGGAGCTTTTGGGCGTATTCCGTTTTCGTTATGTATTAAACAGAATGCAGATCGCGGCGACGGGCGATACGCTGGGGATCGGATTTTCTTTGGTCGGGTTAATGATCATGAGCGGGTGGAATTTTACGTCTCTGAAATTTTTTCTGATCGTGGTGCTGCTATGGTTTTCCTCACCCGTGTCCTCCCACATGCTTGCGCGGCTTGAGGTCATGTCAAATCCGAATCTTGCCGCACATTGTGAGCTGCCGGAAGAGATTGCGGAAGAAAAGAGCGGGGAGGCAGGCGCAAGCGACCGGCTGGAAGCGTTTGTGGAACTTGATCAGGGCGGAAAGGAAGAAGCAAAATGACCGTTTTTATGAATATTTTGTTTTTATTTCTTTTGGTGTGCGCCATTGCCGTGAGCTTTACGAAAAATTTGTTAAACTCCATATTGGTCTATATGTCGTTCAGTTTAGTTATGGCGCTCATCTGGCTGATGCTGGAATCGCCGGATTTAGCGATCACGGAGGCGGCGGTCGGCGCGGGCGTGACGACGGTTTTGTTTCTGGTGACATTAAAAAAGCTTTACAGCGTGCACACAGGCAAGACAATTGCATCGGAACAGAATGAGGCGGCGGAAACAGGAGAGGAGGAGAAGCCGGATGAACACTGAGAAGCGGTCTGTCCGGGAGCGGTTTCGCGACTGGTTCTACGGGGATACACAGGCATTTGACGAGGCGATGCCGATGCGCAGGCAGAAAGAGCACCGGCCGGATATAGAAGCGCTGAAAGAATATGAACGTGAACGTGCGCGGATGCGGGAACACGTCTTCAATGTGGAGCATAACCGGGAAGTGTGGCTGTTTCGCAAGTGTTTTGAGATCATGGGCATTGTATTATGTGTGCTGATGGTCTGCGTGCTGCTCATTGCCGTGTCCTATCTGCCCCCGACGGGGCATGCGGATAACCCCGCCAATAATGAGGTTTCACAGCTCTATGTCGAGCATGGCGTTGCGGATACGGGCGCGATCAATTCGGTGACGGGTATGATCCTATCCTACCGTGCGTTCGATACGTTCGGTGAGACGAATGTGCTTTTTATTGCGGGCTGCTGTGTGATGATCCTGCTTTTATTGGATCATGGAATCTTAAAGAGCTCCGCTATGGCAAACGACCGGTTCTACGAGCCGAAAAATGATGTGATCTTGCAACAGGTTGCGCGTATTCTTGTGCCGATCGTGTTTATTTTTTCAATCTATGTCATGCTGAACGGGCATTTATCGCCGGGCGGCGGTTTTTCAGGCGGCGCCATGATGGGGGCGGGCATGATCTTATATACCTGTGCGTTCGGGTTTGATAAGACGCGGAAGTTTTTCGGCGAGCGCGTGTATACGGCGGTGAAGGTCACGGCGCTTGTGCTTTACGGCGTCATGATCACTTATTACTATATTATGGGCGCGAACGGGCTTGAGAATCATATTCCGCTCGGAACGCCGGGCGCGATCTTGAGCGCGGGACTTATCCTGCCGATCAACCTGGTCGTCGGTCTGCAGGTGGCGTGTACGATGTACGCGTTTTATGCGCTGTTTCGACGCGGCGGGTTCTAAGGAAATGTTGATTGATCAGCGTTTCCTGAAGGCGCGAAACGGGCGAGACGAAAACGGAGGAAGCTCATGGGAGAGAATTTATTTGCAAATTACGGCGAAGTGGTCGCGATGCTATTATTTGGCATCGGTTTTGCCAATTTGCTGCTTCAAAAGAATCTGATCAAAAAGATCATCGGGTTAAATGTCATGGATTCGGCGATCTATCTTTTTCTGGCGTTAAAGGGTTATATTATAGGGCGGATCGACCCGATCATCATAGACGGGGATCTGAATGCGGAGCGTTATATCAATCCCGTTCCGAGCGGACTGGTTCTGACGGGAATCGTTGTTTCCGTATCTGTCACCGCGCTGATGCTTTCTTTAACGATCCGTTTGTATCAGCGGTACCACACGGTAGATTTAGATGAGATTTCCATCCTTCTGCGAAAAGAAGGAAAATGAGAAAATGTACCTGCGCTGTCAAAAGCGCGGATATATAAGAATGAGTGAGGGATGATCATGGATTTGATTTGCAATTTTCCCTGTATATCAATTGTTATGTGTATTTTGGGCGGAATCGTCAGTTCCGCGCTGAAGGGCAGAGCCGCAAAATATCTGAATGCTTTGATTTTACTGGCAGTAACGATCATGTCGGCGTTTGTGTTCGGTTATACGATCATGACGGGAGAAAGCTTCACCTATGTGATGGGGCGTTTTCCGGCGCCATGGGGAAACGAACTGCGCGCCGGTGTGCTGGAAGGCGGCATGGCGTTGTTTTTCTGTGTCATTATGATGCTTTCGCTGTTTGGGGGACAGGAAAAGCTGCATCTTGAGATTGAACCGCAGAAGCTGAATCTTTATTATATTTTGTGCGATCTGCTTTTAAGTTCACTGCTTTCACTCGTATATACCAATGACCTGTTTACGGCATATGTGTTTGTCGAGATCAATACAATCTCCGCATGCGGACTTATCATGATCAGCCAGACAGGGCGGACGATCGAGGCGGCGACACGCTATATGATCATGAGTCTGCTCGGCTCCGGCATGCTGCTGCTCAGCATCTGTATGCTCTATGATATGACGGGGCATCTTCTGATGGAAAACATCCACCAGACGCTGAGGGCGAGCGTGACGGCGGGAAGGTTTCATGTGCCGCTCATGATCACGATCGGTATGCTGTGTGTGGGAATCGCTATTAAGAGTGCGCTGTTTCCGTTCCATACATGGCTGCCGGATGCGTACGGTTATTCGACGGTTTCGAGTGCGGCCATTCTTTCCAGTCTTGTGTCAAAAGGATATATCTTTTTATTGATCAAGATCATTTACCGCGTGATCGGCTTTGAGGTGATCTATGCGAGCAGAGTGACGGATATTTTATTTGTGTTCGGCGTGGCGGGCATGATCATCGGTTCGCTCTCCGCCATCAAAGAAAACGATATTTACCGCATGATCGCGTTCTCGTCCGTGGCGCAGATCGGTTATATTTATATGGGCTTCGGACTCGGTACGCAGGCAGCCATGGTGGCGAGCATTTTTCATATTCTGTCGCATGCCGTGACGAAAGCGCTGCTGTTCTTATCGGCGGCGGGGCTTGCGGACGCGTCGGGCGGCAGCAGGCGCTTTATTGATCTGACAGGATCGGGTTATCGAAATAAGATCGCCGGTATTGCGTTCGCGGCAGGCGCGCTCTCCATGGTCGGGATTCCTTTGTTTTCCGGTTTTATCAGTAAGCTGCTGTTTGCGGAGGCGTCCGTGCGTAACAACGGGAAAATGCTGCCGGCGATGATCGCGCTTGCGATCAGCACGATTTTGAATGCGATTTATTTTATGAAGACCGTGATCCGGATCTATACGCCGGTAAATACGGATCAGGAGACGATTTTGTTAAAAAAGCATAAGCTCTTTGCGGCGTCGATGGCATGCTTTATTGCGTTAAACATATTTTTGGGGCTCTGTTCCGACTGGATCGTGGATCTGATCGAAACGGGATTGGAGATGTTTGTATGAGCAATTTATTATTACCGATTCTTTTTCCAATCGCGGCAGGCGTCGCAATCCTTGCGCTGCCGAAAAAGGTGTTTGCGTTTGGCCGCTCGGGAGGGGAACGGAGAGGACTTTGTATCATAACCGGCGTTTTTTTTGTTGTGACGGCGCTGCTTTTGGTGATGGCGCTTCTTACGACAACATCGAAGGATGCGCCGCAGATCGCATTCTTTTTGACAAGAAAGCTGCCGATCCAGCTTGGCTTTGATGCGCTCGGGCGCGTATTTGCGGTCATGATCTCCGTCGTCATGCTGCTTGCCGGCTGTTTTTCGTTTGTCTATATGAAGCACGAAAACCGGGAAAAGCGGTATTACGGATTTTATCTGATCGTATACGGCATGCTGAATGGGCTTTGTTTTGCGGATAATCTGGTGACCTTTTATCTGTTTTATGAGCTGATGACGATCACGAGCATGCCACTGGTATTGCATACGCAGACAAAGGAAGCCATTCTTGCAGGCTTAAAATATTTATTTTATTCTTTCTGCGGTGCGTACATGGTGTTATTCGGACTGTACTGCTTAAGCCGTTTCTGCCTTTCCAACACGCTGACGTTTGGAGCGGGCGGTATTTTAGACAGAACGCTGGTCGAGGGACACGAGACGCTTCTTCTGGTGACGGCGTTCTTGATGATTCTTGGTTTCGGCGTAAAAGCGGGTATGTTTCCGCTCCATGCATGGCTGACAAAAGCGCATCCCGCCGCACCTGCGCCGGTATCCGCTGTGCTTTCCGGCATTGTTGTGAAAGCGGGTGTGCTCGGCGTGATCCGCGTCGTGTATTATCTGTTCGGCACACAGTTCCTTGCGGGTACGTGGGTGCAGTACACCTGGCTGGTGTTGTCGCTGCTTACGATCCTGTTGGGATCGATGATGGCATATTTGGAAAAGGGTTTAAAAAAGCGGCTCGCGTATTCCACGATCAGTCAGGTTTCCTACATTTTGTTCGGGCTGGCGCTGATGCAGCAGACGGCGTTCACGGGCGCTGTTTTACACACCGTATTTCATGCGTTCATCAAAGCGGCGTTGTTTTTGGCGGCGGGCGCGGTCATTTACCAGACCGGCAAAAAAAATGTTTCCGAGCTTTTAGGCATCGGTAAGGAAATGCCGATCGTGATGTGGTGCTATACGATCGCCTCGCTCGGGCTGATCGGTATTCCGCCCGCAAGCGGCTTTATCAGCAAATGGTATTTGGCGCTGGGATCGCTTGATTTCGGTGTGCGCGCTTTTGCCTATATCGGTGTGATCGTGCTACTGGTCAGCGCGCTTTTGACCGCGGGGTATCTTTTACCGATCACGATCAAGGGCTTTTTTGTAGGAGATGATTACGATTATCAGGCGTTAAAAAAGAAAGAGCCATCGAAACTGATGACGATACCGCTGATCCTGCTGGCGGCGGCGACGCTGCTGCTCGGTATGTTTCCGAACGGGTTGATTTCCTATATCGGAGATATTGCCGCGGCTATCATGCGATAGAAGGGAGGAAGACAGATGAATCCGGTAGTATTATTCATTGCGATTATGATTCCGCTTGCAGGCGGTGCGCTCATTTTGGTTCTTCCTTTCAAAAAACGGAGGCAGTTTGAGATTTATACGGAGACGGTCGTGCTGATCACGTCTGTACTGTTTCTTCTCCTGCTCACGAAAAAACCGACAGGAACATTTACGCTGGTGCGCTTTGTCCATCATTTGACCATCTCATTCCGGCTTGACGGGATGTCCATGGTATTCGGCGGACTGATCTCCGGACTGTGGCCGTTTGCGACGCTCTATGCCTTTGAGTATATGCGGCATGAAGAAAACAATCTGGGGGAATGGCATGCGCGTCGTTTTTTTGCTTTTTATACCATGACATTCAGCATCACGCTTGGCATCGCGCTTGCCGATAATCTGTTGACAATGTACTGCTTTTACGAGATGCTGACGCTCATTACGCTGCCGCTTGTCATGTATACGATGACGCGGGAAGCAATCCTTGCGAGCCGGAAGTATCTGTACTATTCGCTTGGCGGTGCGGCATTTGGCTTTATTGCGCTGATCTTTATCATTGTGTACGGAAATGTTTCATTCCGCTACGGCGGGAGCCTTGATCTGGAAGCGATCGGTTCGAGAATCAATGTGCTTCTTTTGGTATATGTGTTTGCGTTTTTCGGTTTCGGCGTGAAGGCGGCGGTCTGCCCGTTCAATGCGTGGCTTCCGGCGGCGAGCGTTGCGCCGACGCCCGTCACGGCGCTTTTACATGCAGTCGCCGTTGTGAAGTCGGGCGCCTATGCGGTCCTGCGGCTGACCTATTATTGTTTCGGCGCGGAATTTTTAAGCGGAACATGGGCGCAGGATGTCGTGCTGACAGCAGCGATCGTTACGATTTTGTATGGCAGTGCGCGTGCGGTGAAAGAAACGCATTTTAAGCGGCGGCTGGCATATTCCACGATCTCGAATCTTTCTTACATTTTATTCGGCGCGGCCATAATGTCTCCGGCAGGGCTCGTGGGCGCGCTCACGCATATGATGTTCCATGGCGTCATGAAGATCTGTTCTTTTTTCTGTGCGGGTGCGGTCATTTGTCAAAGCGGCAGGACTTATGTGCATCAGCTTGACGGACTGGGCAGAAAGATGCCGCGCGTATTTGGAATGTTTACGTTGGCGGCGCTGGCGCTGATGGGCGTGCCGGGGCTGTGCGGTTTTGTGAGCAAGTGGAATTTGGCGGTCGCGGCGATGGAAAGCGAGAATCTGCTTGCCTATCTCGGTGTGGGAGCGTTGTTGATATCAGCGCTGCTTACGGCAATCTATATGCTGACCGTCGTTGTGCGCGCATTCTTTCCGCAGAGGGAGTTTTCCTATGCCGCGCTGGAGGGGATTCATGATCCGAACTGGTATATGCTCGTGCCACTTTTTGTATTTTGCATTACGATCGTATTTTTGGGGCTGTACTCCACGCCGTTTGTCGATTTTCTGACGACGATCGGAAAAGGTTTAATTTGAAAAGGATGTGAAATGTAATGGTAGGAAATCCGATTCCGGCAATACTTATTTTTTATCCGATGTTTGCGGCGGTCGCGGTATATCTGATCGGGCGCGATAATAAAAAGATCAGGGATTATATTGTACAGCTTGTGGGTGTGACGGAGCTTCTCGCGTTTGTGATCGTGGCGGTGTGCTTTCAAGAGACGGGAGAGCTTTCGTTCACGTGGAACGGCTTTGCCGGTCTGGGAATGCATGTTACGCTGGACGGTTTTCGCGTGCTTTATGGCTTGATCGCGGCGCTCATGTGGATGATGACGGCACTGTTTTCCGGTGAATATTTTGCGCATTACCGCAACCGGAATCGTTACTATTTCTTTTATCTGATGACGCTCGGGGCAACGGTGGGCGTATTCCTTTCGTCGGATCTTTATACGACGTTCCTGTTTTTTGAGATCATGTCGTTTACATCCTATGTATGGGTTGCGCATGACGAAAAAGCGGAGTCCCTTCGGGCGGCGGCAACTTATCTGGCGGTGGCGGTCATCGGCGGTCTTGTGATGCTCATGGGATTATTTCTGCTTTATCGCACGGTCGGTACGCTTACTATGTCGTCCCTTTATGAGGCGTGTGCCGCATGTACGGATAAGCGTATGCTTTACGCGGCGGGCATTTGTCTGCTGTTTGGTTTTGGTGCAAAAGCGGGCGCGTTTCCGCTGCATATTTGGCTGCCAAAAGCGCATCCGGTCGCACCGGCGCCTGCGTCGGCGCTGTTGTCCGGTATTTTGACAAAATCGGGTATTTTCGGTATTTTGGTCGTAAGCTGTAATGTCTTTTCCCGGAATGCGACCTGGGGGGCGCTCATTTTGACGCTTGGCGTGATCACAATGGTGGCAGGCGCAGTGCTTGCGCTGTTTTCCGTCGATTTAAAAAGGACGCTTGCCTGCTCGTCCATGTCGCAGATCGGATTTGTCCTTGTCGGCGTTGGAATGCTCTGCATCTTAAACGGCGGGGGAAACGGAGTCCTGCATGCGGAGATTGCGGCACGCGGAACGCTGCTGCATATGGTGAATCATTCGCTCATTAAGCTTGTGCTGTTCATGACGGCGGGCGTTGTGTTTATGAATGTGCATAAGTTGAATCTGAATGACATCCGGGGCTTCGGGCGGAAAAAGCCGCTGCTGCATCTTGCCTTTTTATTTGGAGCGCTCGGGATTGCGGGTGTGCCGCTGTTTAACGGCTATATCAGTAAAACGCTGCTGCATGAGAGTATTGTCATGGCAAAGGAACTGGCGTTACATGCGCCGATCGCGAACTGGGTTGGAGCAGCATTTCCGTTTGGTTATGAATTAAATGCTTTTTCGCTTTTTATGACGAGCCCGAGGGTACTGGAAATTGTGGAATGGCTGTTTTTGATCAGCGGCGGTCTGACGGCTGCTTATATGCTCAAACTGTATATTTGTCTGTTTTGGGAGAAAAATAAGGATGCGGAAGAACAGGCGCGTTTTGACGGCATGAAGGCGTATATGAACAAAAAAAGCGCATTTGCGATCGTGGGAAGCGCGGTGCTGCTGCCGGTGATGGGATTGTTCCCGTATCTGATCACGGACAGGATTGGCGTGTTTGGTGAGAATATTTTGCATGTGGAGCCGGCGTGTGAAACCGTGTCCTATTTTGGATTGGAAAGCTTAAAGGGTGGATTTATTTCCCTTGCGATCGGTGTTGTCCTCTATTTCGGTGTCGTACGGACGTTTTTGATGAAGGATGAAAAAAGTGGGGAGCAGCTCTATATCAACAGACTTCCTAAGTGGTTTGACCTGGAAAACGGGGTGTATCGCCCGATCCTTTTAAAGGGGATTCCTGCAGTGCTGGGATTTTTCTGCCGCATTTTGGACACGCTGACGGATGGCATATTGATCGTGCTCAGAAAAACGGTATTTCGGGAGAGCCCGATCCCTCATGAGCGGGAGCAGGGGACGATCTTTACCGATATGGCGGGCTCTGTGGGTGATTTTTTCCATCGTCTGTTTAACCGGACGATCCGCAGAAAGCATCCGAAAACGCTGACGCGAAGTTATCGTCAAGTCATCGCTCTGAAGCGGGAGGAATTCCGCGAAAACAATGTACTGATCGCGCGCAGCTTATCGTTCGGTCTGCTGTTGTTCTGCGCAGGATTTCTTTTTACGGTCATTTATCTGCTTTTTAGAGCGTAGGGCAGACTTGGAAAGGGACGAGACCGACGGAATCTATTGTATTTTGGGGCGTGGGTATGCTACAATGTCGTGAGACATGGTACCTGCCTGAATGGGCATGGATGGTGCCGCCCGGAGCGAGATTACATGTAAGGATGGAGGACATGTTGTGAAAAAGATCATTGCCCTGTGTAAGCAATATCGTGAAATCATTGTCTATCTGATCGTTGGAGTGCTGACGACCATCGTGAGCTGGGCTGCATATGCTGTCTGTAAGTTTTTTCTGGATGTGCAGGATCCGATACAAATGGGTGTGGCCGTTGTCATCCGCTGGACAACAGGTGTGGTGTTTGCTTATTTTACGAACCGCGCGTATGTTTTCCAAAGTAAAAATCCGAATATGTTAAAGGAAGCGATTTCCTTTACCTCTTCCCGCTTGGTCACGCTGGTATTGGAGCTGGTCATTATGCAGGTATTACCGTTTTTGTTTGGGTTGAATGATTGGATCGCGACATTTATCGCCGCCGTGGTCGTTACGGTCACAAATTATGTATTCAGTAAATTTATTGTATTCAAAAAGAAAAAAGAGGATTCCTGACATGGAAAAAAAAGAGACGCTCCCCAATATCAAAAAAGAGTTCACGCTTGGTTTTTCAGCGCTGGCAGTCAATACCGTTTTGCTTTATGTGGGTGTATATCTTTTTTCTCTCATCTATAAGGCAGGGGCGAAGGAAGCACAGCTGTTATCGACGGCTTGGGCGGGGGATGCATCCTCGCAGACCTTTTTTGTGCAGCCGGTACTGGCGCTGATCGGCATTTTTCTTTTATTTGCACTGAAAAACCTGTACGATCTTCGTTTTTACCGCATTCAGCTTCAGGCGAAGAACGATCATGCGAAACTCAGGCGTGTGATGGAATGGATTCTTTATGTGCTTGTGATGGTGCTGTTTGTCGCACTGATCTTTATCTGCTTTAGCTGCGGCAAAAACTTTTTTGACACCTATACCTTTGAGAGCGCGGCGCTTGGCAATGCGGCATATTCCCTGATTTATTTTGTGTTACCGCTTCTTTATATCATTCATGCGGTCATCAGGATGATTCTGAATAAAGCAGGTATCAAGACAGGGGACGAAAAACCGATGACGCGTGCCGAACGGCGGCGGGAAGACAGGGATAAGGCGAAAAAGGCAGCCAGAAAAAAATAATAGATAAAGAATACATAGAAAGCAGGATTATCATGAAAGTAATCGGAAAACAAAGAAACAGCAAAATGTGCTTTATCTGTGGGATGGATAATCCGATCGGTTTGAAGGCACAGTTTTATAATATGGAAGACGGAAGTGTCATGACGCCGTTTGTATTCCGCAAGGAGCATCAGAGCTTTCCGGAAAGAGTGCACGGCGGACTGGCGGCAACGATGATCGATGAGCTGGGACTGCGGGCAATGTGGGCAAAGGATCAGTCGGAGGAGTCTTTCGGCGTGACGATGTCATTGTCGGTAAAATATCGCAAGCCCGTACCCTATGACGAGGAGCTGTTTGCAAGGGGGATCGTGGTAAAAGAAACGCCGAAGTTTGTGACGATCGTTTCCGAGATTTATGACCGGACCGGAGATCTGCTTGTAAACGGCGAAGCGGTGTATATTAAGCTGAGTCCCGAACAGATCGTCAGCGATGCGGTGGATACGCATGATGAGATGTGTTATCTGATAGAGGATGACGTACGGGAGCTCCCGTTTGCAAAAAAGAGTCGATAGGGCTCTTTTTTATCATAAAACGATGATGCGATAGAACAGGTTCATACACCGCAGAAACAAGGGGGATACCGGGATATGAGGAATATTCGGACAGCGGATGTGACCGCTGCGATCAAAGAGATGTGCATAGAGGCGAATCATTTTTTAGCGCCCGATATGAGAGAGGCGATGGAGCGGGCATCAAAGGAGGAAGTATCCGAGCTTGGCGGGCAGATTCTTCAGCAGCTTAAAGAGAATATGCGGCTTGCGGGCGAGGAGCAGATACCGATCTGTCAGGATACGGGAATGGCGGTCGTCTTCATGGAGATCGGACAGGATGTGCATTTTGAAGGCGGGAATTTGGAGGAGGCAGTCAACGAGGGCATCCGTCAGGGATATACCGAGGGCTATCTGCGCAAATCCGTCGTGCGCGATCCACTCATTCGGGAAAATACAAAGGATAACACACCGGGAATCATTCATTACCGTATTGTGGACGGCGATCAGGTGACGATCACGGTTGCGCCGAAAGGTTTCGGCAGCGAAAATATGAGCCGCGTGTTTATGTTAAAGCCAGCGGACGGCGCGGAGGGAGTCAAAAACGCGATCTTGACGGCGGTACGCGATGCGGGACCGAACGCCTGCCCGCCGATGGTGGTCGGCGTCGGTATCGGCGGCACGTTTGAGAAATGCGCGCTTCTGGCGAAAAAAGCGTTAACGCGTCCGGCGGGTTCTCATTCCGACATTCCTTATGTGCGCGATATGGAGCAGGAGCTGCTTAAGACGATTAATGAACTGGGTATCGGACCCGCAGGGCTCGGCGGCAGTACGACAGCGCTTGCCGTCAATATTTTAACGTATCCGACACATATCGCAGGGCTGCCGGTGGGCGTGAATATCTGCTGTCATGTGAACCGGCATGCGGTGCGGGTATTATAAAGGAAAAAACAGACACGAAAGCCATGTTAATTTGCAGAAAGGCGGGACTTCTGATATGAACGAGTATCGGATTACGGCGCCCTTTGCGCAGGAGACGGCAAGGGAGCTCCGAGCAGGGGATTATGTCTATCTTACAGGGACAATCTATACGGCGAGGGACGCGGCGCATCAGCGCATGTATGAGGCGTTATCAAAGGGAGATGAACTCCCTTTCTCCATAAAAAATAACCTGATCTATTACATGGGACCGTCTCCGGCGCGCGAAGGCAGACCGATCGGTTCCGCGGGTCCGACGACGGCAAGTCGTATGGATAAATATACGCCCAAGCTGCTGGACTTGGGAATGATCGGTATGATCGGCAAGGGAAAGCGTTCCGAGGCGGTGCACGATGCGATCAAGCGAAACGGCGCGGTCTATTTTGCGGCGGTCGGCGGCGCGGGTGCGCTGTTATCAAAATCTATTACCGCATCTGAGGTGATCGCTTATGATGATCTTGGTACGGAGGCGGTACGCAGGCTGGAGGTAAAGGATTTTCCGGTGATCGTCGTGATCGACAGCGAGGGAAATGATCTGTATGAAACGGCGGCGCAGGCGTATCGGAAACAAGCTTAGGAAAGTCAGACAGTAAAAGCGGATCACAAAAATGATAGGGAGAAGGCGATGAGACGAATTGCGGCAATGGTGCTGAGATTATTTTTGAAGACACCATATTATTTTTTTCGCATATGGTTATGCGGCAGAAAAAAACCGATCGATTATGAGCATAGTTATCGTGTCATCCGTCATGCGTGTAAAAAGGCGAATCATGCGGGACGTGTGCGGATTGAGGCGCACGGATTGGAAAATCTGCCCGCAGAAGACGGATTTATGTTTTTTCCGAATCATCAGGGTCTCTATGATGTATTAGCGATCATTGATTCCTGTGAGCGTCCGTTTGCATTTGTGATCAAGAAAGAAGCAAGCAAGGTCATCCTGCTCAAACAGATCGTGGAGGCAACAGGCTCCCTGCCGATCGACAGGGAGGATCTGCGTCAGTCCATGCAGGTCATTCATGAGGTCACGGAGCAGGTGCGTGCAGGCAGGAACTTTCTTATTTTTGCGGAAGGCACACGCAGCGGACAGGGAAATCAAATGATCGAGATGAAGGGTGGCAGCTTTAAGAGCGCGGTAAAGGCGCGCTGCAGTATTGTGCCGGTCGCGCTCGTGGATGCGTTCCGGCCGTTTGATGAAAAATCCATCAAGCCAGTCACGGTACGAGTCACCTATTTGAGGCCGATTCCCTATGAAGAATACAAGGACATGAAAACAAATGAGATTGCCGAATTGGTGCGCGGGCGCATTGAGACATCCATTGCCGCGCAGACAGCGGGCAGGAATTAACGGGCAGCGCCCGTTTTCCTGTGGGCAATAGGAGGAAAGAACGTGTTATGATCTATCTGTCACAGTTTACGTTTCCTGATATAGAGGAAGAATATGATTTTTTAATGGGAATCAAGCGTACCTGCTATGACACGTTTTATCCGTTTCAGGTCCTCTCTAAGCATCGGCTGAGGCAGCTTGATTTTGAGACGGTCACGATCCTTTACGGCGGGAACGGTTCGGGGAAATCGACAGCGCTCAATGTGATGGCGGAGAAGCTTGCGCTGTCGCGGGATACGCTTTACAATCGAAGTAATTTTTTTGAGGATTATACAAAACGGTGCGGATATCGGATGGAGTCGGGCAAAAAGCATTGTGAAGGCAGGATCATTACGAGTGACGATGTTTTCGACTTCATGTTAAATCTGCGCACGATCAACGAGGGTGTTGACAATAAGCGGGAGGAAATGTTTGAAGAGTATATGGAGTTGAAGTATTCGCATTTCCGGATGCGTTCGCTGGAGGATTATGAGCGGCTGAAAAAAGTAAACGGCGCGCGGAGTAAAACGCAGTCCAAATATATCAGGGAAAATCACATGGATAATGTGCGGGAGCATTCGAACGGCGAGAGCGCATTTGCTTATTTTACGGATAAGATCACGGAAAGCGCCTTGTTTTTGCTCGATGAGCCGGAAAATTCGTTGTCACCCGAAAGGCAGCTTGAGCTTGTGCAGTTTATCGGGGATGCGGCGCGATTTTACGGCTGCCAGTTCGTGATCGCAACCCACTCTCCGTTTTTGCTTTCCATGCGGGGCGCAAAGATCTACGATCTGGATGAGGAGCCTGTGGACGTGAAACGGTGGACGCAGCTTGGGAATGTTCGCGCGTATTATGATTTTTTCAGGGAGCATGCAAGGGAATTCGAGTAGGGACATGAGAGTGAAGAATGGAAAGGGATGTGCGCGAAAAATAGAAGTTGACAAATGGAACAGACATTAGTATAATTACTGTTGCGTCATGACGTGAAGGAATATGTTCCTGCAAATATTGGTAGCGGATGTAATTCAGACTGTGGAGAAATACTCAAGAGGCTGAAGAGGCGCCCCTGCTAAGGGTGTAGGTCGGGCAACCGGCGCGAGGGTTCAAAT
>CAZZNE010000011.1:0-106299 GCA_964655525.1 uncultured Clostridium sp.
AGCAGGGCGATCGAACGCAGCAGGGCGATCGAACGCAGCAGGGCGATCGAACGCAGCAGGGCGATCGAACGCAACAGGGCGATCAGACGTAGCGGGGCAATTCGATGCCGTGGGGCTGAAAGAGAGTTCAGGACAGCCGGAATTTGCACAGGTGCGCGAGGGAGGTCGAACGTATTTACTCTGCGACTGCGGGGATGTCTGCGACGATGAAGAGGCAATGCTTGCGGATAACAGGCCGGAAGGGTTACTTCCTGTTGCAAAAAGGAGCGTGAACGGGCAGATACAGATTTCCTATGATATCACGGGAAAGCAGTCATTGTCGGGCTGCTATGGAAAAAAAGCAATCGCATTTGAAGCGCTTTGCGCCATGCTGCTGTCGGTTCATAGCTGCTTAAACCGGATGGAGGAATATTTGCTGTCGGAGGATGGTCTGGTGCTTTGCCCGGCATATTTATATACGAACATGGGAGGCAGACAGCTTTATTTTGCGTATCTTCCCGCGCTGGGAGGAACATTTTCGGAGCATATTCGGGAGCTTGCGCAGTTTTTGATGGAACACGTCGATTACGAGGATGAGCGGGCTGTAGCGCTTGCGGGGCAGTTTTACCAGTATACGCAGGCCGAAAACTTTAGCATGACAGTATTTCTTGAGGAGAATATCGTTTATTTTGAAGAAACGGATACAAGAAAGGAGCGGGATGATCCGGCGGACGATGTGCTGGCGGAGGAAGGGCAGCTCCGGCAGGAATCCGGGTATTCGGCGGAAATGGAAGAACGGCAGGAGAATGGAAAGCGGCGGAAGCTGCTCGGTCTATCTGCCGCGGCGATGATCGGATTTGCGGCGTGGCAGGCATGGCAAGTGCCGTGGCATGCGCAGGCGTATATCCCCGCAGGAATCTGCGCGGGGATCGCGGCCGGAATGGGACTCCGATATATCGGATGGGCAAAAAGGGCGCTTGCAAGAAAAGAACGGGATATATTTTTTATGAACGGTGATTCTTCTGCGGACGAATTATAAAATATCTATTGCATTTGACACGGATGCGCTAAAATGCTACGCTTATATCTACGAAGAAAAAACGGGGTAGGAAGATTCATGATAGAGCAGTTAGCCGGATATATGCAGAGCAGGGGCTATCAGAAAATGGTCACAAATGTGCCGGGGCTGATTTTTTTGTTCAGGCAGGAGATGCAGTCCGTGAATGTAGTGATCGCAATGGAATATCAGGAGGGCGTCTATCTGTCGCCGGAGCAGTACCGCCATATGAAGCAGCAGATGCGGGCTGCGTTTGAGAATCGGGGCGTAGGGGAGCTGCATGCCATGGCACTGATGATCACGGACGATCCGGAAACGGCGAGAGTGCTTTGTGAGGAGGAGCGTTTCTGCTGGCTGATCGATAAAAGAAGCGCCAAACTGCTCATTTATGAACAGCAGGCGGTGGATTTTTACGGGCTGAAGGCGATGCTGGAAGAATTTTTGGCAGCATGGATAGACGGTTCCGGCGTGGCAGGGACGGACGGTCTTTATGAGACAGGGGCGGATCGTTCTCAAGCGGCATGGCAGGGTGATGGGCAGGATGGGACGGAAAAAGCCCGGGAGAAACGCAGTCTGCGCGAAACGCTGCGTACAATGCCGCTTGTGACAATATTGCTTGTCACCGCGAATTGTGTCGCATTTTTGATATGTACATGGGGCGGCGAAGTATTGTATAATAAGGGAGAGCTGCTTGGACGTGCGGTTGCGGAGCAGGGAGAATATTATCGTATATTCACGAGCATGTTTCTGCATGCGGATACGGGGCATCTGTTTGGCAATATGTTGATGCTGTATGCGGTCGGGACGCTGCTGGAGCGGCGTTTTGGACGATTGGGCTATATGGCACTCTATTTTCTGTCGGGAGCCGGAGCGGCTGCCGTATCGGTATGGTATCAGCTAAGGAGCGGAAGTCTTGTGGGCTCGATCGGTGCAAGCGGCGCGGTGTACGGTCTGGTCGGAGCGCTGCTTACGCTCGTGATCGCCGGCAGAGGACGATTCGGGAGCATTACGCTTGGCAGGATATTGCTTTGCATCGCGTATTCTTTATACAGCGGGCTTATGTCGGAGCATATTGATAATGCCGCGCATATCGGCGGATTTGTCTGTGGTTTCCTCTTGACAGGACTGCTCATGCTGATAAAGAACGAGGGGCGCTCTTCAGGCCTTCGCTGACGTATCACAAATGGGGTTTGAAAACGCAATAATATAGATTAGAAAGGAACGGACGGGACATGAAAATTCATATTTATTACGGCGGACGAGGGCTGGTGGATGATCCGACGATCTTTGTGATCAACCGGATAGACGCAGTCTTAAAGGAACTGAATGTGAATGTGGAGAGGTTCAATTTATATGAGATGAAAAATACGATCGCGACCCTGCCGCAGACCCTGAAGGATGCGGACGGGATCGTACTTGCGACAACGGTCGAGTGGTACGGCGTCGGAGGCTATATGCAGCAGTTTTTGGACGCCTGCTGGCTCTACGGCGATAAAGAAAAGATCAGCCAGCTCTATATGTGTCCGGTCGTCATGGCGACAACCTACGGGGAGCGTGAGGGAAAGCTGCACCTGTCCAGTGCGTGGGAGGTTTTAGGCGGGCGTCCCTGCAGCGGGATTTGCGGCTATATCGCGGATACCGTTTCGCTTGAAATGAATGAGAATTACCACCGTCTGATCGATAAAAAAGCAGAGAATCTGTACCGCACCATCAACCAAAAGGTGACAGGATTTCCGGCGAGCAATCAGGCAGTGCGCCAGCGCGTCTGCCAGCCGAAGGATATGTCATTAACACCGCAGGAAGCGGAGCAGCTGTCGCAATATATTTCGGACGATCATTATGTGAAGAAGCAGAAGGAGGATATTCAGGAACTGACTTCCCTGTTTCGGGAAAAGCTCGATAAATCTGACGCGGATGACACGACGGCATATGTTGAGGATTTCCGCAGTCATTTCCAACCGCTTGCGGGCTTTTCGGCGTCCTATTGTTTCCACATAGAGGGAAGGAAAAAGAATCTGATCCTGCAGATTTCCAATGCCGATTTTACCTGTGAGTACGGAGAACTGGAAAATGCCGATATGGACATTCAGTTAGACAATAATGTGATGAATGAGATCGTCAGCGGAAGAATGACGTTCCAGCGGGCATTCATGGGCGGTTCCATGAAAATGAAGGGCGATTTCAAGATCTTACGGACACTGGATCAGTTGTTTGATTTTGCGTAAACAGGTGTAAACGGTAAGAATGGAGGGTTACTATGAGAGACGAGAATTGTATTTTTTGTAAAATTGCAAACGGAGAAATTCCGAGCAGGACAATCTATGAGGACGAGCAGTTTCGGGTGTTTCTTGACCTTAGTCCGGCGGCAAAGGGACATGCGCTGATCGTGCCGAAGGAGCATTACGCGAATCTGTACGAGCTGCCGGCGGATCTGGCGGCAGATGCGATGCGCCTTGCAAAAAAAGAAATGGCGTTGATGACACAGAAGCTTTCCTGCGACGGTTTTCAGCTTGTGCAGAACAACGGAGAGACCGCGGGACAGACCGTGTTCCATTTTCATCTGCATTTGATACCGCGGTACCGCACCGACGGGCAAAAAATCGCGTGGGAACCGGGAAGCATGTCCGATGAGGAGCTGGATGCGGTAAAGGATCAGATCATTTCATAAAAAGGAACGCTTTGCGTGAAAGCGCGCGTTTGATTATTTGACAGGGTAAAAAAACAAGGGATGGAAGCTATGCTTCTATCCCTTGTACTTCTTCAATCAGATTCATGATGGTATGAATGGAATCCGTCTGCATGCTCCCGCTCATCGCATCGATATAGATCTGCCGGTTACAGTAAAGCTCGTGGATCTTTTCTGTCAATGCGGCGTTGTCTAAATATTCTTCCTCGATCACCATACTGAAGCCCTGCGCCTCAAAGGAATGGGCGTTTAGGATCTGGTCGCCGCGGCTGCTCGTCGTCGGCAGGGGAATTAAGATGTTTGGCTTCTTTAAGGATAAAAGCTCGCAGATCGCATTTGCGCCGGCACGTGAAATGACAAGATCCGACATGGCAAAAATGTCTTTCATTTCTGACTTCACATATTCAAATTGTTTATAGCCCGGCTTTGTCAGAAGCAGGTTATCCACCTTATCTTTTCCGCAGAGATGCACGATCTGAAAGTCTTCCAAAAGCATCGGTAACGCAGATCGCACCGCTTCGTTGACCGCCGCGGAGCCTTGGGAACCGCCAACGACCATGATGACGGGCTTATTAGCCGAAAAACCGCATAAGTCCAAACCGGCGATGCGGCTGCCCTTTGCAAGCTCCTCACGAATGGGAGATCCTGTGAGCACTGCTTTTCCCTCCGGGAGCTCTGCGAGCGTTTCGGGGAAATTACAGCAGATCTTGGCGGCTGCGCCGACGCAGAGTTTGTTGGCAAGCCCCGGCGTCATATCGGATTCATGAATCACACAGGGGATTCCGAGCGACGCGGCAGCGCGCACAACGGGAACGCTGACAAAGCCGCCTTTGGAAAATACAACGTCCGGCTTGATCTGTTTGATGAGCTTTTTCGCTTCAAAATAACCCGCGACAACGCGGAACGGATCGGAAAAATTCTTCGGGTCAAAATAACGACGGAATTTTCCTGTAGAGATGCCATAGTATGGGATATTGAAATCGGCGATCAGCCGTTTTTCAATCCCTTCATACGAACCCATGTAGTGAATGTCGTAATTTTTTTCCATCAGAGAGGGCAGGAGTGCAATACAGGGAGTCACATGTCCGGCAGTCCCGCCGCCTGTTAATAAAATCCGTCTCATGAATAAGCCTCCGGGGGAGTTTTAGTTTTGCAGCATCGATTCCAATGCATGGGCGAGCTGATCCGGGCAGGAGGTGGATTTCATGCCGCAGCGGATTCCCTTTAAGCGGTCGATGGCATCCTGCGGTGCCATACCTTTTACAAGGCTTGAGATACCCTGTAAGTTACCGTTGCAGCCGCCTGTGAAGCGGACGGAGGCAATGACTCCGTTTTCCAGCTCAATGTCAATTTCGGAAGAGCAGACACCCTTTGGTGTATATTTCATAGTTTCTCCAATCTGCACGCATTTCAATGCGGCGCGTTCTAAATTTTTCGTGGTTGCTTGTTTTTTCTTTGCGCCTATTATAACAAACCGCGCGAAATTTGTCTATCGATTACATGCCTGTTTGTATTGAATCTGACCCGCTATATTCTTTATACTATTCCATAAAAGATAAAAAACGGGGTGCCGCAGCGGCGCGCATTCTGTAGATAAAAAGGAGATGTCAGAATTCATGCCCGAGCGTATCAGATTTCTTTCGATGGATTTTTTTGTCGCACTGATGATAACGTTTTTTGTTCTTGCGATCTTAAGCCAGATTTTAATTGGGATACTATATCAACATATGCTGGAAGAAGCGGAAAATATGCAGACAACAGACAATCGGATCCTCAAACAGTTCAAACAAAAATTTGTCAATTGTTATACAGTGAACAACGGCGTAACGAATGTGCCGGTGTTCGTGGAAAAATTCATCAACCGCCTTCAGATCGGAAGATTTTCGCTGAATATGGTGCGCGGCATGTCCGGTCAGTTCATGTTCCTGTCCGTGCTGGCTGCGGGAATCGGTATTTGCCGTGCGCTTGCCGGGGGAACGTCATTTTTTGCCCTTATTCCGTATTATGCGGTCATACTGGTCGGTCTGTATTTTTATTTTTCCGTGTTATCCATTGTGGATATTCCGGGCAGGCGGAGCATGTTGAAAACAAATCTCATTGATTTTTTAGAAAATAATTTGAAACTCAGGCTGGCTGCGGGGTTAAGCGGAGACTGGGAGACAGCGGATATAAGCGGGATGCAGGAACAAACGCGCAGCAAAGAGCGGGAGACTTCCAAGGAGCGGAGAAAAGACGAACGCGTCCGGGCGCAGGCGGACTTAGAGGAGCGGGTCAAAGGGGAGCACGGCAGACCGCAGACAAAGACGCGCTATCGGCAGCAGGCGGCAGCGGAGCGAAGGACGGCAAGGTGGGATACGGATGAGGAGTTTGATAAAAAGAGAATGCCGGTTTTAGAGAAACCGGTGAAGGAGAAGTCCACGAAGCCGGAGGGACTTGACTGGACGGGCGGCATGATGGACGAGCCGGAAGCGGTGAAGCCGTATTTTGATAAAGAAAAGGAAGAGGAGCTTGCGGAGCTGTTGAAGGATTTGCTGTCGTAGCGCAGCAGACAGCAAGAGATGCCGCCCATAGTAAAATGCCGTCCCTGTGCGGCTAAAAGGCTTGCAAAAAGAGGGTATCTTTGCTACACTAAATTTGATTTTATTACAGTTGGAAAAAATTGGTAAAAAAGAAAAATAAACAAAAGGAGCGAGGTAGCATGAGCACAAAGGTTACATTTGATTACGCAAAGGCAGCGTCTTTTATCGGTGAGCATGAGGTGGAATTCATGAAGAATCCGACGCTTGCGGCAAAGGACACATTGACGTCGAAAAGCGGCGCAGGAAACGATTTTCTCGGATGGATCGACCTGCCCGTCGATTATGACAAGGAGGAATTTGCAAGGATCAAGAAGGCGGCGGAAAAGATCAAAAACGATTCCGAGGTTCTTCTTGTTATCGGTATCGGCGGTTCCTATCTCGGCGCGAGAGCGGCGATCGAGTTTTTGCGCCACAGCTTTTATAACATGGTGGACAAGAGTGTCCGCAAGACGCCGGAGATCTATTTCGTGGGTAATTCCATCAGCTCTACTTATATCAAGGATTTGATGGATGTGATCGGTGACCGTGATTTTTCCGTTAACATGATCTCGAAGTCCGGCACGACGACCGAGCCGGCGATCGCGTTCCGCGTATTTAAGGAGATTTTGGAAAAGAAATACGGCAAAGAAGAAGCGGCAAAGAGAATTTATGCGACGACCGATAAGGCAAGGGGCGCGTTAAAGAAGGTAGCGGATGAGGAAGGCTATGAGACCTTCGTTGTGCCTGATGACGTCGGCGGACGTTTTTCCGTATTGACGGCAGTCGGCTTATTGCCGATCGCGGTGTCCGGTGCAGATATTGATAAGCTGATGGAGGGTGCGGCAAGCGGAAGAAAGAATGCGTTGGAGCTCCCGTATGAGGAGAATGACGCCCTGCAATACGCGGCGTTGCGCAATATCCTGCTCAAAAAAGGAAAGAACGTGGAGATCTTAGCAAACTATGAGCCGAGCGTGCATTATGTGTCCGAGTGGTGGAAGCAGCTTTACGGCGAGTCCGAGGGCAAGGATCAGAAGGGTATTTTTCCTGCGAGCGTGGATCTGACGACGGACTTACATTCGATGGGACAGTTCATTCAGGACGGCGCGCGCATCATGTTTGAGACGGTCATCAACGTGGAGACGAGCAGAGAGACGATCACGATCAATCAGGAAGCGGTAGATTTGGACGGACTGAACTATCTGGCGGGCAAAACCGTGGATTTTGTCAACAAGTCCGCAATGAACGGAACGATCCTTGCGCATACGGACGGTCAGGTGCCGAACCTGATGGTGACGGTTCCCGAGGTCAATGAGTTTTATCTCGGTCAGCTGTTCTATTTCTTTGAGTTTGCGTGCGGCGTCAGCGGCTATCTGCTCGGTGTGAATCCGTTTAACCAGCCGGGTGTTGAGAGCTATAAAAAGAACATGTTCGCACTGCTCGGAAAGCCGGGCTATGAGGAGCAGAGAGAGGCGCTGTTAAAGAGGTTATAGAACATACGATGAAAATTGTGATTTTAGAGAGAAACAGTGTCGGCGTGGATGTGGACGTGTCCGTGTTTCGTCAGTTCGGCGAGGTGACGGAATATCCGAATACGGTCGCGCATAATACGGCGGAGCGGGTACGGGATGCAGAGATCATCATAGCCAATAAAGCACCGCTGAATGAGGAGACGTTAAAAGATGCGCCGAATGTGAAGCTGATCTGTCTGTTTGCGACAGGTTTTGATAATGTGGATGTAGCCTACTGTTCGTCGCGCGGTATCCGCGTGGCGAATGTGGCTGGCTACTGCACGGAGGCGGTGGCGCAGCATACGTTTACGCTTGCGCTGTGGCTGACCGAAAAAATGAGTTATTATGACAACTATGTCAAGTCGGGCGCATATGCGGCGCAGGAGCGGTTTTCCAATTTTGATATGCCGTTTGCGGAGCTGAGTCAAAAGACATGGGGCATCGTCGGGATGGGAAATATCGGAAGCCGTGTCGCTGAGATCGCGGAGGCGTTCGGCTGCCATGTCATTTTTTATTCCGCGTCGGGAAAAAGCACCTGTACGCGCTATGAGCGTGTGGAGCTTTCCGAACTGCTTGCAAGAAGCGATGTGCTTTCGCTGCATTGTCCGCTTTCCGACCGGACGAGAAATCTGATCGGTATCGAGCAGCTTCGTCAGATGAAACGGTCGGCGGTACTTATTAATGTGGCGCGCGGTCCGGTCGTCAATAACGCCGATCTCTATACGGCGCTGACAGAGGGGTCTATCGCGGCGGCAGGGCTGGACGTGCTGGAGAAGGAGCCGATCACAGAGGATAATCCGCTCTCTAAGATCAAGGACAGCATGAAGCTCATCATTACGCCTCATATGTCGTGGGGAAGCATCGAGTCGCGGACCCGGCTTGTCGGTGAGGTTGCCGCAAATATTCGGGCGTTCTTGGACGGAGAGGAAAGAAATGTGGTAAACGGAGTATAAGTGAAAAGATTTCGAGAGTTTTTTGCATAGATTATATAAATGGGGCTGTCGCTTTTACAATTTCTCAATCGTGAAAGCGACAGCCCCTTACGCATAGTCTTAGTGATAGAATGAGAAACTGGTTTTTTTGTTTTTTCAGTATCTATGGGAAATTAGGGTGTAGCATCATAGTCGTGACACATAGTGGAGTAATAAACATTGTTTATTACATAGATAGGTGCTGTAAAATTCTTCGTTGATTTTTACAGCGTTTTGGGTATAATAAGTATACAAATAAAGATTGATTTATGAAAGGAAGGTTGCTATGCCCAACATATTACCAGTATCTGATTTGAGAAATTATAACGAAGTTTTAAAAAATTGTCAGGTAGGGGAACCAGTGTTTCTGACTAAGAATGGCAGGGGAAGATTTGTGGTAATGGATATAGAAGATTATGAGCGTGAAAAAGCTGAAAAGAAACTGTTGGAAAAATTGCAGGAGGCAGAGGATGCGGTCAAAGATGGAAATGGCTGGCTGTCATTAGAAGAATTGAAAGCTATTGTTGGAGAGTAAACATGATGAAGTTGAGAATCAATCCGTTAGTGGCAGTTGATCTGAAAAAAATCAAAGATTTTATTGCCGAGGATAATGAAGATAAAGCTTTAGAAACTGTACAGGAGATTTACCGCCAATTTGAGAATATCCAGCAGTTCCCATATATTGGAGGAAATTTGTCTAAACGAGTAAGGTTCAAGACGGATTGTAAGTATGTGGTGTGGAATGATTACGTCGTGCTGTATAAGGTTAATCAAGAGGCTGTTGAGATTTATCGGATAATCAATCGGTATCAAGATATAACAAGGATCTTTGGATGAAAGGTGTTTACATCACATAGACAATCAATAAAACCGTAACAAAATGGAAAATATTATAAAACATAACATGTCAGCAAATGGATAAAAGTCTGTGAAAAAAGAGTGCAGAGAAACAGGTTCTGATCGGAACTGTTCTTTGCACTCTTTTTGATGTTAAGGGATGAAGGTTATTTTGTCTCCGTAGGAGCTTCGTTCTTATCCGCATCCTGCGCCTGTGCTGTCTGCGCAGCCTGAGGTGCCTGTGACGTTTGTGCTGTCTGCGCAGCCTGAGGTGCCTGTGACGTTTGTGCTGTCTGAACTGCCTGCGCTGTCTGCGGCATTTGTATTGTCTGAGCCGTCTGTGACATCTGTGCGGCAGCCTGAGCTGCGCGTTCCTGCCGAAGCTGTGCTTTACGCGCCCTGCGCTTTTTGGTGAGGGCAAGAATGATAACCACCAAAAGCGCGATCACCACAAGATAGGGCAGAAGCCGGATGATCAAAAACAGCAGTATCTCCCAGAATTCAACAAAGCCAATCCATGTATCATGGATCGTATTCAGCAGACGGTCAAAGAATGTGTCGGTTTTTACCGGTTCGGAAACATACTCCTTTACCTCATTGATGGTTATGTATACATAGGAATAGGATACGTCCGTATTTATTTTGTTCATGCGGCTTTTGATTCTTGCGATCTCGATCTGTAAATCTGTCAGCTCCCGCTCAATGGCAACGGCGTATTCGTCCTCGGTAATCTCTGAAAGCAGGGCAATGTAACGTTCCTCCTTGGCCTCGTAGATTTCAAGGGTAGTGGACAGGTCGTGATATTCGCTGCTCAAATTTTGTACGGAAGCATTCTTGCTCCGCAGATCACCCAGATTCCCTGCCGAATTGCAAAAGGTGTCGTAATTCCTGCTCGGTATTCGCAGGGTTGCGCTATAGGATTGCCATTTTTCCGTCGATTCGGAGTACCATCTGCCGTATGAGCCGCCGTCAGAATAGTTCTCGGTCTCAATAAATCCGCCGTACTGGTCGAGCAATGACTTAAAGCCGTTCACGGTGGATGTAAAATCAAGGGTGTCAATGCTCATGCTGCAGGAGTATACCAGCATTTCACGGTCAATATCGTTTGAGGTAGGTCCGTTGGACGTTTCGCCGCCTGTTGCGGAAGAGGGGCTTTCCTCTGATTCTGCGGTCGCGGGTTCGGCCGCGGGAGCTTCGAAATTATAGTCAATATCGTCGGCATAGTCGTAGTCTGCAGACCAGCCCGCTTCCGTCTGCGCCGAGCTCGCAGTCTGAAAGGAACCGTTGCTGACATAGGTGTCAGAACTCTTGTTGCCTGCGCCGCAGCCTGACAACATTAGGGCAGCGATCAAAGTTACATGTAAGAATCTTTTTTTCATAATACAACCCTCCCGTTCATGTGTATGTCTTTGATTCTGAAAAAGATACGTTTTGACGTTGTGGTATTTATGGGGTTTTTGAAAAATATTTTCATATCTGGAAAATGAAGTTGCACGGAACTTGAAAAAGAATGGGATGAATGCAAAAGCATCCGTCCCATTTTTTCAACGTACAGGTTTCTTGGTTCTGAAAGAATTTGCGAATGCAAATTCTTTGAAAGATTGGCGCATTCGCGCCAATCTTTTTTAACCTATAGGAACCCCCTCAATTCCGGAAGAATTGCGCCAGCAATTCTTCGAAAGAACGCAAAAGAATGTTTCACATTCTTTGCGTTCTTTTTTAGTCCCTTCCGGTCAGAATATGGAAGAATTCCGTGTAGTCCGTCCTTTTTTCACCCATATAAGAAATCGCGGTGCGCGGGTGCTGGTTTAAGATGCCGGTCAGCATATAGGGAACGTCGTAGCCCCAAAGCAGCCCGTCCGTTTTCAGCTTTGTGATATGCTTTTCAATAAACTGAAGGGCGGGATACAAATTGTACTTCGGATTTTTGAGAAAACCGAGCAGAAGCTCCATCGCACAGTTGCCGGCACCCCTGCCGAGGCAGCCGTAGGTAGCGTCAAGGTAGTTCACACCGTCGCCGACCGCTTCAATCGTGTTGGCAAACGCAAGCTGCTGATTGTTATGCGCATGGATGCCGATCTCTTTTCCGTATTTCGCCCCAATCTCCATATAGAGATCGCAGATGCGGGCAATCTGTTCCGGATAAAGGGAACCGTAGCTGTCCACAATATAGATCGCGTCCACGCTGGAACGTGCGATGATCTCAAGGGCAGCTCTCCAATCCTGTTCGCCGCTCGTGGAGATCGCCATAATATTGCAGGTTGTTTCGTAGCCCTTGCGGTTGGCGTCCTCGATCATATCGACGGCAGCGGGAATCTGATGAATGTATGCCGCGACGCGGATCATGTCGATGGGGCTGTCCGAGCGGTTTACAATGTCATGCTTGTAATCGCAGCGTCCGACGTCCGCCATGACGGAGACTTTTAAGTCGCTGTCGTTGTCGCCGACGATCGCACGAATATCCTCGTCTTTACAGAATTTCCACTTGCCGAATTCGGATTCCTTGAACATCTCCGTCGATGCTTTATATCCAAACTCCATATAGTCCACACCCGCCTTGATGTTCGCGTGGTAGAGATCCTTTACAAATTCATCCGTAAAAAAGAAATTGTTGACAAGACCGCCATCGCGCAAGGTTGCATCAAGCACACGTATTTCGGGACGATAATCAAGGAGTTTTGAGATTTCTTTCATAATAATAGATACCTGCCTTTCTGTTGGTCATTGGTTAATCGTATGTCTTAAAGCCGTTCCAGCATCGCCTCAACAAGTTTTGCGGAATGAAGCGCGGCGCCGTGCTCGAACGTCGGATAGTCCATTTCGGCGCTATCGTCCGCTTTGTCGGAAATCGCGCGGATGATCACGAACGGCAGTCCGTTTAAGTAAGCGGCTTGCGCGATCGCCGCGCCCTCCATTTCGGTGCAGTAGCCGTCGAAGGTCTGAATGAGAAACTCTTTCTTTTCTTTTGAAGAAATAAATTGATCGCCGCTGACAACGCGTCCTCGAAATACCTGAATATCCGTATTCACCTCACGGCATACCGCCATTGCGGTATCTGAAAGGGAGTTGTCGGCTTCAAAATTAAAAACGGGGATCTGAGGGATCTGTCCGACCTGATAGCCGAACACAGTCACATCCATATCGTGCTGTACGGCGTCCGTGGAAACAACAATATCGCCGATATTGATCTCTGCGCGCAGGGAACCTGCAATGCCTGTGTTAATGACATGCGTGACAGAAAAAAGATCATGCAGGATCTGGACGCAGATGCCAGCATTGACCTTGCCGATGCCACATTTTACGATTACGACGGGAACGTTGTTTAAGGAGCCGTCGAAAAATTCCATGGATGCGACGGTTTTGGTTGACACATTTGTCATTTTCTCTTTGAGGGTGGCGATTTCCAAATCCATCGCTCCGATAATTCCTATTTTCATCTGAGGGTTTCCTTTCTATAATCCATAATCATTCTTTTTTATTGCGGATAAACCAAATGCGCGTCGTCAATCCGGTAAAGTACATTGTCAAGATAGCGCGCCGCGAGGTAGTTTGCCATGCCGAGGTTCATATCAAGATAGTTGCCGCAGTCTTTCGGACTTGCGCCCGGAACTTCATCCTTGTAGTCGCGGATAAACTCATACATCTCCTGCATGAGAGGCACGATCTCTTTGGAAGTCAGATCACCCGCGAGAATGAGATAAAAGCCCGTCCGACAGCCCATGGGACCAAAATACACAACCCTGTCCTTGAACTCTGCATGATTGCGGAGAAAAGTGGCGCCAAGGTGCTCGATCGTGTGAACCTCTGCCGTATTCATAACCGGCTCGTCATTAGGTGAAGTCATGCGCAGGTCAAAGGTGGTGAGTGTTTCTTTGCCAACATGGTCTTTTCGGGAAACATACACACCCGGCTGCAATTTCAAATGGTCGATCGTAAAGCTTGTTATTTTTTCCATAAAAGCATCCTTTCCTAAAAATCATAGAGCGCAGCCAGACATGCTGTAAGTCTGACCGAGTATCCAAGCACCAGTATAGCACGAATCTTTGTTTTTTACAAAAGACTATTGACATTATACTAAAAAAATATATAATAAAACAGTAATCATTACTAATATTGAGAAAGCATATGAAGAAGGGGATGCTTGATGGCGTTAAAGTACAGCAGACAGCGTGAAGCAATTAAAGAATTTCTCTGTACGAGAAAAGACCATCCGACGGCAGATGTTGTCTATGCGAATGTGAGCAGACAATATCCGAATATCAGTCTCGGAACGGTATACCGCAATCTCACGCTGTTAGCGGATATGGGTGAGATCCGCCGGCTGCATCTCGGGGACGGTCAGGATCATTTTGATGCGGACACGTCGGAGCATTATCATTTTATATGCCAGAAATGCGGCAGGGTGATGGACCTGCAGATGGAGAGCATTGAGAAGATCAACGATCTTGCAGGCGTTGGATTTGACGGGCAGATCGCCGGACATATTACTTATTTTTATGGTGTGTGCGGAGAATGCAGCACACAGAAACAGCAGTAAGGAAAAGGAATGATCATGGGCGTGACGCTCATATCAAAATAATTTTTTAACAGGAAAAGGAGAAAAGACTATGAAATTTGTATGTTCTGTATGTGGTTATGTACATGAAGGCGATGCGGCTCCGGAGGCATGTCCGGTATGTAAGGCTCCGGCGGATAAGTTTGTTGCGCAGGGTTCGGATTTAACATGGGCGGCAGAGCACGTTGTTGGCGTCGCGCAGGGCGTTCCCGAGGATATTATGGCTGATTTGAGAGCAAACTTTAACGGAGAGTGCTCCGAGGTCGGCATGTATCTTGCAATGGCAAGAGTCGCATATCGCGAGGGCTATCCTGAAGTGGGTCTTTACTATGAGAAAGCAGCTTGGGAGGAAGCAGAGCATGCGGCAAAATTTGCGGAGCTGCTCGGCGAGGTTGTGACCGATTCCACCAAGAAGAACTTACAGATGCGTGTCGAGGCTGAGAATGGCGCGACCGCAGGCAAGACAGATCTTGCAAAGCGCGCAAAGGCGTTAAATCTTGACGCGATCCATGATACGGTTCATGAGATGGCACGTGATGAGGCTCGTCACGGCAAGGCGTTTGAGGGTCTGTTAAAGAGATATTTTAATTAAGAACAGGCGCAGGAAATAAGAGTTTACAGAGGGAACAGGTGCTTTTGGCACCGGTTCCCTCTTTTTCAACTTATAGGATTCGGGTGTCAAAAGCCCTAATAAGAAGTTATCGGTGTCAAATTGCACAAATTCTTTTGTGCAATTTGACATGCAATATTTGTTTGTAGGGCTTTTGACACCCGAATCCTTATAGGAAATTCCTCAGTCCCGGAAGAATCGCTTTAGCGATTCTTCGAAAGAACGCGCAGCCTTCTTTTTCATACTCAAACGGTGGGATTTCTCTGCGTTGCAACACTATTGTTAGTATGATATGATGGACAAAGATAATACAGTCGCCACATCAGGGAATGAGATGAAGGGGGATAAAGATGGAACTTTTTCGTAAAAAAATAGGACCGGTTTTTGTGAAAGAAGACAGCGCTTTGACAGAGTATATCGGAAAACTGGAGGGATTAAAGGTACATGTGGATGAGAATTTGAAGCAAGAAATTGATAAGCAGATCAAATATGCAAAATACGGCGAAGCAGGGGAAAAGAATATTGCTTTTGAACTGAAAAACAGCAGCATGGATATGATGATTCTTCATGATTTATATTTTGAATCGGGGGATTTGACAGCACAAATAGATTATATCGTGATTACAAGAAAAATTATATTCGTTATAGAATGTAAGAACCTTTATGGAAATATTAAAATTGATAATCGTGGAACATTCATAAGGCTTTCCGGCGGGAGAGAGGAAAAAGGGATTTACTCTCCGATTACGCAGAACGAAAGGCATTTGCAGCTAATCAGGAAGATTAGGCTGGATTCTATGAATATATTTCAAAAACGGGTATTTAACAAAAATTTTGACGATAGATATAAATCAGTTGTTGTGCTTGCTAATCCGCAGACGGTTCTAAAAGATCGGGAAGCGCCGAAGGAAGTAAAGGAAAAAGTGATCCGGTATGACCAATTGACCGGATATATCAAGAAGGCAAATGAAGAAAGCAGCCTGCCGATTTTGTCTGCAGATGATATGAAGGAAATAGCTGAATTCTTTTTGAAAAGCGCGATACCCAGCAAATCGGATTATACAAAAAAGTTTCAGCAGCTTGCGGAGCGTTCCTCTAAAGAGGGTACATCCGTGAAGGAGGAAAAAGAAAATGCCCTTGATTCCGAGAAGAAGCATCCGGATAAGGAGATGGCGAAAGAAGTGCCTTTATCAAAGAGTACGGAATTGCAAGGGGAGAAACAGGAGGAGATGGTAAAAAGGCTAAAGGCATATCGTCTGCAGGAAAGCAGACAGAACCACATAAAACCTTATTACATATTCAACGATGAGCAGATGAAGGATTTGATAAATAAGATGCCAAAGAATGCGGAGGAGCTTTTAAATGTATCTGGTTTTGGCGCTGCGAAAATAGAGAAATATGGAGAAGCCATATTAAAAATCCTGCATTCCTGATTGGATGTTGAGCGGCAAACTGACATGATTACCAATCGCACTTAACATATCCTCAAAACCGGAAACAGCGGCAGAATCGTAGTTGCACATCACGTTTCTGCCGCTGTTTCATCAAGAAGCATATTTGCTGCGCCCTGTGATAACGCCGAAACCAAGCCTCGCTTACCGCGTGTTTTTCTGCAATCGATCTTCTATTTTCTCATCTGCCAGCCCGTATCTCTTGAATGCGTTTAGAGCATAGTATAAATCCTCCTGACGTCGAAAGTATCCGCACCAAGCCCGTTCATATCCGCCGCTTACAGCGATTTCCATGGTATAGCAGGTCCGAAAATGAGGTCGGAATCCGATCATATAAGGCGCTTTTTTCAGTGTCACTTTGCCTATGTATCTGTTTTTGATGATCCGACATTTTCGAAATTGGCGGAAATAGGAATATTCTTCTGTTACCCAAGCCGTGGAAGCGCGGGACTGCGGGTCTGCCGAATAAGAAAAATTGACAACTCCGATTTTCGAAAGCTGCGCGCCAAAGGATTCTTTCTCCGCATCGGACGGTAATTGTTCGGAAACAGAACGTAAAATAGAGCGCATATATTGTTTCCGATAATCTGAGATCCACCATGTAAACCAAAAAACAAAAAGACAAAACAGGAATGCAATCCACTGGTAAACACTGAGGACGCCGTCGGTTTCATCCAAGATCATATAGATCATGTCCAGCATGGGCAGAATCATGAAAACACTTAACAGGCCAATAAATGTCCGGGGAGCACGGAGTTTTGCTTTCAACTGCTCCTCCTCGCTTGAGAGCCAGCGCGCAAACGATGGCGTTCGTCCAAGTTCCTGCTGAAAAAGCTTTTGTCTGGATGCCGTTCTCCTGTCTTTCATCAACAGCAGAAAAATAATCCCGCAAAAGATAAGACAGCCGACCAATCCGATGATTCCCATCGTCACGCTGAAGTCTGCCAATTCTATATCGCCCTCAGACAAAAGCTGCTTCCTTCGAAATACCGAAAACGGAATCAGGGCAAAGCACAATATTGCGAGTATGCCGAGAATGACATAGATCAGTTTGTTTGTTTTCTTTCCCAATTGTATGCCTCCTTTTACTAAAAATATATCTATTGGTAGTGTACTGAAATAATTGGAAAATCGCAACCGCTTTTCTAAGAGCTATTCTATTTTGGCGCAAAATAGTTTATAATACAGAAAAGCATGGAAAAGGAAGTAAAGTTATGGATATAAAACAGCTTTGGGCATTATATAATGCTTCTGATTCTAATATAAAATGGGCAAAACATTGTTTAGAACGAATGCAGGAGAGGGATATAAGCATAGATGATGTAGAATCTTGTTTACAAACGGGAGAAATTATAGAAGATTATCCCGATGATTTTCCCCACCCAAGCTGCCTTATTTTTGGCTACACGAAGAAAAATAGAATATTGCATATAGTAGTCGGTTCAGATAGTAAGAATGTATTTTTTATAACTGCATATTTTCCACATACAGACAGATTTGAAAAAGATTTGAAAACGAGAAGGAGGCAGTAAAATATGTGCATGTATTGTAAGTGTGAAACAACGATTGCGTCTTATACAACTCATGTCGTGAATTACAAAAATTGTATAATTATCATTAAAAATGTACCTTGCGAAGAATGCGAGCAATGCGGAGAAAAATATTATTCCGATGAGGTTGCAAAACAGATCGAGGTTCTTGTGAATGCGGCAAAACAACTTATGCAGGAAATTGCCATTATTGATTATTCTAAAGCCGCATAAGCATACCTTTGTTATTCAGATTATGAAAACGGAATATCCCAAAGAATAGGCAGCGACATTATGAACCTTTATAATGTCGCTGCCTATTCTTTTTTAAGCTTTTTTCGGAATTCCGGTAAAAACTATTGACTATCAGAAAGTTTTTACCGTACCATCAGTAAAGAAGGACTTTTTCTTGGAGGTTTTACGTAATGCTGTTGATCGGAGCGAAAATACAGGAATATCGAAAAAATGCCGGCTTCAGTCAGGAGGAGTTTGCCGCGAAGATCGGTGTGACGAGACAGGCGGTATCCAAATGGGAGCTGGATAAGGCGTATCCGGATTTGGATAAGCTGGTGGGCATCTGCGACGTTTTTCAGATTAGCATAACGGAATTTATTTACGGTAAAATGGTTGCCGCACCGGAGGAAACAACCGATGGGGAAGCTTTGGAAATGAACATGATGTCCGCCGGAAAGGCGCGGGGAAAAGGAGCTTCCATGCGGCTTGGCGCCATGCTCGTGCTGCTTGGCGCGCTGTTTTTGTTCTGCGGCGTGTTGCTTGTCACGACCCTGCTTCATTATTCGTGGAAAAAAGAGGACGAGCTCATAGAGCGGGCAAGAGTGGAGCGGGTTTATCAGCAGTACACAAAGGCGGATCTTAGTTTTTATGACGACGTTTCCCGCAAGGTTTTAAAAACGGTATGGCTGGACGTTGACGGTATCCGGGAAGGCGATTATATTGCGTGCTACACCGATGAGAGGCAGCAGGGAATTTACTATGAATATCATGCGCGGACGCCGGTTGCGCTTGCGGTTCTTACAGGGGGATTTTTTGTGCTTTTTTTGCTGTGTCTTGCGGAGCTCCGCCGTCTTTCAAAAGAAAACGGCTGGCATATACTGATCGATGAGAAAAAAGAGAAGGAGCAGACATGATCGGGATCAACAGAAAAACGAGGATTGCCGCGGCCGCAGTCTGGATGATCGCGGTCTTTTTGGGATTGTGGTTTGCGGGAGTTCTTTCTTTTAGCGGAAAAAAGATGCCGGAAGCCGAAGAAAGCAGTGTGACGGTCGGACAGAATGAGGAACAGGCGCGTGTCTGGGAGATCGTTTTCCGGGGCATGAAGTTTACGATACCGCAAAAAGGAAAGGCGTTTGTGCATGAGAGCGGCTGTCTGAATATCAGGCAGACCGATCAGTATTTGATTCAGATTTCGATAGAGGATGATTCCATTGATGACATATGGGAAAGTATGAACACCAGACAGGAGTCGCTCATAGAATACGGTTATCGTATAGAAAAAGAAGCGGTACGGCTGACGGAAGACGGACGGGACTGTATCTGGTATGTGGTCAGTATGGAAAAGGAGCGGGGGAGCGATTATGAACGTTCCTATTTTGAGGTAGTGCTTGCGCCCGCGAAGGAGGGGCGGCATATATTGGCAGTCATCCGCTACGACGGAATCGATGTGGATGGACTGGAGGAAGAAACCCGCGACCAGGTATATGCGGAAGGGTTTGCCGCGGTGGAGGCTGTCTTAGATACGGCATGTCCCACGGACGAGATCGATGATGAGGCGGGGAGCTATTGGATGGAGGATGTGAACCTTGATCCCGAACAGCCGTACCTTGCGGAGGATACCATCACATACGGGGACGGACAGTACATGCTGACCGTCCGACTGCCCGAAGGGTGTATGCTGGTGGCGGACACGATCGCGGGAAAAGAGTATTTCGATTCGGTTAATCAGGTGTACATATATGCGAATGTGATAGAGTACAAATGGCAGACGGCGAAGGATATGGCGGACAGTCTTGCGGCGAGGGAGCTTTCCCGCATTCATGAAGAAGGGGAGACGGAGGCAAACGGAAGAACGTTTTATTATTACTCCTATTCCGTTTTAGAGTATGAAAAGAACAAAACAACGATCCGTTACCATTTTGAGGCGTTTTGTGATTTGGAAGACGGGAGCATCTACACGATAGCCGGATATACGGAAGATTGCCCCGAAGCGCTTGAGAAAGCGTACTATATGAATTGGATGGATGTGACCCTTCTTTCTGTATGAGAAACCAACAGTTGCGATCCGGCAACCAGATTTTGCTTGTAAAAGAGAACCTGTTTTCCTCATAATCTTTTTTAACAAAGAAGGAAAAGGAGTATGAGGACAAACATGAAAAAAATGAATAAGACAGAAGTGATTTTCTTTACGGCGGCAATGATCTGCGGACTGGCAGCCTGCGGAAATTCCGAAAAGGAAAGCGGGACGACGGGAAGCGTAACACCGGCGGCATCTTATCAGGATTTCGCACAGGACAGTGGATGGAATACGGACTCGGATACGGAGCCGAATGGCTGGCAGGACACAGATTCGGAGGAAGGTCAGGACGCCGGACAAGACACAGGTTTGGATGCCGGACGGGATACGGCTGCGGAGGACGATCAGGATGCCGATTCGGAAGACGGTCAGGATGCCGGACAGGACGCGGATTCGGAGGACGGTCAGGATGCCGGGCAGGATGTAGAAGCTCCGACTGTGGACGATGATGCATTTTCCTCGAATGATTGGAAAACGCTGGAATTTGCGTTAGACGGGGTGGTGTACACATTTCCCTTAACGTGGTCCGATATCGAGGCGGCAGGTTTTCTGATTGACGAGGATTATCGTCATGAGGTGTTGGAATCCAATTATTATACGCTGAGCGTGAACGCGGAAAATGAAGCGGGAGAGCGGATCTCCGTCCGGTTTAAGAATTTTACTGAGGGGGATCGGGAGCTGCAGGACTGTGATGTGTATGGAATGGGGTTTGAGTTGTCGCAGTGGAGGGATGTCAATCCGGATGTGATGTTATGCAACGGCGTGACATTCGGTATGACGGCTGAGGAAGTAAAGGCGCTCATGGGCGAGCCGGACTACTTTTATGAAAGCGAAGGCGATGATTATACAAGCGTCCGCATGGAGTATTATGTCACGGGACATTCCTATGAAAATGAGATTGAATTTAATTTTTGGAACGGGGCATTAACGGAAATTGACATCCTAAATAAGGACTGATAGCAAGCAGAGTGGGGGAAAAGGCAGCGGGGGGCTGTAAAGGCAGCGAAAGCTGTCTTTTTTTTTCTGAGTTCGGGCATTACGCGTGAATTTTATTCTTTTTTTATAATAATTCGCCAAGTGTTTATGGAAACTGTTTGTGGAGTGTATTATAATACAAACATTAAGAAAGTCGAAATAATAGGTCGATCGGACGGGAGGCGGGCATGAAGCTAAAGACGAGATTGCAGATCACATTTGTCGCAATGATCCTGATGCCCCTGCTGTTGATCGGCTTGATTTACGGTGTGACGCGGATCGCGATGGCAAATACCTTTCGGAACCAATACGGAATGAAGGCGGTGAGCGTATCGCTCATTTCCAATCCGGTCGAGGCGTTCAGCGAGCTGACCGACGAGGAGTATCGCGAGCTGTCCGCCATGGCGGAGGAGGATCCGGGGAGGCTGCTCGACGTTTCATACCTTGAAAGCATTGGTGCGCAGCTTGAGAAAAAAGCGTCCGGCCTCTTTGTTTTTGTAAACGGAGAAAATATTTATCATCAGTTCGCCGCCTATGATGAGGCGGCGGAAGTTTTGGAGGAGCTTGGCAGAAACATAGAGCTCGGCGGCGACGGATACTATCTGGGCGCGCGAAAGCTGCTGATCAAACAGCTTTATTTTTCCGGGCAGGGGTTCGGAGAAGGAAAAATCTATATCGTAACGCGGGTGCGCAATTTCATTTCCGCAGGATTGCTGTTTTTCCTGATGATCCTGATCATTCTTGTGCTGCTCGTGACGAGTTTCTTTTTGACGGGGTGGATCAAAGACGGTGCGTTCACGCCTCTCTCAGAATTTAATGTCGCCATGCAGCGTATCGCGGACGGGGATTTTGACTATGTACTGTCCACAGGGTTCAAGGGGGAAATATCCGAGCTTTATGAAAATTATAATCAGATGCGTCTGCGCTTAAAGGAGTCCGCAGAGGAGCAGGCGCAGGCGGATAAGCAGAACAGGGAGCTGATCAGCAATATTTCCCACGACTTAAAAACGCCGATCACCTCGATCAAAGGCTACGTGGAGGGAATCATGGACGGTGTTGCGGACACGCCTGAAAAAATGGACCGGTACATTAAGACCATTTACAACAAGGCGAATGACATGAACCGTCTGATCAACGAGCTGACGATTTATTCCGGAATTGATTCGAACCGGATTCCCTATCATTTTCGCAAGCTGAATGTCGCGGATTATTTCAACGACTGTGTGGAGGAGGTCGGTTTGGACTTAGAGGGGCAGAATATCCGACTGAATTATTCCAACATGACGCCTCCTGACACGCTTGTCATTGCGGATCCCGAGCAGATGAAGCGGGTCATTAACAATATTGTGAGCAATAGTGTCAAGTATATGAACCGGGCGAGCGGAACGATCGACATTCGGATTTTGGATGAGATCGATTCGATCAGAGTGGAGCTGGAAGACAACGGGAAAGGCGTGTCTGCTAAGGAGATCGGCAGAATTTTCGAGCGGTTTTACCGTACGGATGCTTCGCGCAATTCATCGCAGGGAGGAAGCGGCATCGGGCTTTCCATTGTCAAAAAAATCATTGAAGACCACGGCGGATATATTTGGGCGACAAGTAAAGAAGGGGAAGGCGTCTGCATGCATTTTGTGCTTCGCAAGTTTGTGGAGAATCCGGACACCGTGCAGGTGGAATAAAGAATGCGCAGAAACCGCGTATATGACAGAAAATGGGAGACTGGAGGGATGGCATGAGCCGTATTTTGATTGTTGAGGATGAAAAGGAGATCGCAGACCTTGAAAAAGATTATTTGGAGCTTTCGGAGTTTCAGGTGGAGATCGCAAACGACGGGAATGAAGGACTGAATAAGGCGCTTTCCGAGGAGTATGCGCTCGTTGTACTCGATCTGATGCTTCCGGGAATGGACGGTTTTGAGGTCTGCCGCCGGATCCGGGAGGAAAAGAATATCCCGATCTTGATGGTGTCGGCAAAAAAGGATGATATCGACAAAATCAGAGGACTTGGACTCGGTGCGGATGATTATATGACGAAGCCGTTTAGCCCGAGTGAGCTGGTCGCGCGCGTAAAGGCACATCTGGCAAGATATGACAGGCTTGTCGGTTCGGGACAGAAGCAGAATGATATTGTGGAGATCCGGGGACTCAAGATCGACAAAACGGCGCGCCGCGTCTATGTGGACGGGGAAGAGCGGACTTTTACCACAAAGGAATTTGATCTTTTGACATTTTTGGCGGAGAATCCGAATCATGTGTTTACGAAGGAGGAATTGTTCCGCGAAATTTGGGATATGGATTCGGTCGGGGATATTGCGACAGTGACGGTTCATATTAAGAAGATTCGTGAAAAACTGGAATACGATACGTCAAAGCCCCAGTATATTGAGACGATATGGGGCGTGGGCTATCGGTTCAAAGTGTAGAGAGTGCATGGATGAAGACGATCATTCTATATGAGGATCAGGATATTCTTGTCTGCGAGAAGCCCGCGGGGCTTGCGGTACAGAGTTCGCGCGCATCGGAAATGGATATGGAGAGCGAGCTGCGCAATTATCTGCATGGCGGCGGGCTGTATGTGGTTCACCGCTTAGACCAGCCGGTGGAAGGGCTTCTTGTGTTTGCCAAAAGCAGCGCGATGGCGGCAAAACTGGGCGCGCAGATGAAGAACGGCACGATGAAAAAGTATTACCGCGCGCTTGCCTGCGGGAAAATGCCGCAGACGGAAGGCGAATGGGTCGATGAGATTGTAAGAAAAGGAAACGGTGTCGGTGAGATCGTAACTGGCAGTGCGGAGGCAAAACGCGCCGCGCTTTCGTATCAGGTGGAATCGTATGACGCTGACATCGATGTCAGTAATGTTAAAATTTGTTTGCAGACAGGAAGATTTCACCAGATCCGTTTGCAATTCTCCCATGCCGGACATCCGCTTGTCGGAGACCGCAAATACGGGGACGAGAACGCAAAGAGGATGGCGGAGGCTTTAGGGCTTGCAAGCGTGGCGCTCTGCGCCGAACGTCTCTGCTTTCGGCATCCGCGGACCGGAAAGCAAATGGATTTTAGCGTGGCGCCCGGCTTTCATAAAAAATAATTTTTTTCCCATACTATATTCCGAAAGAATGGAGTGCGTATGGGAAATTTTTTTGAGGACTTAAGAGAAGAGTGGTACAAGCGGCGGGGACTTCGGGTAGTTTTGATCGCGGCGGCGGTTTATCTGGTCATGAAGTATGCGCTGACGCTTGCGCTGCCGTTTTGCTTATCCGTGCTCTTTGTGCGCTGGGTCATGCCGTTCGTCCGAAGGGTCTCAGGAAAGCGGCGGGGGATGAAAAGCACGCTTACGGCACTGATTTTGTTCTTGATCGGCGCGCTGCCCGTCGTACTGCTTCTTTTTTTATACCGCGCGGCAGCGGGCTGTGTGCGGATGTGGATGTCAAATTTTAAGATTTTTCGCGTGCAGTGCGGCGTATTTCTTCATACCTGTTGCTGTTATTTGGAACGGCCGCTTGGGATCGACGCGATTGTGATTGAAGAAAAAATCATGACGGCGGCGCGCAGTATTGGAGAGCAGATCAGCGACGAGGCGGTTCCCAAGGCGCTTGTCATATCGGGGGACGTCCTCAAGGTGGTTGCGGCAATCGGTATTTTTTGGGCGGTGTTTTTTATTTTCAGCGTGCTTTTTGCAAAGGATTATGACGAGATTGTGGCGGGGTGGCGTGAAAAACACTGGTTTGCCTATGTCAGGGAATTATATGACAAGACTGTCAGATTGATTTTTTCTTACATCAAAGCGCAGCTCATCATCATGTCCGTCATTGGGGGCATTTGCAGCGTCGTATTTTGGTGGGCAGGTTTTGGCATGCCTTTTTTATGGGGCTATATCGTGGGCTTTCTCGATATGCTCCCGTTTATCGGGACCGGAATCACGCTGATTCCGCTTGCGATCTTTGAACTTGTGATGGGACAAAACATGCTCGCCGTGGTGTTTGTCCTGCTCTATGTGGTGTGCTATTTTGCGCGGGAGTTTATGGAACCGCGCCTGATCGGGCAGCGGATCGGGATTCATCCGCTCATCATCCTGATGTCCGTGTTTTTAGGGGTAAAGCTATACGGGATTCTGGGGATTGTGACAGGACCGCTTTCCTATCTGCTGATCCGGGAGCTTTCGGAGTAGCAGATGAATGGTCGGACGGATATCGGTGTAATAAAAGAAAGTGGAATAACGGAATAGACTTTATATCTCAAATATGGTATATATTATGGTACGAGAGGTATAGGCGTTATGGATAGTGAAATGAAAATGATGTTTCACACGAGATTGGAAGAAATGGGGCGGGTAGAAGATCGCACAAACAGGCACTTTGATGAATTGGATAACAAATTGGAATCCTTATAGCATGAAGTCAGTGCATGCAGGCTTGAAAGAGAATCCATTAGTTTGCTGATAAAGAAGATAGATCAGCTTGAGAGACGAATAGAGGAGCTGGAAAGGAAAACGGCATAATGACAATGCGCACGCGATTTCTTCTTGACAGAGCGCGGCAAAGACATTAAAATCACAATATATCGTATGGCGTTGAAAAGGGTTAGTACCTGTGCGGATGCTTTACAGAGAGGGAATCAGAGGAACGGGATCGTTCTGTGGTGGGAGATTCCTAAGCGGAGGGCGGGGAACCTGCCTTGGAGCCGTGTATGTTAAATACACCGTAGATCCGGCGATAACGGATACAGAGCAGGGCGGAGAAAAACCGTCAAGCAGGGTGGCACCGCCGATAACCTTCGGTCCCTATGTTGGGATCGGAGGTTTTTTTGCGCGATAAGCAGAGAAGAGAAGTGTTTTTTGGGCGTCTGCCGTGCTCGCACGGGCAGACGCATAAAAAATGCTTCTCGGCGAGCAACGCGAGCGCCGGATGAGAAGAACGCGAAGAGTTCTTCTCATCCGGGAGCTGCTTATCGTGGACAGAGAAGAAAGAAAAATCAGAAAGGAGCAGTGTGAAAAAATGGCAGACAAAAAGCTGGTAGAGGCGATCACCTCCATGGAGAAGGATTTCGCACAGTGGTATACCGATGTGGTGAAAAAAGCAGAGCTGATCGATTACACGAGCGTAAAGGGCTGTATGGCATTTCGGCCTGCGGGCTATGCGATCTGGGAATTGATCCAGCAGCAGTTAGACGCACGGTTTAAGGAGACGGGGGTACAGAATGTTTACCTTCCGATGTTTATTCCGGAAAGTCTTTTACAAAAAGAAAAAGACCATGTGGAGGGCTTTGCGCCCGAGGTTGCGTGGGTGACATATGGCGGCGGACAGCAGCTTCAGGAGAGAATGTGCGTCAGACCGACCTCGGAGACCTTATTCTGCGATTATTATAAAAATGTGGTGCATTCGTACCGCGACCTGCCGCAGGTATGCAATCAGTGGTGTTCCGTGGTGCGCTGGGAGAAAGAGACAAGACCGTTTTTGAGAAGCCGTGAATTTTTGTGGCAGGAGGGACACACCGCTCATGCAACGGCGCTGGAGGCGGAGGAGCGCACGATCCAGATGCTCAATGTCTACGCGGATTTTGTGGAGCAGGTGCTTGCGATCCCGGTTATTAAAGGACGGAAAACCGATAAAGAAAAATTTGCCGGAGCGACGGCAACCTACACGATCGAGGCGCTGATGCATGACGGAAAGGCATTACAGTCGGGAACGAGCCACAATTTCGGAGACGGCTTTGCGAAGGCGTTCGGTATTCAGTACACGGCGAAGGATAATACGCTGCAATATGTCCATCAGACTTCATGGGGTATGACGACCCGCTTGATCGGCGCGATCATTATGGTGCACGGAGACAATTCGGGCTTGAAGCTTCCGCCGAGGGTTGCGCCCACGCAGGTGATGATCATTCCCATCCAGCAGCAAAAGGACGGCGTGTTAGAGGCGGCGTCGAAGCTGGAAGCCGAGATAAAGAAAGCGGGTATCCGCGTGAAAACAGATGTTTCGGATAAGAGTCCGGGCTGGAAATTTTCGGAACAGGAGATGCGCGGTATTCCCGTCCGCATCGAGATTGGACCGAAAGATATCGAGGCGGGACATTGCGTAGCCTGCCGACGCGATAACGGAGAAAAACAGACGATTGCCTTGGAGGAGGTGGCGGCGAAGCTGCCCGCGCTCTTAGAACAGATTCAGCAGGATATGTTCGAGGCGGCGCGTCTGCACAGAGAGGAACATACTTACACAGCCGTGACGATGGAGGAATTTGAGAAATGCTTTACGGAGAAGACCGGCTTTGTGAAAGCAATGTGGTGCGGGGAACAGGAATGCGAGGACATCATCAAAGAGAAGCTCGCAGTCACGAGCCGCTGTATGCCGTTTGACGAGGAGAAGCTTGCCGATACCTGCGTCTGCTGCGGGAAACCCGCAAAAAAGATGGTATACTGGGGAAAGGCATATTAAAAAGATTGCCGCATTTGCGGCAATCTTTCAAAGAATCCGCTTCGCGGATTCTTTTGATTGAAAAAATAACTGTAGATAAAAAACAGGGCTGTGATGTATCGGTTACATCACAACCCTGTTTTTTCCCTCGTGTTTTCCGCGGTATAGATGATTGTCCGCCTGTGTGATCGTTTCTTCGACCGTCATGCCTTTTTGATAAATCGCAACGCCGAGAGTGAGTGTACAGTGAATCCACCTGCCGCTTGATTCAAAAATATGGCGTTCGACATGCTGCCGGATGTTCTCGGCAATCTGATAGGCCTGATCATGCGTAGTGTTGCTGATGAGGATGAGAAGCTCCTCGCCGCCCCAGCGGCACACATATCCGTGTTCGCCGACCTGCTCTACCGCGATCTGCGCAATGTCATGCAGAGCAATATCGCCGAAATCGTGTCCGTAAGTGTCATTGATCTTTTTGAAATCGTCGATATCACCCATGATGAGCGAGAAACTCAAATCGGACTGTAATGCCTGATCGATAAACATCTGCATGCTGCGGCGGTTGTAAAGTCCGGTCAGCGGATCTGTGTTCGCAAGCTGCTCCAGGATCGTATTTTGATGCCGCAGCTTTGCGTGTGTCCATTTGATCTCGAAGACGTAGATGAGTGAAAACAAGATCAGGAACAGGAACGTACAGATCGAGTTAAACGTATAAATAGAAAATTCGATCACCGGGCTGTCAATGTTGTAAAACGGTTCGCTATAATAAGAAAGAAATTTACAGGAAAGAAACAATGCCGATGCAGCCACCGCATTCTGCGTGGCCATGACAAGTTTGCGCCGCTTTGTATCGAGCGTATAGCACACGTAAAAGCCGACGGGTATCACGCCAATGATGTATTGTGCAAAACCGAACTGCCAGCCGATGCATAATGTGGCGACAAAGGAATGCAGGATGATCTCAAAATAGGTGATATAGTACAACGGCAGATAGTTTTCTTTTTTAATCAAACGCGCGCTGACCAGATAGGTAGCCACGCTTACCGTATTAAAAAGATATAACGGCGTGATGCGCAGAGCGATAAACGTGCATAGCAAAAAAATATGCACACATGCAATGGAATAAATCATGAAACTGAATTTTTGTCTGTTTGTGATCTGCTCTGTCCCGTTTAATACATTTTTTGCGTATTCTAATTTCTTTTTCATCATCGTATCGTTCATTCAACTAATTGCAGAACCTGAAGCAGCAGCGCCCATGCCAGACCATAGTAGGTGACAACTGCGATCAGATCGTTAATAGTAGAGATCAAGGGGCCGGATGCCACGGCGGGATCCACGTGAAGCTTGTGGAAAAACAGCGGGATGATCGTTCCCATCAGGGAGGAAATGATCATTGCCACAAGCAGTGATAAACCGATGCAGCCCGATACCGCAAAGGAAAACATGGGGGGTCTTCCTTTGGCAAAATGGATGTAGAAACCGATCAGGGTAAAGGATAAAGAGCCAAGTAAAAGCCCGTTTACCAAACCGATGCGGAGTTCCTTTAACACAAGCTTAAGCCGCGCTCCGCGTTCTAACTCCTCATCCACAAGAACGCGGATGGTAACGGCAAGCGACTGCGTACCGACGTTTCCTGCCATTCCCAAAATGAGGGATTGAAAGCTGACGATCAGCGTCAGTTGGGCGACAACCTGTTCAAACATGCCTGCGACCGTGGAGACGAACAACCCCAAAAACAGCAGGGTGATCAGCCACGGAATTCTTTTTTTGATGCTCGCGCTGAGCGGTTCATTCAGTTCTTCCTCCTCGGTCAGACCCGCTAACCGCGCGTAATCCTCGCTCATCTGCTCATCGACGACTTCGACAATATCCTGCGCGGTAATGATGCCGAGCAGACGCTTGTCGTTGTCAAGCACCGGAATGGAATCTTCGGAGTAATCTTTTAACTGCTCTAAGCAGTCGTCCACTGTCTCCGTCGCGTACACATACGGGAAAGAGGTCGTGATCAGGGAGGAAAGCGCCACGTTCTGCCTTGCGATGATCAGGTCGGGCAGGTCGATCGCGCCGCAGAAGACGCCGTTGTCATCCGTCACATAAATTGTGGAAATGTTGTCGTTGTCCGCGGCCTGTTCCACAAGCGAGCGCATTGCCTGCTTGATCGTGAAGTCGTTTCGGATGACGACAAAATTGGTCGTCATGAGGCTGCCGAGCTCATCTTCTTCATAAGATTGGATCAGGTCAATATCCCGTCTGGTCTGCGCGTCAATGAGACGGATCAGCTCATTGCTCTTATCGTCTTCCAGCTCGTCGAGCACGTCAACCGCGTCGTCGGCATCCATGCTCTCAATGATGTCCGCCGCTTTTTCGGCATCCAGTTCCTCGATGTACTTTGCGACGTCATCTTCCAAATAAGCGAAAATGTCTGATACCGCATCGACGCCGAGCACGTGGTAGAGCCGTTTGCGCTCTAAGGGCGTTAATGCCTCCAGCACATTGGAAATATCATTATCGTGGTAGCGATTTAGCTGCTCGCGAAGTTCCTCCTCGGGCAGATCGCTCTGAATGAGACGGATCAGTTCCGGCTCATAGTCGGGACGCTCCGGATCTGAGTATATAGTTTTATCTGCCATTGGTATAACTCCTGTTTTTTCATATATCATTGATGCCATAATAGCCCAATTATGCTAATTATATCACACATCACAGTGATTTCCAAACTTATTTTGCGTTTGGGCGTGATTTGCAGCGATTCGGTCATGGATTGTAAAGTTTTCTTATTTTATGAAAAGTTGGCTATGGAAATTACACGCAGGCTGACGTAAAATAGAAGCAGTGGTTTTATTTTTTTATAAAGGAGAACGAATATGAAAATTTTGGTGATTAATTGTGGAAGCTCGTCGCTGAAATATCAGTTGATCGACAGCGATACGGAGCAGGTCTTGGCAAAGGGGCTCTGCGAGCGCATCGGCATTGAGGGCGGCTGTCTGACGCATCAGGGTGCGGGAAAAGAGAAGGTGACGATACAGAAGGACATGCCGGAGCATACGGTTGCGGTACAGATGGTCATAGAAGCGCTGACGGACAAGGAACACGGCGTGATCGCATCGCTTGACGAGATCGGCGCGGTCGGACACCGCATCGTTCACGGCGGAGAGAAGTTCGCTGGCAGTGTGATCGTGACCGATGAGGTCGTGCAGGCGATCGAGGAGTGCGCTGACTTAGCGCCTCTGCACAATCCGGCGAATCTGATCGGGATCCGATCCTGTGAAAAGATCATGCCGGGCGTATTGCAGGCAGCCGTATTCGATACGGCATTTCATCAGACGATGCCGAAAAAAGCATATCTGTACGGACTGCCGTATGAGTATTATGAAAAATACAAAGTGCGCCGTTACGGTTTTCACGGAACGAGCCATGATTTTGTATCCGCGCGCGCGGCGCAGATACTCGGAAAGGATAGAAAAGACCTGCGCATCATCGTGTGCCACCTCGGAAACGGAGCAAGCATTTCCGCGGTCAAGTACGGGGAGAGCGTAGATACGAGCATGGGCTTAACGCCGCTTGAGGGACTGATCATGGGAACGCGCTGCGGGGACATCGACCCGGCGGTCGTCAGTTTCCTCGGAGAAAAAGAGCAGCTTTCTTATCAGGAGCTGTCCGATGTGATGAATAAGAAGTCCGGCGTGCTCGGCATGTCGGGAATCTCCAGCGATTTCAGGGATTTGGGAGCGGCGGCGGATAAAGGCGACGAGCGCGCCAAAATGACGCTGGACGCTTACGCGTACCGTGTGGCGAAATATATCGGCGCGTACACGGCGGCGATGGGCGGCGTGGATGTCATTGCGTTTACGGCGGGCGTCGGGGAAAATAATATCTCCATGCGTGAGATGATCGGCGAATATCTTGGATTTTTGGGAACAAAGGTCGATCATGAAAAAAATAACCGACGAGGCGAGGAAGCCGTTATCTCAACGCCGGAGAGCCGGGTGAGCATCATGGTCGTTCCGACGAACGAGGAGCTTGCCATTGCGCGCGAGACGCTGCGCCTTGTCAGTAAGCAGTAGCAGCATAAAACGGGAGGATACGGCATGCAGATCGAGTTGCCGCAGCAGGCTGCAAATATCATCACGACATTAGAAAGCGCGGGCTATGAGGCGTACGCCGTCGGCGGCTGCGTGCGGGACAGCCTGTTGGGGAGAGTGCCTGACGATTGGGACATTACCACGAACGCAAAGCCGAACGAGGTGAAAAAATTATTCCGCCGCACGATCGACACGGGGATTCAGCACGGAACCGTGACAGTCATGATAGGAAAAACGGGATATGAGGTTACGACCTATCGGGTTGACGGCGAATATGAGGACGGCAGACATCCGAAGAACGTGGCGTTTACGGGCAGTCTGAGGGAAGACTTATGCCGCAGGGATTTTACGATCAATGCGATGGCGTACCGCCCGAAGGACGGGCTTGTGGACTGCTTCGGAGGAATGGAGGATTTACGGGAGGGTCGTATCCGCTGTGTCGGCGATGCGCGTGCGCGCTTTACGGAGGACGCGCTGCGCATGATGCGCGCCGTGCGTTTTAGTGCGCAATTGTCTTTTTCAATAGAAGAAAAGACGTTTGAGGCGATCAAAGCGCTTGCGGGAAATTTGGAAAAGGTCAGTGCGGAGCGGATACAGGCTGAATTTGTCAAGCTGCTGTGTTCGCCGAATCCCGACGCGCTGCGTCTGCTGTATGAGGCGGGATTAAGCGCGGTGTTTTTTCCTGAATTTGATGAATGCATGCGGACGGGACAGAATCACCCGCATCATTGCTATTCGGTGGGAGAGCATATTCTTCATGCAATGAAAGCGGTGCGCGCCGACCGTGTGCTGCGCCTTGCGATGTGCTTTCATGACATCGGGAAGCCGTATACAAAGGAAACGGACGAAAACGGTGTCGATCATTTTCACTTTCATGCCGTGATCGGAGAGGATTTGACGAAAAAGATCCTGCGCCGCCTGAAATTCGACACGGATACGATCGTGAAAGTATCCGGGCTTGTGCGGAATCATGACAGAAACATCGAGCCGGATAAACGGGGGATGCGCCGCGCGATGGCGGACGTCGGATCGGAGCTGTTTCCCGGTCTCTTTGATGTAAAAGAGGCGGATATCGCGGCGCAGAGTACCTATCAGCGGAAGGAAAAACAGGAGCGCCTTGCGCTCTTGAGAGAGGTATACGACGAGGTTCTGCGCGATCGGGAGTGTGTCTGCTTAAAAGACCTTGCCGTGACGGGGCGGGATCTGATCGACCTAGGTATTCCGGCAGGACCGGGGCTCGGCGCGATCCTGAAGGAGCTTCTTCAGATCGTCGTGGAGGATCCTGCGTGCAATACAAAGGAATATCTGCTGAAGCAGGCGGCGCTATGCCTGAAAGTGTAAAAAAGAGTGCAAAATCATGAGACACCGGTACATATTTTCACCTATGTTGTCATATATTGGGGTATGCGATATGGTGGAGGTAGCCGGTGTGAATGACCGAATTGTTAATATACTGGAACAATATGACGTGACGCTGCTCAGGACATGGAAAGGAAGAAGCGCGCTGTTATGCGATACGGAGCAGGGCTTAAAGATTATTCGGGAATATACGGGGCCGCTTGAAAAGCTCTGCGTGTTAGAGGCGATTTTACAAAACCTGCGGGAAGCGGGTTTTTTGTCCGACTGCATCCTGCGCACGAAGGAAGGCGCACTGTTTGTGCGGGGCAGGGACGGGAACGTCTATATCGTTAAAGATTATTATGAAGGGCGTGAGTGCTCGGTGGGCGACGCGTCCGACTGCATGCGCGCAGTCAGGCAGCTAGCGCAGCTTCATCTTCATTTATCCGTTCCGCCTAAGGAGCGCATCCGTCCGCTTGTGCAAAAGCTGTCCGACCAGGAAGAGGACGGTACGCCGGACGAGGAGGAAACAGGCAGTTACCGGTTCCGGATGTTTGATCCGGTGAGAGAGTATGAACGGTATAACCGTGAACTGAAACGGATTTGGAAGCATCTGCGCAATAAGGGCGATAAGACGGATTTTGAGGTATTTCTTCTGCATCATTATCCTTTTTTTATGGAACAGGCAGAGGGGGCGCTTACGCTGTTTCGGAGCGCGGATGTGGATGCGCTCTACCGGCAGGAGGAACAAAAGGGCGTACTCTGCCATGGGGATTTCCAATATCATAACATCCTGTTTACGGACGGGGGCGCGTTTGTGATGAATTTTGAAAAATGCATGATGGACGTCAGAATACGGGATTTTTATCTGTTTTTCCGGAAAGTTATGGAAAAAAATAATTGGAACATTTATACAGGCAGGCAGCTTTTAGAGGCATATGACGCCGTCCGTCCGATCAGTGATGCGGAGAAAAAACTGCTTGGCTTAAAACTCTGTTATCCCGAGCGTTTCCGCAAGGTTGTGAGCTATTACTATAATAGCGGAAAGGCATGGATTCCTGCCAAAAACAGGGAAAAGATCGACCGTCTGCTTGGGCAGGAGGATGCGCGGAAGAGCTTCCTAAAAAATCTGTTTGAGGCGTAGCGCAAGCGGGTAGGATTGTGCTATACTGTTCTCATGAAAACGAATCGAAAAAAACAAAATTTCATAAAGATGACCGCGGTGTGGATGTCGGGCGTTCTTTTGCTTACGGGCTGCGCGTTCCGGGGAGCGGGGAAACCCGATACGCAGACGGATATAACAGTCGATCATCAGGAGCAGGTGACTGCCGCGCCGCAGCAGTCTGCCGGCTATGACAGTGTGGACACGGCAATCGTCATCCGCTATGATACAGAAGAAAAAACAATCTCTCTGCGAAATTTAGAGACGGGCAGACAGTATACGCTCGCCTATGACGGAACGACCAGGCTCTCGGACAAAAACGGACAGGTCCTAACGATGGCGCAGATCAAGGCGGGAGAGCTTGTGGACGTAACGTTCCGTTACCGGAGCAAAACGCTTGTGTCGCTGACGCAGTCGCCGGACGCCTTTGTAAAAGAGGGGTTGACGGACTATGCGCTGTCGGAGACGGGAAGATCGATGACGGTAAACGGCGTGCAGTACCGGCTTGCCGATGATCTGGCAATCCTATCCGACGGAGAGCTGATCGAGCTGATGGATCTTAACAGTGTGGATGCACTGACGCTGCGCGGCTTTGACTATGAGATACACAGCATCAGCGTTGACCGTGGGCATGGATATTTAAGACTCAAAAACGACGAGTCCTTTATCGGCGGCTGGATCGAGGTCGGCTCCGAGGTGATCGCGCCGATCACGGAGAACATGCTGTTGACCGTGCCGGAGGGCAGCTATGAGGTGTCGGTTTCGAGTGAGGCGGGACACGGAACGCTGTCTGTTGCGATCTATAAAAATCAAGAGCAGACACTGGACGTCGGTGATTTTGCAGTGGAAATCAAGGAGGGAAAGGTCTATTTTGACGTTATGCCTGTCTCCGCCACCGTCTACGTGGATAGTGAGAAAGTGGATATTTCCGGGCCGGTGTCCCTTACCTACGGCGTGCATTTTTTGATGATTCGGGCGGATGGCTATGAGACGATGGTGAAATATTTAAGCGTCGGACAGGAGACAGCCAGCTTGGCGATCACGTTGGAGAAAGCGGCGGAGGATTCGGATGACGATGATGACGATCAGAATTCCGGTGATGGAAACGGCACAAATAACGGGAACGGTACGGGCAGCGGAAACGAAGCAAACGGCAGCGACGCGGGTACGGATCAGGGCGGACAGGCTTCGGAGCCGGAAGTGGTGACGGCGGATGACGGGACGGTGTTCTATGTGCTGGTAACGGCGCCGGAGCAGGCGGAGGTTTATGTGGACGGTATTTATGTCGGCATCGCGCCGATACGGTTCAAGAAGGTGCCCGGAAGCCATGAGATCACGCTGCGCCGGATTGGTTATCAGACGCGTGCATATACGATACAGCTTGACGATGAAAAGAAGGACGTGACCTATTCCTTTTCCGAATTATTGGCGACGGAATAGATTCTTAATAGAAATCTCTATTTTTCCTTGACAAATGTTGGTAAAAAAGCTATAAATATGTATAGGCATTCTGAGGGGTGTCATAATACTATCAAAAACAAAGCTCAGTAAGAGGAGGAGTTCGTCAATGAACAAAACAGAGTTAGTTGCAGCTATGGCTGAACAGGCAGGATTATCTAAGAAGGATGCAGAAGCAGCGTTAAAGGCTTTTACGGACGTTGTAGCAGCTCAGCTGAAGAAGGGTGATAAGATTCAGTTAGTAGGATTTGGTACATTCGAGGTTGCTGAGAGAGCAGCTAGAGAAGGCAGAAATCCGCAGACTGGCGCGGTTATGCCGATCGCAGCTTCCAAGGCTCCGAAGTTCAAGGCTGGTAAGGCATTAAAGGATATGGTAAACGCATAAGAGTGCGCCCGTTCCTTTGAAACGACTTGAGAACGGAAGACGGCTGATGAGAGGATTTCATTAGCCGTCTTTTCTATTGGCAAAATGGGAGGAGAGAATGTATGCGGCTGGATAAATATCTCAAGGTATCCCGGCTCATTAAGCGCAGGACCGTTGCAAATGAGGCGTGCGATGCGGGCAGGGTTACGGTCAACGACAAACCGGCGAAAGCGTCTTATGAGGTGAAAGCGGGCGACGTGATTGCAATCCGGTTCGGCGATAAGGAGGTCCGCGTGGAAGTACTCGCTGTGCAGGAGTCGGTGCGAAAAGAAGACGCGTCGGGTTTGTTCAAATATATATAAGGAAACGCTGATTCAATCAGCGCTTCCTTGAAAAAATGCGATTGATTCAGGTGTTTGATCAGGCATAAACAGGAATCTCCCGAATATATTTTTTTATAGAAACAGGTGCATGGCTCGTACAATCTGTGCTTGCGGATATAAAAAATAGAAGGGAGGTTCTTTTTTATGGAGGACTTGAATCAGATGCAAAAAATGCCTCACAAAATGGTGGTAGGAAACCGCAAGACGATCGCGCTTACGGGCGTCACGGATGTGCTTGCGTTCGACATCCACGAGATCCTGCTGGAGACTTCCCAGGGAATGCTGATGATACGGGGGAATAATCTGCATGTCAGCAGGCTGACGCTTGATAAAGGGGAGGTTGATGTGGACGGTCGGATCGACAGTCTGGCTTACTCGGATGCGCCCGCGTACGGAAAAAAGCAGGAATCCCTGTTTTCCAGATTGTTCAAATAATCCCGAAGAAGGGCGCGCTATGAGTGAGAGTATCATCAAAGAGGCGGTGTTTTCGCTGCATTGCATCAGCGTGGGCGTGTTGATCACCTTTGTGTACGATCTGCTGCGTGTATGCAGGATCTGCGTCAGGCACAGCCGCTTCTTGATTTCCGTTGAGGATTTTTTGTTTTGGGCCGTTTGTGCAATTTTTATATTTTTGGTGTTGTATTGTGAAAATGACGGAATTCTGCGCTGGTACTGTATTGCGTGCGCAGTCGTGGGGATGGAGATTTATAAAAAACTGTTCAGTCCATATATAGTGCGTTTTATGTCAACAGTTTTGAAAAAGACCATACATGTTGTGGCGTGGATTGTACAGAAACTGATGTTCCCTTTCAAGATGCTGTTTTTGGGGCTTCGCAGGGCATATGTCAAAATCTGTCACATTTTCACAAAAAAGAAAAAAGAAGCTGATAGGTAGTTGACGGTTTGCATAAAATTGGTTAACATATGTATTATGTAAACAGTTTTTACAGATTATGGAAAGGTAAAATAAAAGATTGAAAAATCAAAGATTTTTCAATCGGCAAATTTGTGCTGACGCCCAAATTCGCAAAGCGAACTTGTTCGCTTTGATGTTGACAGCATGGAGGATTATTATGGCAAGAAAGAGACCGGCATACCGTAAAAAGCGGCATAACCGGCTCGGTATGCTTTTGGTGATGATGTGTATCGTGATGCTGCTGATCGTAGTCAGCGTCAGCAGTATAGATCTCAAGGCAAAGCAGAGAACCTATGCTGAACGTGAGCGGAATTTAGCAGAGCAGATTGAGCAGGAGCACGAGAGAACACGGCAGCTTGAAGAATATGAAAAATATATAAGGACAGACGCGTATATTGAGGAAGTGGCAAAGAGTAAGCTCGGACTCGTATATGAGGGCGAGATCATATTCAGGGCAGACGATTAAACAGACCGGAAATGCGGAGCGTTTCGGGTCTGTTTCTTTATGTGGTGAAAGCAAAGGCAGTGATACTTACGTGCAGGGGTGCTTTGACGCCGTCGGTACTTACATGCCGTATTTTGGGTTATGAAGTTTCGTACACGCGAGTTTTGCAAAAAGTGCAAAGCACTTTTATGCAAAATCTCGCAAAGAACGCGCAGCGTTCTTTTTTTGTCAGAAAGTTAAGCAGCGCGCAGGCATGGTTTGACAAAAAATACGCCGCGCCTCCTCTATAATATACCCTTACAGACGAACCGTGCCGCGGCGCGGAGCCTGCATGTTATGGAAAGGGTATGATGGAATATGAAAAAGCAGTTGTCGGAGAAGGAGACGCAGGAGACAGCACTGTTGCCTGAGTATGGACGAAAGAAACTTTTAACCTACGCGGATTCTTTTATGCGGCTTGCAAAAAGCTTTTACGGGATGGAAATCGGAGAGACACAGGAGGACACGGATGTTAAAACCTCAAGAGAAACGTATTTGTGGCAGAAGCGGCTGATGGAAAACCGCGGGCTGCTTGCCGACCATTTATGTGAAATGTCCCGCATCATGACAGGAATTGCTCAGGAATCATATCATATGAAGCCGATGGGAGACCGGACGCGTTACTATATTGCAAAGGAATTAAAAAAGAGGGGGATTCGTCTGCACAGACTTTTTTGCATGACGAATGAGAACGGAAAGCTGGAGGTTGCCGCTACCATGCGCGCCAGACTGCCTGAGCCGGGGGAGGGGGAATATACGGTTGCCGATATTGCGGGGCTGTTGTCTGTAATCCTTGGCGTGCGCTTAAATCCTGCGGCGGGCAGTACAAGCCTCCTTGCCGACGAGCTTTCGACGGTGGTGTTTGAGGAGGAGACGCGTTATCATATTTTAACGGGGGTGGCGCGTGTCGCGAAAGAAGGAGAGCGTATTTCGGGGGATAACTATACATTCTGCGAGATGGGGCAGGGGCGTTTTGCCGCCGTGCTCGCGGACGGGATGGGCTCAGGCGAACAGGCTTGCCGCGCAAGCGAGCTGGTTGTGGAGCTATTTGAGCAGTTTTTAGAATCGGGGTTCTCGGCGAACGGGGCGGCACAGATGATCAACGGCGCACTGCTTTCGTCCACAAAGGAGACGGACGTGTCGACGCTGGATGCGTGCTGCGTGAATCGGTATACGGGAGCGTGCAGCCTGATGAAGGCGGGAGCGTCGGGAACTTATATTAAACGAGACAGCCGGATCGAAATGCTCGATGCGGCAGGACTGCCGCTCGGCGTATTCGGGCAGCTTGAGATGACGGAGCTGCGCTGTGAGCTGATGCACGGAGAATATCTGATCATGCTTTCGGACGGTGTGAGCGACTGCTTTACGCGTCCGGGCGCGGAGGCGCTGTTCGAGGATATGCTGGCGAGGCTGGAGGTCAGGGAGCCGGGCGAGATGGCAAACGCCATTCTGCGTCAGGCGATCTACCAGAGCGAGGGCAGGATCGCTGATGACATGACAGTGCTTGTGCTCGGGCTGTGGGAAAACGGCGGATGCTGAATGGGTTACTTCGCCCATCCACGCTAAATGTTGACATTTTCCCGTTAATAGGAATATCATGTGTATAAAGGGGAATACTGAGGGACAAGTATGCTACATAAGATTATGGCATTTATGGCGGAATTTCATATGATCGGGCCGGAGGACCGCGTGATTGCGGGTGTGTCGGGGGGCGCGGATTCCGTATGCCTGTTTTATCTGCTGCTTGCGTTAAAAGAGCAGATTCCGTTTGATTTTTCCGTTGTGCATGTCGATCACGGGATCAGGAGGGACGCCGGAGAGGATGCGGCGTATGTGAGACGGCTGTGCCGGGAGCATGATGTTGCATTTACACTGATTGAGGAAGATGTGCCGGCCTATGCGGCCGCACATCGTCTCGGTGAGGAGGAGGCGGGGCGATACCTGCGCTATCAGGCGTTTGCGCAGGTGAATGCGCGTGTTTATGATGGCGGGGCGAAAATCGCCGTGGCTCATAACAAAAATGATCGTGCGGAGACGGTGCTGTTTCAACTGTTTCGGGGAAGCGGTCTGCATGGTATGTGCGGGATAAAGCCCGTGCAGGGCAATGTGATCCGTCCGCTTTTATGTGTGACGAGAGAAGAAATCGAGGCATATCTTGCGGAGCGCGGTATTTTGTACCGCACCGATTCCACCAATGCGGAGGACGGTCATGCGAGAAACCGTATCCGTCATCATATTTTAAGCTATGCGGAGCAGGAGGTCTGTCAGGGCAGCACGGAGCATATCAGCCGTACGGCGGACATGCTTACGCAGGCGGCGGCGTATCTGGATGAACAGACGGAGGAGGCGTATCAGGTATGCGTGACGGAGGGGACGTATCCGGCATGCGTCACCATTTCCGCGGAGGCGTTTGCGCGTCTGCACCCTTACTTACAGGGGAGTCTGCTCCATCGGTGTTTTGGGAAGCTTGCACCCGCCGCAAAAGATGTGACATCCGCGCATGTGAAAAGCGTATGCGCGCTGTTTGAGAAGCAGGTCGGGCGCGTGCTGACGCTGCCGTACGGCATGACGGCCGAGCGGACTTATCAGGGCGTATGTTTGGGGTGCAAAACCGGTTTGGAAAAAAAAGAAGCCTGTGAGGACACGCCCGTTTTTTTGGAAGGGGAGAGCGGCGAGGTCCGTTTCGGAGGCCGCATATTCCGGTTTCGCGTGTTTTCCTGTGAAAAAAACACGGACATCTTACAGACAATTCCGAAAAACATTTGTAAGAAATGGTTCGATTATGATAGAATAAAGAAACCCATCGCGGTTCGTTACCGAAAAACAGGGGACGAGCTCGCGATCAATGCGGCAGGCGGTACCAAGAGCCTTAAAAAATACATGATCGACGAGAAGATTCCTTCAGAGGAACGGCATCGGATACCGATAGTCGCGGAGGAAGACCATGTGTTGTGGGTGACGGGATACCGCGTCAGCGAGGCTTATAAAGTGACCGCAGATACCAAACGAATCATCGAAATATACATGTCAGGAGGAAAAGAGGATGGCTGAGAGTATCAGCGTGCTTCTCACCGAGCAGGAGGTGGATGAAAGAATTAAACAGCTCGGCGAGCAGATCAGCAAAGATTATGAGGGAAAGCAGGTACATTTGATCTGTATCTTAAAAGGCGGCAGCATGTTCCTGTGTGAGCTTGCAAAGCGGATCACGCTTCCCGTATCGCTTGATTTTATGTCGGTGTCAAGCTACGGAAAAGATATGACGTCGAGCGGTGTTGTCAGGATCGTGAAGGATCTTGACGATCCGATCAAGGACAAGCATGTCATCGTGGTGGAGGACATCGTGGATTCGGGAAGGACATTGAGCTATTTGCTGGAGATGCTCGGAAAAAGAGGGCCGGCAAGCATCGCGATCTGTACGCTGCTCGATAAGCCGGATCGGAGAGTCACGGACGTGAAAGTGGATTACACGGGTTTTCAGATTCCGGACGAGTTTGTTGTCGGTTACGGGCTGGATTATGATCAGCGTTATCGCAACCTGCCCTACATCGGGGTCGTGCATGTAGACCAATAAAAAGGGAACAAGTTCCCAGGGCGAACTTGTTCGCTTTGCAAATATTGTGCTTACGCCCAAATTCGCGGGCAGAGCAAGAATGGGAGATAATGAAGTGAGAACAACGAAAAGAGGCAGCGGTATTTATTTCAGCATCATTCTCCTGCTGCTTGTGGCAGCAGTATGGATCAGTCAGATGAGGAATCTGCCGAGCGATTATTCTTATGATAGTTTTATGTGGGATTTAGAGCACGGAAACGTGTATGAGATTGAGATCCGTCAGAATGAGCAGGTGCCGACGGGAGCCCTGCACGTAAGCTTGAGAGACGGATCGGAGCGTACGATCTATGTGGCGGATGTCGTTGAGACGGAGAAAATTCTGCGGCAGTATGACGGCGTGGATGTGATATTGAGGGATGTGCCGCAGGAAAGCTGGTTTTTGAATTATGTTCTTCCGATCCTGGTCGGACTGATCGTGCTGGTATTTATTTTTGTGATGATGAACGCGCAGAACAGCGGCTCCAACAGCAGCAGCAACAGAATGATGAACTTCGGAAAGAGCCGTGCGCGCATGGCGACGGATACGGAGACGACATTAAAGAATGTTGCGGGACTTCAGGAGGAAAAGGAAGAACTGGAGGAGATCATTGATTTCCTAAAGGATCCTTCAAAATATACGAGGGTCGGGGCGAGGATTCCGAAGGGCGTTCTTTTGGAGGGACCGCCCGGAACCGGTAAGACGCTGCTTGCCAAGGCAGTTGCGGGAGAGGCGGGCGTGCCGTTTTTCAGTATTTCCGGTTCGGATTTTGTGGAGATGTTTGTCGGTGTCGGCGCTTCGCGCGTACGTGATCTGTTTGCGGATGCAAAGAGGAATGCGCCGTGTATCGTGTTTATTGATGAGATCGATGCGGTTGCGAGACGCCGTGGAGCGGGAATGGGCGGCGGTCATGACGAACGTGAGCAGACCTTAAACCAAATGCTTGTCGAGATGGACGGCTTTGGCGTGAATGAGGGGATCATTGTCATGGCGGCGACAAACCGTGTGGATATTCTTGATCCGGCGATCCTGCGTCCGGGTCGCTTTGACCGTAAGATCGCGGTCGGCAGACCGGATGTGAAGGGCAGGGAGGAAATTCTGGGCGTCCATGCGGAGAATAAGCCGCTTGCTGAGGATGTGGACTTAAAGCAGATCGCGCAGACGACGGCGGGCTTTACGGGAGCGGATCTTGAAAACCTGCTCAATGAGGCAGCGATCGTAGCAGCGCGGGAAGACCGTTCTTTTATCAAGCAGAGCGATATTCGGAAAGCGTTTATCAAGGTCGGCATCGGCGCGGAGAAAAAGAGCCGTGTCATTACGGAGAAGGAGAAAAAGATCACCGCGTATCACGAAGCGGGACATGCGATCCTGTTCCATGTGCTGCCTGACGTCGGTCCGGTATATACCGTGTCGATCATTCCGACGGGGGTCGGCGCGGCAGGCTATACGATGCCGCTTCCCGAAAAGGATGAAATGTTCCTCACAAAGGGCAGGATGCTTCAGGATATTATGGTATCGCTTGGCGGGCGGATCGCCGAGGAGATCATTTTTGACGATATCACGACAGGCGCGTCCAGCGATATTAAAAAAGCAACCGAAGAGGCGCGGAGCATGGTGACGCGTTACGGTATGTCGGAAAAGATCGGTGTGATCAATTATGCGCATGATGACGACGAGGTATTTATCGGGCGTGACTTTGCGCATACAAAGGGCTACAGCGAGGTGATGGCGGGAGAGATCGACCGCGAGGTTAAGCAAATCGTGGACGACTGCTATCGCAAGGCAAAATCCATTATTGAAGAGCATATGAATGTGCTGCACCGCTGCGCGGAGCTTCTGCTTGAAAAAGAGCGCATCACCAGGGACGAATTTGAGTCATTGTTCTCTGTTTTGTGAAAAATAGACAAAAAAATACAAAGCAAATTGTAATATTTGTGAATTTCAAGAATGGATTTGCACAGAGACTTTTGCTATGATACTACTTGTAACCCCCCAATACATTTTATAGTTTTTTGCTATACCCCATAAGTAAGAAATACCTTCTCTAAAAAAGACAATTGCTTCGGCAACTGTCTTTTTTACCCTTTAGGGATTGAATATCCCAATTTTTTCATATAAAATAATTAACAGAGAACGACGCAGAGCATGTGTGTCGGAAACAGGCGGCATGGAGGCTGAAAATGGATTACCTAAAAATATTAAGAGCGGAGGAGCAGCTGCAATATATTAAGGATATGCGGCCTCTGCTTCGGAAAAGGGCTCTTTTTTCCGATACGACCGAAGATTATGTGACCCCGTCCCAGCCAAGAAAATATGATATGGTGCGGATCCGGTTCCGGGCGGGCGTGGACAATATCGACAAGGTCTATTTGGTCTGTAACGGAATCAAGATACTGATGACGAAAGCCTTTTCGGATGAGCTGTTTGATTTTTATGAAACAGATTATCAGCTTGAGAATGAGCGGATTTATTATTACTTTGAGGTGCAGGCCGGCAGGATCACCTGTTATTTTGATACGCGCGGCGTGCAGAAGCAGCCGGATGAGTATTATCGGTTCTCGATCATTCCGGGATTTTCGACGCCGGAATGGGCAAAAGGCGCTGTGATGTACCAGATCTATGTGGATCGCTTCTGCAACGGGGATCCGAGCAATGACGTGCTGACCAACGAATATGTGTATATCGGCAATAAGACCCGAAGGGTGGAAGACTGGTACGAATATCCCGATAAGATGGATGTGCATCGTTTTTATGGCGGCGATCTTCAGGGCGTGCTGGATAAGATGGACTATCTGCAGGGGCTTGGGATTGACGTGATCTATTTCAATCCGCTTTTTGTCTCCCCGTCCAATCACAAGTACGATATCCAGGATTACGATTATATCGACCCGCATTTCGGAAAGATCGTCCATGACGAGGGCGAACTGCTGGGAGATGGGGCAGATGACAACATTCACGCGACGCGCTATATTGACCGTGTGACGAATAAGGAGAATTTAGAGGCGAGCAATGCGCTTTTTGTCAAGGTAGTTGAGGAGGCGCATCGACGCGGCATGCGCGTGATCTTGGACGGCGTGTTCAATCACTGCGGTTCTTTTAATAAATGGATGGACAGGGAGCGCATTTACGAGAATGCCGAAGGATATCAGAAAGGCGCGTACGTTTCGGAGGAAAGTCCTTATAATTCATATTTTGATTTTTTCGATAAAGGGAAATGGCCGTATAACGGCAGCTATGACGGATGGTGGGGACACGAAACCCTCCCCAAGTTAAATTACGAGGGTTCCAGAAATCTGTACGATTATATTCTGTATATTGCGCGCAAGTGGGTTTCTCCGCCGTTTAACTGTGACGGTTGGCGTTTGGATGTGGCGGCGGACTTAGGACATTCGCCCGAGACCAACCATCAGTTTTGGCGCGATTTCAGAAGGGCGGTCAGGCAGGCAAATCCGAATGCGATCGTGCTTGCCGAGCATTACGGCTCTCCGCACGACTGGCTGGATGGAGAACAATGGGATACCGTCATGAATTACGACGCGTTTATGGAGCCTGTCACATGGTTTTTGACCGGTATGCAGAAGCACAGCGACGATTACAGACAGGATCTGCTCGGAAATGCCGATGCTTTTTTCGGAGCGATGCGTTATCATATGGTAAGCTTTACGATGCCGTCCCTGTATGTGGCGATGAACGAGCTTTCCAATCATGATCATTCCCGGTTCCTTACAAGGACGAATCATGTGGTCGGCCGCATGAATAATCTGGGGAGTGAGGCCGCGAACCGCGGTGTTAATAAGGCGGTCATGCGGGAGGCGGTCGTTATCCAGATGACATGGCCGGGCGCGCCGACGATCTATTACGGGGATGAGGCAGGTTTGTGCGGGTTTACCGATCCCGATAACCGCCGCACCTATCCGTGGGGACGCGAGGACCTGGAGATGATCGCGTTTCATAAAGAGATCATCCGTATTCACAAAGAGAATCAGGAGATCAAGACCGGTTCGATCAAGTTTTTGGTCGGGAAATACAATGTGATCGGTTATGGGCGTTTTAATCGGGAGGAACAGACCATAGTGGTGGTCAATAATAACGACTATGAATTTTCTGAGGAGTTGTCCATCTGGGAGCTCGGTATTCCGAAAGGGACGACGATGAAACGGCTGTTATATACGACGGAGAACGGATATGATACCCAAGAGGAATGGTATCCTGTCAAAAACGGCAAGATGCTCTTTACGCTTCCGGCTCATTCTGCGATCGTACTAAAGCATAAAAATCAGACACAGGAAAAAGAGAACGAAACAATGGGACACAGGTGGATTTTCTGAGGAAATCCGGTGCGGGAAACGCTTTGATCAGCGTTTCCCTAAAACCAGCCTGTGTCATATTTTACCGTAGCATTCCAAAAGATCCATTCGTCGTAGCCTGCATCTTGAACTGCGCGGAGCTGATCCTGAATCTGCTCCCTGCCATATTCGATATGCCCTCTGACCCATGTGGCGGTAAATGCCTGAAGCCAGGGGCGCACGCGGCAGTTCACCGGCATGCCGTTCTCTAAGACGGCGCAGATCGTATCGTGTCCGTACTGATCGAGTACGGCGCGGGATGCGTTTAATGCTGCCGTGACAGTACGGTAAGGCTCGGCGTCCGGCACGTCGAGCCGATAGACGCCCGCACCGTAATGCGAGGGGTAGATCATTGGGCAGATGACGTCTAACTTGGATGCCATGACGGCATAATCCTGTCCGACAATGTCGCGGTCCCCCGCGTTGTCAATGATCGTGCCATATACGTCGGCGGAAACGGTGACGGAATAAGGGGAAAGCGTCTCGCGAGCGTAATCCGTAAAGGCGTTGATGATATCGGATTTCGTATAGGTTTCGGCAAGCTCTCCGAACACGACGCGGTCCATTCCTCTGTCGGTGGAAAATCGAATATAATCAAACTGAATCTCATCAAAACCAATACGCGCCGCTTCAGTCGCGATCTCCATCAGATAATCCCACACGCCCTGCTCATAAGGATTGACCCATGCAAGTCCGCTGTTATCGTGGAAAATGGTTCCGTCTTCCTCGTGGAGCGCATATTCCGGTATGGCTTTTGCGAGGTAAGGGTCCTTGAACGTGACGATGCGGGCGATCAGGTAAATATTGTGTTCTTTGCATTCCGCGATCAGGCTTTCGATGTCGGGAATATAAATGGCGGATGAACCGATTTGCTGTACGGTCGGCGTATTCATCTCATAAGTGACCTGTCCCCGGTCGTCCTTGATGTCAATGACAAAGGCGTTGATGTCGGTCTCGTCGGCGAGCGCGATCAGATCGTGGATGCGGTCGATGCCCGCGATGGCGGCGGTGACGTATATGCCGTGCACGCGGAAATCAGGGTCGCCGGGCAGGGGCTCGGAATGAGCGCTGTCGGGAAGCACGTTGTCAGCCGGTAACTCACCTTCGTCAGAGGGAGTTCCCGCGTCTGTCACGTCGTCTGTTCCGACATCAGAATAAAAAGCGTGAAAAACGCCTGTGGCAGACGTATCAGCGCAGTCTGCGGTCCGGGGCGTGATGCCGCAGACGCCGGCAGCCTCGCGGTTGATGCGTGCGACAGCGAGCGGTGCGGAAGCGGTAGGATCTGAGGAAGCTTCTATGGTTTGATCTCCGCATGAGGACGTAAAAAGAGCCAGAATCAGAAGCAGGACGGAAAATGCGCGGCTTCTGCTATGACCGTTATGCCGATCAGCGACTTTTTGCGGGTGTAATTTATTTGTTATCTGCATGGACATCAGAGCTCCTACGTGGAAATTTTAGGCTTTTTATGTCGATATTATATACAAAAAAAGAAAAATAAGCTATACTGAACAAAGAAATTTCATAAAAAGAGGCGGGTTACTATGGATATGATGGATATTGTAACGGATTATCAGCAATTGAATCAGGTACAGACACAGGGTGTTAACGCCACGTGGAAAGCGGTCAGCAATGCGGCAAAGGCGGCGGAAAGCGCGGAGACGGAAGATAAGGGGGCGGCGTTTGCGGAGGCGCTGAAAACGGAGATTGATAACTTACAGCAGCGCAATGAGCTTGAAACCGCGCTCGGGGGATCGTCCCTGCTCGGCGTGACGGAGAATTTGAATAACGTTTCGGAGATGCTGAAGACCGAGAGCGGAAGACAGGCGATCGGCGCGCTGGCGGACAACGCGATGGCATCCATCGTATTCGGAACGAACAATTCAGATCAGAATGCGCTCCTTCGTTCCATGACACAGGTCAATACATCGGAGCAGAGTTTGGAGGAAGCGCTGAAGGATGTTCTTGAAATTTTGGAATCCAAGGGCGCGAGCGATCAGACGGAGGACGAATAAAAAAAGAACCATGGCCAGTGAAGGTCATGGTTCTTTTTAACTTATGGAAAATTTCTAAGTCCCGGAAGAATTGCTTAAGCAATATCCCAAAAGAACGCGAAAAATGTGGAACATTCTCTTGCGTTCTTTGAAAGATTGGCGCAACCGCGCCAATCTTTTTTAGTGGTTTTGGATCGCTGCCAGTTTGCCCGCATCCTCATTTAAGCTCTGCACAAGAGAGCCGACGGCGGTGACGATCTGCTGATTCTGCTCACTGCCGGCATACGTCTCATTGGAATGCGCGGATACCTCTTCCGTGATCGATGAAATCGTCTGAATGCTGTCAACAATGACCTTGTTTGCGGAGGCAAGCTCGGAAACGATGGATGCGAGCGATGCCGACTGCTCCTGAATATGGGAGGTATTTTGGGCGATCGTATTGAAAGATTCCGCGGTCTTTTCCGCAGAGGCATTTTGCTTTTTGTTGCTCTCGATCAGATGGTTGATCGTGTCGATCATGACCTTAAGCTGATCGGAAATATTATTGATAAGGCCGGTAATATTTTCTGTTGCAGAGGTCGTCTGCCCTGCAAGACCGGATATTTCGGAGGCAACGACCGCAAAGCCGCGGCCTGCATCTCCTGCGCGCGCAGCCTCAATGCTTGCGTTGAGCGATAAAAGACTTGTCTGGGAGGCAACATTGGTGATCAGATCCGTGATGGAATTCATCTGATCGGTGTATTCTCGGAAGGATGCAAGTGCGGAAGCCACATCAGCACTTGCCTTGTCGGACTGTCCCGTCAGATTGATCAGGGAGGATACATGTTCCTGTCCGGTGCGGACCGCGGAAGCTGCGGAGCTTACTTCCCCATGAATCTCGTCCACAGAGCGTTCAACGGTCGAGATATGTGCCTGAATCTCCTCTGTCTTGACAAGCTGGTTTTGGATGGCTTCAGCGGATTCGTTTGTGCCGGAAGTCACCTCGGACATGGAGGTCATCGTCTGTTCAACGGAATTTTGCAATGTGCCCATCTGTGAGGCGATCGCCGTCACGTTCTGAGTCATATTTTTGGAAATTTGCATGGTATGTTCGAAAAGCCCGGAGATCTTCTTCTTTTCTTCATCGATTCTTGCCATTTTCATATTTTGGAAACGGGATGTCTCATAGGATACAATAAGGAAATCGATCGTCATGATCAAGGTAAGGAAGCCCTGTATCTCTAAAGCGACAATGTCCTGCGGGGCAAGCTCCTTTGTGAGTGCGGAGAAAACGATATAACCGATATTTTCCGCAATAACGCCTGCGCCGATCATGGTAGTATAACGGAAATCATTGTACAGCGTGATGACGATCAGCATCGGAAATACATAGGTAAACACCAAAGCGTTCTGCGCTGTAAAGAGCAGGAACGTGTACAGGATGGCATAACCGAAAGATACGATATGTTTGACCATCGTGGTATCGCGGCGTCTGCAGTAAAAGATCCAACTTAGGAATACCGGCACAAGGGCTAAAATAAATGTTACGATGACATAGCCGATCGTACGGTTTTTCTTGATGACCTCCATGGCATAGGCGGCGCAGATGACGACTACAATAGCGGTCAGCGCAATACAGCAGACCTTGTTTGCAATTGACATTTCCTCCGACGAGTTGCCGCGCGGCGCATCCACAAGAGTATCGGAAATTGATTTTTTGGACATGGACTTATCCTCCTTATATGTATGACTAGACTTTTTTATTTTATCATAAATGTGCGGACTATTAAAGTAAGAAATCGTAAAAAAGAGATAAGAAAAAGTACTTTTCAACAGAGGGAAGATAGGATAAACTAAAAAAGAACGCAAAGAATGTGAAACATTCTTTTGCGTTCTTTCGAAGAATCGCTTACGCGATTCTTCCGGGATGGAGAAGTTTCCTATTAGGATAAATAAAGAACAAAAAATGCGCCGAAAACGGATTTTTTAGAATCACAGCGGGCGGCGGGGGAAGATTCATGCATGTAGCAATGGGAAGTATCCGGAAAAATGCAAAAGAGGGTGTGTGCTTTATCATCGGCGCCGGAGAAATCGATAATCCGGGCTGGTTTCGGAGACAGGTAAGACCAAAGGAGAAGGATTATCTGATCGCGGCGGACGGCGGCTTTGCAATCTGCGACCGCTGCGGCATCCGCGTGGATGCATTGATCGGCGATTTTGATTCGCTGGGCTTTGTACCCGATCACCCGAACGTGATCATGCTGCCGCAGGAGAAGGATGATACGGATCTGCATTATGCGGTAAAAAAAGGGTTGGAAAAAGGCTATCGCACCTTTGAGATCTACGGCGCGTCGGGCGGCCGGGAAGGGCACACGATGGCAAATTACCAGACGCTCGTCTATTTGGCGCATCAGCGCGCCTGCGGCATTCTGCGCTCCATGAATGTGCAGGTGACGGCAATTGATAATGATACGCTGCGCCTGCCTGCTTACAAGAACGGATTTGTGTCGATCTTCTGTATGGGAGAACGGGCGGAGGGCGTTACGCTGAAAGGCTTGAAATACCCGCTGACCGAGGCGGTGGTAGTCAATGATACGCCGATCGGCGTAAGCAATGAATTTATCGGAGAGACGGCCGAGATCACGGTGAAAGACGGCACGCTGTTAGTCATGTGGGAAATCGGCGGTTCCAAAAAGTCAAACACCCCGTCGCAAGCGGCAGGGCATCAAATAATATAAAAAGAGCGCGAGACGGGACTCGAACCCGCGGCCTCGACCTTGGCAAGGTCGCGCTCCACCAACTGAGCCACTCGCGCATAAGCAGGTGATGGGAATCGAACCCACGTATCCAGCTTGGAAGGCTGGTGTTCTACCATTGAACTACACCTGCAAAATATGAAATTGTAAGATCCATTCCGTAAACTCAAGAACGATAATCATTTTAACAAAGAATCCTTGTGGTGTCAATTCTTTTTTTCTAAAAAATGATCCAAAAAAATTTATAAAAAAATCGCATGATTTTGTCAGATTTCAAGAAGATAAAAAGTATATAAGATGTAAGCTCAAAATTATCATGACCGGTCAAGGGAAACAAAAAGAGCATTTCATGATCGTGCGAAGGAGGTGAAAATGCATGGATGCAGACGAAAGAGCAGAAGAACTGTTTGAGCGCTACGCCGATATGGCATACCGGATCGCGGTGTCCTACGGAGGAACGGGACAATGGGCTGAGGATGTGGTGCAGGAAGTGTTTGTGCGATATTTGAGAAAGCATCCCTGCTTTGAATCCGATGAGCATGAGAAAGCGTGGTTTATCCGGGTGGCTGTCAATTGTTCAAAAAGCATGCTTTCCAGTGCGTGGATGAAAAAAAATCGTCCTCTGGAGGAATGTGAGGAGCAGGAGGCGCCGCCGTTTTTGGGGGAGCAGGAGAGCGGGCTGTATGAGATACTGTCCCTGCTGCCGCCGAAATACCGGATCGTATTGTATCTGCGTTATTACGAGGAGTATCCGATCAAGGAGATCGCGGGGCTGCTGCATATCACGCCGAATCTGGCGTCGGCGAGACTGAAGCGTGCAAAAGCGATGATGAAAAAGAATTTGTTGAAGGAAAAGGAGGGAATGACGGATGAAAGAGGAAGTATATCAATCCATGTATCATCAGATACATTTGAGTGATCGGCAGAAACATAGAATACGGGCAGGCGTAAAAGAGGAGACGGATAAGTCCGCAGAAAAAAGAAAAGCGCGTCTGTCGCTGCGCGGGGCGGTCTGTGTCTGCGCTGTTTTGGTGGCATCCGGTATTACGGTGCTTGCGGCAAATCCTTCTTATGTAGAGAGGATTGCCGGGGCGCTTCATCCCGGAAGAGAAGCGACGCAGGAGGAGAAGGAGATCTATGCGGCATATGGCAGTGAGACAGATTACACACTTGAGACTGCGGCAGGAACGGTCATGCTGGAGGCAGTTCTGTATGATGACGGTTCTGTCTGCATTCCGTTTACCCTGTATCCGCATACGAAGTTGACGCCGGGGGCAGATTTAATGCAGGATCACGCATCAAGGCAGACGCTTACTGATCTTTTAAGTGAGATACATTGCGGGGGAAAAATGCCAGGGACGGCAGGGACAACGAACTGTTTTTTTCAGATCAAGGGGTGTCAGCGTGAGGATTTTAGTTATTTCACGCGACTTGATTCCATCGTACAGGAAGACGGTTCTATCATGGGGAGTTATGTCCTGCAGTATGCGTGGACGGAGCAGGGATTTGCTCAGGGGGATGTGATACAATATGTAAAGGAATTTTGGCCTGCGGACGGGGAACCATGGGGCAGACTGCTGGAGGAAGGAGAGAGCACGGAAGGACTTAAGATCATTGAAGTAGAAATCAATGGTGAGATCGTGCAGTACGTGGACTTATCGCAGGAGGATGAGGTGCTTATTGAGATTACGCTTGAGGGCGCACCGCTGCCGAAATTGCAGATCTCAACGGCAGAAGTTGAGCTCCCGTACGGGCTGAAGGCGGATAACATCACGATCACGCCGCTGGCGCTTTATATGCATGGAATGGGAGATGCGAATCAGGCGGGTGCAAAAATCAGCTACAATCTTTTCGTTGTGTTAAAAGACGGAACCGTGGTAAAGAGAGCGGGCAGCGGCGGCGGTTTCTCCTGGGGAAGCAGGGATGGAAACGACGACGAGTATGAGTATTCGTTTACGTTTACGTTTGACGAGACCATTGATCTCGATGAGGTAGCGGGTGTGCGCATCACGGAACTGGGAGAGGAAATCCTTTATATACCGGTCGAGTAAAGAACATTTATAGGGCATTCTCCATGGGGGGAATGCCTCTTTGCGTTGGAGGAAGATGCCTGATAAAAAGAGTTTCTTCGGAAACTCTTTTTATACTTGAAAAAAGCAGGTGTTAGAAATATACTAGGTAATAGAATAATGAAACCTATCGAAAAATGGGGAGGAAGGAATCATGCAGTATAATCAAAAAATCAAAAAAGTAAACGGGTTGTATCTTATTTTGTACTTAATCGTGCCGATGATACCGGTTGCGGTTGCGGTGATGTTGTCTCTGTTGATACCGGAGCAGGAAGGACGGTTTGCCGGCATATCGGCGCTTTTAGGTATCGCTGCATTTGTATGGTGGCTGGCGGGATGGAAGCTCGTCCTGAATATGAAGAAGAAGTCCATGACGAAAAAGCTGGATGAGGCGGGATTTGTCAGAAATCATACGTTTAACAGCGATAATTCCACGATCGTGATCGACGCGCAGCACGGGGATATTGCACTGCTGTTCTGCATGAATCCGTCAGTGATCCAGATCGCTTCCATGCAGAAGATTACGCGCGCGTGGGTGGATGACTGCGCGCACGGTTCAGGGATCATGAGAGGATCGAGCTGCGTCCGGTTTTGCTTTGAACTTGACGGCGTGACGGTGAAGGTCAATACGTTTACATCCAATAAGAGATGGCGCATGGACAGCAATTACATCTTAACGGGTATTTCCAAGGCGGATATGATGGTGAACGTCATCAACAGCGCAAAGCAGGGACAACAGGCAGGATGATAGGATATATCGGGGGAAACAATGGGACTGATCGGTAAACTGAGAGCAAAAATTTTTGATAAGTATTGCACGAGGTGTCAGCATGAGATGAATGTGACGGCACAGTGGCTGTATGCGCTGCCGGAGTTAAGAGTCGGCCATTATGTGCGCCATGAGGATGCGGGATATTATAAAAAACATCTGGTTGCGATCCGGCAGAAATCGCAGATTCCGGCGGGGATGTATGCCTGCAACCTGTATGTTTATCAATGCCCGCAGTGCGGTCATCGGGCGGTCAAGCTGATGGTGTTTTTGCCGGTGCGCGAGGAAGAAAAGATCGAGCAGGGGATTTATTTTGATAACGGCGAGATGGATGACTTTGTATTTGGGACGCAGAACGGATAAGTTCAGAGGAAAAGGGGTGCACCATGGATGACAGAGTGAAGCAGGAACTAAAGAAGCTGGTGACACATAATATTTACGCGGAGACAATGGGTATCGAGCTGTTGGAGCTGCGTCAGGGTTACGCGCGCGGGCGGATGCCGTACCGTTTGGAGAATGCCAATCCGTACGGATCGCTGCACGGCGGCGTGTTGTATTCTCTGGCGGATATTATCTGCGGTCTGGCGGCATGTACATACGGATATTATTCTTCGACGATCGAGGGCAGCATGCACTATGTCCGCCCGGCGCTTAATACGCGTTATGTGATCTGTGAAGCGCATGAGCTTCGTCAGGGAAGACAGGTGTCCGTCTATGAAGCACGGCTGACGAACGATGAGGGGCTGCTGCTGGATACGGCTGAATTTTCGTTTTATATGTTGGAGAAAGAAATATAGGAGGATAACAGGAACATGGGAGAGGTTCGCACAATACCTGCAAGAGAGGAAATCAATGTACAGGATACCTGGGCGCTGGAGGATCTGTATGAGACCGACGAGGCGTGGGAAGCGCAGATAAAGGAAATGGAGCAGAGCGTGGGTAAGGTTTCTGCTTACGCAGGAAAGCTTGGCACATCCGCGGAGGAGCTGCTTGCTTTTTTACGATTACAGGACGATATGGAGTGCGTTTTGGAGCGGCTCTATGTTTATGCAAATGAGAAGCTGCATCAGGATATGAGCGTGTCAAAATATCAGGGGTATACGACGCGGGCACAGGCGCTCGTCGTGCAGATGAGCGGCGCGAGCTCGTTTGCGGATCCGGAGATCCTTGCCATTCCGGAAGAGACACTCGCAGGCTTTTTTGCGAGCTGCCCTGAGCTGGAGCATTACCGGCTTTTGATCGACCGGATATTATACGCAAAAGAGCATACGCTTTCCCCGAAGGAGGAAGCGATTCTTGCCAAAGCGCAGGAGATGGCAACGGCGCCCGATGATGTTTATTCCCTGCTCACGGATGTCGATCTGCGTTTCGGAACGATCAAGGATGAGAACGGGAATGAGACGGAGCTGACCGATATTAATTATGTGAGTATGCTGCAGAGCGGTGACAGACGTGTCAGAAAGGATGCATTCGAGACACTATATAAGGTGTATGATCAGTTTAAGAACAGCATAGCCGCCATGTTTCAGGCAAATGTGAAAAAGGCGCGCTTCTATTCCAGCGTGAGGAATTATGCTTCTTCCATGGAAATGTCGCTCGACGGCAGCCGGATTCCGGTCAGCGTGTACGAGAGCCTGATCGAGGCAGTTCATACCGCTCTGCCGGATATGTACCGCTATGTTGCATTGCGCAAGCGCGTGCTCGGCGTGGATGAGCTGCATATGTACGATGTGTATGTACCGATCGTAAAAGATTATGACATGAATGTCACGTTCGAGGAAGCAAAGGAGATTGTCTTAAAGGGACTCGCACCGATGGGAGAGGAATATTTATCCCATCTGCGGGAGGGCTTTGAAAATCGCTGGATCGACGTATATGAGAATAAAAATAAACGCGGCGGCGCTTACTCCTGGTCCGCTTACGGGGTCCATCCCTATGTTCTGCTGAACTATCAGGGAAAGCTGGACGATGTGTTCACATTAGCGCATGAGATGGGACACGCATTGCACAGCTATTATTCCAATGAGACACAGCCATATACGTATGCAGGTTACCGCCTGTTTGTGGCGGAGGTGGCTTCCATCTGTAACGAGTCGCTTTTGATCCGTTATCTGCTTGAACAGAGCAAGGATAAGCAGGAAAAGTGCTACCTGCTCAATCATTTTCTGGATCAGTTCAAGGGGACGCTGTTTCGGCAGACGATGTTTGCCGAGTTCGAGATGCTGATGCACCGCATGTATGCGCAGGGAGAGGCATTAACTGCGGAGCGTGTCTGTGAGGTATATCTGGAGTTAAATAAAAAGTATTTCGGAGACGATATGGTATCCGATCCGCAGATCGCGCTTGAGTGGGCAAGGATTCCGCATTTCTATACAGAGTTCTATGTCTATCAGTATGCGACTGGTTTCGCCGCGGCGATCGCGCTTTCCGATAAGATCTTAAGAGAAGGCGAGCCTGCGGTAGAGGCATACAAGAGCTTCTTAAAGGGCGGCTGTTCCAAGGATCCGCTGGAGCTCTTACAGATGGCGGGGATCGATATGAGCAAGCCGGAGCCGGTAAAAAGTGCATTGAAGCTGTTCGGTGAGCTGGTAGCTGAGATTGAGGGGCTGTTAGTGTAATAAAAAGGAGTAGTTTGGTGCGGCTTTGCATTGCGCAATTGCGCAATGCAAAGGCACCTGCTTGTGTTCGCTTTACCATAAATAAACTACAATTTGTTTGAATAAAAAAGAAAAATGTAGTACACTAAGGCAGGTTATGCAGAAAAGTCAGGAAGGGAGATTGTTTATGAAAAATTGGGAGAACAGGATTTTGGCGTTTGCGGTTATGGCTATTATGCTGGCGGGCTGCGTGGGCTGCGCGACAAATGGGGTGGACAAAGGGACTGAGGGACAGTCGCAGGAAGATGTGTCGCAGGAAGATGCGTCACAGGAAGATGCGGCGCGGGATGATGGCGAGAGTAACATGCAAGGGGATAGTATTGAGGCGGAGAAAGATGATCCGTTTGGGCGAGGAGAGTTCCCGGAGCCTCTTCCGCTTCCTGAAGAGGATTTGTTTGACTATGAGGCGTGGGAGACGGAGAAGACGAAGATCAGTGCGCCCGGAGGTGTTGTATTTGATGGGGAGGATCTGCTGGTCTGCGATACGGGGAATCATTGTGTCGTGCGTCTGACAACGGACGGCGACTTTGTAGAAAGCTATGGGGAACTTGGCTCTGAATCAGGAAATTTTGTGACACCGACAGCTATTCTTCTTCATGAAAATGAAATTTATGTGCTCGATTCCGGGAATATGAGGATTCAGGTGTTTGATCCGGATATGAACTATAACCGGGAAATTTGGTTTGAGGGAAGCACGCTTCCGAGCGGCGGAAAATACAATGATATGGCAATTGCGGGAGATGGAACGATCTATATTACAGCGAATGCTGCCTATGGGGACGGGATGAGTCTGTTTTATATTGAGGAGGAAGAACTTCATGCCGTACCGGGAGGAGGATTAGGTTTTTTGTCTGAGCAGGATGGAATTGTATACACGTCAGATAAGTGGAGGTTTTATAGGGATAGTAGGGGATACGGATGGAAACCGGGAGCGAACTGGATTTATCAGGTGGATAGAACCGGGCTGAGGAAGGTTTGTGAGCTTCCCTACATGTATGCGCCCGCAGATTTTGTTGTTAGGGAGGATACGATCTATACCATATCGACGGTTTGGAGAGAAATGAATCGGTTTTCAATGGAAGCGGAGCTTTTGGAAACGATGTCTTATATAGAAGAAGTACAGACGCATGATATGTATTTGTGTGTACAGGATGAAAATATATTTTATGTGGCTGATACGGAAGGATTTCTATATAAAGTTTTTCGCACGGAAGGAGAAGAATAGATCGTGTTTTATCTCAGCAACATCAGGGAAAGTTTACAATATCATAAAGTGATCAATCTGATCGTTGTGATCACCTTAGCGATCGGGATGCTGTATCCGCTCGGCATGGCGACCATTATCAAAGAAATCATTTACGATCGGGAGTTGTGTAAATACGAGGATGCCGACCAGCATATGATCGTGGATTGTTTTGATACGCTTGTGCCGTTAGACGATTATCGGGATAAGATGTCCTGGCTGGAGGAAAACGGGTTACAGTACGGGTTCATTACTTATTATGAGTCCACGATTTATGTAGATGGAAGTTTCCGCCAGGGTGGTTTTTCTTCCTACACGGATGCGTATTTGGAGCAGGAAGGTTATCGGCTTATGGAGGGACGACTGCTGACGGAGGAAGAACAGGAACAGGGTGCACCCTACTGTCTGTGTGCATGGGGAGGAAGCAGGCGGATTGGCGATATCATCAATGTCATGGGAAATGAACTTGAGGTTATCGGTATCGTTCAGTGTCCCATGATGTTTGGCGGGATCATGGTGTCACAGAACTGGCTGTATCAGATGATCGGAAGCAGTCTGATCCAGTATCGGGTGAGCATCTATGCACCGGAAGGATTTGGGGAGATCACGCATGGCAGTATCAGGAGGAATGTTTCTTTTGGTGAGATCCGTGCCATCACGCACGGGGAAGAGATTTATGCGGAATATTATGATTCCATTGATAAGCAGATCGGAAAAAGGCTGTATTCCAGTCTGATGGTTTTGCTGCCCGCGGTTTGCAGTATGGTGGCAATCCTGTTCGGAAAGGTCATGGAGCAAAAATATCAGATCGGGCTGAGGATGGCGTTAGGCGCATCGAAAGCACAGACGATTTTCGAAATCTTTTTGGAAAACTTTTTTCTGTTTGTAATGGCGTACTGCGTAGATATGGTTTTGTTTATTCCGGTAAAAAAAATTTCCTATTTGATCACTACGTATCCGGGTATGGCGCTGACAGCGATGTTTTTATTATTCGGAGCGGTGGCCGCGGCATTGATCAGCATCGTGATCGTGGCAGTGCTTGTGGGGAAAAAACAGGTGTGTGAGATATTAAAGGAGAGTCAATGAGATATTCAGCCGAAAAGGCAGGGTTTCATTTTATACATAATAAAGGAAAATACAGCGTGTTGATCTTCGTTTATGCGATCAGTATAACGGCTTTTATGAGCTGCCTGAACCTGTCGCTGTCCTGTGCGGGTCAATTGCGAGCGATTAGAAATCAGGCGAGAGCGGAGGATGTGGAGCTGAGCTTCTCAGGTGCGTTCGGACAGGAATATGCAATTACGCCGCAGGATATAAAGGACTATCCGGAAATGGAGGAAAAGCTGTTTTACTTCCCGTATCGGGACAGCTATACAATGGACAGTGATTGGAATGAGTACAGCTATCACTGTTGCTTTTTAAGTGATGCCGCTTTTATGAAATTGTTTGGAATGAAGAGGGAAACAGGAGCGGTTTATATCGGACAGGATGCATATGATACGCTGAACGGGTTAAAGGCGCGTGCGGCGCTGCAAAACGAGTACGATTATCTGTCCTATTATTTTGAGGGTGACACGGCGTATCTCGGGGAGCAGCAGATCGTTGACCTTTCAAAGGTGCAATTGCTTGATGAGGCGCAGGGGGGTATCCGCCTGAATTCTTCCATGCCGATGTTTTCAATGGGGGAAGATCAGATCCGTCTGTCGGATTGTCTGATCCTGCCGCTTGAGATGATGGAGAGGATGGAGAATGAGGATGCGATAGCGCCCGTGATGGTCAACAAATGCGTGATCGCGAGTTATCAGGGAGAACGGAATGATGAAAACATCACCGAGCTGATGGCGTTTTGCCGGCTTTTGGCTGAGCGGCATCCGGGAATTCAGTACGGAATATCGGATCGTGTGCTGAGCTTGGAAAAATCCGCTTCGGATCTGATGATTCCGTATCGGTCCTTATTACTTGCGGCGGTCTCTATGCTGCTTATCATCCTGACCGGAATGATCGGGGTTTTCATTCTGATCCTGCACCGGAGAAAAAAAGAGCAGGCGGTGTCGCTTGCATATGGCGCCACAAAAAGTCAGATCTTCTTAGAGGTATTTTTGGAGGTCTTTCTTTGCTTTGCAGTGGGCGGACTGCTTGCGGGGGCGGCGGCGTGGTATGTGACGCCGCAGCTGCGTATCGCAGGGATTGGTCTTACGGGAACGTGGCACAGTCTTACCGCATGGTGCGCGGTGGGAATTACGTTGGCGGAGGCGCTCGGCATCAGCGGGATCGCGCTTGCTGTTGTAGGGCGTGAGAATGTGGCGGGAACGCTGAAGGAGCTGTAGGGGCAGGAAGGAGTAATCCGTTGCGCTATTCGATAGAAAAGGCATGGTTTCATTTCCGACAGTATATCGGAAGATATAGTTTGCTGATGTTGATTGATGCGGTCAGCATGACCATTTTTATGAGCTGCCTGAACCTGTCGCTGTCCTGCGCGAAAGAGATTCGCGACATCAAGGAGAGGACGGAGAGCGAGGGAGTTGAATTATACTGCTCTTTCACGAAGACATCGGCAGGCTACCCGATCACGCCGCAGGACATTCGGGATTATCCGGCAATAGCGGAGAAACTATTTTATTTTCCGTATCGGGATAGTATTTCCTTGGATAATGACGGTAATGAGTACTACTATCAATGTTGTTTTTTAAGTGATGCAGTGTTTGAACAGCTTTTTGGGATGGAGCGCGAAGCGGGAGCGGTCTATATCGGCAGAGGCGCTTATGATACGCTGTGCAGATTAAAAGAGCGCGCGATGCAGCAAATCGAGCATGATGATTTTTTATACTATCATTTCGAAGGCGATGTCGCGTATATCGGAGAAGAGAAAATTGTTGATTTATCAGAAGTTCATCTGCTTCCGGAGGAGCAGACGGATGTGAATCTGAATAGTCAGGGGGGTTACAAAATTGGAGAGCAGATCAGCCTGTCGGACTGCCTGATCCTGCCGCCTGAAATGATAGAAGAGATGGACTTTGAAACGCACGCGATGCCTTATAAGCGTGTCATTGCCATCTATCAGGGGGAAAGAAATGATGAGGGTGTCTCTGACCTGATCGGATTTATCCGCTTTTTATCCGAGAGACATCCGGAGCTGCAATATGATATATCGGATCGTATATTGGATCTGGAGCGTTCTGCCAGAGATTTGATGATTCCATATCGAAGATTGCTGTTGGCGGCAATCTCCATGCTGCTCATTATTATGACCGGCATGATCGGCATTTTCATTTTAATCCTGCACCGGAGAAAGAAGGAGCAGGCGGTGTCGCTTGCATATGGCGCTACAAAAAGTCAGATCTTCTTAGAGATATTTTTGGAGGTTCTTCTTTGCTTTGCCGTGGGCGGATTGCTTGCGGGGGTGGCGGCGTGGTATGTGACACCGCGATTGGTGATTGGGTATCTGGATCTCACGGGGGCGTGGCACGGTCTTACCGTGTGGTGCGCGGTGGGAATCACATTGGCGGAGGCGCTCGGCATCAGCGGGATCGCGCTTGCTGTTGTGGGGCGTGAGAATGTGGCGGGAACGCTGAAGGAATTATAGGGCGTGAACATGCGACGGAGATGTCGAAAGATTTGTAGAAGAATATAGGGAGGATCAGAAGATGGCGTTCATACAGGCGGAAGGTCTGACAAAAATTTATCAGAGCGGTAAAAATGAATATCAGGCATTGCATGGCGTTTCTTTTCAAATAGAGAAGGGAGAATTCGTGGCGGTCACGGGACGCTCCGGCTGCGGAAAAAGCACGCTGCTCAATATTCTCGGCGGGATGGACAGGCAGACGCAGGGGCGTTATCTGTTTGAGGATGCGGATGTCAGCGGAATGAAAAACAGAGCGCTCGCGAATTTCCGGAACAAAAAGATTGGATTTGTTTTTCAGTCCTTTTATCTTGCGGGAGAAATGGACGCCGCTCATAATGTCGCGCTGCCGATGGGGTACGGAGGGGTCCGGGCCGCACAGCGCAGGCGCAGGGCAGCAGAGCTGCTCGCGGAGGTGGGGCTGGAAAATAAGCTAAAGAGCAAGCCGTCGCAAATGTCCGGCGGGGAGCAGCAACGCGTAGCGATCGCACGTGCGATCGCCAATTCGCCGAGTGTGCTGCTTGCCGATGAACCGACCGGAAATTTAGATCATGAAAACGGAAAGCAGATCATGGAGCTGCTTAGGCGGTTAAACCGGGAAGGTCTTACGATCGTGATGGTAACGCATGATCTGGAGCTGGCCGGGCAGACAGATCGTTTGATCAAAATGCAGGATGGGCGCATCGTGGAATAGAGAATCTCCAAAAATATCCCAAATTACGTTATCATCGCATAAAAGCTTGCAAAAACTCTAAAATCCCGTATTATGGTATTATAACATGTGGACTGCTAAGAGGAAAGAATGAGGGATGGACATGAAGATCAAAAAGAAATCTGAACTTGTCAAATCCGTTTCGGAACTAAAGGAAGCGGATTATGGGAATTTCCCGGAGCTGCAGGATATGTATGAAAGACTGCAGAACGGCCGGGGGCAGCTTGCGGAAGTTTTTGACAAGAATATCAAAGCGGTCATGCAGATCAGTTCTCTCGATCTTACCATGCAATATCAGACGCAAAAAATCATGGATATTTCCAATAAGATCAATATGGCGTCAGAAAGAATTTTCGGAACATCGGGTCGTTATGATGGATTCGGGGATGCCGATAACCAGCATACGGAGCTGACAAACACCATTATTGAAGTTGCGTCGGAAACGGACGGCGTTTATCGGAAGATCGAGCAGGGGCAGAATGAGCTTACCGCGATCAAAGAGCTTTCCGAACATGCCATAGCGATGTCCCAAAAGCTGGAGCAGGATATGGATGGTCTGTTCCAGATCATTGACAATATCGAGCAGATTGTTTCCGGCATTTCCACGATTTCCATGCAGACGAATCTTCTCGCGCTGAACGCCAGTGTGGAAGCGGCAAGGGCAGGCGAGGCAGGACGCGGCTTTTCGGTCGTGGCGGGTGAAATCCGCGAGCTGGCCGAGGAAACCCAAAAGCTGACCGGCAGTATGGATGATTTTTTGGATGGCGTCCGCAATGCGTCGCGGGCAAGCGTCAAAAGTACGGAGGAAACGGTGAAAGCGCTGGAGGGCGTGTCGGATAAGATCACCAATGTATGGAAATTGAACAATGATAATCAGGCGCATGTTGCCAAAGTCAATGATTCGATCAGCTCAATCGCAGGGATCAGTGAAGAGCTCAGCAGTTCCATGACGGAAATGGAAAACCAGCTGAGAGAAAGCACGGATTTTATGAGACAGGTCGGTCTTGATCTGGGAGAGGCTGTCAAACCGGTGGTAGGGATTGAACAGAATCTCGATGACGCCGTCAAGCAGATCGGCAGTATGACGGAGGATCCGTTTTATCATATGGACCGTTCGGAATTTGCCAAATATGTCCAGAACGCGATCACCGCGCACCGCACATGGCTTGCGAATCTGCAAAAGATGGTGAACAACCGTGTGTTGTCGCCGCTGCAGCTGGATTCCCATAAGTGCGGATTCGGTCATTTTTATTATGCGCTTACCCCGCAGATTCCGGAGGTTCTTCCGCTTTGGCGGGCGCTGGGAGAAAAGCATAAACGATTCCACCAGTTTGGCGCGGAAGTGATACAGGCGATCCACAACGAGCAATATACCCGCGCAGAGCAGATCTACAGGGAAGCCGAAGCGTATTCCGGCGGTTTGCTGGAGGACCTTCAAAAAATCAGTTATTATGCAACAACCTCATAAAAAAGATTGCGAAGCAATCTTTCGAAGAATTGCAAAGCAATTCTTCCGGGCTTGAGGAAATTCCTATAAGATAGAAAAAAACGTGCCGCGGAAACGCGGCACGTTAAACGTTAAGCCCGATGGTTGATGTCTTTCATAAAAGCGATCATACGCTTAAGCTGATCCTTGTTCATGTGATTCATTTCTTTCAGAGCGAGCGCGATCTCAACCGGAAACGGCTCGCTGATATTGAAAAACTCCTGCGGCGAGATATGAAAATAATCGCAAATATCAAAGAACGTGCTCATACTCGGAAGCGTTTTCTCATTTTCAATTTTATTAATATAACTCTCGCTTAAACCAAGCGAAAGGCTCATATCACGTGCGGAAACATCTCTGTCCATTCTAAGCTTTGTAAGGCGGCTGCAGAATTCTTTTCTGTAAGTATGAGTATGATTCTTCATAAAAACCCCTGTCCCTGTTTGTGCTTTTTTATCTTTTCTCCGGTAAGAGAATCAAAATCCTTGCTGTCCCTATTATTATAGAATATGAGGACTTTAAAATCGGATAGATGGATGCTGTATTTTGCGAATAGTATATACAAGTAGTATGTGCGGGGGCGGGCGGAGAGGAGAAATGTAAATGTTGGAAGATAGGGTCTGGCGCAGGATCTTATTTTTTGGGGCTTCGATATGAATGAAATATATAGAAGCAAGATGAAAGCTGTGGTATGATAATAAATGATTTATTTCGACAGAAAATGCTGTCTGCGAGATGAGAGGGGTAAGGGGTTGTAGGAGAGGGAGAAGAAGCGGAAACGAGCGGGGAAAATGAATTGGATGGTGGATAGGAATGAGGAAAGGGAAATTAGTTCGCGATAACATTCCGCAGATCATGATTGCGGATGGGAAGAAGCCCATTACAAGAATATTAGATGACGAAGAGTATCTGAAAGAGCTTGATCAAAAATTAAATGAAGAAGTAGCGGAATATCAGGCGGACAAGTCCATTGAGGAAATGGCGGATGTGCTGGAGGTGCTGTTCGCGATCTGCAAGGCGCGCGGACATTCCGTAGAAGATCTGATGGAAGTCCGGGATGCGAAAAGAGAAAAACGCGGCGGTTTTGAGAAGAGGATTTTTTGGAGTGGGAACGAAGTGTGAGAAGAACTTCTAAGGAATTAGATTATAACGGAAGAATGATTAGATAAATAAAATTTTGTAGAATAGCGGTCGTCAGTGGATAAATAACAGCTATCTCTTATGGAGAGAAAATATTTGGAAACAAATTTAAATGAAATAACGAAACAAATAATTATGAGAACGCATAAATGTTTTTTAAAATAAGTCTTGCATACACAAAGTGGGCATGATATGATAACAGAAAATATGTTCGATTTTGGGGGACGATATGAAAATCAGTTATAAAAAACTATGGAAATTATTGATTGATAAAGACATGATGAAAAAAGATTTGGCAGAGATTGCTAATGTAAGTTCAGCCTCAATAGCCAAACTTGGAAGAAATGAAAATGTAAATACCGATATTTTGCTCAAAATATGTCAGGCGTTGGAATGTGATGTTTCTGATATTATGGAAGTTGTGAACGAAGATTAGTAGTAGAGGTGATTTATGGATAGGTTGACAAAAGAGCAACGCCATAGAAATATGAGTAATATAAAGAATAAAGATACGGGCATTGAAGTAAAACTGCGCAAGGAACTTTGGAAAAGAGGATATAGATACAAAAAGAATTATTCAAATCTTCCCGGGAAACCGGACGTTGTTTTAACTAAATATAAAATAGCGATTTTTTGTGACAGTGAATTTTTTCATGGAAAAGATTGGGAAGTGCTTAAACCTCAACTGGAAAAAGGAAAAAATGCTGAATTTTGGATTAAAAAAATATTGAGAAATAAGGAACGGGATGATGAAATCAACAAGCAGCTTTTATTCATGGGATGGACAGTAATACGTTTCTGGGGAAAAGAAATAAATAAGAACTTAGATGAATGTATAAAAGTAATTGAGGAAAATATATTTGGCCAAGCATTAAAGGAAAATGAACTATTTGATGGGGAGAATGAATGATTATGTATAGATCAATAGATTTATTTGCGGGTATTGGAGGAATTAGGAGAGGTTTTGATAATGCTTTTGGAAAAGATGTTTCTACCGTATTTGTAAGTGAATGGGATGAGAATGCGCAGAAAACATATATAGCAAATTATCAGGATGATTTTGATATTGCGGGTGATATAACTAAGATAAAAGAAAAAGATATACCAGCGTTTGATATCTGTTTAGCAGGTTTTCCTTGTCAGGCATTTTCGTTAGCAGGAAAAAGAATGGGATTTGATGATGATTATAAAGGTATGTGCAGAGGAACACTATTTCAGGATGTAGTTCGGATATGTGAGTACCATAAGCCAAAAGTTATTTTTTGTGAAAATGTAAAGGGATTGACGATACATGATGGGGGGAGAACCTTTAAAGTTATTAAGAGAGCGTTTGAACAAATTGGATACACAGTTTACGATAAAGTGCTAAACAGCAAGGATTTTGGAGTACCACAGAATAGGGAAAGAATTTATATTGTTGCGTTTCGGAATGACATAGACAGTAGTAAATTTCAATTTCCGGTCGGTAACAATCCGAATACCTGTATAAGGGATATTTTGGAAGAAAAGCCTGTAAGTGTAAAATATTACTTGTCCGACACTTATGTAAAAACACTAAAACGGCATAAGAAGCGTCATGAGGAAAAAGGGCATGGGTTTGGGTATGAGATCCGTGAACTTGATGGTCAGGCAGGAGCTATTGTTTGTGGCGGTATGGGTAGGGAAAGAAATCTTATTATTGATAACAGATTAACAGACTTCACACCTGTAACACATATAAAGGGTAAAGTAAACCGACAGGGAATACGAAAAATGACGCCAAGGGAGTGGGCGAGGCTTCAAGGCTTCCCCGATGATTTTAAGCTGGAACTGGCAGATACTCATTTGTATAAGCAGTTTGGTAATAGTGTAACAGTAAATGTAATTGAGGCAATAGCAAATGAGATAAGGAAGGTGTTGGATATGGCAAATAAAAATGATGGAAAAATGTCCGGTAACAAAGGTGAGTGGTCTGAATTATATGCTTTTATGAGATTGTTAAGTCAAGGGCGGGTATATGCTGCAAATGAAAAGGTGGAAAAGATAGATGATGTTTTTTATCCTATTTTGAAAATTGTGCGTGAGGAACAGAAAGGTCAGGTTATCGATTATGTGATTACGGACAAAAATATTAACATTGAAGTACAGTCACGAACAATCATGGCCATTCCCAGAGATGAGTTAGACGATGCCGCAAACCGCTTGCTGCAGGAAATAGCAGTGCATAGTGGGAGCTTTGAATTGGAAGAAATTGCAGAATTTGCAAACGGAATTAAAGTTACTAAAATCAAAGCACCATCTTCTGACACAACGGATATTTCCATGCAGATACAGGATATACATACAAATTATATTCGTGATGTGGGATTTTCAATTAAGTCTGAAGTGGGTAATGCACCTACGCTGCTTAATGCCGGGCAAACAACTAATTTTATCTATAAAGTAACCGGAATATCCGCAAAACAGGCAGAAGATATTAACGCTATTGATACTACGACCAAAATTAAGGATAGAATGAAAGCTATCAAAGATTTGGGTGGTACAATTTGCTATGTTGATATGTATCATCAGGGATTTAAGCGTAATCTGATAATGGTAGATAGCAGTATGCCTCAAATACTTGGAAATATGTTGTTGTATTACTATGAAGAAGATACCAAGGAATGCGATAAATTGGTAGAATTAGCAGGCAAGCGAGATCCGTTAGGCTATGGTGATGATATGATGTATGAGTACAAGTTTAAGAAGTTCCTTTGTTCCTGTGCCTTGGGAATGAAGCCTGCAAAGAAGTGGGATGGACTGGACGAAGCAAATGGTGGTTACATAATCGTAAAGGCAGATGGGGAAATATTGGCATATCACATATATAACAGGAATTTCTTTGAACAGTATTTGCTGGATAACACCATTATGGAAAGAGCATCTACCGGCAGACATGATTATATGAGTTTGTATGAGGAAAATGGAGAGATGTTTATTAAGCTGAACTTGCAGGTGAGATTTAGGTAATAGGCTGCTATTGAATACAGGGTGAGTAAGCGATGGATCATAAAGAGGATGATTTTAGAAAACGTTGTTTTTATTCCGTTTTTATTTAATATTTGTTTGAAAAATAGAAAATGCTCGAAATGGTACTATCCTAAAGTTTGTGTAAACCTCCAAACTAATGTAAGATAACATTACACAGTTTGGAGGTTTTTATGTCAAGAAAATATGAAAGTCTATAAAAGGCATCAAGACGAAGCATGATGCACAGTTATCCGAAAGATAACGAAATCAGCATCAAACAAGATACGTACTGTTTGCCGCAGAAAAGATGGGCGGAACGTTCATTGGGTTCTTCTCTGAACTGATCTATTACCATTGCGTACATACCATCCAGACTCTTCCTAATATCGGTGTGGCCCGTAATGAGGTAGATATTTGTTGCGCTGGATTATCAAACATGCGGTATATCTTCGATACACTTGAGCGTATTTTGGAGCACTGTGTCATTATCCCTATGAAAAAGACGGACCATGATATTTCCGCGCACAATCTCAATTGCGATACATGGAAGGGGAGGTTTAACCGAATAACTGAAATTTTGCTCCATCATCGCAGAAATAGTACAGGAGACTCTATTACATTGAAGTTTACGAACGCGTGTTTTGCAGGAAGGACCGAAACGTTGCTTTTGGAATTGGAAAACGTATATCCCGATTTGCGGAGTTTGCCCACCTGGTTATAAAAGGTTGGGGGTGATCCCCTGATTTTGGCACTGCTGGCAATCGAAATGTTCGTTGCTGCGGCATTCCAGGATGAGTTTGATCTGTTCTGATTTTCTTACGCCATTAGAATTCATATTGATCGCACCCTGAAGACAGACTAAAACGCTTGCTTCTGGCATTGAAGGCAGAGTAGAAGGCTCGAGTTTCCTGGAAATCATTATACAATTTTTTAAAAAGGATGAAATTTGCTCTATCATTTTGCACTAAAGAAATTGACAAATATAAAAGAATAAAAAACAAGGCTTGACAAAATTATAAATTTATGTAAAATTATAATAATAAAAACTATTAAGGAGGTTATCATGTTTAACGAGACAATCTCGGACAATACTAAGTCAATCATGGTCAAAATTGGAAAAGCCATTGAAAAAGGCGTTGGTGAAGATATTCGTACATATCTGGCCAACAGTGACAATGCAGTGAATAATGCAATCGCGTTTCTGCGAGGGGACTATATTGTTACGAATATAAGGAATACGGTGGAGTCAGAATCTGTTGAAATCAAATATTTCAAGAGAAGCTCGTGGACGGGATGCATCGTTCTGGATAGGACTGATAAACATTCATATTCAGTATGTGCAAAAAAGACGCTTGAACGCATTCCTAAGAATATGGCACGAAGGAGTCCACATTATTTGCAGACAATTCTTAATACAGAGAATAAAGATGAAGAAGCAACAGAAAGGCAGATTAGTCTTGCTGATTTCGGATTTCCTGTGAGAAGTCAATTTACAGAGGAAGAGTATGAAAAAGATTTTTTAGCAATCATGGAAGAGGCTTTAAGTCTGGCAGATGATTACAGGCATTGGGTTATCACATACGAAGCGGAGCATAACAGTCTGGTTGGTTTATCCGCAGTTCTGCTTGATGGAGAATTCGGTGTTGTGGAAGAAATCTCATTAATGGAGATGATGAAGCCTGACTTTGGAAATCTTACTTCTGCGGAGACAAAGGACGTGAAGAAGAAAGACGCGCACAGCCTTGTTTCCGTCAAACCTAGACTTATCGGACGCAGGGCAAGTGAGAAGGAACAGCATACCAAAATGTCGCCGAAGTCTGTGGAGGAGAGCAAAGAAGCATGATGTTTCGGCAATATAAAATACAGATCACGCTTATGGAGATATGATGGAAACTCAAAAATTTAATGGACAGCGTCTTAAAGAGGCGCTTCAGTTTAGAGAGAAGAAGATGACTGAGCTTGCTGATGAGACTGGGATTAGCAAGCAGTCTCTTTCCCTGTATGCAAATGACGGGAATATTCCGCCGTTTGAGAATGTGATTAAGATTGCCCGTGCATTAGGCTTTCCTACAGATTTCTTTATGACTGAAGATTACTGCACGGTATCTACGGGTAATATTTATTTCCGGTCACAGGCATCTGCCACAAAAAAATCGAGATATTCTCAGAAAATGAAACTGGAATACGTTGCTAAGATGTATAAGGTGCTTCTGAATTATATCAATTTCCCAGAGCTTAACCTTCCTAAACTGGATGATTTTTCGCTGCCGGATGGGGTAGCAGAGGTGGATTCGGACGAGGCGTTTTCCGAGATTGAGAGGCTTGCAGTGGAAGTAAGAAAATATTGGGAAATTGGTTCTGGTCCGATTGATAATCTGCAGTATATTCTTGAATCGAACGGCATTATTGTTACCGGTTTCAGCGACGTGGTATCCGATATCGATGCTTTCAGCCAACAGATTAATGTTGACGGGAAGACGGTTTATATTATTGCACTTGCCATAGGATCGAAACCGATTGAACGTCTGCGTTTTGATATGGCGCATGAACTTGGACATATTCTGATGCATTCATGGGGCGCGGATAACGAGAATGTGTCAAAGGATGAGTTCAATGCAAGAGAGAAGCAGGCTAATTTCTTTGCAAGTGCTTTATTGCTTCCGCGAGACGCATTTGTAAGGTCGGCATCTGCTTATCCGACTAATGTAGATTATTATAAGTCGCTGAAAAAGAAATGGAAGGTTTCAATGCAAGCCATGATGTACCGTGCATGGCAGCTGGGGGTTATAACATCTAATCAATTCCAGTATATGATGCGTACTGTTTCCAAAAACGGTTGGCGGACAAAAGAGCCTGGAGATGTGCCTGGGAAAATCAGAGATACGATATTCCAAGGAGCCATAGATCTTCTCTTTGATGGCGGATACTTGACTGTTGATGAACTGTTAAGGGAATTTGCACACTATGGTGTAATTTTATCACAAGAAGATTTGGAAAATCTTATGTGCCTAAAAGAGGGAACCCTCAGGCGGGAGGAAAAGGTGATTCCGTTTATTTCTGTAAAGAAAGATGTTGAATAAATAATGAAGATGATTTCGATAGGGCTGCGGACTTGACGCGCAGCCCTATTTGACTGATGGAAAAGAAAAAAATTCGTCCATGCCGAATAGTAAAATGATGGAGTAGCTATGATAATATTAGATATTATGATGGACGTTTTTTCCGCGGGATATCTTGGATTTGTTTTTGGCGGGTTACTGGATCTGGGTGATGTAATAGAAATGTTGATGGTTGATCTTAAAAAGGATGCTTATCACTAGAACGCTGAAAGGCATTCCTTTAAATATTTTATAATAAATATGGCTTAATCGCTATATGGATATTGTCAATCCTAATGTCTGCAAATACCCATAGAATGGAAGGGTTTGCAGAACATTTACAGCACATGGAGTTTTACAAACAGGTAGATGACATGATCGAAGTAGGATTACGCAGATACCGGGATAAGTTTGCCGGCGGTCAAATCGCAGAAAATCCATTTGTGCTATATGAGAAATAATCCAGAAGAGATGTCAGTTTGCTGATGAACTGTGGAAAAGATCTATCATCGGCAATGTACGGCATGAAGCGCATAGGTGACGATGTGTTTATCTTTGTTACATACCATAAGGAAGAGAGCGAAGATGAAGGAAAAAATTATGTGGACGGCAAGCCGGATTATGAGGATGTATTTGAAGATAATATGATTTTTCGCTGGGATTCCCAAATCGGCAGGAGCATTCATAGCTCATACACGCAGGAAGTTATCACAGCGCCGCGTAAACATTTATTAGTAAAAAAGAGTAATGCCGAAACAAATTTTTATTATATGGGACTGTTTGACATCGTAGAGACAAAAGCGGATAAAAAGAGGATAACAATGACAGAGAACGCGACATTACAAAAGTAAAAATGAAAATGTGTCATGCGGTGAGAGATGATTTACTGCGCTATTTACAGAGCAGTATTAAAGAGAAAACAGAGGAAGAAGCAGGATGAAAACAATACGTGTGGTTGTAGCCGTGATCAAAGAAAAAGATAAAAATGGAGAGCCGATCATTTTTGCAACCCAAAGGGGATACGGAGATTTTAAGGGTGGCTGGGAATTGCCAGGCGGAAAAATAGAAGAAGGAGAAACCCCGCAGGAAGCGCTTAAAAGAGAGATCATGGAAGAGCTCAATACAGAAATTAAAGTGGGAGAATTGATTGATACGATCGAGTATGATTATCCGACTTTTCATCTTTCTATGGACTGTTTTTGGGCGGAGGTTGTGTCTGGGGATTTAGTTCTGAAAGAGCATGAGGCGGCAAAGTGGCTGACGAAGGAAGAACTGGATTCCGTTGAGTGGCTACCAGCGGATGTTACGCTGATTGAAGGGCTGAAGAGGGGGATATAGGGACTGTTGGTGTATCAATTCAAAATATTTGATATGCCAACATTTCTTTTTTGGGTATGGAATCTGGATTATGCTTGTGGTATAATAATAAAGGATTCTTTGTAAAGCATAGATATATACATTCAGAAAGATTAAAGTTAACTATAATAAGGAGGGATCGCAGGATGGTAGAAATAACAATCAAATCAATAGATGATTTGATAGGGGAGATTAGAAAGTTAAAGAGCATTTATGGAAAACAGCCAATATGGTATAGAGGACAAGAAAAAAGTGAGTGGCATCTAGAGCCTTCAATACAAAGGGGAAAATTGTATCAAAAAGAGAACTATGTTACAAATGATTTTTACATATACGTCAAACAAATTGAGAACGATACACCTAGCAAGAATAACTATGCAGCCTGGATGTCTCTGATGCAGCACTATGGTTTGCCAACAAGAATTTTAGATTGGAGCAGTTCACCTTTGATAGCATGTTATTTTGCATTAGAAAAAAACCGGGACGAGTCTAATGATGCCTGTATTTGGGTACTGATTCCTAGAAGGTTAAATATAAAAGAGAGATTTGGAGAATTTGTTTATCCAATAGATGCCTATGCTGTACAACAAATGTTGACGACGGCATTTAAGAAAACTGTCGTAATAGAGCCACAATTTGTTGATAAGATTATTGCATGCCATTCAGTAGAAAAGAATTTAAGAATGTATTCTCAACAATCTTCTTTTACAGTACATAATTCACAAAGAAAATTAGAAGATATTTGCGATTCAGAAACTTTGTTTAAATTTGTTATCCCATGCAAATACAAAGAGCAAATATATGAAAGTGTAAATATTTTAGGAATTTCAACAAGTTATGTTTATCCGGATATGGAGCATGTTTCACAGGATATTATAAAAAAGTATAGCGAGTGAAATTAGAATTGTATTGTAGAGATTACAAAAAGTATTACGTAATAAGCGATAGATAGAAGTAGAATGTGAAATGTATAAGAAGGTAAGTTTGGGAAACTAACTTGATAAGAATATTGGAGGATATGCGCATGAAAACATATTTGGCAAAATCTTATGAGGAAGTATATAGTATTGTATCAGAAATAAAACGTTCACACTTTGAACATTCGGAAATATGGTTTCGAGGTCAGGGTAAAAATACATATTTACTAAAACCCTCATTATTTAGAACGGACAATGGTATTAAGAAAGAAAAAGAAATATTTTTTGAATATAAACGTTTGGCGGCAGGAATTGGTTTAAATCGTGAAAGCGAATGGGAAACATTGATTGATATGCAGCATTATGGTGTACCTACTAGGCTTTTAGATTGGACAAGCAATTTAGGAGTGGCGTTATATTTTGCATCGACATCTTCGGTCAACAATTATGCCATGAGCTTATATATCATGAATCCGATAGAGCTGAATAAGCTGTCTGGTAAAAGCGGGATACCAGTATTACCCAATGATCCAATGGGTCTATCATATTTAAAAAATTATGTTGATAGAGAACCCTTTCCTGCAAGATATCCAATTGCGGTTAAGTGTGACAATATTAATAGTAGAGTAAAGGCTCAAAGTGGAATGTTTACTATACATGGCGATGAGGATGGTGAAGAAGATATTGATATTATTACGACTATATTAGATAAAAAGAGTTCTATATATAAAATAGAAATATCTTTAGAAGCACACGATTCAATAAAAGAGTATCTTAATATTGCAGGAATAAAAGATTACACTATATTCCCCGATATACAAGGAATCGCTAGATATTTAGGCGGTCTTATGTAAATGATAAGGTTAGATTTTATATGGAGGGTATTTCACTGCATAATAGGTATATAAATATTTAATATAAACATTACCCCACCTTGTATAGTCGCTTTGAACGAGCAAAAATAGGTTGGTGTGTTTCGGCGTTAAAGGAAATGGGGAGCGAGAGAATTGGAAGTTTATCGCATTATTATACCCAAAATGTACCTAATAGACTGCTTGAAGAACCACATAATAAACTTACGTGTCAGAGTTCTCTTTACGAGTTGTTGCGGTTTTATTGAGACACACGTATTCTTATGTCTTGAGGGTTTGAGAGAAAATTTAGGGAAGAGATCAGCTGCGGAAGCCATCCATATCATTCTGGAAAGATGGATGCCAACCACTTGCGATGGAAAAATGGACTTGAATAATAAATAATTAGAGGTAAGTGTCAAATCTGGCGCTTTCCATTAAATCTAAGCACCGCCAGATGATACGCTTACTGAAACAATCTTTGTGGAAAACCAACGTTATATAATATAATATGAAAATGCGAGAAAAAAAGGCATTATTGTGTATTAATAATAATGCTTACAGTTTAGGACATTGAACGCAGGATGTTACACCAAATGATTTTTGCAAAACAATATAAGGGATGAGGAGAATCAAAATTACTATTAAAAGTATAAAAGAATGCTAAAAATATGTTAAGAAAGAATTTTAGAAAAGGGAATGAAAAATGAGAGATGTTGCATTGAACATTTTTATGAATGAGCTGCTTACAGAAGATATTGAAGATGAAAAGTTTGAGCGATATATAGATATGTTTTCAAAATTTTTGGGATATACAAATTCGGATTACAAATATAATGGGACGTATCTTGGACAGTATTTATATGATTTTATGCAAGTGCATCGTATGTTAAAAAATAAAGATATGAAGTACCGTGAAATAATGAAGAAATTAACGATTGAAATACCGGGAGAATTTGAACTAGTTATTGATCAAACGTTTTATGTTACAGCGGGATTAGATGTAATATATGGATATAATGGAATAGATAAAAACAAAATAGCGGGTAAATTAATAGAGATTAGAGTGAAATTCGATTTTGGAGATAGTGATTATATTTTTTGTAAAGTGTATGAGGATTATGAAGAGAATAAATTGGCACAGAAAATATGTAATGACGTTAAAAAATTTAGAAAACTGAAGAGAATCGGGAGGATGTAAAGTGAAATTGCGTGAATACATATTAAGTGATAAGAACATATATTTGGCAATATATGCGGTGAAATCATATGTTTTTGACCCCTGCTTGCTGGGAAGGGAAGACAAAGAATTGCTTAATTCTTTGTCGGATCCGTTTGACGAGGAGCTAATTAATAGTGTGATAAGAGATGTAAAAAATATAATAGAGAATATTTTGGATAATAATGAATTTTTATTTCAAGCGCAGGTTTATTATAAACCTAAGGATTATGATAAGAACACAGGAGAACGCATTTATAGACCAATTCACATGGCAGCGCTAAGACAGTTAATAGCGATGGTCGCTTTAATGCACCCGTTGATTTATGAGATACCAACCGAAAAGGATAATTGGAAATTAAGTTTATCTAATTATAGTAGGCTTATCCCAAACAATTTTTATGGAAATAAAGTATCAGATCGACCGGAAGAGTTGTTTGTGAAATGGAATAAACAGTACAAAGTATATACTCAAAAGGCAAACGAATATTTTAAAACATTTCATGAATCTAAAGAATATAAGTATGAAATAAAGTTAGATTTAAAAAATTTTTTCCCTTCGGTTGATCCAAGAGTGGTTTATGGCATACTAATAGAGAACCTACCAGTTACACTAAGTGATGTTGAAGATATTTTTATACTCAAAAATATCATATATAAATTGTTGGTATGTGAAATAACAAATTTAGATACGGACTTGGCGAAGAATAATTATTATGGAAACAGTGATATCAATATTACTTGTACAAAAGGAATTGCACAAGGCTTGCCACAGGCATATTTTTTTGGAAATATCTGTATGATAAAAATTGCAGAGATTTTTGATGAAGTCTATGGGGGAAAGTCCGTCTATTATGTAGATGATTCTTACATCTATACTAATAGTAAAATCGCCGATGATGAGGACTTTAAGGTGCAATTGACGAAAATAAATGGTAAAATTGCAAAAATGGCAGCAAAGTATATTATAAAAGCTAATGAAGATAAAATGATTTTTGCAGACAAAAAATACCGTATGATGCTTGAAACAGAAGATTTAATATATAGCATTAAAGTTCATATGGAGGGTAAAAGTACATACACAAAAATCCAAGACAGCAAGGAGGGGGAAATATATCTAAGAACATTGAGTAGAGAGGCATCTCAAATTGGTTCCGATATTACATCGACATATTCTGAAGAAGAAGATGAAGCGATGTTACATAGAATGGAAGCACTGTTGGAAACTATAGAATTAGAGCTAAATAGTGAGATTGAGGAGCATAATAGTTATAAAGAAAAACTGGAACGTTATTATAAATTTTTTAAATATAGAGAAATAAAATTGCGTCTAAAAACACAAAATAGATTAGATGAAAACTTATTTAAGGTTCTCATAGATGATAATAGGCACAATAATTGTGATTATGGATATTCATCGCTTGAGGCCGGAATTAGTGTAGAATGTTTTTTTAAAAATTATAAGCATGATATATGGCAAACTGCAATTTCTATATTGATATCAAATACGTTAAATGAACATGATAAAATAAGAGAGTATATTAAATCAGTGATTGAAGTCGTATATTCAAAAGAAATGTTAGGGTGTTCATATATTCGAAGAATGTTTGAAGATTACTTAATAGGTATAGAAGTAAGAAATATTTCAGATTGTTATGCTACCCTTACAAAACAGACAAATAGGAAAATGACTCGGTATGCCAATATGAATTCTAAAATATTGAAAGAAGAATTCAATGGAGTTAAGGTTAAAGGTTTGACAGAAGATGTAATAAGTAGTTTTGGTATATGCTCTGACGAATTTGTAAAGACGATTATGATTGTAAATCTAAATTCTGATCGCCTTCAAAGGATGCTTTTGAATGCAGTATATTCAAAGGTCTTTAAAGTTAGTTTGTCGGAAGACGTAATGATAAATTCTTATGATAAAAAGGGAATTACTTATGGTGAATTAAGGGTATTAGTGTATTTGAGAAATGTAAAGTGTAATGTTCACAAGTTTTTGAGATGGCAAATGGAACTTATGTCTGTTGATAATATGCAAAATATTGATTATACGGTGTTTGAGGTGCTTGGCGCATATAAAAGATATGTTGTAACACCTGAAAATATAGATAATCTTATCAGGGTACATAAGTATACTTGTGATGTGTGGAAAAATGGTGCAAAACATTTATATTTTTATACACTTCACAATCAGGAACATGCGGTTGATTTAGTAAAGAATATTATTAAAATAGTTAAGGTTTTTAGTTATTTGAAGATTTCAAGTTATGATTATTATTTATTATTTATTGCCTGTTATCTTCATGATATTTCTATGGTTAGGATAGCATCGGATAACGATTTTCTACTGGATGAAGATGCGTCAGAAAAAATCACAACAAAACTAGAGGGTGTGTGGGGTGATGAACATAGGAGTACTAGTGATACGAAAAAAGCAATTATAAAAACATATAAAGAAGTAGACAGTTTTTTTGAGTATAAAATTAGATCTAAACATGCGAAGGATAGTTCGGAGGAAATTAGAAAAAGAAAAGAACTAAATTTTTTAGAGTCAAGCGTAAGGGAGTGCGTTGCCGAAATTGCGGAAAGCCATATGTTGGATGTCAGAGATATATATTACATTAAAGGTGGCGCTAGCAATAAGCTTATTAGTTACAAATTTGATAAAATATTGCTTCGGTTTGCAGATTTATTGGATATGAGCGAACACAGAGTATCTAAACCGATTTTGAATCATAACATTGATAATATGTCCTTAGAATCAGCATTCCACTGGGTATCACATTTAATGACTGAAGGATATAGATTAATTTCAGAATATAATATTAACAAAGCGGAGTCAGGACAGAGTAATTTATCGCCAGGTAGCATAACAGAAACAGTAACAATATGTATTTTTGTAAATTTGTCACAATTTTCTAAAATGGAATCTAAAAAATGCAACTGTGGAAGAATTGATGAAAAAACATTGAGTAGTAATGGATTCGATATAGAATTGCTTGGTGAAAATGAGACTTGTTGTTCTGAAAAATGTAACTTCTTGTGCAGGTGGTTTAGTGATAAGAATAACTATTTAATTCAAGAGATGCAAGCACTGGAGGCATATTTATCCAGAGTTCCTGTAAAGGAAAGGTTTTATAATACAAAAATAAGAATAAATGTGATGGTTTTGAATCCGACGGACATATCAGATGAACTGTTTGAAATTTTGAAACGGAAAATTTCTAGATGATTACATGGTGGTATGGTACATATCTAGTACATCTACTATTAAGTTCCTGATTTCACGATAACTCTGAAACCATTGATTTATCAGGACTTGCAGAAAACAAAAGCATCAAGGACGCAAGTTTTGATATACTAGTTACGGTATTAGGGGATGTGCATCACATATTCCCGCGCAGCTATTTAAAAACTTGACGTGGATAATAAAACTAAATAATATCTGCTCAATAACAAAAAACAAGTATAAATCTCTTGAAGCACTGAGTTTTCTTATCAGATATAGTATAATAGGGTGCAGAAAAAACAGATGAATCCGTACAAAAATCTTGTACTTGGGAGAATGACAATGAGAAATTTAGAACCAAGTAACATATTATTTCTTATTGTTATAACTGCTGTAATTGTTGCATTTGTAGCCGGGCTGAAATTCATTTTTAAAATTATTTCAAATAGCTATATTAAGAAGAATAAAGAAAGGTTATTCAACGATAATAATATATTAGCTCAGGAATGTAGAGATTTAGGATTACAACTATTAGATCAAGTATCAATTTATCATGAATATATTGAGCAATTGGGATTAAATCAAACATATAGCTGTTCAAGTTCGGTTGTATCAAGTGCCTCTAATAACATTATTAAATATCTAATCAAGTATTCTGATATAGATTATAATAAATGTTGTCTTGAACAACTTGATTTTTGTGCTAATTATATGCAATCGTTGGAAGATCTTTATGATGATATGGATGAACTATACATACAAGTAAAGTCACATCTACCTATTTTCATTAGACTGTTTGCCACGAGAAATAAGGTACCATATTTGATTTGTGGAATAAGCTTTTGGATAACCAAGGTTAAAAACCCGGTATTCTGTTTTTCATATGTTAGTCCTGCTGGAAAAAGCAGGCGCTCATGTACAATTGAAATTACAAAAGATATAATAAGATGTCTACAATCGGAAATCAGTGCTAAAATGAATAAGTCGGGTCATTCTAAAGTACAACATAGCGCTATGACCAATGATTTAAGAGAAGCAATCAAGAAAAGAGATAATTATACTTGCTGTTTATGTGGTAATAGTGTTTTTAATGAGCCTAATCTTCTTTTGGAAGTTGACCACATTATTCCGATTTCTAAAGGTGGAAAAACCGAGGCTAATAATCTACAAACGTTATGTTGGAAATGCAACCGAGGAAAAAGTAATAATTTGTAAGTATAATTAAAGCATAGCCAGCATCGGCTATGCTTTTCAAATATTAATGAAACCTCCAAGCAGTTTCAAACACCGCAAAAAACATAACATCAGCCATAAAACCGGCGGGAGCAAAAGAAATATGCGATACTATCAATCTGATCAATACCCCATTGAATTTGTGTGGTCGGAGAATATTGATAAGCACTTTGAGAGCCATAATCATGTAGGACACTATATCATATCGTTAGTCACGCAGGGCGTGGCTGCAGTTCATTTTTGCGAGGGTCAGTGCCACGCTGATCGTGGTGACGCAAGCAGAATGCCTGTCGTTTGCGCTGGAAAAATGGACGTGCCTAATCAACAATGGAAGTGTTATAAAGGGGATCTATTTATCATCCCGCCCTATGCCATGCATTCGGTATATCAGAAAAAGAATACGCGGCTGTTGTCCATGTGTATCGGGACTTTTTTTGTGGAGGAAACAGATTACAAGGCGGCAGAAAATATCCTTCGAAATTTGCTGAGGGATGCGGTGAAGCAAGGTGTTATGACAGAGGAGCAGGGAGAGAAATTGCGAATCTCTTTGCGGAATGTTTATTGCGATCGGGAAGCAGTAGAAAAGTACCGCAAAGAAATGGATCCGGGCATAAAGAATTTGACCGATCGGCTTATCAGCTATCCGGAAAGAGAATTTCCGATAGAAACATTGGCGGCAGACATTTTTATCAGCAAATATTATTTTTTGAGAAAGTTCAAAAGCAGCATAGGCATGTCGCCGCACCACTTCTGCATCCAGAATCGGATACGGAAATCACAGAGCCTTTTGAATGCGGAAAAGACAATTGGTGAAATCTCAGCAGAGATGGGATTTTATGACCAAAGCCACTTTAACAAGGCGTTTCGGAGAATTGTCGGAATATCCCCGTCAGAATATATTCGTTCCAAGAAGAAGCTGCAGCAGGCAACATAGGGCAATTTTTTACAAGACATGGCAGTATCCGGTAAATATAATCAGAGTGTAACCCGATTACACATTGATTTTATCGGAGGTGTCAGAATGGATACATTTGAGTTGTTTGAGCATGGCAAATTAGGTTTGCCAAAAAAAGAAGTCGGATTCGCAGAAATAGAATGGTCAGCGCATGCGGCTTTTCAGGGTGTGGAGTTGAAGCATATCCTCACCGCAAAGGATACAGATGGAAAGTTCAGTTATCATTTGGTGCGGATTGCGCCTGATTGCAGTATAGGAGAACATGTTCACGAGACACAGTTGGAAACGCATGAGGTGATAAAGGGCAGCGGCAGGTGCGTAAATGCAGGCAGCAGCATTCCCTATGAAGCCGGGACAATATCTATCATGCAGGCAGGTGCAGTTCACGAGGTCATTGCCGGTCCGGAGGGATTATATCTGTTTGCCAAATTTATGCCGGCATTATGTTGAATTACATAATAATAATATGCAAGACCGCTGCTATGGACAGAACCGATATGCGGCGGTCTTGCGTTTGCATGATAAAAAAGCGGCGAATGATACTTGATTTTTTGGCATACGTCGGCTAAGGTATAATCACAACGACTCATAATCGGATTTTATGAGATTTTATAAAATGCAGTAAGAAATATTACCATAAACAAAATCGATAGCTTAATCCGATGAAGGAGAACAAACAACCAATGAACTCCATCGAAATAAAAAAATCGGGATCACAAATCTGAAAGTAGATGCGATCGTAAATGCCGCCAACGAAGGTCTCTGGGAAGGCGGCGGTGTATGCGGGGCGATTTTTAGAGAAGCGGGGTCAGCGGAGCTTACAAGGGCCTGCAATGCGATCGGCGGCTGTAAGACAGGAAATGCGGTGATCACCCCGGGTTTTCGGCTGCCTGCAAAATATATTATTCATGCGGTTGGACCCGTTTGGCGCGGCGGAAATCAGAAGGAACCCCAATTATTATACAGCGCATATCAGCAGTCGCTGCTTGTCGCGAAGGAGAATGCTTGCCATTCCATCGGATTTCCATTAATTTCTGCCGGAATCTTTGGCTATCCAAAAGACCGGGCGTGGAGAAAGGCGATTCAGGCATGCAGGGATTTTATGGAGGAGTACCCGGATTACGAGATGCATGTTACGTTTGCGGTTTTGGATGATGACATTCTAGAGCTGGGGCAGCAGACGTTAGAGGATTGCTATTAACATGTTATAACGAATCAGGATGAAATATGGAGAGGAGAAAAAAGAATGTTTGACAGTAAGGTTTTAGACCACATCGAAGTATTGACGCACAGCAGTATCCGCATCGGCGGAGAAAAAGTGATTTATATCGATCCGTTTCAGATACAAAAAGAAGATCACGATGCGGATATGGTACTGATCACGCATGATCATGGAGATCATTTTTCGCCGGATGACCTTCAAAAAGTGGTCAATACTGACACGGTACTTGTTGTGCCCGAGCTTCTGGAGGAAAGAAGCAGTGCTTTATTCAAAGACAATCGGGTCGTCGTGGTAAAACCGGATCAGAAGCTTTGTGAGTGTGGGACTGATATAGAAACCATACCCGCCTACAATAATCACAAGCCGTTTCATCCGAAAAAGAAGGGCTGGGTAGGATATATTCTGACAATCGGGGATACCCGCGTTTATATTGCGGGGGACACGGATGCGACACCGGACAACCGAAAAGTAACGTGTGACATCGCGCTGGTACCGATCGGCGGCACTTATACAATGACTGCGAAAAAAGCAGCCGAACTGATCAACCAGATCAGACCGGCCGTGGCAGTCCCAATCCATTATGGAAACATCGTGGGAAAGTCGGAAGATGCAGAGGTATTTCAGAAAGCCGTAGAAACGGATGTCCGCGTTGTGATAAAATTGTGAGAACAAGATCGCTTACAAATGCGGTCATGAGGGAAAGCAATCGCTTTGAGCGCCGGAAGACAAATCGGTTTCACAGTTACATTGATGTGCCTGTAAAGACTCCATCATATACCCTAAAGCAATCAGGTCAGCAGAGAGCATTTCGAGTTCTTTTTCATTCAGGCACTCTGCGAGCTGACAGGCTATGGTTGATAGAAGATAAAGATTTTGACAATGGTTTTTCATGATGCGTCCGGTAAGTAGATTTCTATATGATATGACGGAGAAAACAGAACGTGAAAGAGAAAATGGGATTCAGAGTGAGGTTCCACGTATGAGCAAGTTGGATAAGACTTTTTATCAACGATTAGAGAGAATTCGGGAAGAACTGGATGCATACATAGATTTACGGTTTTTCGGAGAGAGTGCAAATGCCGTCTCCCTGTTCGAAGCGGATAGTGTGATAGAAAAGAAGACGGAAGGCGGAGAGAATCCGTTCGTCAATTGCACGGAGCATTGGGATGCAGTTGAGGTTGACGATAAGCGTGAAGAAGTTTTTTATCAGGAGATTGCAAGAGAAAAACAGCAAAAAGAAAAGGGATTGTTTTCATGCCAAAGCCCAAGAGTGCTGCAAAGTCCAAGGGAAAGTATGCCGCTGGCGGGCGCGCCTGCAAAACGCCTTAAGATTTCGGACTTCCTAAGCAGGGGAGAGAAACACGCAGAGATCGATAAGGTATTGGATCAGAAGGAAGAGTCGTTTTCGACCAGACTGCTTCGTCTGATTGATGAGAAAGGGTTGAAGGACTCTGCGGTTTATAAAAGTGCAAATATCGACCGCAGATTATTTTCAAGGATCCGCAGCAATGAGGATTATATGCCGAGTAAAAAGACGGCGATATCCTTTTGTCTGGCATTGCAGCTTGAAATGGACGAGACGAAGAAATTATTGGAAACTGCCGGATATACACTGTCCGCGTCCTCAAGGTTTGATCTGATCATCATGTATTTGATCGAAAACAGCGAGTATAATATTCATTTCGCGAACTTGGTTTTAGACGACTATGGTGAGGGAACTCTCTCGAGATAAAATGTCTCTTCGGAAGCGACCGGTTTTGTGATTCTTTTTTGTAATATGTGTATAGTAAAAGAAAGGAAGGGTACGCATATGAAAAAAGGATTAACAGAACTGGTTTTTATTTTGGACAGGAGCGGCTCTATGGGAGGCTTGGAAAGTGATACGATCGGCGGCTTCAACGGGATGCTTCTCAAACAAAAGAAGGAAGCGGGAGAGGCAAGCGTGACAACGGTTCTCTTTGATGACCGGGTAGAGATGATTCATGACCGGTTCCCGATTGAGAGCGTGAAACCATTGACGGAAGAAGATTACTATGTGAGAGGCTGTACGGCGTTATTGGATGCGGTCGGAAGTACGGTAAAGAAGATGGAGAATATTCAGAACCGTTTGCCGGATGAATGGAAGGCCGAGAAAATCATTTTTGTCATTACGACGGATGGTCAGGAAAACGCCAGTCGGGAATATTCTGCCCAAATGGTAAAAAAGATGATTGAACAAAATCAGGAAAAGGGTTGGCAGTTCCTGTTCCTCGGTGCAAACATGGATGCGGTGGAAGAGGCGGGAAAGCTGGGCATTCGTAAAGCAAATGCGGCAAGCTATAAGAACGACAGTAGAGGCGTGCAATTGAATTATCAGGCGGCCGGAAACGTTTTGTCATGTATGAGACTGGCGGATTATGACGAAACGGAAATGGCTTCGAAAATTGCGGATTTCCTCAGACCGGTAAAAGAACATCTGGAGGAAAGCAGTGCTTGTCAAGTGTATAAGCATAGACTATAATACAGGTGAGAGAGAAGAGGGCTGTAAGAGGACTTCACATATGGAGAAAGCATTTGAAGAATTACAGCTCAAAGATGATTTTATGTTCAGCGTCATCATGAGGAACCCCAAATTTTGCAAACCCTTTTTGGAACGAGTACTTGGCATAAAGATATCTCGAATGGAATATCCCAGGTCACAGGATACCATAGACCTTTCAGCAGATGCCAAAAGTGTAAGACTTGATATCTACGTGGAAGATGACAGCAACTCGGTATATAATATTGAGATGCAGACCACGGAAAAAGGGAACCTGCCGAAAAGGACGAGATATTATCAGGGAATGATAGACCTTGGCATTCTGGAAAAAGGGGAAAATTACAAAAACCTGAAACGCAGCTTTATTATTTTCGTTTGCACATTTGATTTATTTGGAGAGGACCGGCATATTTATACCTTTGAAAACCGCTGCGTGCAGGATTTGGAGTTAAGGCTTGGCGACGATGCCATAAAAATTATTTTGAACACAAAGGGAACAATGGATGACATTACGCCAGAAATGAAAAGAGTACTTGATTTTATTGATGGCAAAGAAGCATCGGACGATTATACAAGGGCATTGGAGAAAGAAATCTCGTCCGTCAGAAAAAATGAGAAATGGAGGTTGGACTATATGACATTGCAGATGAAATATCAGGAAAAATATGAGCAGGGAATAGAACATGGCATTGAGCAAGGTATTGAGCAGGGAAAAAAGCAGATGGCGTTAAGGATGCTTAAGAATCAATTACCGATTGAAGAGATTGTACTATATACAGATTTGACGATGGAACAGGTGGAAGCATTGGAAGGAGATTTGCAGACCACATAGAGAGATTTGTTGTTGCAGGGAATGATATAATTTATACGGAAAACAAGATGTTGAAGGACATCTTGTTTTTTTATGGCAAAAACACGGGCGCTATGCTAAACTAAAGATAAGAAATATAAGGATGAGAATGAGGAAGCCCTATGAAGAGAAAAGAGATCATTGCGAATAATGAAATATCGGAATTATGTTCGTTTTCATTAGGCGGACAGGAACAGAAGGTGCTGATAGAAGGAAAAAGAAAAGAGTCCCCGATCGTCATAACTCTGCATGGAGGTCCGGGGACACCGATTCCGTTTTCTGTTGGATGCAGAGGATTATTTCCGGCATTTACGGATGAATTTATCATGGTTTATTGGGATCAGCTTGGCTGCGGAATCAATAACCATGTGATTGATGATACCTTTTCCATAGATTCGTTTGTTCAGATGACAGAGGAATTAGTAGCGCAGATAAAAAAGAAATTTCCGAATAATAAGATAATGATTTTTTCGACATCATGGGGATCCATCTTAAGCGCTAAGCTGTTGGAAAGAAATCCCCATGCTGTGGATGCGGTTATCGCTTGCGGACAGATCGTGAAGAATGTGTTTATTTGTGATGAAGTGAAAAATGCGTTATCGAAAAGTAAGATTTCCAAAAAGAAATTAGAAAGAATCAAAAAAGTAACCAAGGATCATTATACAGGCAAAGACTTACAGCTCATATCAGGTTCACTTAGAAAATATACGGATGCATATCAGAATCAATCAGGTGTAAAAGCGCCGATGGGACCGATCGTCAAGGGGTTAATGACAAGCCCTGATTACAAGATGAAAGACTTGAAAGCGATCATGATAAACGGCTATAGGAGTAATACGTCATTATGGAACGAAATATTGAAGCTCGATTTATCCGATCAGCTGTGCAAGGTTGAAATTCCGTATATCATTTTGCAGGGGGACACGGATATCGTTGCATCGACAGAAACGGTGAAGGAATTGGCGGCCAATAGCAACAATAAAAATTTAAGTTATCAGGTGATTCCGAATACAGGACATTTTCCGGGTGTGGAAATGATGGATGCTTTATTAGCTGTGCTGGAGGAAATAGAATATGGCTTTTTTTAATCAGTCGGGAAAGAAAAAGAAGAAAGAGCAGACCGACCAAATGGGGGCGGTTCAGGCGGCGGAGACGGAACAGTCATCACCGAAGAAACAGGAGCCGGAGAAAAGCAGATTTCTCACACCGGGGGAGCACAACATTTCCAAAGCGAAGGGCGGGCATCGCGCTTCGGAGGCAGAGGGAACGACACCCGGCCAGCCTCGTGAGAGAACCGTCCATGGGGATCCGATCATCATAAACGGCTCGGATTATCTTCTGCGCGTAAGCGAAACGCGGATGGAGGCTCTGCTAACGTTATACCGCCGCTTTTCCGTGGAGGAGCTTCGCACTCTGTTAAAGGAGAACGGGGTTGTTTTTGGCGTCAGAGAAAAAATGCTGGAAGAGCTTGCGCAGGGAAAGCGGAATTATGAGGAGGTTCTTGTTGCAACCGGCACTGCCGCAAGAGATGGCCGTGATGGTTTTTTTGAATATCATTTTAATCCGCAGCCGGAAACAAGGCCGATCATCCTGCCGGATGGTTCGGTAGATTATAATGTATTGGGAAAGATAGAGCTGGTGTCAGACGGGCAGCTTCTTGTCACCTATCATGCAGCGCTGCCGGCTGTAACCGGCAGGGATGTTTTGGGAAATACCATTGATGCCTATGACGGAAAAGGATTGCCGCCGTTACAGTGTAAACGTTGTGAACTGGATGAAAGCGGCTGCAAGTATTATGCCGGCACGGAGGGGAATGTTACGGTGGAAGGAAGATGCCTGACCGTAACGCCGATCTATGTGATAGAAGGCAATCTGGATGCCGCTACCGGGGATGTGGATTTCCGCGGAGATGTGCTGGTGCAGGGCAACGTATTTGCCGGTGTTACCGTGAGAACAACGGGAAACATTACCGTAACCGGACATGTGGAAACGGCGAACCTTTTTGCGGGAAAAGATGTGATCTTAAAAAACGGAATGCAGGGTTCGGGGAGAAGCGTCATTCGTGCAGGCGGCAGCGTCATGGCGCGTTTTTTGGAGCAGACGCAGGTTTTTGCCGGAAAGGAAATCAACACGGGAGCCATGCTGAATTGTGAAGTGGACTCGGGACAGAATGTGGTGATCGTCGGAAATCGGGGTACGATCATCGGCGGCACTGTCACGGCGGTGGAGCAGATTTCGGCGGCTTCGATCGGAAATCGCGCCGGGGTAACGACGCAGCTGGTCATTGGTCTGGATTGTGAATTTAAAGAAAAGATGGGGGAAATCGACCGCCTGATGAAAGAGTATGAGGATAACCTGACAGACGCCGAGCGCGCGCTGGAGCGCATTATCTATCAGCAGAGGACACAGCGTGCGACTCCTGAGCTCCATCAGCAAAAAATGGAGCAGATGCGCAGAAAGATCAATTATCAGCTAAAAGTAAAGGAGACTGCTACGGAGCGGGAGCGGTTGATTGATGTCAATCAGCGATCCGCAGATGGGAAAATCATTGTCGGCGGGATTGCCAATGTGGGATGCGTGATCATCATAAACGGTGTGCGAGAGGTGCTGCACTCGGAGTATCGGAATGTGACATTTAAGAAGAGCAGGAAGGAAATAAGAATTGTATCGAATAATCAGTAAAAGAGCAGGATAGGAAAGAAGGATGATTAGATGAGCGAGTGGGACTTTCTATGGGGACTTGAAGGACAAGAATTAATTGATGCAATGACATCAGGTGGTACATATGATGATTGGGCATATATCGAAGAGATGGATGAAACACTTCTCCATAATGCAGAGATTGATTATTCTGATATTTTGCTATATGAATCCTCAAAATGACGGATCATGAGTTTTCTTGACTTCAACAAATAAAATTGATAAATTGATAAAGAACATTTTTTGTTTCAGGAAAGGAGACTGTTCATGTCAGCATTAGAGGAGATTCGCAGTCGGTTTCAGAATGATCATTTTGCTACGGGGACCACAGGCATTGTCATCGATTCCGCGGAGCCCGGGAAGGCGGTTTGTTCCCTGATTCTGGAGGAACGGCATATGAATGAGAATAATGTTCCCATGGGTGGCGCCGTTTTTACGTTGGCGGATTTTGTTTGTGCCGTTGCTGCCAACGGATATTCCGAGAAAAAGACGGTCAGTCAGAATGTTTCGATCACCTTTCTCGCGCCCGCAAAAGGAAAGCGTCTGATCGCAGAGGCAGCCTGTCTGAGAGCGGGACGGACCACCGCGCTCTATGCGGCGGATGTGAAGGATGAGCTGGGCACCTATGTGGCTCATGCGATTGTGAACGGTTATGTAATCAATAAATAATTATGGGATGCTCATAACTGAAAAATACGAAAAGGAGAAAAATATCATGGTAATCACGGACTTTTTGGAACGGAACGCCCGCCTTTACGGATCGGATATTGCGCTTGTGGAGTTGAATCCTTCCCAGGAGCGTGACAGCGCAGTAACATGGCGGGAGGCAAGTCTGATCGAGAGCGCGGAAAACGGAGCACCCTATCGTAGAGAATTGAGTTGGGCTGATTTTGACAGGCGCGCGAACCGTTTCGCAAATCTGCTTTTAAGCCGCGGTCTGGAGCGGGAGACGAAGGTGGGCATTCTGATGATGAACTGTCTGGAATGGCTGCCTATTTATTTTGGTATTCTGAAAGCAGGAGGCGTAGCGGTTCCTTTAAATTTCCGCTATTCCGCGGAGGAAATTAAATACTGTCTGGAGCTTGCGGATGTGGAGGTGCTGATTTTCGGTCCGGAGTTCATCAGCCGCATGGATGCGATAGCAGGGGAGCTGCCGAAGGTGAGGATGATGTTCTTTCCGGGGGCGGAAAAGCCCTCTTATGCGGAAGACTTTCTGAATCTGATGGGATTTTGTTCTTCCAGTGCGCCGCCCGTTGCTTTGGAGGAGACGGATTATGCGGCGATCTATTTTTCTTCCGGGACAACCGGATTTCCGAAAGCAATTTTACACAATCACCGGGCGCTTCGTTCTTCCTGTGAAACGGAACAAAATCATCACGGTCAGACAAAAGAGGATGTGTTTTTGTGCATTCCACCGCTTTATCATACCGGGGCGAAAATGCACTGGTTCGGTTCTCTGATTTCCGCCGGTAAGGCGGTACTCCTTCGGGGTGTGAAACCGGAGTGGATCCTCAGAGCAGTGACGGAGGAAAAGTGTACTATCGTATGGCTGTTAGTGCCATGGGCACAGGACCTTCTCGATGCCATCGACTCCGAAAAGGTGGATATGGAGCATTATCTGTTAGAGCAGTGGCGCCTGATGCATATTGGAGCGCAGCCGGTTCCGCCCAGCCTGATCCAGCGTTGGAAAAAGCATTTTCCTCATCATCAGTATGATACGAACTATGGGCTGAGCGAGTCCATAGGGCCGGGCTGTGTTCATCTGGGTGTGGAAAATATACATAAGGTGGGAGCCATCGGCAAGCCGGGTTATCATTGGGAAGCAAAGATCGTGGATGAACAGGGGAAGGAGACTGCCCAGGGAGAGGTGGGCGAGCTCATTGTACACGGCGCGGGTGTCATGCTCTGTTATTACAAGAATCCCGAGGCGACGGAAGAGGTCCTGAAGGACGGATGGCTCTATACAGGAGACATGGCGCGCATGGATGAGGACGGATTCATCTATCTGGTGGACCGGAAGAAGGACGTCATCATCTCCGGCGGCGAGAATCTTTATCCGGTACAGATCGAAGATTTCCTGCGCAAAAATGATAAGATCAAGGATGTGGCTGTCATTGGTCTGCCGGATGCGAGACTTGGAGAGATCGCGGCTGCTGTCATTGAGCTTAAGGAGGACGTTTCCTGTACGGAGGAGGAAATCATGGAATTCTGCGGGGAGCTGCCCCGGTATAAGCGACCAAGGAAGATCATCTTTGAAAAGGTGCCTCGAAATCCTACGGGCAAAATCGAGAAACCCCTTCTCAGGGAGAGATACTGTCATGGAAGTCTCGTAGAAGCACAGTTACAATAAGAAGAGCAGAAAAAAGGAGAATACAACATGGAGCTTTTTATCAAGCTGTTAATGCTTATCATTTTTTTCGGCGTCATGGTCGGAATCGGACTTTATTGCCGCCGACATGCTACTGACGTCAACGGGTTTGTGTTGGGAGGTAGGAGTGTAGGTCCCTGGCTCACCGCATTTGCCTATGGAACAAGTTATTTCTCGGCGGTGGTATTTGTGGGCTATGCAGGACAGTTCGGCTGGAAATATGGGATTGCCGCCACTTGGGCGGGGCTTGGAAATGCTTTTATCGGCTCTCTTCTTGCATGGGCGGTGCTGGGACGCCGTACCCGTATTATGACGCAGCACTTAAACAGCGCCACCATGCCGGAATTCTTTGGCAGGCGTTTTGAGAGCAGAAGTTTAAAATTGGCGGCGTCGGTGATCATCTTTATCTTTTTGATTCCTTACACGGCAAGTCTTTACAATGGATTGAGCCGTCTGTTTGCTATGGCGTTTGATATAGATTACAGTGTGTGCGTGATCGCTATGGCGGTGCTTACCGGTATTTATGTCATTGCCGGCGGCTATATGGCAACCGCTATCAACGATTTTATTCAGGGCATGATCATGATCTTCGGCATTATTGCCGTGATCGTTGCGGTGTTAAACAGCCAGGGCGGCTTCCTGGCGGCGCTTGATGCGCTGGCGTCGGTGAGCGATGAGACGGTTTCCGCGGCGCCGGGGGTATTTAATTCTTTCTTTGGTCCTGACCCTGTGAACCTTCTGGGCGTGGTGATCCTCACCAGCCTTGGAACCTGGGGCCTGCCGCAGATGGTGCAGAAGTTTTATGCGATCAAAAGTGAGAATGCGATCAATAAGGGTATGGTCATCTCCACGATATTTGCGGCTATCGTTTCCGGCGGCTGTTACTTCCTGGGTGGTTTCGGCAGACTTTTCAGCGACAAGATCGATATAGCGGCAAACGGCTATGATTCGGTGGTGCCCACCATGTTGTCGGGTCTTCCCACGATCCTGATCGCTGTGGTTGTCATTCTGGTGCTTTCCGCATCCATGTCCACGCTTTCTTCCCTGGTTTTGGCATCAAGCTCCACCTTGACCCTGGATTTTATAAAAGGTAATATTATAAAAGAGATGGATGAAAAGAAACAGGTCAGATGGATGCGGGTTCTTTTGGTTGTGTTTATCGCGATTTCCGTGGTGATCGCGCTGATTCAGTACCGCTCCAATGTCACTTTTATCGCGCAGCTCATGGGTGTGAGCTGGGGAGCGCTGGCCGGCGCGTTTCTGGCACCCTTCCTCTATGGTTTATATTGGAAGCGGACAACCAAGGCGGCATGCTGGGTGAGCTTTGTGTTCTCTACGGTTGTGATGCTTGCCAATATTTTCTTCCGTGCAAGCTTTCCCACGTACCTGCAGTCGCCGATCAATGCCGGTGCATTCTGCATGCTGGCAGGACTTGTCATCGTGCCGGTGGTAAGTATGGTGACCAAAGCGCCTGAACAGAAAACGCTGGAGGAGATTTTCTCCTGCTACGAGAAAAAAGTGACGGTTTCCGTGAAGGATTCCATCGGGGAAGAGACGGAACTGGAATAGGGAGGGACAATACATATGAAAACACTGATGCTTGGCAACGAGGCGTTTGCCAGAGGTCTTTATGAGGCAGGCTGCTGCTTTGTATCCAGCTATCCCGGAACGCCCAGCACGGAGATTACCGAATGTGCCGCGAAATACGAGGAGCTGTATGCGGAGTGGGCGCCCAACGAAAAGGTGGCTCTCGAAGGGGCGCTTGGTGCCTCCTTGGCGGGGAAGAGGAGCTTCTGTGGCATGAAACACGTGGGTCTGAATGTAGCGGCGGATCCGCTTTTTACCATTTCCTATACCGGCGTGAACGCGGGGCTGGTGATCGGTGTGGCCGATGATGCCGGCATGCACAGTTCCCAGAATGAGCAGGATTCCAGACATTACGCACAGGCTGCAAAGATTCCCATGCTCGAGCCCTCGGATTCCGCGGAGGCGCTTATGTTTGCAAAGCTGGCCTATGAACTTTCGGAAAAATTTGATACGGCGGTTCTCATGAAGATGTGTACCCGTGTCAGCCATTCCCAGAGCGTGATGGAACCGGGAGAGAGGGTGCTTCCGGAGCAGAAGAAATACGAGAAGAACCCGGCGAAATATATTATGATGCCCGCCAATGCAAAGAAACGTCATCCGGAAGTGGAGGAGCGCACCTTGGCGTTGCGAGACTGGGCTGAGACAGCGGAGATCAACCGGGTCGAGGAGGGCAGCGATAAGTCGTGCGGCATTATTACATCTTCCACCTGTTATCAGTATGTGAAAGAAGCCTTTGGTGATACCTATCCCGTTCTGAAGCTTGGTATGATCTGGCCTATGCCGGAGCGGAAGATCAAGGATTTTGCGGCATCGGTTGAAAAGCTTGTGGTAGTGGAGGAGCTGGACGGTTTTATTGAGACCCATTGCAGGAATCTGGGTCTTACAGTGTCAGGAAAAGATCTGTTTTCCAGTATCGGAGAGCTGAGCCAGAATGTGGTGAAGGAGAAGCTGGGAGGAAAAGTGCAGACGGGCGCGTCCATGGATGAGGCTATTCCTGCCAGACCACCGGTTATGTGCGCGGGCTGTCCCCATCGCAGCATCTTTTATGTATTGAAAAAATTAAAGCTTACGGTGCTTGGAGATATTGGGTGCTATACATTGGGAGCCGTAGCGCCTCTTGGCGCCATTGACACCACTGTGTGTATGGGAGCTTCCGTTTCGGGACTCCACGGTTTCGTCAAGGCGGGAGATGAGGAGAATGCAGGAAGGACCGTGGCGGTCATAGGCGATTCCACATTTATCCATTCCGGTGTAACCGGTCTGATCAATATCGCTTATAACGAATCGAACGCTACTGTGATCATATTGGACAACTCCATCACGGGAATGACGGGGCATCAGCAGAATCCAACTACCGGTTATAACCTGAAAGGAGACCCTTGTACCAAGATCGATCTGGAGAGTCTGTGCCATGCGGTAGGGATCGGACGGGTAAGAGTGGTGGATCCCTACGATTTGGAAACCTGTCAGACGGTGATCAGTGAGGAGCTTGCGGCGAAAGAGCCTTCCGTTATTATTTCCCGCCGACCCTGTGCACTGTTAAAATATGTCAAGCATCCGGGACCGATCTGTGCGGATACGGAGAAGTGTAAAGGATGTAAGGCATGTATGAGCATCGGTTGTCCTGCCATAAGCATGGAGGAGGGCAAGGCAAAGATCGATACGACGCTCTGCGTAGGATGCGGCGTTTGCGGGCAGCTCTGCAAATTCGGTGCGCTTGGCTCAGATAAGAATTGAAGGTATGATACGAACATACACCAGAATGGAGATAAAATATGGAAACGAAGAATATCATGATCGTGGGTGTCGGTGGACAGGGAACTTTGCTGGCAAGCAAGCTTTTGGGACGTCTGCTCCTTAGCAAAGGATATGATGTGAAGGTCAGCGAGGTGCATGGCATGAGCCAGCGGGGAGGAAGCGTTGTGACTTATGTCCGCTGGGGCGACAGGGTTTATTCCCCCATTATCGATAAAGGGCAGGCGGACTGCATTCTTTCCTTTGAGCTTCTGGAAGCGGCCCGTTATACGGAATATTTGAAGCCGGACGGCAGGATCATTGTCAACAGCCAAAAGATCAATCCTATGCCGGTGATCGCAGGTGTGGCCGCGTATCCGGAGAAGCTGGAAGAGAAGCTGGAAAAGCTGGGGGGTAATGTGGATGCGCTGGATGCGCTTGCTCTGGCGGAGGAAGCGGGAAGCAGTAAGGCAGTGAATCTGGTGCTCATGGGCAGGCTCGCCAGATACTTTGACTTTACTTTAGAGGAGTGGCAGGATGCCATAGAACAAAGCGTGCCGCCTAAATTCCTGGAGATGAACAGGAAGGCATTCCTGCTTGGCTGGAATTCATGAGAAACAGATAAAAATAAAGAGGGGGAAAAGCTTATGGAACGGTATTATCAAAAAGAAATTGAAACTGCGGACCGGGAGCAGATTCTTGCATGGCAGAATGAGCGGCTGGTCAAACAGGTGCGCCATGTGTGGGACAATGTGCCTTACTATCGCGCGAAAATGGAGGAGAAGGGAGTTACCCCCGATGATATTCAGAGTGTGGACGATCTTTACAAACTGCCCTTTTTGACAAAGGATGATCTGCGGGATGCTTACCCGTACGGCCTGATGGGGAGGCCTCTTAAGGACTGTGTCCGCATCCAGTCCACATCGGGCACCACCGGCCGCAGGGTAGTGGCATTTTACACCCAGCATGACATTGACCTGTGGGAGGACTGCTGCGCCCGTGCCATTGTGGCAGCAGGCGGAACCAACGAGGACGTCTGTCATGTCTGCTATGGATATGGTCTTTTTACCGGAGGACCCGGACTCAACGGAGGCAGTCACAAGGTAGGGTGTCTGACGCTTCCCATGTCCTCGGGCAATACGGATCGCCAGCTGCAGTTTATGGTGGATCTGGAGGCTACGATTCTGTGCTGTACACCTTCTTATGCCGCGTATCTGGCTGAGTCCATTCATGAGCGGGGACTGAGGGACAAGATCAAGCTGAAGGCCGGAATCTTCGGAGCCGAGGCATGGAGCGAGGAGATGCGTCAGGATATCCAGAATAAGCTGGGGATCAAGGCCTATGATATCTACGGGCTTACAGAGACCAGCGGCCCCGGTGTTTCCTTTGAGTGCAGTGAGCAGACCGGCATGCATATTAATGAGGATCATTTTATTGCCGAGATCATCGATCCGGATACAGGGGAGGTTCTTCCCGAGGGCAGCAAGGGTGAGCTGGTGTTTACTGCCATTACCAAGGAAGCCTTTCCGCTTCTTCGTTACCGTACCAGAGACATCTGCGTGCTGACCAGAAAGAAATGCTCCTGCGGCCGCACCCATGTTAAGATGAGCAAGCCGATGGGCAGAAGCGATGATATGCTGATTGTCAAGGGCGTCAATGTATTCCCGTCCCAGATTGAAACGGTGCTTCTGGAGCAGGGGTATCCCGCAAATTATCAGATCATTGTGGACCGGATCAACAATTCCGACACGCTGGAGGTCATGGTGGAGATGTCTTCCGAGAACTTCTCCGACAACCTGGGTAAGATCACGGAGATGGAGAAAGGATTGGTGTCAGCGCTCAAGGCCATGCTGGGTATTTATGCCAAGGTGCGTCTGGTGGCACCCAAGTCCATTACCAGAAGCGAGGGTAAGGCAGTGCGTGTGATTGATAAGCGGAAAATATAAAATGGAGGAGGAATAAGATGGACGAGAAAAAGATGACAATACCGCAGATTTCTGTATTTCTGGAAAATAAAGCGGGACAGCTTGCGGACATTACCCGTATTCTCTCGGAAAATCAGGTGAATATGCGGGCAATCAATATTGCGGAGACTGCGGATTACGGCGTTCTGCGGCTTATTGTGGACGATGCCTCAAAGGCTTCCGCCATTCTTTTGGAGCAGGGCTTTGTCCTGACTATGACACCTGTTGTGGGGGTTACGGTTCCGGATACCCCCGGCGGGCTTGGCAAGGTGCTTGGTGTGATTTCCCAGGCAGAGATAGATGTGGAGTATATGTACTCCGTCTTCGGTCAGAAGGACGGGCAGGCATGCATGATCTTCCGCGTGGCGGATACGGACGGGCTGACGGCGCTTCTTGAAAAGAACGGCATCGGTACGATTACGGGAGAAGATCTCGGGATTCATTAAGTTTTGTTTTTCGCTTTGGTATAAACCGCCTTGTTGTCCGGGTAGTATTGACAGTTTGATCATACCCGGACAGCAAGGCGGTTTTTGCGTTCTTGATTTGACAGATGTATTGTGATCCAACGTTTCTAAGCGTATTTATGTATTATTTCCTGCTTTTTTCGCTATGGTAATATTTCCGCTTTCTATAAGAGACAGAAGGCAGTCGATAATAACGGGATCAAACTGCGTTCCCCTGTTGTTTTTCAACTCGCCGATGATAATGTCGTCGGAGAGGGGGGTGCGGTAGCAGCGGTGGCTGTTCATCGCATCGAACGCATCCGACACGCAGATTATGCGTGCTATGAGGGGAATCTCATCTCCGGCAAGCCCGTTGGGATAGCCTTTTCCGTCGTATCGCTCGTGGTGGAACATCGCGCCTGTTCGGATGCTGTCTATCGCGTTAAAATCGCGAAGTACCTCTCCGCCGAAAACAGTGTGCTTCTTCATCGTGTCGTATTCCTCATCCGTGAGCTTCCCGGGCTTTCCGAGTATTTCATCGGGTATATATATTTTGCCGCAGTCGTGCATGAGTGCTATCCAGTAGATCTGCTCGCACTCAGCTTCTGAAAATCCCAGCTTTTCGGCAATCATCTTGGAATACTGCGCGACGCGGAGCGAGTGTCCCTTTGTACTCGGGTCTTTTGCCTCGATGAAATTAACGATAGTCTGCATCGTCTGCTCGATGATCATCTTGTCGCGTTTTTGCTGCTCTACATAACGCTTTACGTTGATTTTTATGGCAATCATCGTGATAAAGCTGATCATCCATGCGATAGTCAGGACGCAGAGCACCAAGAAAAACGGATTGTTTATAATCCTCGCATGGAGGTGATAGTGTATCTCTCCTACGGAAAAATCTGCAACGTAGTCTTCGGCTTTTGAAGGGATGTACGTGATAAAGCCAATTTTCACGCTGCCCGTCACGGTAGATGACTTTCGACCCATGATGTTGATGTCGTTCGCATCCGCGTTGGGGAAAAAAACAAAATGGTCTCCCTCGTACAGCTTGACCATGAGTCCGATCGATGTTAAGTAATGCTCGATGGTTATATCATAATTGGAGTATTGGGGAATTTTTATCGTCTGAACTTGTTCGCTGCCCGAGTTTACATTCTGATGGAACTCAACTTCGCCGTCCCATGCGTCGTTTAGGCACATATCTTCAGGAATGCGGATCATGACGCTCCAATCGCAAAGGTTGTTGGCGGAGTTGTTGATGATCTCCATCTCGTATATCGTGCCGACGGTTGACATATAAATGAGATTTCCGTCGTTGTCACAAACTTTGGTGCTTATCCACGAACCCGAATCACCGCCTCTTGGCGCCAGGTTCACAATCATGTCGTCAAAGATCATAGACGTTCCCTCGCGAGTGGCGTTGGAGAAGTCGCATACTCTTTCACGAGAATTATACAGATAATTCTGCAGTAAGAGAACGATAACCCCTGCCACGATAACGATTGGGAGAATGATGTTTATGATATCCAGGAGTTTTCCGCTCTTTATCTTCTGCATAGCTTTTCCGCCACCTTTCATAATGCCTATGTTGTATTTGCCGCATGATCGAACGCGCTTCGGACAATTAAAAAGTATACACACATTGATTATATTTTATTTTTTGAAACTTTTCAACTTAATAAGCCGATATCCTATTACCTTTTGTGCTGTGGATGCGTTTGATGAATTATGCTGATCTATATTGTATCATACTTTCGCCGGTATAGATTGACCGAATATCCACTAAAAACGACCACTTATTCATAGTAGCGCTATGATGGTGCAGAAGTTTTAGCGTTTTAGTGAGATCGACAGAGTTACTATCCGCGACACAAAAGGTAAAAGGGATAAGTTGATCGGCAACAGAAAGTAGCATGAAATAAATCAAATGTATACAACTGTTGGTGGCGCAACCTGGACTTTTTCGATATGATTGCCACATCATAAAAAGAGATGCGGACTGCGCAGGAATGGGGGATTATTATGAACAAGCAAACAGTCATATCGGCAAAGCATTTGAAAAAAGCTTTTGGAAAAGGCGAAAGTATTCAGGTTATTTATTCAGACCTGAATATTGATATTTACAAGGGGGATTTTACTGTTATCATGGGTTCATCGGGGGCAGGCAAGTCTACCCTGATGTATTCCCTTTCAGGGATGGATAAGCCGGACGGTGGGGAGATTCACTTTGACGGAACGGATATCACGAAGCTAAACAATGACAGGTTAGCGATATTTCGGCGGAAGCAGTGTGGATTCGTGTTCCAGCAGATTTATCTGATTGATAAGATGAACCTTATGGATAATGTCATTACAGCAGGGGTACTGACAAGCAAAGACAGGGAAGAGATCAAAAACCGTGCAAAGGAGCTGTTTTCGCTGGTAAATATTCCTGAAAACACGTGGAGAAAAACATCTTCCCAGATTTCAGGAGGAGAAGCACAGAGGGCGGGGATTGTCAGGGCAGTGATCAACAGTCCCAATGTACTTTTTGCGGATGAGCCGACAGGTGCGTTAAATTCTGCAAATTCGGGGGCGGTTCTTGACGTGTTTACTTCCCTTCACGAGAAAGGGCAGAGCATCGTCATGGTTACGCACGATAAAAAATCAGCCCTGCGGGGAAACCGTATCATTTATATTAAAGACGGAAAGATTTTTGGCGAGTGCGATCTGGGGAATTTTGAGCAGGACAATACCGAAAGAACTGAAAAATTGGATCAGTTCATCAAAGAAATGGGGTGGTAATACATGAAGCCTGGCATCATGAAGAAAATATCCACGCTGATTCTGCATAATTTGAAAAAAGCAAAGGGACAATTTATATCCTTCGGGGTGTTTATCTGCCTGACCGCATTTATTACCAATATTGCCCTTGTACTTGCTTTTCAAACATTCGACGCTTATGACAGCCTGTTCGATAAGCTGAACACAGCGGATATCAATTTTATCATTCCGCAGATTCAGGATAGTAAAGATCTGCTCACAGAAGTAGGAAAAATTGACGGGATATCCTTTGTGGAAAAGCATGGCGGGGTGTTTACTCCGGTAACAGTCCGTGAATTTGCAGGTTCTGATTTTGACATGAATACTGTTTTTTACAATCTTGATGAGGAAAGAACGCTGAATCTGCTTACTGTTACGGAATATTTCGGGAAGAGTGACCGCTCTGTTTTTATTCCCATGTATATGAAGGAATTAGGCGGTTTTGCTGAAGGCGGCAGTATTGCCTACGCCATAGACGGCAGGGAGCATATCTATGATATTGGCGGAACTGTATCGGAAATGCAGTATGGTAATTATGGTACCGGGATAATCGGCGGATATTTTCCGGGAGCTGTCTATGAGGATTTTGCAGAGCAATATTGTGATCATGTCATCGCGGAATATTCCTTAAAAATAAGTGTCACTGCGGATTTGAGTGCAATAAAAAATACGATCTCTGAACTGTTAAGAGGAAAAGGGATCGCATTATTAAATATCAATGACAGGGACACCGCAAAGCAGACAAGAACGATGGTCTGTACACTGCTTATCGTCATCTTTTTGGCGCTTGCTGCCATGATACTTGTAGTGAGCATTTTCCTCAGCAACTTTCGGATACGAAGCGCAATTGAAGGCGAGCTGGCACAGATGGGGGTGTTAAAAGCGGTTGGTTATACAAGCAATCTGATCATTGCCTCGACAATCATGCCCTACCTGCTTGTAGGCATTGCTGCGGCGGTCATCGGAATCGCCCTGTCTTATGCGGTCCTGCCTTTCGCAGCAGGTATTTTGGCGATCCAGTCAGGATTTTCCTATACGCCTGATTTTGATATCATGGCTTTCCTGATTGTCATACTGACACTGACATGTGCGATATTGCTGTTTTCCTATCTTTCAGCAGGGAAAATACATAGATTAGAGCCGATCAATGCGATAAGGGGTATCACCGGAGACGAATCGGCGGGACAAAGTATATTATTATTGATTGTCTCATTCGGTATCATGGTGCTGCTGTCTTTCGCGGGAACGCTGTTATATAATGTAAATGTCAAGCCGGACAATTTTATGAATACGCTTTCAGAAGAATTGCCGTCTGTTGTTTTTACGGCAGAGGATGATAAAATGACGGAGCTTAAGGAACTTCTTGAAAACGACAGCCGTGTAAGACTTTTTATGGAATATGCTTCTGTTTCTGTCAGCTATGAAGGCGGAAGTCTTACGGCCTTTGTTTGCGAAGATTTTTCAAAAGCAACAAATGATATTTGTTATGAGGGGCGCAGTCCTGTGAAAGATGATGAAATTGCAGTAGGAAATGTAATTTCGGACGGGTTTCCGGTCGGCAGTGAAATAGAGCTGACAGTCGGCGATCAATCGGCAGTATACATTGTAACCGGCTATGTTCAAAGCGTTAACAATGCAGGATCGGTATGTCAGCTGACAAGTGAGGGATACGAAAAAATCGGCGATACAACAAATTCTGTCAATGTTTACTTATATGATAAAAATGCCGATGAGTTTATCAATGAGTATGAAGAAAACCACGATTCCATCATTCAATCATCCGTAAATTTTGAGCAGATGAGTGAAAATGGCAGAATGATGTATACGGGTATTGTTTCTGTGATCGTGATGATCCTGTTTGTGATTTCCGTTCTGATGGTGCTGCTTGTGTTGTATGTGCTTATCAATTCCATGATAAGCAGGCGCAGACAGGAATTTGGCATATACAAAGCGATCGGATACACAAACAGGCAGCTTACGGTTAAGACCGCGCTTAGTTTTATACCCGTTGTGGCTGTGGCGTCAATCATTTCGGTCATAGCCGGGCTGTGGTATCTTCCCGCAATCAACAATATTATTTTTTCCTTGATCGGGGCTGTAAAAAATCATTTTGAAGTATCTGTCTGGATATTGATTGTATCTGCCATGATGTTTACAGCGGTGGCATTTGTGATCAGCATCCTGCTTTCAGCACCGATCAAAAAAATTACTGCATATTCACTGCTTAAGGAGTGAAGTATAAAATTGTATATTAAGGAAGGAGCACCGGTATGAATTTCTCAGAAAAATTAAAGGAAATACGGAGAAAAGAAGGGATCTCCCAAGAGCAGCTTGCCGAGAGAATCGGTGTTACAAGGCAGGCTATCACGAAATGGGAAACCGGAAAAGGGCTGCCGGATGTTGAAAATATGGTAATCATAGCAGAGATTTTTAAGACTACCATAGATGAGCTGCTTATGAATTCCGTCAAAATAGCAGCTCCGGAAACAATTGTGTATACCAGTGAAACAATTTATGACATTGACTGTGAGAAACATTTTGATGTCAATATCGGCAGTGCGGCTGCAATCATGCTGTCGTCAGGCAATGACGAGAAGCTGCATGTTAAGCTGTCCTCTGAAACTCTTGAGAATATAGGCTCCATGTATAAGATCAAGCTGGATGACAGGAAAAACAAGCTTGATGTGATTTGTCTTAATAAAAATAAGCTGAGCCGCTATGAAGCGGAGGAGTCGCTGACTGTTGAGATCATTCTTCCGAATAAATATTCTGACCATTGCGAGATTGCAGCCAGCGTAAAACTTCTTGCAATCAGTAATCTGCATCTGAACCGTTTGGAATATGACGGTGATGCAAAGCAGGTCTTGATTTCAGACAGCAGCGGAAGTCTGGAATTCACAGCAAAGACAGATTATGAAATGACTGTTGATAAGATTACGGGAAGGCTGGATGTCAACCAGTGGAAGGCAAAATCGATCATTCATATTCCGGAAGAAAATATGGTCAATGTTATGAATAAAGGCAGAAAATGTCATGTTTATTATGTAAAAGAGGGAAAAGCAGCAGAGTGTGGAAATGTTGCTGACAGTGAAAATGAAATCAGTATTTCGGGAATCTATTCAGAACTGGTCGTGGATTTGGTGGGGTGATCAAATGGATATGGATGGTATGAGGTAAAAAAATTCGTTGTTAATGTAATTATGAAAACTACATTAACAACGAATAATTACTGACTTGTAATTCTATGATAGAAAAAAATTAGAATAACGAATTATTAAGTATAATTTGCGGGTCGCCGCTAGTAGGAATATTAAGTATCATTGTTGAAACTTTAACGGTATGATTTGCGTCAGACAGAGTTTCCCTGCATAAAATCATGTGATTTGTTCCGTTAACTACTTGGGTAGCCAGATACATTAATGGTTCATATTTTGCACCCACTAAACCTGTTGTAACTTCTGAAAATGCACTCGCCACCTGTTCAGGTAAATTACAAGCAGGATATTTTAATGCATCCGTTGTAATTGACCATCCTCCTGAAATACTCATACTTTTGTCCTCCTTTAATGATTATTTATGATAATTTATTGTATTATAACTGTAGCACACTTTAGACCGAATTACAAGAGTAAAATTTGCATTTCATTGAAAAGCGTAATCCTAAAAGAAGGAGTTGCTTGACAAACATTTTTATTTTTGTTTATAATAAGCCTAATTTCATATTCAAGTGATTTGATTGAGAAAAGCAATGATAAGAAGAAGTAGCATAAGGGGAAACATACAGAAAGTAGCCGGTTGATGAGAGGCGCATGGGAAGCTTTGTGTGAATACATCTTTGAGCTTCGCACCAAATTCTGCAAGACTGTGGATAGTAGGCTGCGACGGTTCCCGCATCCGTTAACGTGCTAGAGTATAAGCCGCAAGGTCGTACTCGAAGAGGTGGGCAGTGTGAGCTGTCTATAAACATTAGGTGGTATCGCGAGATAATCAGACTCTCGTCCTTTTGAAGGACGGGAGTTTTTTGACGTATAGGAAATATTCATTGGTTGTCTTAGTCTCACTGGAATTGAAAGAAATAATAGTTTTGCAGGAGGCATAGGACCTCGGAAAGGAAGAAAAAATGACAGCCAACGAAACAATCAAACAACAGGTAAAACACCAGATGCGTATTATCAAACAGGGAGCAGTGAATCTGGTGGGAGAGGAGGAATTGGAGGCAAAGCTTACGAATAGCATTCTCACAGGCAAGCCCCTTACGGTGAAATTCGGTATGGACCCCAGCGCTCCGGATATTCACATCGGACACGCGGTAGTGCTTCGCAAGTTAAAGCAGCTACAGGATATGGGGCATACGATTGTTATTATTATCGGTGATTTCACTGCCAAAATCGGAGACCCCACGGGTAAATCAAAGGGACGTAAAGCCATGACGGAGCAGGAGGTATTGATGAATGCCCGGACATATCAGGAACAGATCTTTCGCATATTGAACAGGGAGAAAACTCAGGTACGCTACAATGGGGAATGGCTGGAACAACTGCGGCTTGATGAGGTGCTGAAGCTGGCATCTAACGTTACAGTAGCAAGAATGCTGGAGCGGGATGATTTTGAGAATCGCTTTCACAACAATACGCCCATCGGTCTGCATGAGTTCTTTTACCCGTTGATGCAGGCATATGATTCGGTGGTTCTGGAAGCGGATCTGGAGCTTGGAGGAACCGATCAGACGTTTAATATCCTAATGGGAAGAAGTCTTCAAAAGAATAGGGGAATGGAGCCTCAGGCAGCATTGTTTATGCCGATTTTGGAGGGAATCGATGGTGTAGAGAAGATGAGCAAGAGTCTGGGGAATTACATCGGTATTTACGAGGATGCCAAGACCATGTTCCGTAAGGTCATGCAGATACCGGATTCCATTATGATAAAATATTTTGAGTTGACCACGGATATTCTGCCGGAGGAGTTGGATGAGATAAAGGCCGCTCTGGAAGCAGGGCAGAATCCCAAGGAGAGTAAGCTTCTGCTGGCCAGAACTGTCACTTCTCTATACCACACACCGGAAGAAACTGTGGCAGGAGAAAGATTTTTTGAGGAAGCATTTACCAAAAAGGAGATCCCACAGGAGGTAGAGAGCCTTGAAGTCGCAGCGCAGCAGAGAAATCTGTTTGATTGTCTTACTCCGTTTGTGGAGAGTGGATTGGTGAACAGCGGAAGTGAACTGCGAAGACTGGTTGCACAGGGCGGAGTTCGCAAAAACGGTGTCCCTGTCACCGGCATGGAAGAATCCATTGAGAACGGTGACGTACTCCGCATTGGCAAGAAGAAATTCGTGAAACTGATATTGATTTAGATGTATTAGAAATTCAGTAACATTCACAACAAAGTAGTAGGCTTTGGCAATCCATCAAATAATAGAAAAGGGATAATCCAATTCACTTCTTTGGACTATCCCTTGATGATTGCATGGTAAAATAGAAATTCCCATAACGGCAAAAAAGAATTAAATAATTCTGAAACTGTTGAAAATTTTGCCGATAATGTGGTATGCTATATCGTAAATCAGTGAAGTTTTTTGATTTGATTTATCATGGAGGATAGCGGATGCGATACCTTTCAGTTGCTGAAATGGCGAAAAAATGGGATGTGTCGGAACGGAGTGTTAGAAATTACTGCGCCCAAGGACGTTTGATCGGTGCATTTCTTACCGGCAAGACCTGGAATATTCCTGAAAGCGCGGAGAAACCGGAGCGTACCAATAAGAGAAAAGAGCAGCCGGTTACTCTGTTGGATATTCTGAAAGAGCAGAAAGCAAGCAAATACTCTGGCGGTATTTACCATAAGACACAGATTGATCTGACATACAATTCTAACCACATTGAGGGCAGTCGTCTGACCCACGATCAGACCAGATATATCTTTGAAACCAACACCATTGGCGTGGAGAATGAAGTTCTCAATGTGGATGATGTAATCGAAACAGCAAATCATTTCCGCTGCATCGACATGATTATTGAAAAAGCAAAAATGACGCTGACTGAGAAGTTCATCAAGGAGCTTCATCTGATCCTGAAGAACAGCACCAGCGATTGCAGAAAAGATTGGTTTGTTGTTGGTGATTATAAAAAATTGCCAAACGAGGTTGGCGGCGCGGATACCGCCATTCCGGAAGAAGTTACCGATAAGATGAAAACATTACTGGCAGAGTACAACGCCAAGGAAGAAAAGACCTTTGAGGAAATTCTGGATTTTCATGTGAAGTTCGAAAGAATTCATCCGTTTCAGGATGGTAACGGTCGTGTGGGCCGACTGATCATGTTCAAGGAGTGTCTGAAATATAATATCGTTCCGTTTATTATCGAAGATAATCTAAAAATGTTTTATTACCGTGGATTGAAAGAATGGAATAATGAAAAAGGTTATCTGACAGATACCTGCCTAACTGCACAAGACAAATATAAAGCGTATTTAGATTATTTTAGGATCGAATATGAAGAGAGCTGATATCCAGGAATCCGTCAATGAAGCATGATTGATAGCAACATTTTTTCTTGCGAATAGTATAAAGAGTGTCTGATACATTAACGGAAACAATATTTACAATCTAAAGCGAATAGGTGATGGGAAATGTCAAATGAGAGCAATTTATTTACATCTGCTATAATTTCTGGCGCAGTATTTGCAGCATTAATTGCTTCAATAGCCAATATAATCATTTCTATATTAAATAATCGAATGCTGAAAATAATTGAAAAACAAAAAAATATAAGCGAGATCGATAAATATAGATATACATGTTTGTATGACATATTGACTCGATGGTATAAACATGAATTTGATTTTGAATATAAATATGATGAAGATGGTATTATAATGTGTCCTCGACATATTTTTGATGATATTCTTGAATGGTACCATATAACTAAACCATTTTTGGATAGCCAATATATCTCTGAATTAGATAAGATAGTAAAAAAGTGGCATGGATTATACATACATGCGGCAAGAGGTCGGAGGAAACCAAATTCAGGCATTCGTGTAGAAGACGCCTGTAGAGAGCAGATGAGATTATGTAAAGTATTAGTGCATGAATTAGAAAAGTCAATTAATCTACAATTAGAATCATTGATGATGAAACAATAGAAATTAAATGTTCATAAATCCGCTATTGACGAAATAATTGTCAGTACAAGCATATTGCTGAAATTATGACTTATGATGATTTAATACAGCGTATTGATAACATCATAGCTGCACTATATCAGGAAGTGCATAATGATTAATGTTCTTCGCACATCGCAGAAAGCGATGTGCGAAGTTTTACATTAAATCTTCGAATGATATATTGCGTGTAGTGTTAATACTCACGCGATTTTAGGGATATCCTTATCCGTTATCCGCCCTTTCCGCAATCGCTCTTTCCTGTATCTCAGGCGGAGTCTGCTCATATCTTGCGAAGGAATAGGAGTATGAGCCGCTTCCGCTGGTTATTGAGCGCAAATCGGTATTATATCCATAAAGCTCCATGTATGGAATATCGGCTACAATTTCCTTATAGCCATTTGCCTCAGGGTTCATGGAAAGAATACGGGCACGACGTTTGTTTAAATCGCCCATAATATCACCGGTATATTTGTCAGGTACAAGTACCTTTAAGGAGGCTATCGGCTCTAATAAAATAGGCTTAGCGTCCAGAAAACCCTTTTTGAAGGCCTGCATGGCGGCAACCTTAAATGCCATTTCTGAGGAGTCAACCGTGTGGTATGAGCCGTCATATAGCACAGCCTTCACGCCAACAGCAGGATATGAGGCAAGTGGTCCGCTTGTCACGGACTCCTGTATTCCCTTTTCAACGGCAGGAAAATAATTTTTAGGAACAGCACCGCCAACAACGCATTGGTCAAATACATAGGGGGTTTCCAAATCTCCCGATGGCTCGAAGGTCATTTTTACGTGGCCGTATTGTCCATGCCCGCCGGATTGTTTCTTATACTTGTATTCCACGTCAGATTTTTTTAGTATGGTTTCACGGAACGCGATTCTTGGCTTTTCAAGCTCAATTTCAACTCTATATTTGTCTAAGAGCTTTGATACGACAACCTCAAGGTGCTGATCGCCGATTCCGTATATGAGGGTTTGAGCGTTTGCAGTATCATTTTCCACTCTGAGGGTTAAATCCTCGGACATTAGCTTTTGAAGCGCCTGAGAAACTCTGTCATCGTCCCCTTTCTTTTTTACGGTATATCTCTTATATGTATATGGTGTGGAAATGTTCGTACGGA
>CAZZNE010000012.1:0-13692 GCA_964655525.1 uncultured Clostridium sp.
ACAAAATAATCTCCCATAATATTATCATCTTCAATAAACAATACTTTATTTTCTAAATCGGGCATATAAGGTGTTCCCTGCAACAGATTTAATGTACATAAATTTCCACCTAAGATTTCTCCCTCACAACAGCCTTCTTGAATGACATCATACTCTTTTGCCGTATTAGAAGGGCATATGGAAATACATTCCTCTTTCATGATGCAATCAAAGAAATACTTTTGCGTAAATTTTGCCTCTTTATCAAAGCCAAACGTACTAAAATGCGGTCCATGATAAGTAACTAATCCAGTTCTCGCATATACTGCATGTAACAGTGCTGTGATATCCGAATAACCACACAATATCTTTGGATTTGCTTCAATTAAATCATAATCTAAGTACTTTAAAATTTGATTCACATTGAATCCACCGATACAGGTAATGATCATCCTTACATTCTCATCCTTGAACGCATCATGAATATCATCTACTCTTGATGAAACAGAAGAGGATTGAAACTCATTCATTTCGCGGCTATTCTTTGAGAATGTTATTTTAAATCCCTGCGATTCTAAGTAAGTAAGCGCATGATCATAAATATCTTTTCTTACTCTTGAAAGACTGCTTGATGGTGCGATGACTCGTATTTCATCGCCATATTTTAATTTATTGGGAATCATATGAATTAAACTATTCATGCTCTTTACACCTCATTTTTGTGACCTCCAACTTAAATACCGTAGCTGCATCCACCATTTTTTCATCAAAATTCCAATTCTGCTTTCCCGTATTATGTTCCATGATCAAGGAAAGGCCCAACTTCTTTTCTTTGATTTCTGATACAATGCGAATAACACCATTGCCAATGATACTCTGAAAGCGTGCAGAATAACCGCAGGCAAGGTCCGCTTCATTTAGCGCGTAATTTGTATCCATCTCAAAACCTACCATGGGATTTTTTTTGATCAAATCAATCTTTCGTCCCTCTTTGGCTCCGTGAAAATAAAAAATATAATTATCACCCTTTGCCTCATATCCAAAGCTTAGCGGGACAATATATACTTCACCATCATCATGAAAACCAATTCTGCAACACGTGCATCGACTTATGATGTTTTCGATTTTCTTTAAATCCGTTACTTCCCGATCTTTTCTTCTCATAGCGGTCTCCTTACATTCCGATTTTGCTCTTTCGTCTACATCCCAGTCAACCGGATGACATCGAATAGCACCATTTAATGCAATCGCCCGACAATTCTTTAAAATTGATTTTTTATAATAGTTTATCCAACTCTTTGTTTAATTTATTTTTTAGTTTTTCTAATTCCTCGTCTGTAGGAGTATATTTTTCATCAACTAATTCCTCGCCAAGCTGCCAAACAGGACCAGCAACCGGAGTGTCACCATTTCTTCTTGGATATATATGCCAATGCATATGTAAACCGCGGTCAACACCTAACAATGCATAATTCAACTTATCTGGTTGAAATGCATTATATACTGCTTCAGCTACAACTGCCATTTCATGGAGAAATTCATCTCTATAGTGCGGTTCCAGTTGATGTAACTCATATGCGTGCTGTTTGCATAAAAACAAACTGTACCCTTTAATCCTTTGCTGGTCACCTATTACAACATATCCTGTGTTAAGTTCACGAACAAAGTATGGATTCTTATTATCTTTTATCAACGCTATTCTTTCACAAACTAGACAATCTTCCATACTGACCTCCTCCAGAAATTTTATATACATGTCAATTTCCTTTCAAATCCTTTGCCATACACAATGATTCCGGCATATTCACATAGGGACCGTAATTGGGAATGACTTCAAAGCCCAGCTTTCTATATACGGCACAGGATTCTGCTAACAACTCCCCCGTTTCCAAAATCATTCTTTGGTATCCCAATTCCATGGCCCATTCCATCAGCAGGGAGACCAGCTTGCTTCCGATACCCTGTCCTTGATATTCCGTTTGGATAAACACTCTCTTTAATTCCACGTTTTCATCATCATATCTTCTGATCGCACCGCCGCCGATCGCCTTATGATCTTCATAAACAACGATCGCTTCGTGTATTTCATCCAGTTGATTATATTTCTGATACTTCTCTCTTTTTACCACTTTCCCGACACGCCTGTCCAGATCCATGTCCAGAAGTCTGCAATTCTCTATAAAATCCTGATTCTTACCGTCCGTTCTCTGAAAGTCCATTCCAATTGCCTCCGCAAATTCCAATCTGTTTCCCTGTGCCGCTTCCGTACAAATAGCAAGTAGTGTGCTTGTTTCAATAATAATTCGGCATTGGGTCCTTGGGATATTTCCCGTTCATATTAAGCACATACGGCCATTTTCCAGTATCTTTTATGATAAAGCCGTAAATAACCCCCATGTGGCGGTGCCAATGCCGAAACTGTCCTAAAATCAGGCGAAATCTGCTTATGCCGCAGTCCTCCGGCTGCTTCGGAAGATCAGTATCCTCCAGCACTGCAATATAAGCTTGTATTTTATCACGAATCTGATAAAAATAGCTTTCCAACTGATCTCTTTCTAAAACTTCGTCGCCGGGAATCACATTCAGATCCGCCAAAGTCTCTGTATGAAACTCAGGATTCTGATAAGAAGGATCGTACGGATTGATATACCATCGATCCATGGAGTATAACATATGGTACAAATATTTCCACATAGGAATATCATCATATCGTTTATCCCAAAGTTCATCAGGAATGCATTTTATTAAATTTTCTGTTTCCCACAATGCCCTGTCAGTCAAGTATCGAATATCATCACAAAGCAGCTCTTTTTTCTCCATAAAATACTCTCCTTTCCCGTCCCGCTTTCCGATCAGCCAATCGTTATATGATGTCAATCCAAATACCGACATCCCGCATTTTAGAGTTTGGAACATGCTTATAAAAACGCTGTGCTTCTTCATTTGACGCAGTCAGAGCGATCAATGTATCGATATGACAATTCTTAAGAATTTCTCTTAACGCTTCCAGCAATCGTTGTGCAACTCCCTGATGCCGACAGCTTTTTATCACACAGATCCAATCCAGATATGCCTTTTTTGAGCCGTCAAAATGACTTGCGATCATTGTGGAATCGATTCTTCCAATTACTGCACCATCCTCATAGGCCAGCAGAGAAATGGAACCGGCAAACGCACGATCGTCAAAGCTTCGTTCAACAGCCTGAATATAGTCATCATTAATTTCCCAGCCCCAAAAGTCTTCCTCTTCCCTCAGCCTTCTTTCAAAATCCAACACATCCGGTATTCTATCTTTTGTATATCTTACAACTTTCAGATTCATCTATCCACCCTCTCCAAGTTCACTGCTTTTTTTCATCTACTTACAATTTGCTGTTCTATACTGTTTCCTGCCCATTACCTTGGTGTCCCCACTTCGATCAAATTGCCATCCGGATCATAAAAGCGGATCACTTTCTGTCCCCAGCTATGCGTCATAAGCCGATTGACATATTGAATGGAAGGATACAGCTTTTCCAGTTTTTGTACAAACGTTTCCAGATCTCTTTCCTCAAAATATAGTTCGCAGGAGTGATTCTTGGGGATAATCTCTCTTTCAAGGAACTCTTTCCATATTTTTTCATCTTGAAGTACGAGACCTTCTGTTAAAATCATATTACCGCCATTGTCCAGTATCATTTCAAGACCAAACAGATCATGATAAAATTGCTTTGATCTTTCCATATCTTTCACAACAATCAGTATATTTTTGAGTTTCATCTGCCTTTAGCTCCTCATGATCTGTCATTTCATATGTAATTCATATAAATAATCGCAGAAATCTATTTCTGTTCCACATTTTTTATAATGCTTCTCGCCAATCACTTCAAAGCCTATTTTCCTGACAATTTTATTTGATCCAACATTATCCTTGTTCACTCTGACGGTTATTCTATTCGCGCCATGATTCTTCGCATATTCCACCATTCCTCTTGCCATTTCGGTTGCATATCCGTTTCTCCAAAATTTCTTATGCACGCAATAAGCTATATCATAAACTTTGCCATCCTCACTTGGTATAAAGCTGCATGTCCCGACTCTTTCCTGTGTATCCTTAAACTCGGCTATCATATAACAGCATATTTCATCCTCCGACAGTTCTTCTATCTCCTTTAAATATGCCTCGTCGATTTCTTCCATCGCTTCATCCGGCAGATATTCTCCCATCTCCGGATCGTTCCATATACTGATAGCAAATCCGGCATCCTCTTTTCGAAATCCACGTAAATATAAATGTTTCGTTTCAATTGTTTCAACTTGCATTGTAATCACCCCATATTATAAAAATCTCAATTATAATGTTATGTTTTTTGGGGAAGCTATGTTTTTCTCAAACAAAACAAGGAGGATGACGATACGTTAACCCTCCCAAAATATGTGAAATGGGTATATTTCTCTCTATAGTAAGTTATCATGCATGAATAGTCATTCTCCCCAATAGTCTATTGTTTCTTGCGAAGTGGTCACAATCCCAAATAACCTTCGCATAAAATCTTCCTTTTCGTTAAACGTCTCCAAAATAAGTATTGTATTTTTATCTTTTATACGGTAGAAGAAATAATTATGTTCCACAAAAATATAGTTATAATCGCATTTAATATCATATTGCGATGAAATTCTTGTACCTGGTTGTGGGAATGTTTCAAGCTGTCTGACTCCCTTGGCTATATTTTGCATAATCTTTTTTGCGTTATTTTCTCCATAGTTCTGCGTTAATTCCGTGCGTAGTTTTTTCAACTTTTTTCTGACAATCTGCGAGTATTCCAATCTGATCAAATACTACACCCCCAGCTCTTTTTCTAATTCATCTGCGGATATAGTTCCTTCGGTCATTACGGATTTTTCAGCCTCCTGTAATTTTAACAATAACTGATTTAATGCTTTCTGCTTATCAAGTTCGTCCAGTTCCTGCATGTCAATAATGGCACATGAACCATGTCCGTTACGGGTAAGATAAACCCTGTTTCCATAAGATACTTCGTTCACAACTGCCGTATAATTTCTCAAATCCGATATTGGTTTTATATTTGGCATTTTGCACTCTCCAATCTTGTTTTGTTAATAACATTATAGTCGCTATTATATACGTTTTGCAACAAAATTCACATGGTAATTTACAGCAACAACATCTCTATCCATCAGCAGATTTGCATCCTCTTTTTCCGCTTTTCTATATGCTAATTCCATTTTTTCCCCAGCCGCTTCATCTGTCAATCCCGTATTCCTGATTTCATTTCCAGCCCAAATAGATAGTAACGATATTCCGTCACACCCGGTAATTCCTCTTCCGGCATAAAATTACCTTTTATATCGACAGAATAACCCAGACCAACATAATGCCCCGAGCCGCCGTCATCATAGGTCTCTGTCGGAATACAGAATAAAGGTCTTTCAAAGGACTTTACTCTGAAAAAATCAAGTACCCCTGATCCAATCCACAATATGACAACTACAGCCACGCAAATAATTACCTTCTTTTTCTTCATCGCTATACTCCATCACTTAAAATAATCCGTATGATATGCTTCCAGTAAATTTCCGATTGCGGTGATTCCTAAAGGAACTTCCTTTCCCGCCCTGTTCACCCATATTGTATGGATACCCAATGCACCTGCACCTTTGACATCACTTGTGAAAGTATCTCCAATATGAACTACCTCACCGACTTTTAGCCCCGTTGACCGAAGCGCCAGCTCAAATAACTCTTTCCGGGGTTTATATGATTTCGCATCTTCACTTGTAAACACACCGGCCGGCTTTAGTCCATGATACTTAAGCGCGCTTAACAGGTCGGCTCTATCAATATTGGAAACAATAAAGATTGGCACGGGACACCTTTCAAAAAATTCTTTTGACTCTTCAAAAATCGGCGGTTTTGTCCAATGAGCGAACATCATCTCGCTGAGTGCTTTCGGATCCTCATCGGATTGAAATTCGTTTATGGTATTCACTAAAGATCGGTATTCCAACTCTCTCTGCGTTTCAAATGCTGCCCCATAAGCGTTCATGAACATTGTCTGAAATTCATTCCACCAAAAGGTCCCGATTTGTTTCCCGTCATCCACGCTGCCGGTTTCGATGATCTTTTCTGTGATTTTTTTAATGATTTCCCCGTCTTCATGCACGACTGTGCCATAAAAATCTATCAATACCGCTTTAACCACTCGTAATCCCCCCTTTTTTGATGTCTGACATAAGCAAATAATGTTTCCACTCACACTTCCTCATGCTTACTCTGCTTTGATCTCGGTTTACATAATCCAGCAAAACACCTGACCGGCTTATTCCTTCTTCTTTGCAGCCGCCTTGTCCAGCCTGCGGTTCATGCGCTCCGACATCACCAGCATCAAAATAACGAACACGAGCAGGAACGCCGGATACAGGGCAATGCTGACATATTGTGCGATCAGACCGAATACCGGCGGCATAAATGTCGTACCGACATAGGCGCTCGCCATCTGGATGCCGATGATGGCCTGCGAATTTTCTTTTCCAAAATTCGCGGGCGTCGCGTGAATGATGGACGGATACACAGGCGCACAGCCAAGTCCGATGATGACAAGTCCCGCCAGTGCAGGCACACACGATGCGGTCGGGAGTGCCACCATCGCAATTCCCAACAGCACGACCGCCCCGCCCAGACGGATGAGCCGCCTGTCACCGAGCCGTTCCGAGACAAATCCGCTCGCAAACCTGCCGAACGTGATCCCGATGTAAAAAAGAGATGCAAAGCGCGCCGCCGTTTCCGCGCCGACATGCCGCCATGTCACCAAATAGCTGCTTGCCCACAATCCGGTCGTTGACTCCATCGCACAGTAAGCAAAAAAGACGATGAGCACCAGCTTCACTCCCGAAATCTGCACCGCATCCCGAAGCCGCAGCGCCCTGCCGGAATCTTCCGCCTCTCCGCGGTTTTCTTTTTCCTGCGATTGTCTTTTTTTCCAGAGCGGCAGGCTGCAAAAAAGAAGAATCGTCAATCCGATCTGCAAGAACGATACGATCCGGTAGCCGCTGTGCCACCCCAGACCGCGCGTTAAGCAGGCGCCCATGATATAAGGACTTACCATCGTACCGATTCCCCAAAAACAGTGCAGCCAGCTCATATGTCTGGACGCGTAGTGCAACGCCACATAATTGTTGAGCGCGGCATCGATCGCCCCCGCGCCAAGTCCATAGGGGACTGCCAGCGCACAGAGCAGCCAAAACGAGTCCGACACAGAAAAACCGAACAATGCAACTGCCGTCAAAAGAACACTGACTGCCGTCACCAATCCCGCCCCGAACTTTCTTGTCAGACGATCGGAGGATAAGCCCGATACGACCGTTCCCGCCGAAATGATCATGCTGATGATACCGGCATACGACATCGGCACCGCAAGAGAGCCGTTCATGACAGGCCATGCGGAACCGAGCAGCGAATCCGGCAGCCCCAAACTGATAAACGCAAGATAAATGATCACAAGTAATAAAGAATACATGCTGTATTTCCTCCATGAAAAAATCATTTTAGCGATTCTTCATTTTCTTTCATACGCTCCAGCAGCCACTCCTCATCCGGGTTTCCCAAATTGCGCTTTTCACAGCCCGGCAGACGCTCGTCAAAGCCGCAAACCTCCTTGTACTGACAGTAGGTGCAGGCGCTCTGCTCCTTGTACTCATACGGATTGCGCGCAATACTGCCCGCAAGGATCTTCTTGGACAGCTCCTTGATCTTTTGGTTTACATAATTCGATATCGTTTCCAACACATCCGCCGGATAGGCATGGGACGATAACGCAACCGAACCGTCCGCTTTGATCTGCGCGGGAATGACATCCGAGCGCCCGCCCGATGCGATCGCCGTATCCATCATCCCGATGATTTCCTCGTCCGCATTGACGATCCCCCGCATGCGCAGTTCCTTTTTTAACTCCGCATCGATCTCCTCCTCCGAGAGCGTTCCGTCCTGCTCCGTAAACGGATTATCCATATGATAATACAGCATCCCGGCAGGCACGACCCGCTTGTCCGGATGCTCTAGGCGCTCCTTTTCCATCGCCACATTGAGATAGAGTACAAGCTGCAGGGTAAAGCCGTAATATACCGTCACCAGATCAAAATCCTTTTTTCCCGATTTATAATCGATCACCTTGACATACACATTCCGGTCATCCTCGTAGGTGTCCAAACGGTCAATCCTGCCGGAAAGGCGCATTTTTTCCGTATCGGAGAGCGCCACGCTCACGCTGTCCAAATCCTCCATCTCCTGAAAGGCAAGCTCAAAACCTCTTGGCTGAAACACCCCTTTTTTGATCTGATACTGTAAGGTATCAATGCTCCGCTCCATGACGGCGCGCAGCGTATGTAACAGATATTCATAGCGCGCGCTGCTGTAGAGAATGCTGCCGGAAAACTGTGCGGCGTAGGCGTCCACGACCTCATACAGCAGTGCCCGCCCTTCCTCTTTTGTAAAAGTAAACCAATTCAGCTGCCGCTTTGCAAGCCCTTCCGAAAAACGGCTCAATATCTCATGATAGAGCGTACCGATATCCTGCGCGGTCACGCCGTATTCCTCGCGCTCTGACAGGCGCAGACCGTATTCCAAAAAATGATGATATTCGCACTCGGCAAAGCGTTCCATGCGGCTGACCGAATTTGCAAGCATCGCGCCGTAAAGCGCCTGTGCCGCCGCCCGCGGCAGCTCGGCCTCACGGTAGGAATAAAACGCCTGAGAAAGCAGGCGTTTCATCTGTTCCCCGGTCTCCCCGCCTTTCGACAGCATGCGGTACATCCCCTTCACATAACGCTCCGCGTTCTGATCTTTTGCGTAAAGTCCCGCCGCATAATCGCGCAGCATCGGTGTCAATGCGCGCAGCGCGTCCGCAGCCGATTCCGCCAGATACGCCTCCTCCTTCGGTTCCACAGCCGATATGGCAAGCGCGGGAAACATATTTCTTAAGACGTCGATAAAATAGGACGGGCGGCGCGATTTTCCGTCGCTTCCCATCGCTGCATAAGTCAAACATAAATACGACGTCGGCTTTGTCAGGTTCATATAAAGATACAAACGCTGGATATACATTTTCTGCCGCGGTGTCGGTGCAAGCTCCCAGTCCGCGGCGCTCAAAAACTCCCTGTCCATATCGGAGATCAGACCGCCGCCCGCCCCCGTTTTGGGGATGATGCCGTCGTTCACGCCGATAAAAAATAACGCTTTCATCTCCTGAAAACGCGTCCGCTCCATATCGCCGCAGACCACACGGTCCACATTCTGCGGGATCGCGCCGACCTGAATCTCGGAAAGTCCGGCGTCCAAAATCTCATAAAACTCCTCCGAGCCGATCTTCTCATCGCCGAGAAGCCCGTCCATCTGCTCTAACAGCTCCATCACAAGACGATAGATCTGCGCATACTCCTTTGCCTTTTCCGGTCTTCCCTCTTCGCTAAAACGCTGCTCATATACGGCAAGCTTTTCCTCAATTCCTGCCTGCGTGATGAATTGATAAAGCTGGCGCACGCGCTCCCCCATCGTCTGTACCGGTGTAAGCAGAACAGAAAGCGACTCATACGCCTTCACGCGGATCGCATTGAGATACGCAAGCTTTTCGCCGTCTCCCCCCGTCTCCTTCGTATGCCGCGTAAACAATTCGGCATAGTTCTTTTTTCCGCGGATGCCTGTCGCGCGCACATAATTTTCCAGCAGATCGACGTCCTCCATCGGAAGCGTCGTCATGCCGCTGCGCAGATAATGAAACACCGTCTCATATGAAAAATTTTTGAGCACAACCTGCAGCGCGCTGCGGATGCCCTCCACAAACGGATTTAAGACAATGCCGTTTGTCTGATCGATAAAAAAAGGAATCCCATGACCGGAAAGCTCCGCGGCAAGCAGATCAGCATACTCGCTTAAATTTCCCGTCACCACCGCAATATCCCGATACGCAAAGCCCTCCGTCCGCACAAGCTCCTTGATCCTGCGGCAGGCAAACGATACTTCCCGCTGCGGGTCGTCAAGCTTATAAATCTGACAGGATGCCGATTCTCCTTCGTATGTTCCCCTCCCGTATCGAAACAGATTCTGCTCCAAATAGGAAAAAAACGGATTGTTCCGGTGGCGGATGACGGGTAAACCCTTCAGGAATACATCCTCCTCGCGCGCGACTCCCGCCTGCTCTTGAAGTTTACATAATGATACTGTTGTTTTTTGACTGAGATAGAACAGCTTCTGTTCTGCCCCGATACGAAAGGGATCTTCTGCTTCATCGATCAGAATCGTGACGCATACTTGTTTACATAACGTCATCAATTCCTGTAACACACGGTTCTGAACGGGTGTAAATCCGGTAAAACCGTCAAATACGATCACACTGCTCTTTATGAGCGCTGAATGCGGAAGCGCTCTGCACAGTAGATCGAGGGATTCCTCCGTCGTGATAAACCGCTCATGAATATAGGAAAGGAACGCCTCGTACAAGATACGCATATCATCAAGCTTGGCACAAAGCAGTCCCCTGCTCTTTGCCGCCTGCGCCATCTCCCCGACCTGTTCGGGGCGGATCCCGTACTGCATAAACTCAGAGATCACGGATTTGACCTCATGAATGTAGCCGGTCCGGTTTAAGCTGCCGCCCAGCACCTTCAGCCTGTCTTTCTCCGCCGCAGCCACCTTGCGCAAAATGAGGTTTTTTCCCGTATCGTCCAGAACCGGGATGTCCTCGCCGCCGACCTCCTCCAAAATGCGGTGGGTCAGCCGCCCGAAGCTTAAGACGTCAATATTCATAATTCCCCGGTCAGGATGCAGCAGGACAAGATCTTTCTGCGTCTGCATCGTAAACTGATCCGGCACGATAATGAAAAACCTGCGTTCCGGCTCACGCAGCGACCACGCGATCATATCCTGATAGACGCGCATGCTCTTTCCCGCTCCCGAACCGCCGAAATAAAATTTTAAGCCCATAAGGTCACCCTCTAACCGGAATTACCCTCTCTTTTATATGATTTACTTTTTATGGATGATACCAGTATACAACCGCTTCATAGGGGCGCAGCGTATATTCCGTTCCGATCTGCTGCGGCGCATCCGCATCATTTCCGATCAAAAGCTCGTTTTGTTTGCCGTCCAGCTCACGCGGAAGGGAAAATTTCTGTTCTTCTTTTGTAAAATTGCACAATACGAGCAGCTTTTCTTGTCCATAGGAGCGCGTATAAGCGTATACCTCCTCGCCGCCGTCCGGAATCAGATCATAGCGTCCGTACACAATGATCTCATGCTCTTTTCTCAAGCGGATCAGCTTCTGATAGTAGCGGTAGACCGAATCCTCCCTGCTCATCTGCTCAGCGGCGTTGATTTCTGCATAATTCGGATTGACCTGTAACCACGGCGTTCCCGTCGTAAAGCCCGCATTGGGCGTATCATCCCACTGCATCGGCGTGCGCGCGGAATCCCTCCCCCTGCGGCTGATATAGGAAAGCATCTGCTCATGGGTGAATACCCCGCCGTCCACCAGATCATGGTAAGCATTCAGGCTCTCCACATCACGCAGCTCGGATAAATCCGTAAAGTTCATGCAGGTCATGCCAAGCTCCTCGCCCTGATAAATATACGGCGTACCCTGCATCATATGCAGACAGGTCGCCAGCATCTTCGCGGACTTCTCGCGATAGGCGCCCTCGTCGCCCAGCCTTGATACAATGCGCGGCTGATCATGATTATCCCAAAAAAGAGAATTCCAAGCTTTTCCGTACAGCTCCACCTGCCACTTTGTCATGACACGCTTTAGGTCCATTAACGAAATCCGGCGATCCGACCATTTTCCGTGCTCTCCGTCATCCAAGCCCGTATGCTCGAACTGGAACACCATGTTGAGCTCGCTTTCGTCCTCGTTGGCATATTTTTTTGCCTCCTCGATCGTCACGCAGGACGTCTCGCCCACACTGAACGAATCGTATTTGGAAAGTACCTGCCTGCGCATCTCCCGCAGATAGGTATGCACCTTCGGACCGTTTGCGACATAGGGAACGAAATCCCCGTTTTTGCCGTCCGGCATGGCGGGCACCTTGCTGATGAGGCTGATCACGTCCATGCGGAATCCATCCACGCCCTTTTCAAACCAGCTTGTCATCATGTCAAACACCTCGTCGCGCACCGCCGGGTTTTCCCAGTTTAAGTCCGGCTGCTCCTTAGCGAACAAATGGAGGTAGTACATGTCCGTCGCCTCATCGTATTCCCATGCCGATCCCGAAAACCACGAGATCCAGTTGTTCGGCGGCATCTGCTCCCCGCTCTGTTCGTCCTTTTTTCCTTTGCGCCAGATATAATAATCACGGTACGGATTATCGAGAGATTTCCGGCTCTCGACAAACCATTCATGCTGATCGGAAGTATGATTCACGACCAAATCCATGACGAGCTTCATGCCCCGTCTATGAATCTCGGCAAGCATGTGGTCAAACTGCTCCATCGTTCCGTATTCTTCCTGTACCTTCCTGTAATTACTGATATCATAGCCGTTATCGACGTTCGGCGATTCATACACCGGAGAAAGCCAGATCACATCCACACCAAGCTCCTTTAAATAATCCAGCCGTTTCGTGATTCCCTCAATATCGCCGACACCATCCCCGTTACTGTCGCAAAAGCTCTTTGGGTAAATTTGATAGACTACCGCTTCTTTCCACCATGCTTTTTTCAATTTCCTGTGTCCCCTCTTTCGAATTTGATGAATCAAATAAATGATCAAAATGAATAAAAGCTCCGCCGCCGTCGCCCAGATTCTCGCAAGCAGCGCGATGATCAGCGCGTATTCCTCCGGCATGATCATGCCCAGCCCCAGCGTCAGAATGCCCTCGCGCACGCCGAGTCCCGACGGGGCGAAAAACGTGATCATTCCGAGGATTACGGCAAGTCCGAAAATGCCGCCCGCAAATAAAAACTGCGTCGCCGGGATCGGATAGATCGAGCAGACGAGCAGGTAAAAGCCCGCGCCGACCAAGATCCAGTTGCAGATAAACAGCCCTACGACCGACAAAAGCTGCGGATAGGAGATGGGAATCTGTAAGTCCTTTCCCTTGATAAAACGCTCTAAAAAGCGCAGCAGCCCATTGACGATCCTCGGGTGGATCACGATCATCAAAACTACCACCAGTACGAGAATGAGCCGCGTGTATTTCATCATGATCTCATTCGGGAAAAAGAACAGGGAAATGAGGAACAAAAACGCCGCGCCGAGGAATGTCCCTAAATTTTCCAAATAGAAATTGACCGTCACCTTGCGCGCTTTGACTCCGCGATGCTCATACGCCGGAAATCGCGCGATCAGCATAAACACCTCACCCGGAATGTATTTGCCGAGCACGGAAAACGCATAGCAGGTGATCGCCTCGAAATAGGGGATTGACGAGCGGTTTAAGACCGTCACATAATGCCATAACGATGCTAAAGTCACAAAATAAGCGAAATATATGAACATGGACACGATAAAAACCGGCACATTGATCCTAAAATCCATCGTCCGGATCTGTTCAAAGTTCCCCTTGAGCGTCCGCACTAAAAAAACTGCCGCCACGACAAGAAACAGCACGGTAATGATATTCTTCAAACGTCCCGAAAGCTTCTTCATGATGCCCCTAAGCCCTCCCATATAAAGTACATGCCCATTGTACCATGATTGCTTTGCAATCATGGTACTGCTTTCT
>CAZZNE010000012.1:13792-103392 GCA_964655525.1 uncultured Clostridium sp.
GATGCGCACTCCGCTTCGCTTCGGCGCGGTACAATGTCTGACGACATTGTACCATGATTGCTTCGCAATCATGGTACTGCTTTCTGATGCGCACTCCGCTTCGCTTCGGCGCGGTACAATGTCTGACGACATTGTACCATAACCCCAACGTTTTTCAAAGTCTTTGCGCAGTTTTGGAGCAGCAAAAAAGCATTCGGATCGGATATTTCCAAATGCTTCTCTATCAGCCCTATTTTTCACCACTTCATCAAAAAAACGCTTTTACGTACTCCAATGTTCTCTTCAGCAAATCTTCCGGCAGTTTTTCTATAAACTGAATATTCCTACTGACAACATCCAAACACTTCATATGTTCCGTCAAAATGACTCCCGTTGTCTTTGTACGATTATCCAAGGGAATATGTAAGGGGAACTTGTTGTTTGTATTCGTAATCGGGCATACAACCGCAAATTTTGTTCTTATAAAAAACTGCTCATTGCTGATCACGACACCCGGTCTTCTTCCTGCCTGTTCATGTCCGGACTGCGGACTAAATTCCAAAAATACAATATCGCCTTGTTGGGGATTGAACATTACCATACTTCCTTTCCAACCGGAACACCCCAGTCAAATTCTTCCGCCGTATCATCGCCTTCATAATCCTTAAAAATTTCTTCCAACGTCAATTCACTTACTTTTTCATTTTCTTTTTTTACTTTTTTAATCACAAGATTATCATCAACCCTGCTCAATTCCACAAGATCATTTTCCGCCATTCCCAATGCTTCTAAAAATGCTTTGGGAATTCTGATTCCTTGTGAATTTCCCCATTTTTGAATTGTTGCCTGCATACAATCATCTCCCTTTATTGAAAGTATATACATTAGTATATACACTGTCAATATTTTTATACAAAAACACGTACCAGAACACACACCGAATGTACAGCATAAACTTGTAAATCTTTATGGTCAAGACAATATGCACTGCCACTTTGCAGGCTGGAATTTATCCTATTTGAGAGAGAAACTCGTTGGCTTCCTTTCTATCCCCAAAGATGATGATGCGTTTATGAGAATATTTACGCAATAATTCCATCACTGCAGGCCTGCTTGCAGAATTGTAATGATTGATAAATTCCACAAATTCAACATCTTCATCTTCAAGCGTTGCGCACGGTATATCTGACCGTTTTTTGCCTTTTCTTGATTTAATGCCTTCAATACAAACATCCCGCGGATAATCGAGAAAAAAGACGGTATCGCAAAACTGCATCCGCAGCTCCATCGTTGAGCCATAGTTCCCGTCAATAATCCAAGACTCTTTTTCCAATGCTTGATGCAGCCGCTCCATAAAAATGGATTTCGGCACATTTGTTCCGTCAGCATTCCACTTCATCATATCCAAATGGTAGAGTGGCAGTCCCGTTGCATCATGCAACGCTTTTGAAAATGTACTTTTTCCGCTGCCGGGACAGCCTATGACGATAACCTTTTGCATGTTTCTTATCTCCATAAATTTTCGTTTATATTTTAATGATTATCATTATTTCATAATCTCCCTTGCCTCATCTGGTACCTATATAACAAAATGATAAACTCTTCCGCCTAACCTCCTACACCCGTTCCCATAAAAGGCAGTTCTCGTCAAAGTCTGCCCGAACCTTTCCCGCATCCGCAAGATAAGACAGATAAGAGCGCACTGTGCTTCCCACCAACACATACTGTTCAAAATTCATTGTCAGCCCATATCGTTCAAACAAGCGTTTCAAAAGCGTCTCAAACATCATCGGTTCTGCCAGAAACATTACGATCGTTTCCGCGATTTCCTGCACTTTCGCAATATTCTTCTCAGCCAGCGGCGCGATCTTCTCCGCCAGCGGCGCATGCGCGGGCACAAACAGAGCCGCTTCCATTTCCTTAACCTTTTCGAGCGTGTCCATATACGCCGCCACATCATAGATAAATCCGATTCCGTACTTTTTTAGGGAATCCTCGCTCATCAGACAATCCGCAAGATATACCACATCATCCTTCGTTCGGAAACCGACCATGTCAAAAAAATGTCCCGGCAGCGGAAACATCTGCATCCCTTCCGGCAAGACAGCATCGCTCAGATACTCCGTATCGCTCTCCTGCGCCATCAGGAATTTGTGTCTGAGCGCCTCGCACGGATAGCCGCCATAGAGAAATGCGGGTTCTAAAACCGGATGCCTCGTAAATGCACATTCCATGCCCGGCGCGTAGATCCGACATCCGGTCTGCGTCTGTAAATACCGGTTTCCGCCGATATGATCGGCATTCGAATGCGTATTAAAGATTGCCTTTAACTGCCACCCCTCCCGATCCAAAATCTGCCGCACCTTCCGTCCGGCATCCTTATCATTTCCACTGTCGATCAGATACGCATCCTTCTGCTCCCCGACATAAATCCCAATCTTTGCCGGACAGTTTACATAATAGCTTCCTGCTCCGACCTGTTCTAATTCATACATCTGCGTGTTCCCCCTGTTCTTTTTCTGAATTGATACAAATCTCCTGTTGCCCTTTCCGCTTTTTTCAAATACGATAGGATTAAAATATCACAACTCAAATCAAAATTTTTATAAACGTTTATGATACATTTTTTATGAGGAGCGTGAACGGCATGTCAGAATGGAATGAAGCAATACAGAGCATGATTGACTGGATTGAAGGACATATCAGTGAAAATCCCTCTCTGATGCAAATATCTGCGCAAATCGGGTATTCGCCCTATTACTGCTCGGTTCGTTTTCACGAGATCACGGGAATGACGCTGAAAAGCTATATTGCAGGCAGACGGCTCGCCATGGCGGCTCTTGCCATCCGCGATACCAACGAACGGATTCTTGACATTGCCGTCCGGTACGGCTACTCTTCGCAGGAAGCTCTGACGAGAGCTTTTCTGTCAGCGTTCGGATGTACACCGGCGTCCTATCGGAGAGACCCTGTTCCCATTCCGCTCTCTATCAGACAGGTTGTCTGTCACCCCGATGATTATCAACATCAGAAAGGAGAACCAACCATGAACAAAACGATTTTAACCGAAGCACATGTCAGAACGGAATTTATTCCCGCCCACGGCTATCTCGGCATATGGGACGAAACCGCAAAAGGATACGGCGACTTCTTTCAGCGCCACAACTGCGATACGGTCTGCGGAACCATCGACAGCTTAAGCAATGTCAGCGACCCGATCATTACGGGTCATACTGCCGGCTGGCATACGATCGACGGCGAACGCCGCTACTTTTACGGCATGGGCGTTCCCACAGGTTACACCGGAAAAATTCCCGACGGCTTCGAGCTTCGGGAGTTTCCCGCAAGCTATTATCTCGTCTTTTTCCATCCGCCCTTTGACTACCTGAAAGATAACGGCGAAGTCATGAGCAAAGTGGAGAGCCTTGCATGGAACTATGACATCCGGCAATTCTGCGGCGGAAAATATACGTGGAATGAAGAGGCATGCCAGTGCTATCAGCGGCACTATCCCGAAGTTTTGGGGTATCAGATATTGCGCCCGATCAAATTGATAACAGCGCCCTGACCCATCTCGCTGAAATAGCATCGCGGATCATATTAACACGGGGGAGTACCGTGGTACTCCCCCGTAAACATTCTCTTAGCCTGCGGCACTGTTATTTGCATCGTTCGAATTGGGATTTGCATTTTTATGCGGCGAATTTCCGACGATTTCGATTCCCTTGCTCACCGCCACAGTAACCTCAATATCCCTCTGTATCGAGTTGGACTCAAACCGGTACAGCACCTTTCCTTTCATTGACTGCACATACTGCGCCGGAAGGCGGTTCAATGCGAAAGTGGCAATATCCAGCTTGCATTGCTCACACTTACAATACTCCGTATTCTTCCATAATTCGTCAATCTTACTCAACACCGTTTCTTCCATCAAGTTGATTAATCCCGTCATATTACTCCCCCATACCGTATGGCTTTCAGGCGTTTTCTTTCGTAACGCTGTCTGTACCGCTCTCCCGCCGGACGGCTCTTATGATTCCATCCTGTTTTTGAGTTCTCATCATGGGCGATGCATAATGCTCATGAGTGCATTCCTTTTTATTATAACACAATTTTCCATAAAAACATATTTTTTTTACAATTTTAACAGTTTTCTCTTTTTTGTATGATTTCGTCATATATAGGCTGGTTTTCATGCCTTGATATCCGCTTGTCTTTTCTTTGTGTCTATTATAACACAATTGTTTCTGGTATAAAAGTACCAAATTTCATACTCCCTTTTTAGATTATGGTGATTTGAATAAAAATTCGAGAATTTCACCAGTGTCATTGGCAAAAATCACATTGGTTCTGTCGGTTGGTTGTGTGGTAGATTTAAAGCTCCAATAAATACAGATAAGATTCTCTATCCGGATATTCATAATGAAAAGGCAGATTTTCTTTCGTAATTTTACTAAATCCGGCCTTTTCATAAAAACGATGGGAAGCTATGGCAACAGAAGGTGTATCCAGCAAAACTCGCTTGTATTTTCCATCTTTCAGACAGGTGATCAGTTTCTCATATAAAGCATATCCAATTTTTCTATTGCGCCAATCGCTTCTAACGAAAAATTTCTTTAATACAGCATTCCCACTTCCATAGTTCATAAAGGCGATTGTGCCGATTACTTTGTTTTTTTCCACTGCGATCCAAAATGCGCCGCCGTTCTTTTCATAATGTAACGGCACATCTAAAAGGTCGGGTTGTTCTTCGATCGTCAGGTTAATTTTCGCTTCATTGTTCTGAATATGCAAAATCAAGTCTATTACCTGCTGTTTGTATGTATCTTGATACTTGATGATTTCCATATCGTCACTCCTATGGCATCCAATCGGTTCTGTTAAAAATCTAATTCTCCGCAGGCGTTCCTATTCTAAGGAAAAACTGCCTTTATGACTATCAGCTATCATTCTAACAACAACTTTTCCAGACACAGGTACATCATAAGACGCAGTTCCCATATCGTACTCGTCAAAAATAATATTACCATCTGCATCTTGTATTTCAATGGAGATTATTCCGGCGTCGGTTCTTACCTCTATATGAAGCACATCCGTCTTTGGATGAATACTTTTCTTCATAGTTCCGTCAAGAAAACTATATCTGCCAGTCCAACTACTATATCCTTCATTACCAACATAACCAATTCTTGTTGCACTTCTGGTGCTTTCAAAGCCCAAAGTTTTTGCCAAGAAAATGCCTCCGAAGATTATTAAAAAAACAATAAGTATGGTAACGATAGAAAAAATCCATGGTTTGCGAATTGTTTTTTTATATTCTCGGATGTCATCATCAGTAGTATGTAATTCAAAAGGTTTTCCATCATTCTCCTTTTCTACAAGAAGAAGTTCTTTGTTGTAAGTACCCCCGGTTGTTGCAATTTTACCGCCTTTTTTCGCCCATGGGCGAAAGACAGCTTTTCCCACGGAATAATCAAGATTCAGATTCTTAAATAGCACACGATAGCCGTAATCCTCCAAAAAAGACGCATACTCTTTGGCATTTTGCTGCGATTTCTCTCCGACAAATTCTACTGCGTAACGATATTTCTCCGGTTCGCAATCCTCAAACTCATACCACGCCCTGCCTGTACGAACTAAACGATAGCCTTTATCCGCCATTTCATTGAGCCAATTTTCCTGTCTTTTCAAGAAGCCCCAAAAGAAACGATAATACTTTTTACTCATAATTTTCCTCCATAATATCCTCAGCAATTTTGACCAATTCTTTTAATCGAATCATTTCTTTATTGCAGATTTCTTTTCCTGCATTTGTGATAAAATACTCTTTTTTTCGTCCACCTGCATGATTGCACGGTATGATCCATCCCTTATCTTCAAGAGATGTAAGCGCACCGTACAGCGTTCCAGCCCCAAGCACCAACCGACCATTCGTTTTTTCTTCAATAAACTGCATGATTGCATATCCATGCCTTGGTTGATAGACCGAAAGCAAAACAAAAAATGTTACTTCAGTTAGGGCACCACCCTTTATATTGTCGCGCAATTCTACGTCTCCTTTACTACGGTTACTGTAATAAATATATCACTAACCGTAATATATATCAAGAGGGAATTGGAAAGCGGGAGAAAAATATTTTTTCCTCCCGCCTAAAAGTCAAATATATATGATTTCCTTTTCTACAATCTCCCTCGCACACACCCGTATGTTATAACTGCCCATCTCAGTATTCTGGCGAAGAATTTAGAAAAAGAACATCGGCAACCCTGATCTGAAAAGGTAGATTTCAAAGGTCAATCTGCCCTATCCCAATGGAGAGCTCCATTCCGTCACCCGAATACCGGCGCTCCAGCTCCGCTGCCTTCCTTGTAAGCGCCGCTCTGATATTTCCATAAAGAATCTGTTCCTCACTCAAACCGTCCACATAGCTTTGCAGCTCCTCGCGGCATGCACGCAGCACTCCGTCCCGCTCCGCAACTGTCAGTGCCTCCGGAGACGTGACGCGATACTCGATATCGACATTGGCAAAAAACAAAAACTCATAGAACACATACCCGTCGATCGGACTCACATAGGGTCTCTCCTTCCTTGACAAAACAACAGAAAAGTACGCGGATTCCTCAAACTCCTCTCCATACAGTTCACTTAATGAGGCTCTCAGTGTCACGTCGAAAAAATCATAGTTTTCATCTTCCTTGGAAATGACGGCCTCGGCATATGCCGCAAGCGCTTCCCCAAGCGCATCGCTTGTGGGTGCGATCAACGCATGGAACTCAGCAACGCTTAAGCTTAAATAACCGTCCGTCTTGTACGAAAGGAGTTTTTCATAGGCTGCGGAACCATCCTGCGAGAACGGCTCACGCTCTTCTACCAAGTTTGTTCCGATTGAGCCCCGGACAGAATCATTGGATCTGCTTTCCAGCGCGGTATGGACAAACCCGTCCTGCGCCGCGCATCCTGTCAGCAGACCGCACGCCGTGAATACAGCCGCCGCACGTATCGCGAACTGCTTCGTTTCGTACCCTATTAATTCTCCCGTTGATCGTTTGATTGATTGTTTCATGATATCAGACTCCCTTCCGCTGTTCTTAAATTGCAAACAATTGCATTTCACAATAACCTGTCTTTTTCAGATTCAAGCCAAGTATAGCGGATGGGTTTGAAGTGATCTTGAAGTGAATTTGTTTTTTATGTGAAGATGTGTTGATACTTTTTATTATTCACAATAAAAGGCACTAACGAATATTATCCGCTAATGCCCTCCATCACATTTTAAATAAATCTGCATGTGTCCCCGTATCAACTAATGTTAATAAGTATACATCGACAATTATTTTATATCCCAAAAGTTTTTTAATCTTATATTCGTACCGCCGCCATCACGCCCTGAGCCGTGTTCGTGATCTCAATCGAGGCCCCGTGCAGGTCAAGAATGGTCTTTACGATATACAATCCTAAACCACTGCCGCCCGTCTGACGGCTTCGCGACTGATCGACCCGATAAAACGCTTCATAGAGCTTGGAACGCTCTTCATCCGGAATGTGAACGCCCGTATTTTCAATCGTAAGCGCCACCCTTTCCGCCTCTTTCCACAACTTCACGATCACACGGTTTCCCGCAGGTGAATATGCCGCCGCATTGCTAAGAAGATTATCGATCACTTTTTCAAGTAGCCGCGCATCCCCCAAACCGGTCACTTCCGGCGACAGGAATTTTTCGAGCGTCAGTTGCCTCTGTAGGAACAGTTCTTCATGCACTTTCAGCCGTTCATCCACAAACCGGCTGAAATCAAAGGTGCTTTTTTTACAGGTATATCCCGGCGTTTCCAAACGGGAGATTGTTAAAAGCTCCTGTACCATCGTCTCCAGTGTATCCGTAACCTCCAAGGACTGTGCAAGGTAGGTTTCCCTGTCCCGATAACGGCCGACCTGATACAGCATGCCCTGAAGCTGACCCTTAATGATCGTGATCGGCGTTTTCAGTTCATGGGACGCAGCCGAAAAAAACGCAAGCCGCTGCTGCTCCAATTCCCGCTCCCTGTCAATATCCGCCCGTAGCTTCCGGTTTGCTTCCCGAAGCTCTGACATTGCCACAGACAACCTTACGGACAACTCGTTTAAGCTGTCGGACAGCACGCCGATCTCATCCGTGCGCTTCACCGGACACAGGCTGCCAAAATCCATGTCCGCCATCTGTCTTGAAATTGCGCTGATCTTTTTGATCGGTCTTGTCATATACCATGTGTAAAAAAATGCGGCGATCACCGAGGCGGCCAGAACAAACGCACTTATGACCGGCAGGGATTTGTGCAGTGCTTCCACTACCTGACTTTCCTTGTCCGTGTTCTGCGAGGCGAACAGAATATATTCCTCCTCGCTGCCCAACAGCCGAAACGAATACTGTTCGGTTTTCTCACGTTCAGCATAATCCTCTATCCTTTTTCCGGTCTCCTTATCCCAATCCATGAGCGACAATTCTTCCCCGGTGCTTCGGAAAATATGAAATACAAACTCATCCTCCGTCTCATCGGCAAGAAAGCTGTTCATATCTACGATAAAATACAATGCATCCGTTTGATACATCTCGCATAAGATCACCGACATTTCATTTGCCAGATACTCCACATCCGCCGCCTCATGAGAATAAATATACGGTGCAAAGCGGACAATACAAAGATAGGTGCAGCCGCAACAGACCGCTGTCAGCACCGTCGTCAACAAAAAAACTTTTACGGATAACTTACTTCTCATCTTCTTTATCAATGCGGTAGCCCACCCCTCTGATCGTCTCGATATAATCTGCGTCCCCGAGCTTTTTCCGGATATTTTTGATGTGCGTATCAATGATTCTTTCATCACCGAAAAACTCATACTTCCAAAGCGCGGCAAGCAGATTGGCCCTTGTCAGAATCCTTCCTTTATGAAGCAACAGCTCCCGCAGAATCTCAAATTCGCGCGGCGTAACGTCAATGCTTGTATGATTTATGTAAACTTTATATCCGTCCAGATCCAGCGTGAGCTCTTTATATGTGAGCGTCTGCGTATCGCCCTCCTGCTTGGCACTGCGGCGCAGCACAGCCGCTATTTTCCTGATCAAGATCGGCATGGAAAACGGTTTGGCAATGTAATCGTCCACTTGCAGATCCAATCCCCGAATCTGATGCTCCTCATCATCCAATGCAGTTAACATAATAATTGGAACATCGGATTTTTGACGGATTACCTCACACACACCGAACCCGTCGATCTTCGGAAGCATCACATCCAACAGGATCAGGTCAAACGCCTGTTTTTCATATTGGGACAACGCCTCCACGCCGTCGGACGCCATGACGACGTCATAACCTGCTTCTTTTAAGAAATCATGCAGTAATGCCTGTATCGACAATTCGTCCTCTACAATGAGTAATTTTTTCATAGGATCCTCTCAAAAAATATATTTTCAAAAAAAGTATGGTATATACCTTTCTCTCGGTATTTTACCATACTTTTTTGAATCTAATGTGAAGATTTCTCTTTGATTTTCTAATGCTTACTAACTGCTTTCATTCCGTCCGGTATAAAATATTATTCTCATAAACCCCGCTCCATAAAGTCATATTCTTTATCACACTGATGCATTAATACTAATGTCCGGCGGAAAAGAAACTTTTCAATATCTCTTTAATATGATAGTATCTTCTGGCATATGAGTTCTCTACACGAATGAGCTGCAAATTATGTTCTTGACATATGGCATTTTTCTTCCTGTCACGGTTTTGCACCACTTCGCTTTCATAATGTTCCTTCCCATCGAGTTCAATCGCCAAAACCGGAAACTCCTGTCTCCCTTGCTTCTCATATACAACGAAGTCAAACCTTCCATTATAAAAAAGGTCATTATAGCTTGTATTCTCCCGAAAGACCTGTGCAATTGGAACCTCCTTATGCACCGTATGGCGGTTTTGGGCCAGTCCGATATTTTCAAGCGCATGATTTAAGTTTTCTAAAAATGCCTCCTCCGTAACACTGCTGAAAGGTTTGACGCCCAGCGCTCTGGATGCAGCATATTTCGGCGTAACCTCAGTCGTTCCGTTAGACCGCACATACTGCACAAGCTCATACAGATCATCCGCTCCCTCCTTTTGATGGAGTCGTTCCAGATTCTTTTTACTCGCCAACAGGATAAGTTTGTCTTTTGCTCTTGATGTCGCCACATTGATCAGTTCCTTATTATTTTTGAGCCATTCATAAGTCCCCGCATAGGTCTGATCCGTGATCGCTGTTGAAAACAGGATGACATCCTTTTCATCTCCCTGAAACGCATGCACCGTTCCGCAGACGACATCCTCCACATTTACACGTTTCAACTGTTCATCAATCAGCTTTTTTTGATTCACAAACGGCGTGATGATCCCGATATTTTGATCCTGATGGGATGCGACATATCTCGCAATCTCATACGCTTCTGCAGGAGCCGTATTTTTTATATCCGAGTAAGCCTCCCCCATATCTAAATAGACAAGCGGTTTCTCTTCCCTGCTCGCTGACAGAATACGAAGACGGGAATTGTAATACTTGCGATTATTAAACTCTATGATTTTTTTATGACACCTGTAATGATTATGGAGCAGCGTCTCGTCACTGACAGCGTCGCACGCAAGATATGTCTTATAAATGGAATTTTTGCAATAATCATATTCCTCAGATACTGTATAACGCTTTTTCAGCCTCTCATTCGTGACCTCATCCAACAAAATGACCGGATTTAACTGCTGCGGATCTCCCACGAGCATCAGACTATCTCCCCGCACGATTGGCACTAACGCCACTGCGATATTGCACTGACTCGCCTCGTCCATCACCACCATATCAAACATCGGTTCCGGCTCGCCCAAACGATGCGCGGAAATGCATGTAGTGACAATGATCGGGAATATTTTTTGGAGTTTAGCGATATTTTCCTTCTTTTTTAAGTATTTTGTAAACTCCTCCATCTGCTTTTCTTTATCTTCCAATTCAAGAATCGCCCTCAAATCTGAATTCTTGGGGGTGCCAATATTCTTGATATATCGCGCCGACGTATAATAAAGAAATTTTTCCAATTCTGCAGTGTTATCGTCGATCAGCCCCAGTGCCTCCTCTTCTGAAACTTCCCCTGTCGCCTCCATCTTACGGCTGATCTGATCGCGCTGCCTGTTCCGTAGATCCTGCTCAAAAGACACCATTTGCAATGATGCTCTCTTCTTTTCTTTAAAATCAAGCATCCTGTCGATGGTTTCCTCGCGTTCTTTTAAGTCCAAAAGGTCCTCATAGCGTTTCAATATCCCGGACAATCGTTTTGCACGATTCTTACGCTCATCCTTATTTCGATCCAAGGTACTTTCAAAGACAGTCACATCCTGCACGCTCTCATAAAGCTTCCGAATGGTCGCAAGCGCTTCTTTGACTTTTTCCTGATTCCCTAAACGAAGGATTGGAAAGGGAATCGTTTTCCCTCGGTACGTCAATGTGGACAGTTTCTCATAAACACTATTGATCGGATGGTTATTATAAGAAACAAACAGTACCGTACGCTCATTAAAAAACGCCGTTACCAGTGTATTGATGATCGTATTGGTCTTTCCTGTGCCCGGCGGACCTTGAATATAGGCTATGGGATATTTCATTGCATTGTGGATCGCCAAAAGCTGATCCATATTGATCTTTCGGTTGATCAGCGTGATCGGATATGTTTTGGTTCTTCTCGGTCGTTCCAACAGATCTCCGAAAAAGGCCCTGATCGGTATGGGTACTTCTTTCTCCTGATACCGTTTGATGATCGCCTGATATTCCTTGTGGAGATCCAGTGCAATATCCGCTTCCAAACCTATGATATACGGCATATCATCTACATTACTGCCGTCTTTTTTCAAACGATTCATAATACAATTTTTGATCGTTTCCTGATTCTTTTCAAATTCCGAGAGAAGCTCATATTCATCGCCATCCAAAAACCCCCGAATGCTCTGCTTCGTCCCGTCCATTGTAAATTCCGTACAGATTGTGATCTCATTATCTGGTTTCAACACACGCTGCTTCACATCCAGATTTAGTTTACGGTAGGCCAACACATACAATCCCTTTGCCATATGAATACTTAACACATTCATTGCGAGCTGTTTGATATGCAGACTGCCATCCGTACGCTCTTTCTGTTCCGTCTGATATTGAAAATTTTTCACAATTTCCTGAAACTGTTCCGTACTCAGTTGATACAGATCCCCTTTAATCTGGTCCTGATCCAAATGCCGGATCAGACCAAAATCCGATTGATAGGGAACCGCGTCCATGCGATTACACATTTCAAGATAGCTCAATATCTTTAGATTCGCGGTATTATCAAACAATGTATAATATTTGTGGGGATTCAGGTAAATATCCTCCACAAGCCTTTCATTGACCGGGCAAAAAGAACCTTCTATGATTCTGGAAGTTAGGATGGAATCGATTTTAATTCTGTCTAGATTTTTGATCGTATACATTCCAAGATGAAGCCCATCTACTTCCAGTGTCCGATTCCGAACATCGAGATCACGGATACCAATCCAATATTTTGTGTCCTGCCCTTCTTTGTTATGGTATTCGATACTGAGCCATTTTCCCTCATGAATTGCACGAAATATATCCCGGCAAATTGTATTCATAAGCTTCCCCTTTTGTATCATATAATCATCAAAATTCTTCAAGTTGTCGCTTTTCATTTAATATTTTACAACTTCAAGAGTAAATTGTAAATTAACAATATTTGAGGCTATCTCATATCCTAAAGTAAACCATGATCGGAGGCTTTATGAGTTATTCTGATCAATTTCAATCTATTTTTCGCAAAAATCCCGACGCAACGGCTTTTGTCTCAGGCAGCAGCAGCTACCCGGATGTAAGCGGAACGGTGCGTTTTTATCAAATGTGCGGCTATGTGATGGTCGTTGCGGAATTCGAAGGGCTGCCGATCGAGGATCGGCCTTGCGCCGAGCCGATCTTCGGCTTTCATATCCACGAAGGGATGGAATGCTCGGGAGACTGCAGCGATCCCTTTGCCGACGCAGGCGGACACTACAATCCCTGTCGTTGTCCACACCCCTATCATGCCGGCGATATGCCGCCGCTCTTTGGCGCGGGCGGCAGGGCGTTTTTAGCGTTTATGACAGACCGCTTCCGCGTCAATGAGATTTTGGGCAGGGCCGTCATCATTCACAGAATGAGCGATGATTTTCACACACAGCCGTCGGGAGACGCTGGTGCCAAGATCGGATGCGGGATCATCCGGAGCAGATGCCGATGAGATAACAACTGCCATCACCCGCCAAAATGCTTTCGAGGGAGTTATCCGCTTTGGATACTCCCTCCGCTTTGCTGAGCACCTGTTTATGCCGTCACCAATTTGCGCCATATAGACATTTCTTTGAAAAGCGGATATAATATAGGCATAAAATGCGAATGTTGACACATAGCAAACATTAATTCGCATTAGATTCACAGTCTGTTGGCAACATGGAGGGTTCGTATGCCAGAGGTGATTTTCAGGAAAATTCAGACGTGGATGTAATGATCTTGGTGAAACTGTCCCCCGAAAAGATAGAGCATTTCGAAGGCTCCGTCTTTAATCTGGCTTTTGATATTGAGTTAGAGCATGGAATCCATATTTCACCGATCATCAAAAACGAAGATCAATTCGAATATTGGGCAGATGTCTTACCATTTTACCGCACTGTCCGAAATGAAGGAGTTGAGATCAATGGATAGCAAGGAAAAAGACCTATGCCAATATCGAATTGCCAGTGCCATAGAAACTTTGGAAACTGCAAAATAGTGTGTCTCCAATAGACATTATAAAGACGCTATTAATCGCTGCTATTATGCGGCTTTTTATGCTGCAAAGGCAGTGCTCGCATTAGAAGCAGTGGATTTTAAGCGCCATAAGGATGTTATCTCCTATTTTAACAAACATTATATTGCAACAGGAAAGCTTCCAAAAGAGGTTGGTAAAAAGCTGGCCCATTTACAGCGAAAACGGGAAAACAGCGATTATGATGATTTTTTTATCGCTTCCTTAAGAAGAAACGGAAAAACAGTTGGAATCCGCCGAATATATTATTGAAGCGATACAAAAATATTTGGCCTAATACCCATCGGCAATCTTACGCCTTCTCTCCGCAGACGGCCTGCTTTGAATAACACGTCACTCCCCAGTTCTCAAAGCTCCATTCTTCCGAATAAGGGTTGCATTCATAGTCCACATAGTAGACCAGTTCCTCCTGTACCACAAAATTGGTCGGGAAATAATCAATATTCAGTCCGTGGGCGCGCACCTGCTCCGCCATTTCCCTGACCTGCGGCAGATACGGATCGATTGGCATATCCTGTTTGATCAGTTCGGACAGCGTAGGTCCCGCAATATACTCTTTTACGATCCTTTCATTCGGAACGTCCACATCCACCAACTTCGGTATCCGGATTCCCGTTAAAAGAAGACGCTGATAATCGTTCTGCTCCGCTTCAATCTTATTTCCGAACGTATAATACTCACAAGGCTCATGATGAATCTGCTTTAGCACAACATGTTCCCCATCCCTGCATGCCAGATAAGAATATCCGCCTTTCCCGTGTCCAAGGAGCTTTACGATCGTGTACTCTGTCTGATTTACCGTCATCGTCTTTTCCATGAGGAGTAATCCTTTCTGATAAAAAAAGTTTCCCTTATTATAACTACTTCAAACAAGTCTGTCATCTTTTTTATAAAAGGATATTCACAAATGGATTTTTTCGCACATTCCTTGAATAGAATATCAATACGTGTTATACTAATATATTATATAGACTTCACAGTTTTATAACACCCTGTTAATATATAATTTAGCGCTTGGAGGCTTAAGATGATTGATTTTGTAATAGAAATTGTGGTCGACATTGCTGAATTAGTTATCGATCTGTTGATTGAACCACAAATAGGCAAACTTAGCAAAAAACGAAAACAGAAAAAAACGGCAGGAGGTACATGTCATGCGTCTTAAAAAATTGCTTACTGTGACAATGACTGCCGCGCTGGTCTTCGTCCTTTTTGCCATACCGGTTTCCGCCCATCACGGACATGACGGGAATCGGGGACATCACGAATCTGACGGGTATTCATCTGCCACGGAGCCTGACGGCTATTCATCTACTACAGAATCTGACTGTCCGCCCTGTATGGTGGACGGATGCACCGAATACGGACGGCATACTCACGATGATTGTGAATATTACGGATACGGCTGTCCGCCCTGCACGATGGACGGATGCACCGAATACGGACGACACACTCACGATGATTGTGAATATTACGGATACGGCTGTCCGCCCTGCACGGTGGACGGATGCACCGAATACGGACGACACACTCACGATGGCTATGAATACTGCGGATACGACCATAAGTATGGTTATTGCGACGGTTCCTGTGAAACGGCTATCTGCAAGGACCGGACTGACCGTGGGCACCACAGTGGACGGCATCATAGGTAGTAAGACAACGAGAGTCACATAAAGCAGCTGCTGCGGATTTCGCAGCAGCTGCTTTTTTGTTATTCTTCATAGGTACTTCCTATAGGTACTTTCTTTTTTATCTACTTACATTCTGGAACCGCTCCTTTCAACTATTACTGATGCCCAACTCTCTAATGCTTGTTCTTCAAGTCCCCTGCTTCTGCGCAAAATATCATCAAATCCCTGACGCACATGCTTTGCCGCAGCAATATCTTTTGGTTCTTCGGTAAGCCAGTCATTTAATGCCTTTTCAAACAGATCGATTAACTCCCCATATTTTGCTATGGCTGCTTCAAGCAATTCCTTGTCAATCCCGGTAACAGTATGAATGCAAAGTTCTAAGAATTGTTTGATAAGCATCTTATTCTCGTAATGTATGAAAATATGTGGGAACAGACACTCTATCGTTTCCAGTTTTTTTTCATTCTCCAGCCTGAGCTCATTTCTCCAATTATCATATATAACCAGTCCATATCCGACTAGCGGCTGATCAAACTGATGAACTTCATTGCTGAGCAGCCGGTATCCCTCATGCAGAGCCTCTTTACATGCGTCTTTAACGCTCACCTTATCCGCCGACGGCTTGATCAAAATAAGCTTTACTTTTTTCTTATACCAACCAGGAAAATCATATAGCCGCTTAAAAGACATAACCGAATTCTTATCATCATCGCCATCCAAAAACGGGATCCCTTTCAATACGTTTCCGTTTTTGGAAAAACCTGACGCCAAAATAATGTCTTCATATTCTTTGGGCTCAACGATAACCGGATATCCTTTTAATATATTCTCTGTAGCAAAACGGATCAGTGTCTCGGCAGTGTACTGCTCGCTGTCATAAACCTCACAGGCTAATCCATATACTTTCAAACAGTTTTTCTCAGACATTTCCTGTCCCCAGGAATAACCGAAACTGGTGGAAATAAAAGCAGACTGTAAGATATATTCCGTATCATCATTTACTTGTCGTTTTTGGGCGTCTCTATGGCATTCTAACCCCATAAATAACTTGATTGCCGATAAAATTGCGGGCCACGCTATACTTCTTGGCCATTTTCTTCCTGAAAAATCTGCTATTTCATCATATGGCAGTAAAACATGTTCAAAGTTCGCATGAATCGGTATGATGCCTGTCGGCAAAAGAATCTCATCAATCGTCACACCTAAAATTTCTGACAGTTCCGCCAGTACTGAGACTTCCGGCATTGTGTGACCGTTCTCCCACTTGCTGACGGCCTGCGGACTCACCGAAAGCCTCTGCGCCAATTCCTCCTGTGTGATGCCCCTGCTCTTTCTCAAAAGAGCGATCTGTTTTCCTGCTTTGTAACTATCAAACATCATTTTCACGTCTTTCCTCTAAATTCTTTTGTGGTGAAAGGTCCGCGTTTCCTGTTGCAGTGCTCATCGCATCACCTTTCTGAGCATATTATGCCACAGCAGAATCGGTAAATCCATAAAGCAGACGTTGACCTAAGCAGAATAAAACTTAACTTAAAGTTTATGTTGTTACTCTCTAACGCTATTGTTTCAATCAAACCATCTTTCTTAAACTGCCCCACTGTGCGAGATTGAATCAAACGGTTGCTTGCTCAGAAGTTGTTTCCGCAGATATTCATACCGCAGCCGCTTTTCCTCTTTGGCAAAATGTGTCTCCCTGAACTGTTCCGGACAATTGCTGTAATCCAGCACTTCATCTCCGAACTGCTCACTGGTCAAGTCAAACACACAGCTATCTACCACATTGAAACAGTGGTAATTTCCGCCGGGTCTTAAAATACCGTAAACCCTGCCGCCGAAGAAGTCCTGCATTAGAAACGCCGTGATCGAACACTGTCCAAGCGTAGGATTATGGACGCTCCACTCGTTCCTCATCCGCGGTGCGCAGGTGTCAGCACACCAGATGTTGGACAAGATATCGTAATAATCCCTCGGTGTCAGACCGTTTGCATCCTTTATATCGGCTGTTTCCCAGCCATAAAATCTGTATTCCTTCATTTGCCTTCCCTTTCCGCTTTCTTACGTTCCTCATCGATCATATCCACGATCTCAAAGTACTCATTGATCTTAGCCTGCGCTTCTTCCTCCGCCAGATGAAAATGCGCCATGAGCAGATGCAAGATTGTTTCAATCGTACAATCCTGTGAAAACTTGTCCCGTATCAAGTCCATTGGATCCATCAGTTATTCTTCCTTTCTAAATTCCACCGTGAAATCGACTGTAATTTGTTTCCTCTGATCCTTCCTGTAATCCAAACTTCACGCTCCTCTGAAAATCAGCTTAAATACTGCCGTATCAGCATAAGTAAGAGGCTCATTATGGGCAAAAAATACAATGCCGTCCACCGGAGATTTTAACGTCTCTTTTACTTCTCCTTCATAAGGATCCATGATTCTGGCAAGAATCTGTCCCTTTGAAATCTCCTCGCCCACATTCACTGCCGATTCAAAAATGCCCGATACACCGGTACGCACAGACACCATATCTGTATCCTGCACCACATGGGAAATATAGCCTTCATGCCCATGATACTCCACAATCCCTTCCTTGGATAAGAAGGTAAGAATACTATGAACTGCCATAGCCGCGCTTTCCTTATCAATGCTCACAGTCGTTGTCGTGTAAAGGCTGAAAGCATGCGTTTCCCATATCTGCCAGTTATAATTTAACGTAGTAGTGTCATAGGGACGAGGATTTCTCACAACCACATAGGGCATACCGAATTTTTTTGCCAGTTCTACATCTTCAAAACCGGTTTTCATCATCCTCACATGAGGCGTAAAATTTCCCGGCATATAAAATGATGATAACTGAATACCAAATCGGTATCCCTGAATTGCTTCAAAGATTCCCGCCGCGATCCGCTGAGTTGTTTCTCCTTTGTCATATCCGGGAAACATCCTGTTAATATCCGTATTATCTGTGGGCCAGAATCTTTTTCCGATATTCATAGAGTAAGGATTAGCGGAAGGAATTACCGTGATTCGGCTCCTTTCCGCAATTTTTCCCGCTGCCTCTATTTCTTTTAAACGCTTAATGAGCTGAGAGCAGACATAAAGCTGCTGCACCTCATTTCCCCGGATATTTCCCAAAATACAGACTGACTTTTCTCCTTGCCCAAATTCATAGCCGCGCACCCGAAAATGATCTCTGTATAAGGATTCCATTTCATATAGAACTGTTTTTTTCATGGTCTTTTATCCTGCTTTCCCGCTTTTTCTTCCCGCAGAAGCCTTCCGATCAGCGAACCCGCATCCACAATGGGATATTCTCTGATCGTAAACAGGATTCCATCAATGGGTGAAAGAATTTTATCCAGAACAGCTCCTTTCAGCGGATCTATAATACTCCCGATATGTTCTCCCTTTTTCAGATTTTCCCAGTGCTTCACATGCGGTATGAACACTCCTGCTGTACTGGCATTTAAAAAACACACATCCTCCTGCTCCTCTGAAATAATAGGCTCACGAACTTTCTTTGTTTCTCCCTGCCAGATTCCCATCTCCCGCATCAGATTTAGGATACCATCAGTAAGCTGCTCGCAGTAGCTTTGCGTAATACGCATCCCTACTCCCATTTCCACCACTAGTGTAGGTACGTTCCTGCTGTTTAAGCTATAAGCCAAAGTCGATTCCAGCACGGTACTCACCCCATGCACCCATATAAAATCCACATTGGTCATAGCCGCTAACGGCACCAGCTTTTCCTTATGCAGTTCATTAATTCGAATCTGGGGGATTTCTGTCAGATAAATATTGCTGGCGTGAATATCGATACACACATCAGAGCCCTCAATATCACCTATAATTTTGGCCGCAAGATATTCTGTCATATCCCCTTCCTCGTTTCCCGGAAAAAGACGGTTCATATCCAAATCAAAAGCCGGAATCCCCCGCGTAATAGAATCAATTCCCAACGGATTCATCGCCGGATAAAAATCCACAATACCTGTCAGTTTCTCTTTCTGGGTCTCAATCCTGCGAATAAGTTCAAAACACACATACTGCCCCTCCAGCTCATCCCCATGTATTCCCGTAACAATACTGATTCGTTTTTCTTTTCCTGTAATCCCGCCATCAGGTATCAATCGGTTCTTTTTTATCCGCAGTATTTCATCTACAGGAAGTCCTACGGATGCGATTGTCTGGATCATAATGCTTCCCTTCTTTCTGATACTTTCACGGCAACTTCCATACTTTGCCTGCCGCCCCCCTTCATAATTCCCCGGTTAATCATGCAGTCCCTGGCATCTCTGCCATTTCCGATTTTAATATGGTCATCCTCTACGATTAAATCATTTGTTGGATCTAATGCATACCATCTTCCCTCTGCGAGAATCTCAATCCATGCGTGGCTATACCCCTCTCCCACCATCATTCCCGTTACATAACGAGCCGGGATTCCCGATAAACGGCATAATGCCGTCAGAATATGGGCATAATCCTGACAGACTCCTTTTCCCGTATTCCAAGCCTCTTCCGCCGTGGTATCCACTCCCGTGGCACCTTTTTCATAAGTAAAGCTGCGATACAGCCGATGCATCATAAAAACCGCCTTCTGATAATCAGACATTCCCTCCTCAAAAAACAGGCTCTTATAATATGCTTTTAACCCTTTCCCCGGCTTTGTCAGTGCAGAAGGATATTTATAAAGCGCGGTCTTTTCTTCTCCTTGTGCCTCTTCGTAACCGCGAAGTCCCGTCTGCACGCTTCCCTTGATATGGAATACAAACGAATCGTGATCTGAATCCACCCTTCCGGTAATCAATTGATTGCCAAAAGAATCCTGTCCCAGCGTATGATTATCTTCCGGCATGATTTCTATCTCCATCTGCCCCGGCCGCTGAATTCTTGTTTCTGCCGGGATACATCGGATCGTATAATGACACTCTCCCACCGGCTCTGTATACGAAATCCGCATATAATAATCAAATAATAAATCTTTCAAGCGAATCGCCCCTTATCAAACATTACAAATTGTTTCCACTTCGTCCACAATTTTATAATAATTGATTTCAGGCGCTTGTACAAGTTCCTTTAAATATTCTGTTTTTGCCCGGTCGTATTTGATACCGCAGCGCTCTATCCGATGGGTCATGCGGTTAATCTCCCGCACAAGTTCCTTTCTTTCCATACCAAGCCGGGCATAAATGTCAATCCGCTCAATCCTTTTCCCGATTTTCACAATGTTCCTGACCTGCTCACTCTCAATGATATCATCGGCAATTCCCCAGAATGCCAGAATATTATCAATAACCCTCTGCATTTCGATCAATGGCGAGCGGCTGATCTTCGCTTTGTTCATATCGTAAATTGCCAACTGAATATACGAAAGTGCTTCTGATCCGATTTCTTCCCGAAGCACAATTGCATTATCATAGGCTCTGTTAAGATTGCTGAAAATGGAATCCGGATTTGACTCATCAAATGGATAGCTTTTCTTAAAGCATTCTTTGGAGCCGTAGATATCCGGAATATCAATCATCTTGCAGAAATCTTGATAATGATATACTTTTTTGTCGATCATACTGTCAAAGCTGTTGGAATAAAGCCTCAGAGTCGTATAAACCCTTTCTGAGTACCTCCCCAGCCAAAATAACCTGTTTGTCTGTTCTACTGAGATAACACCCATGTGTCTTTAAAACCTCCTCCCTGAGATGAATTAACAATAAAAGAATCCGGATTTCTGGAAAATCTGGTAAGCCCGCTCTTCCATACAAGGGGTTCTTCCGCCATCAATACAAACGCCCGTAAGTCCGCTTTCCGTGGAACGCATACGTCCTTCTCAAAAATATCAATGTCAAGAAAATCAATAACCTCCTGTGCAATAAATCTTCTGGGCTCTCTTTTTAACAACGCGATAAACTTTTCCTTTTGCGCCGTGTTCATGGCAGAACCGAACACTACGCCGTAGCCGCCTGCCTCCGCCACATCCTTAAGCACCAGCTTATCAAAATTTTCCAACACATATTTCATATCCTTTTCATAAAAAGGCAAATACGTAGGTGCATTGTTAAGAATGGACTCTTCATCCAAGTAATAGCGTATCATAGCCGGCACAAAGTAATAAATTCCCTTATCATCCGCTACTCCATTCCCCGGTGCATTTATGAGAGCAACATTTCCTTTTCGGAAAACATCGTAAATATGTGGAATGCCAATGACTGACTCCGGATTAAAATTCATGGGATCCAGATACTCATCGGAAATTCTACGGTAAACTGCCCCGACTTGTTCCAACTCTCCGCTGTAGTTAACATAATACAGCTTATCATTCTCCACTCTAAGCTCCGAACCGTTTACCAGATGCGCTCCTGTTTTTTCCGCCAGATAGGAATGTTCAAAATAGGCTGCGTTGTACCGCCCTGGCGTTAAGATGACCGTATGTCCTCCCACATTGACATGATCCATTGTTTTTCGGAGCAGATCGGCATAATTCCGGTTATCCTCCAGTTTGGTATGTTCAAATGTGGCAGGACTGCTTCGCCTGCAGAGTTCCCTTGCGATCATTGGATAAGAGGCACCGGAAGGAACCCGTAGATTATCCTCCAGTATGTACCAGTTTTTATCTTTTCCCTGCACCAGATCAATCCCTGAAATATGGGAATAAATACCCTTTGCAGGCACAATGCCCTCACACTCTGCCATATATCCGCTGGATGCAAAAATAAACTCCTCCGGAATCACTTTATCCTTCACGATTTTTTTTTGCCCGTAGATATCCTTCAGAAACAGATTAAGAGCCATCACACGCTGCTTCAGTCCCTTTTCCAGATAATCAAATTCCTGCTTCTCAATAATCCTTGGAATCGCATCAAATGGGAAGAGTTGTTCCTTAAACTGATTGTTCTTATAAATGCCAAATTTCACCCCATAACGCGCCAACAGCTCATTCACCGTATCCTTGTGTTCCAGTAAATCCATATCATACATACGCAAGTCTCCCTCTTTTGAAATCCTTGAAATCGAGTAGGGAGGTTTTCTTCCCCTGCTCGCCGCGCCGCCGATGCGCCACTTCTAGCGGACATTTTCTCTGCATTGGCGTGTGCATAAAACAAAGACATTCCACTTTCAGAAAAAGCGAAACGTCTTTGTTTCATAAGTAATACCACATATGAAATAGAAAAAGCGCCCGAATTATATTCAAGCGCCTTTGCTTTATATTGAAACAGTATACTGATTTGAAGATGAATTGTCAAGAATAAAAATTGCAATTTTATATGCTTGTGGTTCATGCCGTTAATTTTCTCTTTTTTCCTCAAGCTGCAACATTACTATAACCTCAAAATCGCTCGATTGCTCGATATTGATGTCAAAAATCCGCCAGATTTTCCAATCGCCTCAAGACTTCGCTCTGAGGGAATATGTCCGAAAACCTGCAAAATCCCATCGTCTCAACTCTAATGCTGCCGGAAGCGATACTTGCCTTTGCCTTGTCCTGTCACCGGCTCAATGATCCCGCTCTCTGCCATTTCACGCAGCAATGCAGAACTTCTTGTCGGTTTCAGACCGAGCACCCGTTGAACGTCCGACCTTCCGAATGCAGATTCCGTACCTAAAGCCTCTTGTAATTTGCGAACATGCGAAGCGGTCTTTGATGTGAATACCTCTTCAATGTTCGCTTTTTCAGAGTCAATGTTCACTTTTTCCGGCTCAAGAATGTCCTTTTGCTGATCCTGCGACCAGTCCCTTGTTCCTTTGCCCTCAGCGACTAACTTTTGCTCTCTTTCCCAAGCAAGTCTTATTGCCTTATTTCTTTCCTTTATACTTGTTTTTGACATAGGATCACTCTCCTATACCAAGCAGGTCATAAAGATCATTCAAAAAGGTAAAAAAGTCGTCATAGGTCAGCTCATCATCGATACCGCCAGCTTCATGATCATAGATTGAGATTCTCTCACCAGACTTTTCACACAAAACTGGGTCGCCCGATGCTAAAGCACCAATAACAATATCGTTTTCATCAGGTCTGTCATTTTCATTTACATCGATGACTGGCTTATGCGCCACACCGTAAAATTGCACGCCTGCAGGCAGAAACAACTCACCTCCGTCTGAGTACCGTAGCCACTCTTTATATTTTTCAGGGAATGCAATTTCAGGGTCTTTCTCAAACTGAGTAATCTGTTTTTCAGTTGCTCCTCCGAGGAAAATCATCTTCCCCTGTTCGTTAAACCTATCAATAATAGCCTTTAATTCCTCTGAAACCATACATTATCTTCTTTGCATTACAGGTCACTCACAGAGTTTCTGATAGGCCTTCTTTACGATACCGGCCATCAACTTTCTGCGCTGTTCAAGGAAATCCGAGTACGACATCTTTTCAAAATCGACCGGCAGAGCGTTTTCAGCGCAGGTCTTTTTATACCCGTCCTCGCCAAGTTTCTGACGGTACCTGTCAACATACTCAGCTGGCGGATCATCAGAAATGTCGATATTCGTGTTATAGTCCAGATATGTGAAGTTCGCTATCTGGTTCCGGTCACGGTCGCTTGTATATCCAATTCCGTTCAGGTAATTCTTCGGGAATATATGATGCTTATCGATTGCCTTCTTATCTCCGCTGGCTCCCGGCAGGAGCCTTGCCGCAAGTGTTGTCGTGCTGAACAGCATCGGCGTTCCCAAGACATTGAGAGCTGCAATATACCCGAACCATGCAGGCGATGTAGCTGCCGCACTCATCAGGTCTGCCGGCAGAGTGAGATTGAAATAGTCGTCTGAGAATCTGGTGGCAATAACTCCGTCCAGATAGGAGGCAAACTCATCTGCCGTGCGCACACTCCTCAGGTCAGCGAACTGCTTTTCAACCTCGGACTCTGTCGAGCCTGTATAAAAGTACGTTATCGTCGACATGAAGATCCACTTTTTGATGATCTTTTGAAGTACAATCGGCTGAACCTTATAATCGTATTTCCCGATCAGGTAAAGGACATAGCAGAACACAACCGCATTCGTAGATGCAACGATACTTCCGTTGACGTATCCGGCATCGGCAAACAACCCCATGAAGGCGTGCCAGTTGTTAAGGTTTGTTACCTCATCGAGCGCATTCTTGAATTTAGTAAGATTTGCGTCCATCTCCTCCTTTGTCACAATGCCGGTTTCGAGGTTTTTGCCTCGCATAAGCATGTAAGCATAGCGCAGGCGGGCACGACGGAAACCGACCGCAACAGCCATGCGGATGAGGTGAGATGGATCAGCCTTCAGGATAAAGTTATACGAAGTGCCGTCTTTCGGTATACGAGACTCCGCGCAGAACTTATCGATCTTGTCGTAGACGTCATTGTCATAAACGGCGAGAAGCGTCTCTATGAAGTTCTTTTCAGTAAGTTTCTGGCCTCCGGAATTTACGCGCACGAAAACCTCTGCCACGTCCTCCTCGGTCGCCTTGGCGTTAATGCGGAGCGTGGGTAAGGTATAAAGGGAAAGATTAAGCAGGTCATTCAGGTTTGTTTCGATTGCTTCCTCTTCATCATCGGTCAAGGGAGACTTTCCATTCCTCTCCCTACCTGCGTTACAATCTTTGATGAACTGCCTGCGGAACTTCGGGACATCGTGATTCGCGTCTGCCTCGAAAACAGAACTGATTCCGCTAATCCACTCTGGATTCCGCTCATAAGCCTCTGTCCAAACAGCGAACTCACGGGTGAGCGGATTGAAGGATATCCGAATCTGACGCTCAGAGTAGTTCTTATCTTTAACCTTTATCCCGGATATGGCTGCAAGCAAAGCTGTCAGACGCTGCTGGCCATCAATTACCAGATAGTCCGGCTGGATGTATGTCTTATCATTTGTGCCGATGTGGTTTATGGTCTCATAGCCATCGGGAGACTGCCAAAGCATTATATAACCTATCGGATAGCCCTTCAGCATTGAGTCCAGCAAATCACGCGCCTTGCTGTCTTTCCAAACAAAAGGACGCTGAAGGTCAGGAAGTCCAACCTTGCCGTTCTTTACATCACTGAGCAGATCTCCAACCTTGCTCGGAATGTTATCAAAAAGTTCTTTTCCCATGTGACTTAGTCCTCCTCGTCTGCAAAGATTCCCGGAACATTCTGCCGGATATATTCGACTTCGTTCTCCACGCTGGTTCTTCCGCACTTTGGCAACGAGGCCTTCAGTTTCAGCTTATCGGTGCTGCCGTCCTTCACAACATACTCCGGATTTTCCTTTATGAATCGCGCCGACTCACGAGAGAAGCCATTTCTCTGAAGAAGGATCGTCAGCGGATTAGTGGTACCGTATTCCACATACTCATACCAGTTATTGGCGTCCAGCTCATCATCACCCTTGATCCGCCTGAACTCGTTAGAAAAGCGAAGGAAGTAATTCGATATGCTGAACAAAACTATGTTCTCAATAACCTCAAGCATATCGGCAAAGACGATATTTCGATGAATCTTGTCATTGTCGTTATAAACGCCTCGCGTATAATTGTTGATCCAGAAATTATCCGGTTTCTCACGATGGTGCTTCAGGGCAGCCCGCATAATGGAACTTTCCTTTCTCCTTCTCCAAATCCCACCGTGATATCGATTGTGCTATCCGGTGCTTTGTGGGAAAGTAGTGCAACTGTCTCCACATGCATCGTTTCCCAAAACTGGTCTATACCTCTCACCATCCTCATCCACAAAATCTGCCAATGAATACAGCGTGGATACGCCTCTGTCATCTTTTTCTACAAACCAGATTTCATCACGTCGCAACAGCTGGTTAGACAACTGCCATGTATCATGGGTTTTAAATACAAGCTGAGCATGAGATTTTTTCTCATTTTATTGTATTTTTCTTAAAAAAGAATTGATTAACATATTGTCAACCAATCCTTTTGAATTTGGATATTTATCTTACTGTCAATCCCCTACTCGACCTGTAGTACCTTATTGGTTTCGATAATCATATCTTCCACCTCTTTAGCAAGCCGCTCCAAATCGTCCATGGATTCTTTGATACGCTGACTGTTGCTTGAAGTTGTCTGCACACCTTCAATCGCACCGTTTGTCACAGGAATCAGCTGTTTTACAGTGTCATCAAAATTCAGAATTACTTGATTAACGTTCTCAATCGCATTTCTGATTTCTCCATCACTTTCCTTGGCGTTACCGACAGATGATTTAGAGTTGTCGGAAAGTTCCCGGATATTGGATGCCACGACTGAAAATCCGCGTCCGGCTTCTCCGGCTCTTGCAGCTTCAATGGCAGCATTTAGGGAGAGCAAATTGATTTTTCCGGCGATTTTTTCTACATTCTGTGTCATTTCATTGTATTTAGTAATACTTTGGTTAATCGCTTTCATTGCCTGCGTGATATTCTGGTTCATTTGATTCAGATCTTCTATACGTTCTGATACACCTGACATTTCCTGCGAACTCTTGCTGCTCTCTTCCTGTATCTGTGTAGCTTCCTGCTTTACCGCTTCAATATTTTCATAGAGTTCTTTAAACACACGCATCAGTTCGTCGTTCATTGCCAGAACCTTTTCATTAACCTGGCTCACTCTATGGCGCTCTTCCTGTATGGATTTCATCATGAATTCATGACAGTTTTCCGGCGTATTCAATCCGCTCGCCACTGCGATTGCCATATCACGGCATGACCGGTAGCCGCAGGAATGACAGTCAAATCGTTTTTCCGCTTCAGTGTGTTTGCCCATCTGAGCAAAGGCATTTTCGATTTCCCGTTCAGAGACACCGGATTTATTGATATTGTGTTGTTTGTATGTGCGTATGTAATCATTGAGGTTTAGTGTCCTATCAAATTCGGCAAACTGTTGGTCTACTCCTTTTTTGGTAGTATTTGTCTTGCGCACCTTTCTGGCATGCTGTTCCACGCTATGCATAATATTGTTCATGGCAAAACGCTGATAATGTACGCCTGTCGCAGGACCGCCGTTACACCCATCACCGCAGTTGAGCACATCAAAAAGATCAGGTTTTTCTGATTCTTGTAGTGTGCTGTATGTTTCCATATCATGATAAAGTGATTCTGTGCCTTCTGATGTAATAATGTTCATATTTGGTGCATGTGTCAGCATGTTGACCATAAGACCACCGGGCTTTGGATAAATAGCACCCTCCAAGCCCTGTTTGCCATCAAATTCAAATTCGCTAAATACTTTAATCTCCGGGAGTTTGACACCATTTTCCTCAAAGTAGCATCGCAAATGTTCCATCGTGACATTGTAGTCCACAAGCCCTGTTTCACGAAACTCCTCAATCTTTGCAATACAAGGTGAGATTGCCGCTATTTTTCCTTTATATCCCAAGACCTTCTTCATATATACGGCAAGACACAACATAGGGCTGTGAACCGGGGAAAGATTGGAAAAAAGCTCAGGCTTATGTCGTTGTACATAATTGACGACTGCCGCGCAAGGTTGTGAAATCAGCTTTTTTCCGGGATTTTTCTCCAAATATCTCAAATGTGCCCACGTACAGATATCTGCTCCAAAGCTTACATCATATATCTTTTTGGCACCATGGTCATGCAGCCACTGGAGGGCATGACGCCAGCTTCCGTCAAATGCAATCTTGATGGAAGGTGCTGCTATCAGCGCAATTTCCTGTCCCTTTTTCAAATCCTCAAGGAATCGCAAGGTATCATCCACATATGACCTTGCGCCATGCGAACAGGCTCTGATGCATGCACCGCACTTGATGCATTTTTCGTCATCTATTGTGATTTTTAATTTGCCGTTTTCGTCCATTTGGGCCACATTAGCATCCCCTACAGGGCATGCACGTACACAGGCATTGCAGCCTACACACTTGTCAATATCTACATTGATAATACTCATGATTTTAACCTGGTGAATTGATTCACTATCCTTTCCTTAACTGGTAAAAGTTTCTTGTGCAATAATCTTTTGTATAAATTGTATAATTTTATTATAAAAAGCACAAGCAACTCTGTCAATATGTGGAATTTTTAGTCAAAATTTAATTCATCCTCAACATAATGCCAGACATGTCATTTGGACAATAAACACACCGTCTCACAATGCACCGTGCCCGGAAACATATCGACGCAGCACATGCGCTCCACACGGTATCCCATATCCAGAAATACCTCCAAATCCCTTGCAAGGCTTGTCGGCTTGCAGGAAATGTAGACCAACCGCTCCACGCCGTAAGCGATGATCTTTTTCAATGCCTTCGGATGAATTCCGTCACGCGGCGGATCAAGGATGATGAAATCCGGCTGTTCCTCAATCTCATCGAGCGCCTTCAGCACGTCTCCCGCGATGAATTCACAGTTATGTAAACCATTTAGCGCCGCGTTTTCCTTGGCGGCATGAACCGCTTCCTCCACGATCTCCACACCGATCACACGCTCCGCCACCGGCGCCATCATCTGCGCGATCGTTCCTGTGCCCGAATAAAGGTCATAAATGACGGGCTTTCGACCGCTTTTCGTATGAATCTTCCCGATGTATTCCCGCGCGGTCTCATAGAGCACCTCTGCGCCGAGACTGTTTGTCTGAAAAAAAGAAAACTCAGAAATGCGAAAGCGCAGTCCCAGCAGTTCTTCATAAAAATAATCCTGCCCGTAGAGTACTTCCGTCGCATCGCTCTGCACCACATCGGCAAGAGAATCATTACTGGTATGTACGATTCCTGCTATTTTGCCCTCAATCGACAATGCCAGTAGCTGCTCACAAAGCGCTTTCAGCTCCGGTGTGTGTTCTTCCTGCGTTGTCGTCACGATCGCAATCAGCAGCTCCCCTGTGCGCACAGCCTTCCTCACAAGCAAATGGCGCAGATACCCCTCATGCCGCAGTCTGTGAAAAAAAGACAATCCTTTTTCCCGCGCAAACTCCATGACCGCACGCAGGATTTTCCGATAATCCTCATCGACAATGCAGCATTCCGTTACCGGAACAATATCATAAAAGCTTCCTTTTTTATGCATGCCGAGCGACAGCGGCCCGTCCTTATATTCGTCACCGAACGTAAATTCCATCTTGTTGCGGTATCCAAACTGGCGGGGGCTCTTTTTGATTCCCTCATATGAATTCATCCCCTGCCTTTCAAAAATCGGCTGCATGAGCGCAAGCACCTGCTGTTCTTTCAGCTTGAGCTGTTCCTCATAGGGCATGGTCTGATAACTGCATCCGCCGCATTCCCCCGCATGCGGACACTGTGCCTCAATTTCATAAGACGCGCGCGCCAAAACGGATACACAGCGTCCCTCCGCCTTACCGTGCCGGACTTTCTGCACGGCGACGGAAACCTTCTGCCCCGGCAGAACGCCCTTCACTTCTATCCGTTCTCCCTCTGCTTCCACAATGCCTTTATTGGGAAAATTCACCTTCGTAACGATTCCCTCTATAACCTGTCCTTTTTTCATATGATATAAAAAAGCGGGATGACTACATCCCGCTTCCCTCCATTGTTTGTGATAGAATGCTTACTCGTCGGCCTTCTCCTCAGCCGCATCATCCTTATCTTCCTCGTCCTCTGCCTCATCTTCAAATTCATCGTCGAAATCGTCCTCGAAATCTTCAAGGTAATCCGGCGTAAAATAGCGATATACCGCATAAGCGATTCCAGCGACGGCAGCGATCACACCAATGATCGCAAGCACCCAAAGAAGCACATGACTCTTTTTCTCCGGTTCAGGCTCCGGCTCCTTCTTGCCAAGCAGCTCACCAACCTTAATTGCACTGATCAGTTCTTCCAGTTTTTCTTTTTTCATGTCCCTTACCCCTTTTCTATATTTTCAATCTGTCATCATTCCTAAAAACGATCCCTCTGCTCATTATACCACTTATTTTTTCGTTTTACTACGATTTATTTTGAAAAATTTTAGAAACTTACAGTTTTTTCAGCTTCGCAAATCCGGCGTACATGATCTTCGTTCCGGCGCCGTCGAAGGAGACCGTCACCTTGTAGTCCTTCGGCTCTTTCTCCAGCTTTAAGACCGTTCCGTCCCCGTATTTCATGTGGCGGACTCTGTCGCCGACGCCGTAATCCACACCGCCCGCTCCCGACATGGCTGCGCCCGTCTGAATACCGCTGCCTGCTCCGAACAGGGGTCTTGCCGTTTTTGCGGCATTGCCGATGCCATATACTTCCTTTAATCGGGAATCGCCTGCGTTACCTTTCGGTTTTTTTAAGTCAAACACATTATCGCCGTATACCCGGCCCTGCTGCCATCTTCTTCTATAATCGGCCGCACCGGTTCCCGATCGTCCGGATTGTTCATTCGCTCCCGTCCTGTTCTGCCGCTCACGCTCCTGCTGTTGATACCGTTCCACAAAGGACGCCGCGGACATGCCGTCGGTGCTGTCACTGCTTCCTCCGAAGCTGCTGTCAAAGCCATTTTTATTAAATCCGCTGCCGAAGCTGCGCCCACCAAAGGAATTTTCTCCATAGCTGTCACTGCCGTAGTCGTCCCAGCCCCGCGCCTTGAGCGGTCGATTGTCCAAAAGCTCCTGCGGAATCTCCCTGACAAAGCGGCTGACATCATTGTACTGTGTTTCACCGCGCACCATGCGCTGCTTTGCACAGGTGAGCGTCAGTTCTTTTTTTGCCCTCGTGATACCGACATAGGCAAGCCTGCGCTCCTCCTCCAACTCTGCCGGATTGTCATCATAGATTGCCATGCTGCCGGGGAACACACCGTCCTCCATGCCCGCAAGATACACATGGTCAAACTCCAGTCCTTTTGCGCTGTGGAGCGTCATGATGAGCACACGGTTGTCATCATTTACATTGTCAACCTCCGCAACCAGTGCAACCTCCTCCAAAAACTCGCTCAGGCTCGATTCATTATGTGTATCCTCGTAAGCAACCGCCTTGCTGATCAATTCGTCAATATTGCCGATCCGGTCTCTCGCGTCTTCCTCGTCTGACGCTTCTAACTCCCGCACATACCCGGTGGTATCGATCACCTCGCGGATAAGCTCGTCCACATGAAAACCTTCCCGCAGCTTTGTCCGAAGCGTCTGTATCATCAGTACGAACGGTTTCAGCTTCGCGGCGCTCCTGCCGATCGTATCGATCCGGTCCGCCTCGCACAACGCGTCAAAAAAGCTCATATCATGCGCCGCAGCATACTCCTGTATCCGCACGATCGTCGTTGCGCCGATTCCCCGCTTCGGAACATTGATGATACGCCTGACCGCCAGATCATCCTGTCCGTTGTCGATCGTTTTTAAATAAGCAAGAATGTCCTTGATCTCTCTCCGCGCATAGAAATTCTGTCCGCCGACGAGCAGATACGGAACCCCCTCCACGACCAGCCGCTCCTCGATCAGGCGCGACTGCGCGTTCGTGCGGTAAAGCACGGCACAATCCCCATAATCCAAAATCCCTTTTCTTCTTTTACGGCAAATATCGTCCGCAAGAAACTCCGCCTCCTCATAAGCCGTATCAAACTGCTGAAAATGCAGCAGCGCGCCGCCCTCCTGCTCCGTCCAGAGACTTTTTTCTTTTCTTCCTCTGTTATTGCTGATGACCGCGTTTGCCGCGTTCAAAATATTCTGCGTAGAACGATAATTCCGCTCTAGCTTCACGACCTTTGCCTCGGGGAAATACTGTTCAAAGTCAAGAATATTCCGGATATTCGCGCCGCGGAATTTATAGATCGACTGATCATCATCGCCGACCACGCACAGGTTATGCTTCGAGCCGGCAAGCTGTTTGATGAGCATGAACTGCACCGTGTTCGTGTCCTGATACTCATCCACCATGATATATTGAAAACGCCGCTGATACGCCTGTAATACTTCGGGGCAGGTCGTAAACAGCTCCACCGTTTTCATTAAAAGATCATCGAAATCGAGCGCGTTATTTTTGCGCAGCCGCTCCTGATACTCGGTATACGCGCGGGATATCTTCTGCTTCTGAAAATCTCCCTGCGCGCCGAGCGCATACTCCGCGCAGGAAATGTTCTCATTTTTTGCGGTGGAGATCGCCGAGAGGATCGCGCGCTCCTTTAACATTTTCGTATCAATCTGAAGGCTCTTGCAGATGTCCTTCATCACGCTCATGGAATCATCCGTATCATAGATCGTAAAACGATTATCATAGCCGATCCTGTCTATGTACCTGCGCAAAATCCGCACACAGCTCGAATGGAACGTCGTTACCCAGATGCTTTCCGAACCCATTCCGACAAGCTGGTCAACACGCTCCCGCATTTCTCCCGCCGCTTTATTTGTAAAGGTGATCGCCATGATGTTCCACGGATCCACCTGACATTCCTCGATCAGATAGGCAATGCGGTGCGTGATCATCCGCGTTTTTCCGCTGCCCGCTCCCGCTAAGCATAACAGCGGCCCTTCTGTTGTAGTAACCGCTTCTCTCTGCGCTTCATTCAAAGAATCATATTTATTCATACCGTCTCCAGATTGCAAATTTTCCTATAGGTGAAAGAAGCAAGGGCAGTTCCCCGCCCTTGCTATTCCTGTTTTTTCTTTCCATGCATGCTCTCACATGCCTGTCGTTTCGTTTTCCGATTGTTTTGCACGCACCCGCATGCCGTTCCCATATGTAACGACTGCGCCTGCAAGGTTTTCTATGCCCTGCCTGTGTGCCTCTTACTGAAACAGCTGCGTCCCACAGTTACCGCAAAACTTCGATCCGGTCGTCGCTGTGCCGCAGTTCGGACAAAACTTCGGGCTTGCCGTCGGAAGCGTTCCCGCGTTTGCCGCTGGCGCATTCTGCTGCCCTAAGTTCATCTGATTCACCATCTGCTGTCCCAGCGCCATACCCATCTGCATGCCAACCATCTGTCCCGCGACACCGGCACCGCTTGCGCCGCCCTTTTCCATGGAATTCGCCGCCGCAAGCTGCTGGTAACGGTTGACATCGCCGATCATGGACTGTGCCGCCGCTTTCTCCTGCATCTTCTTGACTTCTTCCGGATAGGAAAAGCTCTCGATCTTAAAATCTTCGATGCCGATACCGATCTTTCTCATGTCCATGTCAAGATCGGACTCAATCCCCTTCGCGATGTTTCGTGCATCCGCCTGCAGATTGAACATATCATGGCCTTCTTTTGAGATCCATGACATCAAAAGCTGGTCTAAGCTTGCGACGATACGCTCTTTGACATCATTGACCGTGTACATCTGACGGACGCCCGCCAGCTTATCGATCACCGTCATCGTATCGGCAACCCTGCAGTTAAACGTGCCGAACGCCCGGATCGGCATGCCGCCCGGTAAGCCCGCTGCCGGAAGGTTAATGGCATTTTTCGTTCCCCACTTGCAAAGTACCTCTTTGGTATTGATAAAGAGCACCTCCGCGCGCAGCCCCGAATTGAACCCAAACTTAAAACCCTTTAAGGTAGAGAGAAACGGAATGATCTGCGACTCAATATCAAACTGTCCCTCATCGGTAAAAATTCCTTCCACGCGTCCGTTATACAAAAAGATGGCATCCTGTCCCGGACGGATAATGAGCACGGAGCCTTTCTTGATCTCAGAATTGCTCCACTTCCAAAATAACACCTCCGGCTGATTTTCCTTCCACTCCACCACATTGGATAACTCTTTTGAAAAAAGTCCCATATCGGTCTCCTCTTCTTTACTATTCTATCCCGCACTTCTGCGTTCGCTGCTTTGCAGCCTTTCCGCTTCACCTGCGTCTTACTGCATGCCCATCTCTGCCTTTAATGCCGCCAGCTCGTCATCCACATCACTCAAACGGTTGCTTGCGTCATACTTCTTGGTCAGGCTCTCAACATCATTGCTTGCGCTGTCCGCATTCAGCTCTGCCATCGCGTCCGCCTCGTCAAGCATCTTGTCAACCTTTGCTTCCATACGCTCAAACGCCGCAATATTGCTGCCCGCATCCGCAACGCCGCTGCCCATCTGATTGATCTTCTTCTGCGTCTCGGCAACCTTCATCTTTGCCTTGATCATCTCGCGTCTGGAGCGCAGCATGGAAATATCGCTCTCCAACTTGTTGTGCATCTCGCGCATCTTCTTGGAATTATCACATGCCAGCTCATACTGCTTTACGAGTACTTCCTGCGTTGCCGTAAGCTCCGCCTTCTTCTCTAAGAACTTGCGTGCCTCGTCATCATTACCGCTTGCAACAGCCTTCTTTGCATACTCGCCCATCTTTGCGATCTCTGCGGCGTTGTCGTCCATCTTTCTCTTTGCCGCCTTCTCGTCAGCCATGATGGAAGCGGTCTCCGCTTTTACCTTCGCCATATCATTTTCCAAATTACGTAAGTATTGATCGATCATTTTCTCCGGATTCTCACATTTGTCCAACAGTGCATTGAAATTTGCCGCCATAATGTCCTTAAATCTTGAAATGATACCCATATTGTAATATCCTCCTCCTGTATTGTGCGCCGCCTTGACGCCGCGTTTTCCATCCGGCATCCGGACGCGTTACGACTCTATTATATACGAAATTTTCCCGCCTGTCTATGATGAGTCAGACAATATTTCCATAAAAAAATACAGTTGCAACCGCCTCCATTCCACGCTGCAACCATAGGGTGCGCTGTCACCGTTTTTGCCTCCCGCAATATAATAGACTAAGAAAAACATTGCGGGCTTCCCGCCCGAAGAAAAAAATATGCGACGAAAATTATCCACGCTTCTTCTGATTACGGCACTGCTCGTCTGCACACTGTGCGGCTGCGGCAAGGATACAAAAGAACCGTCCGGTCTGACAAAACTCACCTTAAACGAGGTGGCACACTCCATTTTCTACGCGCCGATGTATGTGGCGATCGAAAACGGTTACTTTACGGAGGCAGGACTGGACGTTACGCTCGTGACCGGATACGGCGCCGACAAGGTCATGGCGGCCGTACTCTCAGGCGAGGCGGAAATCGGCTTTGCCGGCTGTGAAGCGACTGTTTATACTTATTTGGAAGGCGCGTCCGACAAGATCGTGAATTTTGCGCAGCTTACCCAGCGCGCGGGCAATTTCCTTGTTTCCCGCGAACCGATTGAAAACTTCACTTGGGATATGCTCATTGGGCAGGACGTACTCGGTGGACGCGCGGGCGGCATGCCGGAAATGGTATTTGAATACATTCTGAGAAAAAACGGCATTCAGCCCTCCGAGGTGAACATCGACCAAAGCATTGATTTTGGTTCCACCGCCGCTGCGTTCTCAAGCGGGCAGGGCAGCTTCAGCGTTGAGTTTGAGCCGCACGCGACCGGCTTGGAGCAAAAGGGCGACGGTTATATTGTCGCTTCTCTCGGGGTGGATTCCGGCTATGTTCCCTACACCGGCTTTTTTGCAAAACAGAGCTATCTGGATGCACACAGCGATACCGTGCAGGCGTTCACTGACGCGCTTCAAAAAGGAATGGATTATGTAAACTCCCATACCGCGGAGGAGATTGCCGCCGTGATCGCGCCGCAGTTTGCGGAAACAGAGCTTGACACCGTTACGACCATCGTCAACCGCTATCTGACACAGGACACCTGGAAGACCGATCTGATCTTTACGGAAGACGCCTTCCTGCTTTTACAGAATATTCTGGAAGAGTCCGGCGAGCTTCCTGAACGCGTTCCCTACGAGGAGCTTGTCACCACGGAATATGCAAAGAAAGCGGCGGAATGATCTGACGCGCCGTAAACAGGAATTTTTATTTAGATAAAAAAAGAAACGCGGACAGAAAGCATCCTCGCATTCCGCCGCGTTTCTTTTCGTTATCATAAATTTCCTCTGCCTGCCGGCCTTCAAGATTTGATCACCTGAAACTTCTCCCTTACATCAATGGTGCAAATGCCTTCATCAACCTCCCTGCCAGTTTTACATTCCACTTTTCATGATGAACGGTATCTACCATAACCTGCCTGCATTTTGCAAGCGTTTCCTGAAAATCAGCCTCAATATCAGAAATACAATCTGTGCGGTACTGATACGTGGCACACTCAAAATGGTGATACAGGCTGCGGTAATCCAAATTGATCGTTCCCACAACCGCTTCCTCCCCGTCGCTGACAAAAACCTTCGCATGAACAAACCCCGGCGTATATTCATAAATCTTCACACCGGATTGAAGCAGCGACGCATAATGCGTCTTTGCAAGCGCGTACGGTATTGCCTTGTCGGGAATTCCCGGCAGCAGCAAAACCACATCAACGCCCCGCTCCGCCGCAAACTTCAATGCGGTTTCCATCTCCCCATCCAAGATCAGATACGGCGTCATAATGTGCACATACTTCAATGAACGATTCAGGATATCCATATACACCCGCTCGCCCAGCTTATCATCGTCCACCGGACAGTCCCCATAAGGAATGACAAATCCGCCCTCATTTTCGGCAGGCAATGACGGATAGGAAAGGAACCGTTCCAACTCGTCTTTATCCCCATGAAGCCCCCACATCTGCAAAAACATCAAGGTAAAGCTTTTCACCGCTTCACCCTTTAACATAACGGCAGTATCTTTCCAGTGTCCAAACCTTTCTATCTGATTAATATACTCGTCCGCAAGGTTCACGCCGCCGTTAAATGCCGTATGCCCATCAATCACCAAAATCTTTCTGTGATCCCGATAATTATAATGCGTGGAAACGAAGGGCGACACCGGGGCAAATATTTTACATTGGATTCCCAATGCCTTCAAACGCTTCGGATAATCATGCGGCAGCAGCGAAAACTCACAGGTTCCGTCATACATCACGCGCACATCGACGCCCTCCGCCGCCTTTTTTGCAAGGATCTCCAAAATCCGTCCCCACATCAATCCCTCATCCACAATAAAATATTCCATAAAGATAAAATGCTCTGCCGCCTCAAGCTGCTTTAACATTTCCGCAAACTTGTCCTCACCCAAGGGAAAATAGGTGACAGACGTGTTTTCATATACCGGATGACAGCCGCTTCTATGTATATAGTGCGCCAGCGTCGCCACTCCCCGATTCTCCTCAACCAGCCGTTTCATGGTGTCCTCCGATTGAGGAATGCACTCCTTCGTATCCATGATCATCTGATGGACACGCCGTTTCAAGACACGGTGCCCAATATCACTCTGCGTATACGCAAATAGAAGCACGCCAAACACCGGCGCAAGCATAATGACAATCAGCCACGTAATTTTTGCCGAAGGATCCATTCTGCTATTTAAAATACAAAGAACGATAATAAATGCAAACAGTATGTTTCCGCTTAAAATATGCGGTAAAAAACCTCCAAACCATCGAAGAACCCCAAACAGAAAGAAAAACTGCAATACCAATAAAATCAGTATCAAACCAATGCGGCTGAATACCAAATGAAAAATACCCTTCTTTCCCTTTTTTATGAGCGAAAGCCCTTTGCTAGTATCTGTCTGCATAATCCCACTTTCCTTATCTTGATTGTTTTGATCCGACCTACCTTTACTCTTCGGTATTCTCCTTCACCTGAGGAATCAACGATGCCGCCAGTTTTCCTTTTCCTCTCTGCTTCAAATATAAAATTCCTACAATAGAGAATACAACTGCTCCTACAAAATTTACCATCAGATCCTTCATCGTATCCACAATGCCCACATCCAAGTAGCCTCCCATGTTCCATTCCTGCCCGTTGATCACTACGGATTCGATGGCAACCTTCACCGGCTCATTCGCTCCATTCGGGTCTAATTTCACTGAGCTGATGACCGGTAAAATCCAGTCTTTCTGCATATCTGTCTTGAAAAACCAGTCCATACCGAATTCAAAAAATTCCCACAGCACGCCTATCGTCATCGAAAAACAAAAAGCCACAAACGCTACAAAATAAGGAGACATTTTAATCGAAAACTTCTCGCTTCGATTAAAGATATCAATCATGGCAAATCCGATTGCGGCCATCAGAAATCCGTTCGTCGTATGCAGCATGGTATCCCAAATGGGAATCTTTACATAAAACGCATTAATTTCACCCAAAATCTCCGCTGAAAAAATAAAGATTAAAATAATCGCTTGCAGACCCGCCGGGATGCTTACCCTCAGCTTCTTCTCAATGATTTTTGGTAGTGAAAAAAGAACCAGCGTCAAAATTCCCAGAAACATATTGTGATAGCTTCCCAGGAAAAACTGCCGCACGATCGACAACACCACCAGTGCCATCAACACAACTTCTATCTTTGTTCTTTTCTTCTCTGTCTTCATTCTACTTCCTCCCTATGTATTTATTACCACAACACCATATGCGTATATTATCAGAAAATATCGAACCTTGCAAGGTATTGCGGCTTACTGGGCATAAAACAAAAAACTTCTCAAAACACAATTTGTGTTCAAGAAGTTTTTCACGATAATGACCCATTATTGTTTTGATCAGACCGTAAATTTTTAACCCAAACAATTTGCTTTGATCTGTTTTTTATTCTCATACATGCGGACGTCCGCCTGCTGGTATACGTCCATCAGCATTTCATTTTCCTGAAGTTTGTCGTAGACCGCATAACCGCTGGCGATACTGATGCGGAATGGCTGTCCCTTCACAGCGTTATAGTCGTCCATGGCCTTTTGAAAGCAGACGAGCGCCTTTTCGCAGCGGCCGGACACATCCTCTCCGCTTATGATGCATACAAACTCATCGCCGCCGATCCTGTAGCAGATGCCCTTCACGGATTCCGCCGCTGTCCTGATGATTTCCGCACTGCACAACAGCAGCTGATCTCCCTTCTGATGACCCTGATTGTCGTTTGTCAGCTTCAGGTCATTTACATCGAACATGATGATCGCGATTCCGGAAAGCTGCTTCTTTTCTTTCTCCAACTCCACCAGCCGCTCCTGAAAGGCTGTCCGATTGCCGACGCCCGTCAGACCGTCCCGGTAGGCAAGCTGGCTGACAAACTTTGACTGCGCTCCAAGCTTTACCGCATTTATCGTTTTCTCCAGGCTGGAGCTTCCATAACACAGTATGAAGATCAGCAGTCCGATGCGCACAAACATCGCGTTGTCGTTGGTGCTGCCTCTATAATATCTTAAAATATCTATCACTGCGGCAAAACCAAGCCCCATGAATCCGATGGTGCGTAATATCTTATAGACATTCCTTGTCTTGCTTTTTCCCTTCCGAAACGCGTTTTTCAGGATAGAATACAGCAGCAAAGCTGCCGAGATTCCCAACATAATGCTGGAAAAAGTCAATGTCTCGTGGTAGTCCATCACCCCTGTGAAATGCAGGGCGGTACAAATGATAAACTCCGCCGCGGACAGCCCGCAGATAACCGGGACAACCACCCTCCTTTTAAAACCGAAAGCCGCATCCAGATAAAGCACCAGCGGAATCGGGATCATGATCAAGGCGCAGCAGGACATCAGCTGAACAAGCCTGCTGTCGTCCGTGTAAAACTGCAGCAGACTAGTCTCCGCCATACACCAGAGTGCAATGCCCATCGCAAACAGACCAAGATAAAGCAGCTCGTGATTTTTATGTATATGCAGATTGGCCGGAATATCCGCCACGATCAGCAGCAGGCCGACAAACAATATGAGCATGCAGGTAGAAAAAGCCACCGCCTTACCGGTAAATGCGCCAACGATCTCTCCGGCCGCGGAGCCTATGCAGAGATGGTCTATACATGCCCGACCGCCCTCATACACGGTATGAAAACGCACTTCCACAATCTTTCCGGCGTCGCTGCTGTAAAGCGGAACATAATTCCACCGATTTCCAAGGGATTTATTATAGATATTGCTCTCCCGGCGCACCGGCTCATAGCGCAGCTCTCCGTCCACATATACCTGATAATCAATGTTTTTTGAGCGGAAACACAAGGAAAGCCCTTCGCCCAGGTCGTTAGGCAGTCTATGATAGACGCTCTGCTCGTGATAGGGTGTCACAGAGGTGATCTTATTCAAATGGCTGACATCCGCCTCGCCGCCGTCCTCCAGATACCACCCTTCGTCAAAAGGGATCTTGCCTTCAGAGAGCACGTCCGCTGGAGACCGTCCCCTGTTTGTTACCGCCAGCCCTACGATCATAACAATAAAAAATACAAGCATCACAGCATAAATAATGTGATAAATCCTGTTTTTCTTTCCGCTTTTTGTCCCTGACCCGTTCATCTTTGTTTCTCCGTTTCCTCATTCATCCAAATGTACATTTTCTCTGTCAGGCAATTCTGCTTTATTCTAACATACGAATAGGAAAAATACAACGTAATACGGGGATTGACCGCGCGGCGGCGGGCAATCCCCTTTCTAAGAGCCATCCTGTTTTATTTCATCAATTCATCAGCCAGCCGCATAATTTCCGGCGCTACCTTTTCCCGTCGCTTTTTCGTAACACGGATAAATATGGGATAGGCGGCGATCATTCCGATCATACCAACCATGCCGATCACAATGTTGGGAATAACAGGAAAGACTGGAGAACACTAATTCCCCAGCCCCCATTCTATTTAATTCCCACAAGGAAATACCTGCCCATATGCTTATAGAAATCATCCAAATTCATTCAAGTATTGCCTTAATACTCGATCACAGTGGTGAGTATCTCGCCGTCAGCGCAGTCAAAGAAAACAGCATCAGAGTAGATATAGCTGCCTGCAGTATCCCGCATCTCAAATACCATGGCGTATCGACCGTCGGGCAAGGGTGCCTCCCCGAAAGAAGTATCTGCCGTCACGGTCAGTTCCTCAGCAGCGTACATCTCAAAATCGTCATCCTCGCTGAAAGAGCCAAGTTGCCAGATGGTGGTGATGACGTCGCCCTCTGCCAACAGGCGCAGCTCCTTGGCGGCCATACCTGACTCGTCCATTCCCGGGGAAGCCCCCAAGATAGACCACTCCTCATCGGAGAAATCATAAGCCACCTGAAGATTGTACTCCTCTCCGTTAAGCAGGATGGGTATGGAGTACAGATTGTAGTCATCTCCCTCGAAAGACAACTCCATATACACCATGCAGCCGTCAATAGCTCCCCACACGCCCCGGAAGTTGTCATAGAATATGCCGTTGTCCCAGTCGGCTGTCAGGTCATTGTCTGTGCCCAACAGCATCATCTCATCGCTCTCCTCGCGCATGTAGAACAGAGAGAATCCGATACCTGCCAGAATGTCGTTGGCCTCCGGCCCCAGCGTCAGAAAAGCAGTTCCCTCACTGTCCACATCCAGAGGCGCGCCGTCCCAATCCATGTCGGCCAAGGTAAGTACCTGAGGCAGCTCCTGAATGTCCAAAGAGACCAGATACTCCTCGCCGCCCTCAGCCGGCTGACCGGTGAGACCATAAGCGTACAGGTGCTTAAAGGCCATGCCTATGCCTAACTCCACATAGCCGTTCAAGTCAACGATCTCGCCGCTGTAGGGATAGAAGCAGCTCAACCCGGTGGCCTCGGCGCGGTAAGGACCGCCTACTTGATAAATCACGCAGTCGGCCAGCGCATCGGAGACGCTTTGGGCAGATGGCAATATCCAAGCCAACTGACGGGCCAAATGGCCTAGATCCACCATGTTATGGTAGCCCTGCTCCCGCGTGTTTCCGCCATAATTCTCGCTCTCTGCAGCGGCACGGCTCAGTTGGGCAAAGAAACCGGGGTCTTCCGATGCCGCGACAAACGCCTCCTGGCCGAAGGTCTCATATGCCTCCAGCAGCGGGGTCAGTTTGGTCAGGTCGGTGACAGAGAGGGTGGCTTGAGCTTCCGTACCTGCGGCCTCACAACCCTCATAATAAGTACTGCACATCGCAATCCCCAGCGTATCCCCGCCCATGGCTGGGTTTTGGGCCAGCTCGAACAACCAGCCGGAGTAGAGCCAGCCGTTACCCGGCTCCGTTTCCTCGGAGGCCACCAGATATTTGGCAAAATTTTGGAACACTGACGCCACGTCCACCGTGGCCATCAGGCAGGTATCGAAACATACCATCTCCAGGGCGGGATTTGCCGTGTCTGCGGGCCAGACCTCGTTGAAAGCCGCATACATCTCGGCCAGGTCCAGAGAATCGTTGCCATACAACTCGTCAAAGGCCGCGCCGTCCACCGAACCGCCACCGTGATTCCAAAAGAGGACAGCTATCTTGTCGGCAGGATAGTTGTCATTGGCAAAGTACAGGAATTCATACAGGGTCTGGGCATCTCCCATATTGGCAGAATCCTGTTCGTCCACCAAATTCAGCCCCTGGCTGTCATAGACCCAGCGTTGGAGTTTAGAGGGGTCCATCTGTTCATCATGCCAGACCTCCGAGCCGCCGGTCTGGATGACCACGGTGACATTCTCGGGCAACGCAACCTCCATCATTTCAGCCAGATCCGTGGTAGCACAGCCGTAATTGGTTTCCAGGTCACTGCCGCATAGATACCAGTACACCGCCCACCCTTCGTCTCCGCTGGACACAGGATCGGCAGATACCGTAGGCGCACCTGTGGCGGGGGTCTGGCTTTCCGGCGCGTCCTCCCCGCTGCAGGCGGCCAAGGACAGAACCATGGTCAGGACCAAACAAAACGCAATCAGTCTTTTTTTCATTAAAATTTCCTCCTTAAATGCCAAGCAACTGACGTTTTTTTGCCGTAAACTCATCTTCGGTGATGACCCCGTTGTCCAGCAGGGTCTTGTATTTTTGAATCTCAGCCACGGGGTCCGAGACAGGCATGGAACGGGACTGCGTGGCGGTGTCCACGGACGCAGGAAGGGGAATATTGATCTCCGGCGCGTCCGGGTCAATCAGGGTCATGAGATGGGACGCCAGGTCGTGCAGGTCACCGATTCTTTTTTCATAGCCGCGGAGAAATTTCCCAAGTTCAGGGGTTACCAGTCCACAGTCGGGATGACCCTCCTCATAGGTGCGCTCGCCGCCCCAATAGGGATGATCCAGCGTCAACTCCACATAAAATTTTTCAAAGGGAAACGTGATGTTGAGTGTCGGCTCGCTGATAAAAGGAGTAATTGTGCGCGGTTGAATGTTTTCGCGCTTCTCCCTTTCCTCTATCATCTCGTACATATATTTTGTCTGTCGATACCGATCCATTTCCGCGTTATACCGGTCGAACTCGGGCTGCAACGCTCTGGCCTGCTCCAGCGTGTCGGTCTCATAACATTTCAGGCCCTCCGGAGTGCTCTCAAACAAAATCTGGTCATCTTCCCGGATACGGAATGCCTTGAGGTTTGCGGGTTCCAGTGCCAAGGCGTCCCCCTTGTCGCGAATGCGGAACAGCCTGTGCTCCATATCCAAGATCAGCACATCGTTCCAAGCACTGCCAACAAAGTTAAACTTGAAGGTTGCCTTAAACATATCCCGCAGGGGTTTGTTCTCGTTATGAAAGGCCAGATATTGCCGGATATCTTCCAGCATCACACCATCCGTGCCGTTAGGCAGGTCAATCTTGTCCTTACAGTCGCCACACAGGGGCTGTCCCTCTATGGTCAGGGGAAACAGCCGTGGGGTGGGGTTGCCGCAGATGGGACATGGATTCTTTTTGTTGGTGAATAGACCCATGGTCAAATCCTCCTCTTATTCCGATCAACCTTTGTAGATATGGAGCGCATCCTTGCGAATGATGTCCTTGATGTACTGGCAGACTTGCTGCATATCCCCGCCAAAGCCGCCAAAGCCATGGATCTGATTTTCATCAAAATCAATCTTGATGTCCATTTCCGCCCAGTAGGGATCCGTAGCGGTCAGCTTCAGATGGAAGCTGTCAAACTGTCCCGAGTTGTCGCTCTTCGCAATCCGGCTAACAGCCGCCAGTGCACTCAGACCGGTCTCCAGTGGGATCTTGCCGGTGTCCTCGATGCCGTCCAGCTTCTTCTTCCCGCGGAAAAACTCGTAGCCAGTGAGCTGGTCAAAGTCAAAGACCACCGGGTTCTCCTCATGGCTGCGGATGCTGTCGTGGATTAGGTAGATGGCCTTCCCCGCCTCGTCCATGCCGAACGTGAAGCCGGGAATGGATGTGATCTTTACCGTCCAGTTGTGGCTGGCATACTTCTCTGCGTTCTTCCGTCGGTACTCCATGTGCTCCTGGATAAACTCCGGCGTAGCGCTCTCCAACAGGCTCTTGCTCATGGAAACCTGCTTGGAGCAGTTCTTACACAAAGCTTTTTTGCCGCCGATCTTGACCAGAAACAATCCCTTTACTTCCCCGCCGCAAACCGGGCAGGCTTCCTTTTTTGAAAACAGTCCCATAATAATATCTCCTTGTCATTTTTTTATTGTTTACCGGGTTCCGCCACCTCCGCCGCCGGAGAAGCCGCCGCCTCCGCCGAAGGAGACGCGTCCGCCGCTGCCGCTGCTGCGAGCCGACTCCTGGAGTCGGCGTTCCCGTAAATAAGCACTGTACATATAACCGTTGTAGTATCCGGCGTAGCCGATACACCGCTCAAAGCGTTCCACTTGGTGCAGGGCATCCGGATAGAGTTTGTGAATCTGGGGAGCCACCTTGTCAGCGATGCCCAGCAGATAGGCGTAAATCAGATAATCCTGCCAGATGACGGTTTCCTGAACACCCCGTTCGTGGATCAGGGAAAAGTCCAACAAAAACCGTTTCAGCCCCAGAATTTCATCCAGCTGCTTCTGGCCTTGGGTTGTGAGATTCTTCACGCTTTCACAGACAGCACCTTTGAGACAACCGCTCCGAATCAGCGTCCGGCTGGCATCCTTCTTACAGGAGTCCACAAACCCAGCCAGCGGTTTGGCGTTTTGGTCGCAGAACCGCTCCAGCTCTTTGGCCTGCAATACGCCGTCCGCTCCCGCCGCCTCCACCAGAATAGTGTAAAAGGCATCATCATAAGCATTACCGCTTCGAGGAGACCGGACTAGCCGCAGATCCATCTGGGAAGAACGAACCATCGTCTCCTCTGGCTCCAGTGCACCATCGTTGATAAGCCGCAGCAGATAGGCTCCCAGCAAGGAGTCCTCCTTGCACATCTCACAGGCGTTGCATAGATAGTGTGTCACGTTCAAGTTGCCGTTGTTGGGGGCGTCACGGAAATAGCCAATCTGTTTCGTCCGCTTGTCTATCCTGACTTCCCGGTACTTCGCGGCAATGATCCCGCCCAGCGCGATAAAAATACCAATCACAAGAATGATGGCAGCTCCCAACAGGAAATCTCCGAAAGTCCCTTCTTCTGCGTCTGGGGCGTAGTCGCTGCCCTCGAAAGCTCGCTTCTTCACCGCTTCAAAACTGCCTTCCGCCATGCGCAGGGGAGAGAGCACACCTTTTTCCAGCGAAACCATAATAGTTATGTGTTCGCCACTCTCCAGGGCAGTCTCAGTCCATGCACGGATAACCCCGCCCTCAAACTGAATCTGCCCGTCATAGCCGAACGCCCATATGCCGCAGTCCTCGTCCGTCAGAGGTGTGCCATCCTGACTGCGGATGGTCAATACCACGTCTGTGGGAAACACGCTCATCCCGTCCACAAAGCGGTGGTTGAAACCGTCCATATCGTTGTAAGCGCCCACCAGATCGTGGAGGACGTAAGTGATGGTATACTGACGGGTGCCGTATTCACTGATACCCCAGCACAGTTCCACGCCATCCCCCGTCTCGTAGATACCGCACTTGCCCGCCTTTTCCTGAAAAGAAGCATCCACATCCCAGTTCTCCAAAAACGTGTACGCCCCTGACTCATCAGATACAGAGAAATCTGTGATTGTCAGATATCCACTATCCCGACAGACCAAATAGAACTCCGTACCCTCGTTGGTGTCCGCAGTCCAGACCTGAGTAATGGCAGCGGAGCCGTCCTGGCGCAGAACCACATCAATCTCCATCTTCGGCACATGGTTAACCGCTGCCACAGGAAGACAGCAGACAGTCGCGCAGAAACAAAAAAACAGAAAAGCAATGATCATCTTTCTCATGCGCTCACCTCATGCCGGGCATATCCACCTTATCCTCCACCGCCTCTAGGTAGGCTCTCTGCCGAAAGCCAAAGGCCCCGGCTATCAGGGATGTGGGAAACATCCGCAGAGTCCGGTTCAGCTTGGTCACACTGTCGTTGTAGATCAGGCGACTGGTGCGCACCATCTTCTCATAGCTGTCCACGGCGTTCATGCACTTGGCGTAGTTTTCGTTGGCTTTCACTTCCGGATACCGCTCGGCCACCATGGAAATCCGGCCAAGGGCCTCGGAGATGACGCCCTCCTGCTTCAACACATCGTCAGGCGTGGAGGTGGCGGTGATGACACTGCGGCGGGATTTGATGGTCTCGATCAGTGTCTGAGACTCATGAGCGGCGTATCCTTTGGTCAGGTCCAGCAGGGCGGTGAGCGCGTCGAAGCGGGAGGAAAGTTGCACACCGATCTGAGCCATGGCGTTGTTGATGTTTTCGTCCATGACCGACAGCCTGCGCTGGCAGGAGATGGCCCACAGCACCAAGAGCATGACAACCACAACAGCAATAATAATAATTCCCATAATTCAGCCCCTTTCTTGTCTCAAAAATGCCCTTCCCCCGCATAGCAGGGGGGTATTTTTAACTGTGACACAAAACGAACTGCGGCGGACGCGGATTTGTCTACATCCGCCGCAGTTGTGAAATTGACTGCTGTCAGTTCTTCAGCATTTTGTGTTATCCCTCGTAGGGGACGGAAACCCGCTCACCAATCTCCTCCAAGGCGGAACCGAACTGCTGGAGCTGTTCAACCAGGGCATCCAAGTCCGTGTCCTCCAGCTTGGAGGGATCATCCGTCAGACCGGAGCCAACGTAAGTAATCAGCGCATACGCCGCATCCAGTTCCTCAGAGGTCGTCGCATCGGACAGCCAGCCGTTGGCCTCGGCGGTTTCATACACCTCGTTGAACGTGGGAACCAATTCGTTATAGGCGGTGGCCAGGGGCTTGAGGGTCTCATCGGTAACGGCAACCCCGCCGTCCTCGTAAGGATTTGCCACCTTTTCCGCCAGCGTCTCAAGCGTTGGCACCAGCTCCAGCAACGTATCAGGGAGCTGGTCAAAGTCTGCGCCATTCAGAGCGGACAAATCGCCGGACAGGGCCTCGCCAACAGGGTCCAGCACGGCACTGATTGTCTGGATAGTATCGTTGGTCTCTGCGTCAGCGATCCAGCCGTTCTCCTGAGCCTTGGTGACCACGTCATTGTAAAGAACCGCTACCTGGTTATAAGCTTCGGTCAGCGCTTGGAGCTGGGCATCGGTGGGAGCACCGTCGGGACTCTGAGCAGCAGTCGCGGAGCCGCCGTCATCAGGCGTCTTGTCGCCACCGCCACCGCAGGCGGCCAGGGAAGCGCACATCAAAAGCGCCAGCAAAAAAGAACACATTTTTTTCATTTTGAATCACTCCTCCTAATTTATTATGTAGGCAACCGTTCAGGTTGCGACACTCAGTATAAATGATGTCTGTGCCACGTGGAGGATTCACGCATGAATCGTACCAAAAATGTCCTAAATCGGCAGCCGTCTCAGAGAAATAGCCACAAGATGAATATTCAAAAAAAACTGCCGCTTCATAGAATAAAATCCTTGAAGCGACAGTTATATTCATGGCTCTGTCAACCGCCAAAGAAACTAAGGAAGTTGAATCCCGTTGGAAATGGTATTGTAAACATATAGATTGTTGCAAACAGAAAGCCTGCAATGGCCACACCAGTGATGAATACCCTGTTCGGAAGTCTGCGGAAAGTACCTACGATACCAAGCATAAACAGTACTACCGAGTAGATAACCGTCACAAGATTGAACGTATCACCCTTGGTATTGTCCGATTGACCCTCCGCAAGTACCGCTTCACTCTCCGCCAAAACCTCACGAGCATCAGTATAATAGCTTTCAACAAAATCCTCATCGCTAAAAGGGCTAACCGTAGACTCCTCACAGTAGTTCACCCAGTCTATAATGTCTTCCGCATCAAAATCGAAGTCATATCCGATCATCTCCGCCATATCCTCGGTAAGATTATCCGCACAGATGAACATTATCTTGTACGCACTCTCTTGCGCCTGATCTACATTGCCCGTCTCGTTGGCGTAGAGTATCTCAACCTCATAATCGCTTATCTGATTCCATATCTGCATATCCTGCATAAGCGACTGTGATGCCTCATTCCAACGGGCGTTTCCGTCAGCTGCCAAATTGTTGCTTTTGGTATAATTAGTGGACATATTCCCACCGTGCAGCGAACCTATCCATGAAGCCCACGCGGTCGCAAGTGCTGTAATCCCAAGAAAAAGCGCAATGATGATCTCAAGAATATCCTCTTTGCTGCGCTTGGTATTTGAGGAATCCTCCCCTGTGTTTTCGTTTTTTTCCATTTCTGACATAAACTCTCTCCTCCGTTTTCTCAGTCTATGTAGACCGCTATAGCACCATTCAGTATAAACGATATCTATGCCACGAGGAGGACTCACGCATGAAGCGTACCGAAAATGTCCTGAATCGACAGCCGGCTCAGAGAAACAGCCGCAGGATAAACTGTCCGTTCTCCGTCAGGAAGGTACAGCCGCCGCCATATCGCTCTACAACGGCGTAGATGCTCTGTACACCAATCCCGTGGTCCGGCCGACTGGACACTGGGATTCCCTTTTCAAACCGGACTTCTTCCTGACAGGGATTGATAATCTGCAAAAAAAGCCTACCGTTCTGCTCATGTAACCTGAAATCTATGCCGATGATGCAGGCTGTTCCCGCTGCGACGAGAGGAAGACAGGCATGGAGCGCATTTTCCAGCGCATTGGAGAGAATGATACACAAATCGTTGTCCGAAACGGAAACAACGGCGGGGAATTCTCCCCGTATATTCATTTCAATTCCTATGCTCTCCGCTCGTCTGACAAAGGCGGAAAGAATTAGGTTAACCGCCTCATTTTCACAGTAACGCCGCACCTGCTGTGCCTCGACTTCCGTGCAAACTTCAGAAATATAGTCCTTGGCACGCTCCGTCTGCCCATTTTCGATGCAGGAAAGCAGATATTGCAGATGGTGGCGCATATCGTGGCGATGCCGCACAGTCACGGCCTGAGACTCCCGCAGAGCGCTGATTTCCTGGGCAGCCTGAGCCATCTGGAGTTTCAGATTGTTACGCGACTGTTGGAGTAGACTGCGCCTACGCGCCTCGGCAAAAGTTTGCAGCAGAAAAATCAGATACGCCATGCAGCAGACAGTAGGCATAAACTCCACCACCACCGAGTTACCGCTGGACAAAAGATCCGTATAGACTCGCGACAGATAATCGAAGCCGTAATATAGAGCTGGAAGCAGACCAAACTGACACTGGATTTTTATCGGATACTCCACAAGCTGTCGGACAGCGGGGGCAACATAGCGTAGCAAAATAAACAACAGCGGCAGAGTAAATACCAGTTCAGCCAGCTTCTGTGTCATTTCCGTCCCTGACAGCATTGCTACCGCCAAAAGCGCCAGCCAGCGCCGTATTTGACAGAACAGATAGGCGGACAGTATGGAAACCACTGGCCACAGCTGCTTCCCCGTGAGTATACTAAGCAGGATAAACAACGGAAAATGCAAAACGAGGGGATATATCTGCCGCTGGAATTCTGCATTGCAAATAAGATACGCCGCACCTTGGGGAATCAGTAACAGCGCCATGCCGATCCAGAATATCCGGCGGTTTCGCCGAGTTTGTAGGGCATTGCAGAAAGAAGCGGACAGCAGGCTGCCAAAAACACTCACAGCAGCACCGTTCAACAGGGAAATCAGAGTTGCAGCTTTGCTCATAAATTCACCTGCCCATTCTGAAACGCATGCGCCAAGAATGCGTCTTTGATCTCATTATATTTTCCCCGGGGGATGGGGATTTCCGTCAGGCTGGTCATAGTGATGCCCCTGTGGCAAATATTCTGCACATAGTCCAAATTGACGATATAGGAGCGGTGAACCCGGAGAAAACAGCCGTAAGGAGCCAGCTGCCTGCCAAGCTCGTCCAAGCTGCCGATACTCTCCAGTACCTTCCCAGATCTCAGATGAAACAGGAGTGTCCGGTGGATCACCTCACAAAACTCCAGCCGCTCCGGCTCCATCCGGGTGATCACACCTTGGCACCGCAGAATCAGGCAGCGTTCCCGCTCTTGTCGGCACTCCTCCAGAACGGTGTCCAGCATCTCGAAAAAGACCTTTTCCCGGAGGGGTTTGAGCTGGTAGAAATAAGCCCTCACTGCATAGGACTGCACCGCGAACTCAGGGGATGTGGTCAGAAAGACGATCTTGACGTTGGTGTCGTAGTTCCGAACCTCTGCGGCAGCCTCGATCCCGTTTTGACCGGGCATGAGGATATCCAAAAACAGGACGTCAAACTTTACCCCCCCCCTCAATCTCGGTCAGCAGTTCCATCGGACTGTGGAAGACCGTGTGGGCAATCTCCCTGCCCCGTTCCCTGCAATACTGTTCTAGAAATTCCTGCATTTTGTTCAACACGCTGATATCGTCATCACAAATCGCCACTCTTATCATAACGGCTCCCGTCCTCCTTCTTACAATAAAACGTATAAAACAATCCAATCATGGTATAGACAGCCATCCGTTGCCTGTCCAAAATATACTACATACATACAAATACGGGAACCCTTGATTTTACTGGTTTCCCGTTAAATTTAACAGCAAAGTTGAAATCCTTTACAAATAAAGTATAGCCCAAAAGGTAGGAAAAGGCAACCGATTTTGGGGGGCCAAAGTCTACTCTGCCAGCTATCTATCTGATCTCTTTTTGATTTACAACAACAGTCTGTTGCTTCCCATAACCGCAATTCCCGACATACATATTTTCTCCAAAATACAGATAAGAACCAAGGAATACCTTTGACCGTTCTCCCCATTCTTTTATTTCTTTCGCCAAATGGCAACTTCTGCCCCTCGTCTGCTTCTGCCATACTCATACACTTTTAAGGAAAGTATTCTAGCAATTTTTCCCACACCGTTAATGATAATCTCGTCTCCATTCTACCCTAGTTGTTCACACAGGTTCTGCTTTGCTCTGTACACATCATCATAAAGGCGACAGCATTCCTTTCCCTCGGCAAATTCATCCTCAATAGCTGCTTCTTCTTGCATGAAAGACATCCCTTCCGCCAAAATCCATTCATTTTATCATAGATTAGTTCTTTCTACATACTGCCCCTACATTTTATTTTTGCAGCTACTTATTTCAAACCCTTGCAAACCGGGACCAGGCACAGCAGCAGTACAATACCGATCACTCCGACGATTATGCCGGAAACCATCAGCCCTTCCCAAACCATTACCATGCACATGCCAACGCCAAATACCAATGCGCCAATAATGCCGAGCGCCACGGTTCCTACTGCTTTACCGGTAATCTTCACTGCCGGCTTACCTTTCATTTTGCGGCGCACGAGCAGCATCACAAGCAGCACTACGGCACCCACAGCGGAAACGACAACGCCCTGCGTAAAGGCGTTCCACTCCGGCAACAGACACATGCACATACCGATCGCAAACAGGATACCTCCGACGGTGCTAAGAAACAGGGCGACAAAGTTTTCTTTTTTCATGATAACTACCTCCGTTCATTTTTCGTGTTTTCTTACTTCATGTCCGTATCCTACACTTGAAATGTTTGCAAAAGTTTCCTGTTTTGTTTCTGTTTTATTAAAATTTCTTATAATAAAAAACGCACCCGAAGCCATGCTTGGGTGCATTTTATCAAATCGTATACGCATTTGTGTTCTGCCAAAGTCAGGTATCATGTCAAAATCGCATCAATCCTTTTGCGCTCCTCCTCATCAAAGCCGAGTTTGGAAAGCATTCCGATATTATCAAGGATTTGCGAGGGTTTTGACGCCCCGATCAGTACGCTGGTAATATCGCCGTCCCGAAGAATCCACGCCAGCGCCATTTGCGCCAGAGACTGGCCTCTCTGTGTCGCCAGTTCATTTAACGCCCGAATTTTCGCCAGCTTATCTTCAGTGATTGCACTCTCCTGCAGAAACCGCCCGTCCCTGCGGACGCGGCTGTCTTCCGGAATGCCATGCAGATAGCGGTCGGTAAGCAGACCTTGCTCCAGAGGGCAGAACGTAATAATGCCGATGCCATGGACGGCGGCATAATCCTTCAGGCCATCCCGCTCCATGGTTCTGTCTAACATGGAATAGCGCCTCTGGTTAATGATAAATGGCGTGCCCATTTCCTGAAACAGCGCTGCGATCGCGATTGTCTGCTCTTTATTATAATTGGAAATCCCGACATAAAGCGCCTTTCCGCTCCTTACGATTCCGTCCAACGCCCGTGCCGTCTCCTCGATCGGCGTTTCGGGATCCGGTCGGTGATGATAAAAAATATCCACATATTCCAGCCCCATCCGCTTCAGGCTCTGATCTAAGCTTGCCACAAGATATTTTTTACTCCCCCAATCGCCGTACGGTCCCGGCCACATATCATAGCCGGCTTTCGTGGACACAACGATCTCATCGCGGTATCTGCCAAGTCCTTTTTTCAAAATGCGTCCGAAATTTTCTTCCGCAGCGCCATAGACCGGTCCGTAATTATTCGCAAGGTCAAAGTGGGTAATGCCATGATCGAACGCCGTATAACACATTGCCTGCATATTGTCAAAATTCCCATTGGAGCCAAAATTGTGCCATAGTCCCAGAGAAACCGCCGGAAGCTTCAGCCCGCTGTTCCCGCATCTGTTGTATTTCATTGCGTCATACCGTTTTTCGTTTGCCTCATACATGATCAAATCCTCCTACTTTTCATAAATATACTGCATGCCGCAGCAATCCTCATCCGGTTCCTTTCTGATATAATCATACGCCTGTCCGGGAACGATCTCAAACCCGCATTTTCGATGAGTGTTGATAGACGCATTATTTCTTTTTCCGACACAGTCGCACAGCTTAAAAGAACCCTGCTGCTTCAAATCCTCAATAACGCTGTTTAACAGCCGCGAGGCACAACCCTTTCTTCTGAATTCCGGATGCGTTTCCAACGCCTCGATATAATATAACTGTTCTTCGATCCGATAAAGCCGGAGCGCGCTGACCCAGGTACCTTCTTCTTCCAAAATGCGGTATTCGTTCCCTTCTTTTGGGAAAAAATCCGTTTTGATAAAATCAAGGAAACGCTGCTCGACCTTTTGCAGCGCCAACGGCCTGTCCGTCATTTCGGGGTAGAAATAATCCATATTTCCCGTATTGGACTCCCGATACACGTCCATCAGCTTTCGCGTATCCAAGCCGTCAAATTCCTTGATCCTATGCAGCTTCATTGTTTTTTCTCCCAATGCTCCATTTCTCTGCAGCGTTTTTCTGCGCCAAAAGCTCCGTTATATCTATTCATTCTCTCACGCTTTTCAAAAAAAAGCAATTGTTTCCCACTTTCAAGGCTATACTAAGTATGATATAATATCATGTCAGCAGGAAATCAAGCGCGAACGAAGTGAGCATTTGTTTTCACCTGACATGATAGCGAGAAAATTGTGAGCGCAAAGCGCGGCAGACGCGAAGCGGCTGAATTTTCGAGCTTGTGCCCAAGGCGAAGCGGGCATTTGTTTTTTCTGCGCCATTACCGAGCAAACGCCCGGCATTGCCGGGCAGGAAGCGCGTCAGCGCGGGTTTGCGAGGATAAATCAATTCAGGGATACAGCAGGAAATCAAGCGCGAACGAAGTGAGCATTTATTTTTTCTGCGCCATTACATCGCATTAATAAAGAAAGAAGGACATGCCGCATGGGAGACGGGATCGCACCAAAAACAGACGAAAATCTGACCGAGATCATCGCGCAGACCAGACAGATCTGTCTGGAATTATTAGAGCAGTCGCACTTAGAAAAGCAGGACATCCTCGTGATCGGATGCTCATCCAGCGAGGTTGCGGCGCACCGCATCGGCTCTTATTCGAGCGCCGAGATCGGAGAAGCGATTTTTCGGACGCTTCAGGACATTGCATCCGAGCATGAGATTTCGCTTGCTGCGCAATGCTGCGAACACTTAAACCGCGCGCTGATCGTGGAAAAAGAAACGGCAAAACGCTGTGGCTATCCCATCGTAAACGTGATTCCGCAATTAAAAGCGGGCGGTTCGTTCGCCACTGCTGCCTACCGCTGTATGACACAGCCCGTCGCCGTTGAAACGATACGCGCACAGGCAGGTATCGACATCGGCGATACACTCATCGGCATGCACTTAGCTCCCGTAGCCGTTCCCGTACGCACATCGCTTGCAAACATCGGCAGCGCGCATGTAGTCTGTGCGAGAACACGTCCGAAATATATCGGCGGAGAACGCGCCGCATATTCAGTATAAGAGAGACAAAAAAAGATTGGCGCATTCACGCCAATCTTTCAAGCTACTTACAGGCAATATAAACATCCATACTGTCCCCATCGGTTTCAAAGCAGGGAATCACGTCCTTTTCCGTGCGTTCCAAACCGTTCACGCGCATATACTCCATAAGCGTTTTATAGGCGTTTGGAATGGTCACAAAGGGGTTTTCAAAGGGCGTTTCAATGTGTATTGCCGCATACCTGTGGTCTGCCTGCTCATGTATTTGGATGTCAGGAGGGACGACCCCATCCGGCAGTATCCATGCCGCTTCATAGCCGTGCATATTGAAAACATTGATCTGCTCCTGTGACACATTTGGAAAATCCCAGCCAATGACACGAGGTTTATCCACGCCGCATCTGCGGGCAATGGAAAATATTCTGTCGATAGCGTCCCCCTCAGGCTCGGAGCTTATAACGGCATGTTTTATATAGCGAAAAGCGGGAACAGTCTCGACACGCAGGTTTGTATACGCTTCGCCACAGGCGACCATGTCACCGCGGAACAAGTCATCCAGCGAACAATTGAACAGCCTGCAAAGTTCTATCGCCTTTTCCATTTCGGGCTGTGCTGCATCCAGCTCCCATTTTGATATGGTTTGGCGGCTGATATTCATTTTTTCAGCCAGATCCTCCTGCGTCATATTTCCTTTCAGATTTCTTAAAAACTGCAAATTTTTTCCGAAACTCATAAAATATTCTCCTTTTCATTTTCTTACGCCGCGCCGCATTGTCAGTATAGTCTTTTCCCGGGCAAGCTTCAACCAACTGATATGTGCTTCTTTTCTGGATCGCGCAACTTCAAAGTGCGAAGCATATTTTTGATAAAGGGGGCAGTCTGCCAAAATGGGAAGTGCGATAAAGAAGCATTAAATTGTATTTGAAAAACTATTTAGATTCGTTATAATACAAATCAAGATTATTTAATAGGTGGTAAAAAAATATGACAAACAGAGAAATACTCAAACACATTGACGACGGGGCAAATTATTATGTCGGCTTGTTCGGAGAAGCTGTACATATGGAAAAGATTGACAAAGAATTTTATTCTTATGTAACGCCAAAAGCAGGAGAACAGGGTATATCTTTTATTTATAATGTTCGTATTAACGACCTTCCTGCGGAACAGATGAAAACGGTCATTGATGAAATGAAGTCCATGAATATGCCGATCTGGCTCGATTTACTTGTCCCTGATGAAGTAATTTACATATTTTCGGGGAAAAAGCCCACACAGGAAAAGAAGGAGCCGGGTGAAGATGATGAAGTTTATTTGGCTATGCTTTCCGAGGAAAAAATAGAATATCAGGAAAATGATCATAAAATTATCAAGGTACATACAGCGGAAGAATTTGCGATTTGGGCACAACTGGCAAATGACATTCTTGCAGGCGGGCACACCGATATACACCCCGTTAATCATTTTGTCTGGTGTGAAAAATGGGGAGTAAAGTGTTATATTTTGTATCACGACAACGTTCCCGTATCCGTGGCTTCCATTATGGATCATAACGGCGCTGCTTCTCTTGAATTTGTCGGTACTGTCCCCGAAAAGCGCAGAAAAGGATTTGCAAAGGCTATCTGCGAGAAAGCGGTAAGCGACGCTTTTGCCGACGGCTCTTCCATCATTACAATTCGCGCGATCAACAGAGCAGCGGCAAGATTATATCAGTCTATAGGGTTTAAAACCTATTAAGCAAGGAGTGATTTTCTAAAGATCAATTTTTATTTAGCCTGCGCTTCCAGCATGGATTTTACACGCTTTGCCTGCTCGTCCTGCGCTGTCGGCGCCGTATCCGCTTTCTCGGATTTGCCTGCGCCATCGTTCTTCTTTCCGGCTGCGCTCTCGCTCTTCTTTCCTGCCGCGCCGCCGCTTTCGGCTGCCGCGGCATCTTTGCGTCTTGCCGCATAGCCGTCTATCATTTTTTCAACCAACAGTTTTTTTACATACACATCATAGCTCAACAGACTGATAAACGAAAAAAGCTGCAGAAACTCCTTGTCCTCATCCGCCGCGTCCATAAACGTCCCCTGCGCGATCCGGTAATCGCCCACGATGCTCTCCTTCAGCGCCTGCACATGCTCCTCTTCCATCCCGAACGCTTCGTCATAAATACTCTGCATATTCATCCTGCCGTCCGCATGAAAAAAACGCTCCGCCAAGGGTCCGAGAATCGCCTGAATATCATTAATGCTCAAGATCCCTTTGAAGTAATAAATAAAAATGAGCATGATCATATGATCTTTCGTATATTTCTTTTTGACCGGCGGCGGCAGAAGATCGTTTTTGGCATAATTATTGATCATCGTCTTCGTGAGGATCTTGTCCTCATTCGGATTGCGCGTCGTATTCCGCAGCCGCTTATCCATAAACGTTGTCACCTGATCCATATATAAATCAATATTTGGAATATCCTCAGACGGAATATGGCTGAGCCGGTCAAGACTTCCTAATATGCTGTTCAATAAATCTTCTGTGTCGATCGTCATACATGCCTCCAACAGTTCTATGATCTTTACAAAACTATTTCTCTGTATCTCATTATATAGTATTCAATACTACTTGTAAACCCAAAAAAAGGAATCCGCACCTCATTCACCACTCCGTCCTTTGTTCAAACGGTACGTGCGACTTTACTTTATCACTTTCGTGTGTTAAAATGCAGATATGTGAATTTCGTAACAATTCAGGAGAATACTACAATGAATAAAAAAATCAAAACACCCGCTGTCGATCAGCTGTTTGACGCGGTTTTGGCATTACAGTCAAAAGAAGAATGCTACAGTTTTTTTGAGGATCTCTGCACGGTAAACGAGCTGTTGTCGCTTTCCCAGCGCTTTGAGGTTGCCTCCATGCTGAAGGCCGGCAAAACTTACTTAGAGATTGCGGAAAAAACAGGAGCCTCCACAGCGACGATCAGCCGCGTCAACCGCTCCCTAAACTACGGAAGCGACGGTTACGAGCTGATTTTTCAGCGTTTAAATGCTAAATAACAGACGGGAGGCATCGTGTTTGTCCCATACATTTACCACGTCCGCATCGCCTCCCTGCTTCTGCGTTATTTTTTTATGAAAATTTTAATAAATTTCTTTACATTTTCCGTAACTGGTGCTATGCTTGTAGTGTTGTAATCAACATATATTTCAATTTTTTTGGAGGTATCACGATGAACAAAGGTACAGTTAAATGGTTCAACAACCAGAAGGGTTACGGATTCATCTCTGACGAGCAGGGTAACGACGTATTCGTACACTACACAGGTCTTAACATGGAAGGCTTCAAGTCTCTTGAAGAGGGCGCTGCTGTAGAGTATGATGTAGTAAACGGCGAGAAAGGCCCTCAGGCAGTTAACGTAACAAAGTTATAAGAACCTCCCGCTTTCATGCGGGCTTATGACGAAACATTTTAATCTCAGTTATCAATGTACCTGTTCTTTAGTTTCTACTTATATAGATTACTTGGACTCAGTAATATTGTTTTAACGGATTAAATGCGCAAAAGGTGAACAAAAAAACCGGTGTATTCATACATCGGTTTTTTGTTTGCCTTGTCGGCCATTTCCTGCCATATTGCTTTTTCCTTTACCTCGCCGGCTTTTTCGTGCTCTTTTTCCGTCATACCCTGCTCCTGCACCACGCCAAAACCTCTTCAAACCGCATTTCCCCGCCGTAAAGATCAAGCGCGCTGCCAATCGTCACATGAATCCTGCCGCCGCCGAGTGTGTAAAGCTTCTGTAAGTCCTCGTAAGAGTGCACGCCGCCCGCATAGGTAATCGGAATCCGGTTCCACTCTCCGAGCAGCGTAACCAGACGCTCCTCTATTCCGCCGCTCTTTCCCTCGACATCCACTGCATGCACCAAAAACTCGCTGCAATACTCCGCAAAAAAAGCAAGCGTATCCCCGTTTAGCTTAACGTCCGTATATTTCTGCCATCTGTCCGTCACAATATAATAGCTGCCGTCCTTTTCCCTGCAGCTTACATCCAGCACCAGACGCTCTTTACCGATCGCACGCGACAGATTTTTCAGATTCTCCTCACATACCCTGCCGTCCCTGAACACATAGGAGGTCACGATCACCTTATCCGCTCCTGCATCGAGATAATCCTGCGCATTTTCGAGCGTGATGCCGCCCCCGACCTGCATATGTCCCGGATAAGCGGCAAGCGCCGCATACGCCTGCTGCCTTGTTTTTTCATAATAAGGACTGTCTTTGCCGTTTAATAAAATGACATGCGCGCCCTCAATCTCATTCTTTTTATAAATTTCCGCAAAAAAAGAAGCGTCCTGCACAGCGACAAAATTTTCTGCCGCCTGATCTCCTGCATCCCGCAGGCTGCTGCCTACAATCTGCTTCACCATACCGTTATGAATATCAATACAAGGACGAAACTGCATTGTATGATCTCTCCTCATTTGGTCACAAAAATTTCCAATTGATTGGCTTGTTTTTTCTTTGCGCTCATTTTATCATAAAAATTTCAAATCGTCATTCAGAATATGCTCATGCATAAATTTTATATGACCGCACACACTATTGCTGTAAGTTCGATAACTTTCAAATTAACGGAGGAAACAATATTATGAAAAAAACAAAAAAGCTTCTTTCCATGTTTGCCTGCGTTCTTGCCATTTCCATGCTGACCGCATGCGGCTCGGGCGACAATCCCATGGATAAAAACGACATGACAGACAACAGCAATGTCAACAGTGTAACGAGCGGAGCCGATAAGAACAACAGCTCGTCTGGCACGAACAGTTCTACCGGAACGGACAAAAATAACAACGTTGCAAGCAACACGACCGGTACGAACCATAACAACACCACAACGAACGGTACAACAAACAACACCACGAACGGCACAACAAACGGCACCGCAAATAACAGCACCACAAACGGTGCAAACAGCAACAGCAGCACCGCAAACAACGGCACAACAAGCGGTGCGAACAGCAACAGCAGCACCACAAATAGCACGAACGGCAACAAAACAACTGCGAGCAACACGACCGGCACAAATACCACTGGAACAAGCAGCAGATCCGCCGCGCGGTGATAAGTAATTCCCTTAAACCAAAAAAGAATTCCTGTCCGGTCTGTATCACGGGCGGGAATTCTTTTTTCATTTCAGATGCGAGTCATTCGTCTGTTTTGCTTTTGGGCTTCCTGACAGTCTACCTGTCTTTTTCTATAATTAGTCCCTCATGGTATGCCTGCAAAAGCTCTTTCAGCTGGCGAATTCTCTCCTTGATCTCTGTCCCGACGTCGGTATCCGCCACGCGTCGCCTATGCGCGTAGGACTCCACATTGATCGAATCGGAAAAAATATCGGATTCATTTTTGATCGCCGCCTCCGCCGATTCAAACGTCTCATGCGCGACAAGGCGCATGCCGTGGGAATTGGCGACAAGCGTATAGCCCGCAATTCCTGTTTTTCCCTGATAGGCCTTGGAAAATCCCCCGTCAATGATGAGGAGCTTACCACCGCAGCGGATCGGTGTCTGTCCTTTTTTGAGTTCGACCGGAACATGCCCGTTGACAATGTGGGAATGCTCTGTGTCCAACCCAAATTCCGTCAAGATCCGGTTCAAAATATCCTCTCTGTCGTTTAACCGGTAATAGCTGTTTTTCGTCTCCGTATGGGTCACCTTATCCTCGATAAAATACCGCTCAAAGGTCGTCATTTTATCTTTGCCGAATACCGGGGAGTTGGGTCCTGTCCAAATATACCAGATAATGTCCTGCCCCTTTTTTTTCTCACCGATATCCTGTTTGGAATAATATGCCTTGCGCGCATACCCTTCCAACACATCATACAGTGCCTTTCCTGCATACTCTTTTCCAAAAATGTTGACCCTGCTGAAATTGCCGTCTTCGTCCATCGGCACGCAGCCATGATAGAGCAGGTTGGAATTATAGATTTTATAAAGGCTTCCCTTTGCAAACAAAAAACGAACATGCTTTTGGAGCTTATCGCTTCGCTCAAACGCCTGCCGCAGACGCTCCATGACCTCCGTCTCCTCCGGCGTGAGCTCATAGGGATGCTCGGGAGAGACCGTCGGAAAATCTGTATCTCTCATCGGATAGACAACGCCGTCCACCGTCACGGTCTTTTTTTCGTAATCAATCTTATCAAGCAGCATCCGATTTTGCATGCCGAATTCCGGACGGCGCATCATGATCTGCCCTTCCAGCTTAAATTGCAAAACAGCGATCGCCTTATGCATTTTCATGTCAAGGCTCAGATCCTTCGTATTGTAATCCGTATTATATTTTATGGCAAAGCAGCTGCAATCCGTCTCGCTGTAATGCTCCAGAGCAAAGGTGGCTAGCGGGATCAGGTTGATGCCGTAGCCCTCCTCCAAGGTATCAAGATTGCCGTAGCGCGCGCTCATCCTGATCACATTGGCAATGCAGGCAAGACTTCCCGCCGCTGCCCCCATCCATACAATATCGTGATTTCCCCACTGAATATCGACGCTGTGGTATTCCCGCAGCGTATCAAGGATGACCTGCGGCCCCGGTCCTCTGTCGTAAATATCCCCGACGATATGGAGATGATCGATGACAAGCCGCTGCACAAGATTACACATCGCAACGATAAAACCGGGCGCACTGCCGATCTCGATGATGGTATGGATGATGCCGTTATAGTAGGCTTCCTTATCCTGAATCTCTTCTTTTTCGGTGATCAGCTCTTCAATGATATAAGCAAAATCCTGCGGCAGCGCCTTGCGTACCTTCGAACGCGTATATTTGGATGCAACGCGCTTTGTGATCTGCACAAGCCGGTGGAGCGTGATCTTATACCAATCCTCCAGATTGTCTTCTTCCTGCATCACCAGCTCCAGCTTTTCCTTCGGATAGTAAATGAGAGTCGCCAGACTCTTTTTGTCCCGCACGCTCAACGTATTGCCAAATTCCTCATCAATTTTTTTGCGCACGGAACCGGAACCGTTTTTCAGCACATGATGAAACTGCTCATACTCTCCATGAATATCTGTTAAAAAATGTTCCGTGCTCTTCGGCAGGTTTAAGATTGCCTGCAGATTGATGATCTCCGTCGAAGCAGCCGCGATTGTTGGATACTGCTTCGCCAGACTCCTTAAGAATTTCAATTCATATGCGTCCATATTAGGAATTCTCCCTTGCACATTTTACACCGTAATCATCTGATACTTTCTCAGTCCCGGAAGAATTTGCGCATGCAAATTCTTCGAAAAAACGCTTTGCGTTCTTTTGCGAAGCGTTTTTTTTTATCCAATCACATCACTCATATCATACATACCCGCGGGCTTTCCTGCAAGGAATTTTGCCGCCTCAAGCGCGCCCTTGCCAAATACGGCTCTGGAATAAGCTCTGTGGGAAAACGTGATCACCTCGTCCGCTCCGGCAAAGATCACATCGTGATCTCCTACTATGGTTCCCCCGCGCACGGCGCTGATACCGATTTCCTTTTTTTCTCTTTTCTGCCGCACCTGGCTTCTGTCATAGACATACTCATATGCGCCGTCCATCTCATCATTGATGGAATCCGCCAATGCCAGCGCCGTTCCGCTCGGTGCGTCCAGCTTCTGATTGTGATGCTTCTCCACGATCTCGATATCGAACCCCGCGGGTGCAAGCACACCCGCCGCTTCCTTTAACAGCTTTTGCAGTAGATTGATTCCGATTGACATATTGGCGGATCTAAGAATCGCCGTCTTTTCGGAAATCTCCTTCCCATGGGCAAGCTGCTCTTCAGAAAGCCCCGTCGTACACAGAACAAGCGGAAGCTTGTTTTCGCCGCAGTAATCCAGCAGCGCATCCACATCCGCCGCACTGGAAAAATCAATCACCACATCCACCTCCACATCGCACTCCTCAATAGATCTGAATACCGGATAGGGATTCGTGATATGATCCGATAAATCCACTCCCGCAACAATTTCTGCCTCCTGATCCTCCGCAGCCAGACCGGAAATCACCTGTCCCATTTTTCCGTTACAGCCTCTCATAATAATTCTGACCATTCTTTCTCCTGCCTTTCCTATGACCTCTCAATCATTATATATAAAATTCCCCGGTACTTCAAGAACCACTCCCAAGGCTCCGCCAATACGCAGCATCACCATAGATCCCAATATCCGTCATTGGCAAGAACTTCCGACCGCTTACAGGCGCCCTGCGCGATACGCGTGCTTAAAATATTCTGCGGCGCTGCATTTATATACTAATACGATGAGAGGGACGATCATACCGTCCCTCCCCACATTCCTATAATATTCCGTATTTTTTCATTTCCGCTTCCAGCTTTGCAGCGTTCGCTTCCTCCATCTCGGTGAGCGGCAGGCGCAGCGGTCCCGCGCCAAGTCCCATGAGATTCATTGCTTTTTTCACCGGGATCGGATTCACCTCACTAAACAGCGCTTTGATCAGCGGAAACGCCTCAAGCTGCAAGCGCGCCGATTCTTTTACATTCCCGGATAAATAAGTCTCCACAATATCATGCGTCTGCTTCGGCGCGATATTGGACAGGACGGAAATCACACCGATTCCGCCGAGCGAGAGAACCGGCGTGATATGATCGTCGTTTCCCGAATAAATATCCACACAGCCGTCCGCCAGATACGCAAGCTTCGTAATCTGGGTAATATCCCCGCTCGCCTCTTTGACGCCGACAATGTTATCCACTTCCTTTACCAGCTTCACGATCGTCTCCGGCTGAATATTGCACCCTGTTCTGGACGGCACATTATAAAGGATCACGGGAATCTTTACCGCTTTTGCCGTTCGGACAAAGTGCTCATACAGTCCCTTCTGTGTCGCCTTGTTATAATACGGTGTCACTAAAAGCAGCCCGTCCGCCCCCGCCTTTTCGGCTTCCACGGAAAGATAGACCGCCGTCTCCGTGCTGTTCGATCCGGTTCCCGCAATGACCGGCACCCGCCCGTTTGTATGCTCCACGCAATAGCGGATCACATCCAGATGCTCCTCGTGCGAAAGCGTTGACGCCTCGCCCGTCGTACCGCAGACAATGATCGCATCCGAACCGTTTTCAATCTGCCAGTCAATGTTTTTTGCAAACTGCTCATAATTTACCGCTCCGTTTGCATGAAAGGGTGTGACGATCGCGACACCCGCGCCCTGAAAAATAGCCATATGTTTCTCCTTTCCTCATACCGCGCCAAAGACTCTTACACGCAGAAGTATGCTCCGCTTTTTTACGAAGCCCCTTACAGGTGAAAAAAGAACCCGCACGCACAGCACCGGTTCCCTCAAAAAAGCTGACATGCGATAGCGCCCCATCTGTTACAGATGACAGTCATACAGTTCTTCACTGTATGCCCAAGATTCGACCCTCAGGAAATCTCCTCTTTCGGCGTGTTCCCCTTTCCGTTCCCCTCATCCGCGCCTGACGCGTCCGGAAACGTACTGATGAAAAACGCAACCTCTATCCGTTCCTCTATGTATCTTTTTACGACTTCTTTTAAGTCAAAAATAATCATAGCACTCACGCTCATTCCTGTCAATGGCATGATTGCTATGACTATTCTTTTCTCCTTGATCAGTTAAAACACCTTGAACCGCATCGGCTCGATTGTATACACCTCGTCCGCCACGATACAGGTCTCATCATTTAAGCGGATTCCCGTTAAGATAATGGATTGTCCTTCCGATTTCATCTCCAGGATTGCCCTAAGCTCCTGCGCCTCAATGATATGATTGTCGATCAATCCGAGCACCTCGTCCAACACCAGCAGATCACATTCTCCGGTCGTCAATACTTTTTTGGCAAAATTGAGACCGTTTCGGATATTCTGTATTTCCTCCTGCTGCTCCTGTTCGTTTAATCCTTCAAAATTCCGGTCGGACTTTTCAAAGCGAAACACTTTAACCTCCGGCTCCAAACGCCGGATCAGCTCCGAATCGTCTAAGTTTTTCAGAAATTTTATGATGAACGCCTGCTTCCCCTCTCCTGCCGCGGCAACGGCATGACCGAGCGCTGCGGCGCTTTTTCCGTGCCCTTCCCCGCAATAAATCTGAATCTGTCCATCCTGCATAAAAGGTTTCCTCCGCTTTTGTGCCATTTTTTCCGCTATCATAGCATATTCTCCATCCGAATGCAAGTCATGATGTTTTCACACCCCCGGAAGAAGCTGAGCGATTCTTCGGACGATTGGCGCACTCGCGCCAATCTGAAAGAACGCTTTGCGTTCTTTTTTATTCTTCTCCCTCAAAAAGCTCCAGCTTGCTGACCGACACCTCGTAGGCGATGCGCTTCTCGACTTCCTCCTCCGATAATTTTTTCATATATTCACGGCTTTGGATCCTTCCCCAGACCGCACACTGCATTCCCACCTTAAAATTCGACGCATAACGCGCATTTCTTCCCCAACAGATGCAGGGTATGTAGTCCGACTTCCCGTACGGCCTGTTGACCGCAAGTAAGAGATCCGCGATCTCCCTGCCAAGCGGTGTCTTTCTATAGATCGGTTCCTTGCAGATATAGCCGTCCAAAAATATCTGATTTGTCTTTGAATTTTCTCCCGCATAGCGCTCAAATTCTTCCTCATCCAGAAAATCCAGCTCGCGCACAAACACCGACAATACCAGACGATTGCGATGCTCTTCATGGCGGTTATAGGACCTGAACTGCCCTGTCACGCTGATGTAGCGCCCCACATAATCCCCGCTCATATCAAGCAGCCGCTCCGAAACCATCAGCGGGATGATGTCGCAGGAGTCGGAAAGCCGCATAACCTGCGCCTCCGCCATGTAAAACCCCTCCCCGAAAATCTCGTGACTGTACTCAAAATTGCTCACGATCTGTCCGACCACCATCACCTGATTGTTCTCAATTACCTTATCCGTCATACCTTGTTCTCCCTTCTTACCTTAAAGAATTTTTTCCCTGTATTGTACTACATTATATGAGGTCATCTCCTATGATATAACAAAATTCCCGTTCTGTGGCATGTTAGTCATCGCGCACCTTTGCCTCCGGCCCCTCTTCAGGATTCCCATAACCCCGTATTTATTTGCAATTCCGCCTTTGCAGTGTTATACTATATGCATTTGAAAAAGGAAAGGTACGGTATTTATTTATGAATCAGATTCGTGAAGATGTCAGAAACGTCGCCATTATCGCTCATGTCGATCACGGCAAGACAACGCTGGTGGACGAGCTCTTAAAGCAGAGCGGCGTATTTCGTGAAAATCAGGAGATTGCCGAGCGCGTCATGGATTCCAACGCCATTGAGCGCGAGCGCGGCATCACGATCCTCTCCAAAAATACGGCAGTCACCTATAAAGGAACAAAGATCAACATCATCGACACGCCCGGACACGCGGATTTCGGCGGCGAAGTCGAACGTGTCTTAAAAATGGTAAACGGCGTCATCCTCGTCGTGGACGCCTTTGAGGGTCCGATGCCGCAGACGAAGTTCGTGTTAAAAAAAGCACTGGAATTGAATCTTGCGGTTATTGTCTGCATCAACAAATGCGACCGCCCCGAGGCGCGTCCCGAGGACGTTGTGGATGAAGTCTTAGAGCTGTTTTTGGATTTGGACGCCAACGACGATCAGTTGGACTGCCCTTTTGTCTTTGCATCCGCCAAGACAGGCACGGCAACCTTGAATCTTACCGTAAAAAATAAGGATATGACGCCGCTGTTCGACACGATCCTTTCGCATATCCCCGCGCCCGAGGGTGATCCGGAGGCAGGCACGCAGATCCTGATCAGTACGATCGATTACAACGAGTATGTCGGCAGGATCGGCGTCGGCAAGGTGGATAACGGCTCCGTCAAGGTCAATCAGGAAGTCGTCATCGTCAACCACCATGAGCCGGATAAGTTCAAAAAAGTAAAAGTGAGCAAGCTCTATGAGTTTGACGGATTAAATAAGGTAGAAGTAACAAGCGCGGGCATCGGCTCCATCGTCGCGCTTTCAGGGATTGCAGATCTGCACATTGGAGATACCCTGTGTTCTCCCGACAATCCGACCCCCATCCCGTTCCAAAAGATCAGCGAGCCGACCATCGCGATGCACTTTATCGTGAACGACTCCCCGCTCGCCGGGCAGGAAGGAAAATTCGTTACAAGCCGCCACATCAAGGATCGTCTGATGCGCGAATTAAACACGGACGTTTCCCTGCGCGTCGAGGAGACCGACTCAACGGATTCCTTTAAGGTATCGGGACGCGGTGAGCTGCATTTATCCGTTCTGATCGAGAATATGCGGCGCGAGGGCTACGAGTTTGCCGTCAGCAAAGCGGAGGTACTCTATCATACCGATGAAAACGGTAAAAAGCTGGAACCGATGGAGCTTGCCTATATTGACGTGCCGGAGGAGTTTTCCGGCGCCGTCATCCAAAAATTGAGCGAACGCAAGGGCGAGCTGCTCAATATGAGTCAGGCGACCGGCAGCTATACGCGTCTGGAGTTCTCCATCCCTTCCCGGGGTCTGATCGGTTACCGCGGCGAGTTCATGACCGACACGAAGGGCAACGGCATCATGAATACGATTTTTAACGGCTACGGTCCCTATAAGGGCGACATTCAATACCGCAAGCTGGGCTCGCTCATCGCTTTTGAGGCGGGCGAGGCGATCACCTACGGTCTGTTTAACGCACAGGAGCGCGGAACGCTCTTTATCGGACCGGGCGAAAAGGTCTACTCCGGTATGGTCGTCGGACAGACCGGAAAAGCCGAGGACATTGAGGTCAATGTCTGCAAGACAAAGCATTTGACCAACACGCGTTCCTCCAGTGCGGACGACGCGCTGCGCCTTGTGCCGAAGCGGATTTTAAGTCTGGAGCAATGTCTGGAGTTTATCGACACGGACGAGCTTTTGGAGGTTACGCCGAAAAGCCTGCGCATCCGCAAGAAGATTCTTGACCCAACGCTGAGAAAGCGCGCGGCGTTCAAAAAATAGTTTGCTTAACGCAAACTATTTTCGAAGAATCGCTAAAGCGATTCTTCACAATATACTTGAAAAAAAGTATCCCATGCAGGACACGTTTTCGCTGTCCGACATGGGATACTTTTTTATTATTTGCAGAGGGAGCAGCCGTACTCCGCATTAAAATACCGATTCATCATCTTTTGTATAAGAAAGCCTTTCCAGCTCCTCGATCTCCGCCTTTCCCGCAGCGGCTTCCGTAAGCTCGGCGCAGAGCTGTTCCGATGCCGTCTCCGGTACGACAAGCTTAAGTCTGACGTTCTCCTCATAGCTGCTGTCCTCGGGCGAGATTCCCTTCTGCCCGAGCAGATGCAGGATTTTCCCTATCGTATGATAGTCCGTCGTAACCAAAAGCCGCACGCCGGCAATCCGCCTGCCCATTGTGCAATGCCTCAGCCCCTCCTGCACCGCCTGCGTATATGCGCGCACGAGTCCGCCCGTACCCAAAAGCGTGCCGCCAAAATAACGCGTGACAACGACCGCCGCGTTGCGGACCCCGTCTCCAAGCAGCACCTCTAACATCGGTCTGCCCGCCGTTCCGCCCGGTTCGCCGTCGTCGCTGTAGCGCATGACCTCTCCCCGCTCTCCGAGTACGTATGCCGAGCAGTTATGCCTTGCATCCCAGTATTTTTTTTTCATTTCCTCAATAAACGCGACGGCTTCTTCTTCCGTCTCAACCGGACGCAGCGTGGCGATAAAACGTGATTTTTTCTCCTCAATTTCCCCGCTTCCGCCAGCAAGCATGATGCGATACCCTTCCTGTGTCTCCTGCGCCATTGCGCCCTCCTTCTGCGTGCCGTTTTTCATATGCAAATCTCGGAACACGTTGCATTCCTTTACGACTTATCGATTTTCCAACTGCAGAAGAATCGCATAGCGATTCTTCGAAAAAATTTCTCAGTCCCGGAAGAATTCGCCTTTGGCGAATTCTTCGAAAGAGTTTGCGTTCCGCAAACTCTTTTTTAGCATACCACACCCCGCATCAACACGCAATTCCCGATATCTGTACGCCGCCCGCCCTCCCGTATAAAATGTATGGAATTGTGAACAATCATAAAAACATCAGAAAATCCTTTATTTACCATTCGGCTTTTGGTATAATAAATAGATAATTTTCTTTCAAACTAGAACTTTCATGGAAGGGAAGGCATGCATCACAATGAATTACGGCAAATACGGCACGCGAAAACGACAACGCGCGCTTACCTCTAAAACAACAAAGCTGAAAAAGATGATCCTTGTCACGATGCTCAAGGCGATCCTTGTATGCTTCATCACGATGATCGTCCTCGGTATCTCGCTCGTGCTTGGGATGTTCCGGGGTATCCTAAACGCCACCCCCGACATCAGCGTTGAGGACGTCATTCCCACAAGCTATGCAAGTATTGTCTACGACAGCGAGGGACATGAGATGGTCAAGCTCGTTGAGGAAGGTTCCAACCGAACTCCCGTCACCATGGATCTGATCCCGGACGACTTGGCGCACGCGTTTGTTGCCATCGAAGATCAGCGCTTCTATCAGCACAACGGTATTGATATTAAGGGAATCCTACGCGCCGCGTTCACCGGATTGAAGAACGGCGGACATTTTACATCCGGTGCAAGTACCATCACACAGCAGCTCTTAAAAAATAACGTATTTGACGGCTGGGTAACGGAACGCACGTTTATCGAGAGCTTAAAGCGTAAGATTCAGGAACAGTATCTTGCCATTCAGCTTGAAAAACATATGGACAAGGAGCAGATCCTCGAATATTACATGAATACGATCAATCTCGGACACTCCACGCTCGGCGTTCAGGCTGCATCCCTGCGTTATTTTGATAAGCCGGTCTATGAACTGACACTGTCGGAATGCGCGGTGATTGCCGGTATCACGCAGAATCCGTCGCAGTATGATCCCATCATCTATCCCGAGGAAAATGCGGGACGCCGCAAGGATGTGCTGGACAGAATGCTCGAACAAGGCTGGATCTCTCCGGCAGAATATGAAGAGGCAATGGCAGACGATGTCTATTCCCGCATTCAGATCGTGAACCAAAATATCATCGACTCTTCCGTTTATACTTATTTTGAAGATGCCCTCGTCAGTCAGTTAGAGCGCGATCTGCAGGAAAAGGCCGGATACAGTCCCACGCAGGCAAAGAATCTGCTCTACAGCGGCGGGCTTAGTATTTACTCCACACAGGACCGTACCATACAGGCAATTGCGGATGAGGTCTGCTCAAACCCTGAAAATTACCCCGAAAATGTCAAATATGAGCTTTCCTATCAGCTCACGATTGAGAAACCGGACGGAAGTTATGAAAATTATGGTTCCGAGTCCTTTACCGCCTATTTTAAGGAAAGTAACAGAAACTTTAAAATGCTCTATTCCTCGGAAGAAGAAGCTTATGCCGCAATTGAGACCTACAAGGAATATGTGATGGGCGAGGGGGACACTTTTGTCTCCGAATCGATCTCATTAACAGCGCAGCCCCAGATTTCCATGACGATCATGGATCAGCACACAGGTCACGTTCTTGCAATGGTCGGCGGACGAGGACAGAAGGAAGGCAGCCGGACCTTAAACCGCGCCTTTTCCGTACAGCGTCAGCCAGGCTCCACATTCAAGATCATCGCAGCTTATGCGCCCGCATTGGACTCCGGCTTAAAAACGCTTGCATCCGTCTATAACGACGCGCCGTTTAACTATGACGACGGTACGCCGGTACAGAATTATGACCGCCAATACCATGGTCTTTTATCCATACGTGACGGTATCTTAGGCTCGATCAACGTCCTTGCCGCAAAAACGATCACGGAAATATCGCCGACGCTTGCCTTTAGCTATACACAGAATTTCGGCTTCTCCACTTTGGTGGAAAGCGCGCCGAATTATGACGGTACCAAAATCCTGTCGGACATCACACAGTCGCTTTCGCTCGGCGGTCTGACAACTGGCGTCAAGAATTATGAGCTTTGCGCGGCATATGCCGCTATCGCCAACAACGGTACTTACATGGAACCGATTCTCTATACGAAGGTCATTGATTCCCGCGGCAATGTCATCCTTGACAATACCGTTAATCAGGAATCGCATCAGGTGATCAAGGAAACAACTGCCTACCTTCTGATCAATGCAATGGAGGATGTACTCACCGGCGGCGGAAGCGGTATCGTTTCTCCTACCGGAACCGCGGCAAACTTCACCGGCCAGGCGCTTGCCGGAAAAACCGGAACGTCAACCGCTTACCGCGATGTGTGGTTTGCAGGCTTTTCCCCTTATTATACCTGTGCTGTATGGACCGGCTATGATAACCGGAATTCTACAACATTCCTAAACCAAAACAATGGCGAACGCAATCTTTCCAAAAACCTGTGGCGATTGGTAATGTCAAAGATCCACGAAAATCTTCCTTATCAGGCGTTTACCATGCCAAGCGGCATTACGACCTGTACGGTATGCAGCCGGTCGGGCAAGCTGCCGATCGCCGGTCTGTGCGACGGCCATCTGAAGACCGAGTATTTTGAAAACGGCACGCAGCCGACCGACCTGTGTGATGTTCATTATTCGGGTTCCGTCTGCTGTGCGGACGTCCTGCCTGCGAACGAGAATTGTCCGTTCCAGATTGAGGGCATTTTGGAGCTGATGCCGGTTGAACATGAATCCCTGCTTCGCGGCTCTACGATGGTAAATGCCGACGGTACCGTAACAACTGCTTCCACGACCAATATGTGCCAGCACACGGCGGAATTTTTCGCCCAGCCGGATTGCGATGCGATTCTGGTGCAGCAATGGTTATCCCTGCTTCCGGAACAACAGCAGGCGATACTGGCTACAAGTCCTTCCGATTATTTCCGCGATCTGATTGGCTACGGAACACAACCCGTCATTCCCGATGAAGGCGGTGGCGAAGTCATTCCGATCCTGCCGCCCGACGATACGAATCCTTCACTGCCGGAGGGCGGTGCGGTAAGCGGTGGCGCCGAGGCTGCCGGGGGCGTTCAATAAAAGAACACAAAAGAATCCCTACACACACAAAGAGGTATGGTCTTAAAGACCATACCTCTTTGTGTTCTTCATTCCTCTGTGATCATTGTGCCGGTTCGCCGCCGTCTTCCGGCTCCGGTGTCGGCGTTGCCTCCACTTCTTTTTCAAACGGCTCCAAATAGGAGCTCTTGATATAGGCCTCACCGCTCTCATATTCAATCTTGGTCCACTTATTATCCCCTTCGCCGACTTCTTCGATCATCACAAACTCAGAACCCTTTACGACTGTTCCGAGCTTTGTTCCGCTTGCAGAAGGTTCTGACCTCACATTCACCGACGTCGTTGTCCGTACCATCTGCACCGTCACCGTTGTTACCGCCGGTTCCGTGACCGGTTCCGGTGTCGCCTCCGGCGTCGGCGTATCCGTCGGATTCGTATTGTCCACAAACACATTGGAAGCAGCGCTTAAATCCGGCTCAGGCTCCGCTTTCGGACGGATGCTCAGCTTCACGCTCAGGACGATCACCACGATTCCGAGGCAGATCACAAATCCCATCAGAATTGCCGTCAATGTATTTTTATTCATAAGCACTCCTTTCCGCTTTCTGCGCTGTCATCCCTACCATGCATACACACCGGAACTGATGTAAATCTCTTCCAATACCCATTCGCCATCCCGGTAGATCAGATCACAGCTAAAATAGCCATAGGCATCGCTCTCTTTTGACTCGTAATACGCTTCCGTCCACCAGTCAAGAATATCATAACTATACGCAATGTTAAAATCCACCGTAATATTTGACCGGTATTCTCCTGTCTCCCAGTCAAAATAGCCGCCATAGTTTTCCGCTTCAAATTCAGACAGCGTGACCTCTGTAAAGTACCCGTCATCCAAATAAAAATCATCCACCAGGATTTCATACCGATCAGCCTCGGTCTCGGACGGCTCACGCAGTCCTGCCGCCGTAAACGCAGTCTGTGCATCGTCGCCGTTCAGCGCGCTTTGATATAAGCTTTGGATCGTATCCGGCAGTGTCTCCGCGATCCGCTCAAGAGTACCCTCCTTCAGCGTGGGGATTTCCGCCATAAATACATTATAATACGCATTGACTGTCACGTCCTCGGTATAGGTCTGAAAAATGTCCCCGCTCACCTGAATCCTGTAATCGCCTACGAACATTCTGTCAATCTTGTAGGCAGTCTCATACGCACTGAGATAAATCTCACTGGAATGATCATCTCTCGTGGAATTGCCGCTGTTTAAGTCAATCCCGTTGACGGAAACTGTCATTACCTTCGGCGCCGTGATATACACATCCTCCGCATAGAAATTGTACGGGCGTACCTCATATTCCTGAAAGAAAAACCAATTCTTCTTTCCGGTCTCCACCACTTGGATCATGTGCGTGTCCTTCCCGGCATCCAGCACATAGTAGGTCTCGCCATACTCTTTTTCTATGCTGTCATTCACGTCCGCTGTTTCATCTGAAAATCCATACTTCTCCATGACCGACGCATATACATCCGCATTTAAGAACGCAGACGTGTCCATGCCGTCCTCCTTCTGAAGATAGCTGTATGCGGTCGCATAGTCGCCTGCCTTTAACGCGTTAAAATAGCTATCCGCAACCCGCTTTGGATCATTATAGTTTTTCACCAATACAATACTTCCCACAATTGCCCCGATCAAAACGATCAGCTCGATCAAAAAAACGAGCAAACGCAGCTGGGGATTATTCTTTTTTTCATTCTGAACGGCTTGATTCTGCGCCGTATTCTGCTGTATCTCCGACATGTCCTTTTTCATCCTCTCTTTCAAACTCCGGGAACGTCGTACCCGGTACTATCCGTCGGCAGGGAACGGCATGTCCCATTCCCTGTCCGCTCCCGCATTCTACTCTTCCAACATGTCCTCAAGTGCATCCCCCGGTCCTTCCATGGTCGTCGTACCGAGCGTCAGATATTCCTCGATCAGCTCCATGTTAAAGGCTTCCGTCTCATTTATGATACCTGTATCGAGCAAAATCTCGTATAAGGGATTTTCCTCATTTTCTATCATTTCGGAATAACGTGCCACCTGATCCTCGTCCATTTCCATCAGAACATCGATTAGTGATATGGTCGGGTCATACCAGCTCTTTCTTTGAAAATACTCATGTTCCTCTTCATCAATCTCAGAGAGATCAACACCTTCACGCGCTAAAATCTCAAAATATGCATGCCAGAGCTCGCTGCCTGAATATGTATACAGATCCGGCTCACTCAGATAACGCGTATCACTATCCGCAAAAATATAGCCCTCCGCAAGCTCCTGCGCTGCTCTGTAGCCGTCTGTCTCCGGAATCTCGAGCTGATACGTCACGTTACTTAAGTCAATATCTAAGTAGTCGCTGCCTGCAACTGCCTGCTGCTGTGCAGGGATCGCAAGTGTGCTTACCACCAGATCAGACTTCTTTTCCTCGGGTTTCCCAAAGAGGAGCACGCACACAAATACCGCTACTGCCGCGATCGCTAAGATCCCGCCGACTACGTTAACTGCCATCGGCATAACAAACGGCTTCTTTGGCGGCTTCATTGCCTGTCCATACGGTATGGCGTTCGGTATACTGCCCGCTTGCAGCTGCCCGTACGGCATTTGTCCGTTCGGCACGCCGTTCATCTGCGGCTGCCCATACGGCATCTGTCCGTTCGGTACACCGTTCATCTGCGGCTGTCCGTACGGCATTTGTCCGTTCGGCACGCCGTTCATCTGCGGCTGCCCGTACGGCATCTGTCCGTTCGGTATGCTGCCCGCCTGCGGCTGCCCGTTCGGCATACTGTTCATCTGCGGCTGTCCATACGGCATCTGCCCGTTCGGCACACCGTTCATCTGCGGCTGTCCGTACGGCATCTGCCCGTTCGGCACGCCGTTCATCTGCGGCTGTCCGTACGGCATCTGCCCGTTCGGCACGCCGTTCATCTGCGGCTGTTCACCCGGCATACTGTCCGCCTGTGCCTGTCCGTTCGGTTCCCCGCTCGGCTGAGCCTGTCCATCTACCGCGCCTTCCTGCGCCGCATTTTCTGCCTGTACTCCGTTTTCTGCTTCTTCGCTTTCCTGTATCGGCTCCGCTTGCACTGTATTCTCTGCTGCCACGCTTTCCTGCGCTGCTTCCGCCTGCGCCGCATTCTCTGTTGTCGCGCTTTCCTGCACTGCTTCCGCCTGCGCCGCATTCTCTGCTGCCACGCTTTCCTGCGCTGCTTCCGCCTGCGCCGTACTCTCTGTTGTCGCGCTTTCCTGCGCTGCTTCCGCCTGCGCCGCATTCTCTGCTGTCGCGCTTTCCTGCACTGCCTGCTCTGTCTGTATCGGCATCTGCTCCGCCGTTACCGCTGCATTTTGCTGCACCACTTCACTCACAGGCTGTACCCTGAAACCGCAGTTGGTACAGAATACGCTGTTATCTGCAATCTGCGCTCCACAATTCTTACAAAGCATTCATTTTCCTCCTTATCGCCGTCAAATTCTCTGCCCACAGACAGGACAGAAAGCGCTGTCCGCCGGAATCTGAGAACCACATTGACCGCAAAATCTTGTATTCTGCATCTGTGGCGCAGGATTATCTGCAGGCTGTGCCGGCGTCTGTGATGCGGCATTATCCACCGGCTGTACCGGGGTCTGCTCCCCCGCGTTACCCGCCGGCTGCACCGGTGTCTGAGGCACGGCATTACCCGACTGCTGCGCCATGTCGTTTGTCGGCTGAGGTGCCGGCTGTGCAACCTGTGCACCGCATCCTGCACAGAACATGCTTCCCGGCGCGAGCTGTGCGCCACAGTTCGGGCAAAGCTGAATTCCTTTTTTCATCCGGATCTGATCCTGAAGCTGCGCGATCTGATTCAACGCATCCGTGATCACCCGGCATTGATCCGCATAAACGTTCTCCGCATCCCCCTTATGCGCCTCGTAATACGCGCGTCCGATTTCCGTATACATATTCTGTACAACGGACTGATTCGCATTGACCTGCTTCTCCAAGCTATTCACTTCGGTAAAGGTCTGCGTTTTCTGCTTCAAACTGTCACTCGCATCATTGATTTTTTTTCCTAACTGTTCAAAGAAAGCCATATTTTTTCTCCATTCTCAGGGTAAACGCCCTGCTCTTTTCATACTTACATCTGCTGGTTATTGCCCATATACTTGTCAAGCTGCTTATCTACAACGCCAAGCTTCACATTCTTCATGCCAAGCGCCATAAAGCCCATCATGAGCAGGAATATTTCTTTTGCAAGAGTAATGATGTACTGGCAGAGCGTTGTCAGATTCCCGGGAACCGAGAAATACGCATCCCTGTCAAACCAGCGGACAATGATGCCAAGCATGTATACCACATCATCAATCCAGCCGACCGCTATGCTCAACAAGCCAAAGACCACGACAACACCGATCATTTTTGCCGCCTGTCTCTTTAACCACTCATTCTGCTCCACAATCAGCACATATCCCGCAAGTAACGTTGCCGGAACAAAGCTGATCGCTCCCAAAAAGTACATTGCTGCTCCTACCAGTGCGATAGAAATTCCTAATTTTGTTTTTAACATGTTTTTTTCCTCCCTGTTTTGTCATTGCTGTATCCTATGTTTATCATCTCTATTATAGACTAAGAACCCCTTGTTTTCAATAAGATTGTTTTTTTTAACGCGCTGTCGTATACTGAAAATATAAGATGCAAAGCACGGCAGGCAAAGGATGTAAACTAAGCTTTGCAGTCTTTTGGTGTTGAGAGATTTCCTGATAGGAAGATTTTGGAGGACGTATCATGACAAACGCAACCGCGATATTAAAAAAAGGTGCGGGTCGCACGGTCAAGGCGGGCGGCATGTGGATTTATGATAATGAGATTGCTACTGTGCGCGGCGATTTTGAGAACGGCGACCTGATCTGTGTGGAAGATTTTGACGGATTTTTTATGGGCTACGGCTACATCAATACCCGTTCCAAGATCACTGTCCGCCTGATGGCGCGCCAAAAAGAGCATCGCATCGATCATGCTTTTTTAGAAAAAAGAATCCGCGACGCGTGGGAATACCGTAAGCGGACGATCGACACCTCCTGCTGCCGCGTCGTGTTCGGCGAGGCGGATTTTCTTCCCGGCATTGTCATTGACAAGTTTTCCGATGTGCTTGTTGTCGAAGCGCTGACGCTCGGCATCGACCGCATGAAAAACGAACTTCTCGACATTCTTGTGAACGTCCTGAAAGAAGACGGCATCTCCATCCGCGGTATCTATGAGCGCAGCGACGCGAAGGTGCGCGAGTTAGAGGGCATGCCGCGCGTAAAAGATTTTATCGGCGCACCGTTTGATACAAAGGTACAGATTGAGGAAAACGGCGTGAAGTATCTTGTGGATGTCAAGGATGGGCAGAAGACCGGGTTCTTTCTCGATCAGAAGCACAACCGCAACGCAATCCGCCCGCTCTGTCCGGGCAAGCGGGTACTCGACTGTTTTACGCACACCGGCTCCTTTGCTTTAAACGCCGGGATGGCAGGCGCATCCTCCGTGCTCGGCGTGGACGCTTCTATGACAGGCATTTTGCAAGCGGAAGAAAACGCCCGCTTAAACGGGCTGGAAGACCGCGTTCATTTCCAGTGCGCAGATGTGTTTGAACTGCTCCCGAAATTAGAGGCAGAGGGGGAACGCTACGATGTCGTCATCCTGGATCCTCCCGCGTTCACGAAATCGCGCAGCTCCGTCAAAAATGCGGTAAAAGGGTATCGGGAAATCAATCTGCGCGGCATGCGGCTGTTAAACGATCAGGGCTTTCTCGCGACCTGTTCGTGCTCTCATTTTATGGATCCGGAATTATTTGCAAAAACAATCCGCGAAGCGGCGCACGGCGCACATAAGCGTTTACGTCAGGTCGAATTCCGCACGCAGGCATGCGATCACCCGATCCTTTGGGCGGCGGATGAATCGTATTATCTGAAATTTTATATTTTTCAGGTGTGCAATGAGCGGTAAACGCGTTCATCGACGTTTTTCTATTGTCTAAAGAGAAACGAAAAGAATAGCCGGCTCATTCGGCGTACGGCGAATACATAATTACTTTTTGGGGAGGATTTTACAATGGAAAAAAGATTAAAGAATTATCTTGAAGCCATGGATGCACTTCTTGCCTCGCTGGAAGGCACACGTTCAGGGCAAAAATCAGATGTACAGAACCCGGATGACATGCTCCGCGAACATCTGACACAAATTCAGTTTTTTCAGCATGAGCGGCTCATTCACCTGATCGTGACCTGCCTGTTTGCCATACTCGCCTTCGCCGCATTTTTTGCGCTGTTTTTCACGATGAACGCAGGATTATTCGTACTCTTTGCGGCACTTCTGGTTTTGCTTGTTCCTTATATCCGGCATTACTATATCTTAGAGAACGGTGTGCAGCGCATGTATCAGCAATATGATCGTTTAAGGGATCTGCTGCGCGGCTGATCACGCATCATCCCTGCCCTGCGCTCTACTTTACTTTTTCAGTACCGCATACGGCATCCACAACGTCGCAGACACAGAGCCGTCCTTCTTTTTCCTCAAAACGAATATCATAGCCTGCAAAATGCATACCGTATATTGCGCCCTGCTGTTTTTGATATGCCGCGCGCGGATCCTGCCGCAGCAGTCCGATCGCGGTCTCGCGCTTTTCTTCCGGCAGCCTTTCCAGTAATCCCTGCGGAAATTCCACTTCAATCTCGCAGGCGGAATGTGCCTGTCCGAAGCCGCCTGACGCCTCGGGATGTGCATCGGTATAGGGAAGATACGGCTTGATGTCATAAATCGGCGTGCCGCTCACGAGATCGGCGCCGCCGACGATCAGCTTTGCCCCCTGAGCGCTTTCCCATATCACGTTCTCCAAACGAACACAGGAAAGCCCGATCGCATTCGGCCGAAACGGGGCGCGCGTTGCAAACACGCCCTTTTTTACTTTTCCGCCCAATCGCGGCGGATGCACCGTCGGCACAAATCCCTCTCTCTGATTGTGTGAGAATCCCCACAAAAGCCACAGATGCGAATATTCTTCAATGCCCTTCAGTGCCTCTGCATTCCGATACTCCGGTTCAAATAGGATCTCTCCGCGCAGCCCTTCCACGAGCCCGCTCTGACGGGGCACACCAAATTTTTCAATAAACTCCGTCTGAATGGTTGCGATCACCTTCAGCGTTTTATTCCTGCCATCAAAATCCGTCATTTTAGAATTCTCCCTGTCAGTTTCCGCCTTTCCCAAAAGGGTTAATTTGTGGTATCAATGCCCTCTTATATCCAACTCGTGGAAAATTGTATGATTATCTCCCCATGAATAAACGATATAGTAGTGATCTCCTTCTATATCTGTCTTCCATTTCAACCTTGGATGTTCTGTTATTCTTACCTCTGTGTCTGTCTGATTTTCAACAATACATTTCCATTCACTTTCTGCAAATTCTGAATAATATTCTTGTAATTCTTCTAAAGAAAGTTCGCTTTTAATCAGAATTGCTCCGAAATATTGCATTCCGTTGCCGTTCCCAACTAATTTTCCTGCTTTATATACGGACTCTATCCATTCCGTATTAGCCGGAAGCGGCAAATCTGCAAGTTCCTTTGCCGTTTTCTTCGCCACATTGTCATTTACAAAAGGTGCAGCGATCAAAACAGAGAAACAAATAAGCGCCACAGTTAAAATAATTCCAACAAATACTTTTTTCATCTTCCTATCCCCTTTTCGAGTCCGGCTTCTCTGTAAGTTGTTCAACACCTCTATCTTACCACAAATGCACAAACAATTCCATTCCACTCTGTTTACACTTCCTTTTCCCTATTCCACTCCATCATCTGCTCCGCTTGCCGGAAGTGAAAAATGCAAAATCCGAACCCAAAAGGTTCGGATTTATGTGCTTTGGTATGGCGTTAGGGCGCAGAACCTACGCCCAATCCTTCTTTTGGTACAACACTGCCCCAACCACCGTAAACAGAATTGTCACCGCACCGAGAACAATTAGCTCCGTCCCGTGGCGGCTAAGCGCTTCCCCCGCAAAAACTCCCTGCATCAGATCAACCGCATGCGTCATCGGCAAAAATCGGGAGACACTTTTCACCGCCTCCGGAAACAGCATATCAGGGATTGTTGCGCCGGACAAAAAGAGCATGACAAAATAAGACAGATAACACAGCAGATTTGTGATTTTGGCATCCCGCCCAATGGCGGTAAACAAAAATCCCATGGAAAACATTGTAGAAATACAGATCACCAGACTCACACAAACCGAAACAGCGCTGCCCTGTATTCGTGTATGATATAGGATGTTTCCCAAGAGCAGCAAAAGCACAATCCCTGCAAACGTCATGGCAACGTTTACCAGCACCTGCGCCAGTATGATCTGTCCCTTCCCGACAGGAGTCGCGTCAAACCGTTTATAGATTTTTTTCTCTTTATACCCTGCTAATGTCAGCGGGAACGCCATCAATCCCGTAACACCCATGACCATGACGGCATACGCTGGAACGCAAGCCTCCATCGCCCCCAGATCTGTACCGGGGTACATCGGTTCATTTCCGTAAATACTTCCAAACATCACAAGCATCAATGCAGGGAATCCCAATGTAAAAAATATACTGAAAAAGTCACGCAAAAAAAGGATTGTTTCCATCTTACAGATTATCGCAAACCGCTTCATATTATCCCCTCCATCGAGATTCCCTTATGTTTTGGTGTCAGCAGCAAATACAATTTTTCCAAAGAAAAAGAATCATCCCGCTCGTTTTCTGGAATCCGGCTTTTCGCATATTCGCGAAATCCCTGCTTCGTCCCGAAAAACTGTTGCTTTCCTTTTTCCAGATAAAGAATGCGGTCGGCAAGCGCCTCAACCTCATCCAAATAATGAGAAACCAAAACCATGGCAACACCACTGCTTCTGATGTTTTCAAAGCTGACCCACATTTGCTGGCGCATCTGAGGGTCAAGCCCCGTAGTTAATTCGTCCAGGACGATCAATTTCGGACGTCCCATGAGGGAAAGCAAAACGGATAACCGCTGCCTTTCACCGCCGGAAAGCTTTGAGACGCGCCGGTTTCTTTTTTCTTCCAGATCCATCTGTGATAATAACGCGTTCCAGTCGGCAGGTCTGTCATAAAAACACGCAAACAGCCTGCACAATTCTCCCACCCTGATTTTTGAGGAATACTCTGTTTCCTGTAATTGCACGCCCATGTTCCGGTATACTTCGTTTCGATGCGTCCACGGGTCTTTCCCGAACACCCGGACCGTCCCGCTGTCCGGCTTTCGCAGTCCCTCCACACACTCTACGGTTGACGTTTTTCCGGAACCGTTCGGTCCGATCACCGCCAGAATCTCCCCCGGTTTTACGGTAAAAGAAACATCCTGCACCGCCCGTATGCTCCGATACGCCAAGTTCAGGTTCTCCACCTGTATGATTGCTTCCGCCATCTTCATCCCTCCACGTCTTATGATGGTTTCATCTTATCATACGCCGAATCGAAATAAAGCCGCTTTGCGGGAACGGGTGCCTCCAATGTGTAAGAGGTCGTATTTCCTGTTTCAAATGCACACGAAACCCGGCCGGACTGTGGTATAATGAGCGCAAAGGAAAAACAAGCGACGCATATCATTACCAAAAGGAGGGCATTCATGAAAGTAGAGTGCCATATCGATCCGGCTTGCGCGGAACCCCACGCGGTTCTGCACATTGATCAAATGACGCCCCTGATCGCGGAAGTGATCTCTCTTTTAGAAAAAGAGGACGCCGCTTCAGCGGCGCTGATCGCAGTGAAAGACGGAAAAACATATTTTCTTGAACCGGAAAAACTCGAACTGGTGCGCACAGAAGGACGGGAGATTGTCTGCTATGACGATCAGAAAAACAGATATGTTTTAGGAAGACCGCTATATGAACTGGAACAGACGCTCGATCCTTATTTTGCCCGCATATCCAAATCCGCGATCGTCAATCTTCGTCGGATCAGTCATGTGAAGGCCGGACTTAACGGAACCATGGAGTTAGTCACGAAAACCGGACTCAAAGATTACATTTCCAGAAGTTTTCGTAAATCGTTTAAAGAAAGGCTGGGATTGAGATGAAACAACAGATCAAATTAATCGTAAAATTCCTGTTTTGGGGGATTTCCTGGGGATGTACCTTTTTTGTGTGCTACTGTCTATGCTGCCATGCTTTCGGTGCGGAAGCTGCCCTGTCAACCATTCTGAATGATTTTGTGAAACACGCGATCGGCTGCATTCTCGTTGGAATCGGTTTCGGAACCACGCCCATCGTCTATGTAAGCCGCCGCATTCCTTTCGGCGCTAAGGTGACCATTCATTTTACGGTCGGAATGAGCATTTTCTATCCTGTTGCAATCTATTTGGGCTGGTTTCCGTTCCATCCGAGCCAACTGATCCGCACCATGCTCCAATTCCTGCTTTCCTGCGGCATTTTTGCGGTTATCTGGCTATTCTTTTATCTTTTTCAAATAAATGATGCAAAAAGAATTAACGACAGACTGAAAATGCTGGAACAGCTGCACGTGGACGAGGACAAATGATCATCCCGGCTTCTTTCCTAAATCCTTCGCTTTACCGCCGTTTGCCTTAATCCACCGGCGCCATCCCATCTGTGCTGCCATTCGATACAGGAAACGCGGAAAAGCGACCGAAACATACTGATTTTCCTGAGTTTCCTGTTGAAGTATGCTGACCGCCATGGCCTGAAGTGCTTTTTCGATCGGCGCTCTCGGTCCATGTCCGCCCTGTACCTTCGGCATCTGGGCGAGACCTCCCCCGCCGCCCACACCGATACCTCCTGCATAAAGAAAACCACACTTTTCGCACCAGTTCTTCAGCAATTTCAGTGCGAACTGTGCCTGGATTCCTTCATAAAAACCGCAATTGACGATACCATAAACGCGAATTTCTCTATCCTGCCATTTTGCTTTTTCCAGCTGCATGAGGCAGGAAAGTAAATGCCCCGGAATCCCATCCACATAGAGCGGGTAGGAAAACACCCACACATCTGCGCTTTTCAATTTTTCCCACACATCTTCCGAAATATCGGAAGTATGCAGCGCGGTCTCCGTGACCTCCGCTGTTTCGGAAATCGTAATCTGCAATTCTTCCAACAGAGTGGCGCTGGCACTCTGTTGCATTTTAGGGCTTCCGTTGATCAATGCAATTTTCATAGCGTCATATCCTCCAATTCCTTCGCATCCGTGTAAAAAGAAATGTGCTTTACCGTCCCGTCATAGTTATCCGCATTTGCCTCCATGAGATTTTTCGCCGTCTCTTTCTCCGTATCGGTGATATCCTCCCCGTAAAAATATGCGGACAGCGCGATCCTGTTTTGATACCTGCGCTTATGATGCATCTCACCCTTTCGAAGCACAAAATCCGGGTGAAGATAGGAAATCGCGCGATCCTGCACCGTTTTCACAAAAGGACTGAAACTGCCGTAACAGCATCGGCTGACGAAAATCAGCTCCGTACATCCGCTCATCTGAATCCCCGTATTTTCATAACCGTCTCGGATCACGCACTTCCCCGGCGTTTTGACCCAGCATCCGAAACATCCGATGCAGGGATGAATTTCCCCCTGCGGTTTTATGATCTCATACGCTCCCTCTACAGGAATCCGAAAATCTTCAATATCTGTAATGATCAGCTTCATAGCTGTCCTTCCCTCCTCATTTTCACGATAAACTCCGTTGTCCCCGGCTCCTGCCTGCGTTCTTTCGTCAGGATAAAGCCATGATTCATACAATGCAGTTTCTGTCGCTAACGCTCCTCTCCAGCCATGTCTGCTTTGTCACGGTCATATGACATCTGCTCCAAAATACGTCCCGATACGAAAATACATGTTCCGCCTTGCTTTCCTGCGTAAAACCGACCTTTTCATAACAATGCTTTGCCGCGCTGTTTTCATCAAATACGTTGAGTCGGACGCGCTCTACACCTGTTATGCAAAACGCATATCGCAAAGCCAGATGCAGCATCTCTTTTCCGCATCCCATTCCTCGCTTTTGACCATCAACGACCACAAATTTGAAAAATCCCTCATTATCTTTACTATTGACCGAATAACAGAAAAATCCGACAGGTTCCCCGTCCTGTCCCGTTGCCACATAGGCGCTGTCCGTCCAATCCAATGCATTTTTTTCTAAAAAAGCACGAAAACGTTCCCGGGTTATCGGATACGGGATCAGATTAGCACACCACAGCGCATGAATCCTCTCATTGTCAATCCACTTTTCCAGATATGCGTAATCCTTACCCTCTATATATGGTCTGAGCCTCATATGTGATGCCTCCCTTTTCCGTTATCTTCATAATGCGCACTCCGCTTCGCTTCGGCGCGGTATGATGTCTTACGACATCATTAGGATGCCCTTCCGGCATCCTAATACTTTGGATGCGCACTCCGCTTCGCTTCGGCGCGGTATGATGTCTTACGACATCATACCATACCCACCTCGTGTTTTCAAATGATACCTTTTAGGGAGAGCGCCCACATGATACAACTGACCAGAACAAACAGCGATGCCAATACTACTCCCGTATGAATCCGCATTTTCCCCTGATTGGGAGACATATCTATCAGCGCCGCACGGCGCAGGACCGTAACAACGGGCTTATACAAAAGCATGGTGATCGCCGCATTAAGTCCCCCCTTAATGAGATTAAACGGTAAAAACGCCGGAAGCAGTAATGCCGCAACTGCTTCTCTTGAATATCCCATATAAATCGGTGCAATCAGGTAGTTCCAAAGCATCATGACCACAACCTGGCAGCTCCAGCCACAGAGCAGCCCGCATATAGCGCCGGAAAGTCTGCGTTTCTTTTGGTAAATCCATGCGGTCATACATGCAAAGGAACAGCTTGATATCATATTCATCATGCAGCCCAATATTCCCGTTCCACTGATCGTAACCATCTGTACAACGGAGACCGTCACGGTGATGAACAGAGAAGTGACCGGTCCGTAGATCAGTCCGCCAACAGCAATGATCACATCTTTGGGATCATACTTCAAAAAGAGTACGAGCGGGATACGTCCGATGGCTGCCGCAGCATAGGCAAGCGCGCATAGCATACCTGTTGTTGTGAGTTTCTTTGTGTTTTGGTGATTCATAAAAATTCCCTCCTGTAAAAAATTAGCACTTGAAAGCGGAAAATGCCTTCAAGTGCTAATTTTTCAGGAGTATTGAAAATGTCAACAGTGCAGTTTAATAAAAAAAGTGCAAAAATCAAAGTCAGATATCCTCTGACATTCTCAATACACCTTCTTTAATCCGGACTATACCGTCGGTTTTGGAATTTCACCAAACCCCGCGCTTTCGCGCCCGCGGACTATCACCGCCGATCGGGAATTTCACCCTGCCCTGAAGACATTACCACTATTCAATTGTTTGTCCGATTATAGCATGGGCCGTCATAGATTGTCAAATTGAAAACGCTCCCTTACCGCCCGTCATGAGATTTTGCATAATCGTTTTTAAAAAGGAAAACAAACTCCTATACAAAAAGCACATCCTTCGGATGTGCCTTCTTTTTGTCCCTTCCCATCACCACTGTTAAAAATAAGTCTTATCAACCGGCTTACAGATCAATTCGACCTGATCCTCAACCTGCATCGAGCGCAGTACTTCCTCCGCTTTCTCCCGCTGCATCTCATTAATACAGATCGTACACTCCGGTCTGCCTCCGAATATTTTACGGAAAAAACCGGGGTTTTCCCATTTCTCGCAATAAGAAATGCGGTTGTTCAAAAATTCCTTCTCAATGCGCTTTTTAATCTCTAAGTCGATCACCGCGCACAACGCTATTTCATTGTGTACCTTCAAGCCTGTATAGATTGTCGGTTTCATAAATTCTTTTCCTGCCTCTGCCAATGCTCACCACAATACCTGTCATAAATACTATAATTCTTTTGCCCCTCAATTTCAAGTTATTTTATCGATAGATTTTGAGCGTAACGCGCAGGCGTCCTTTCCCCGTTATGCCAAAATCCCCGCAGACAAGGAACTTTCCGTACCCCCTGACCGAGACAATATCCCCGTCCTTACAAAGATACCCGGCATTCTCGCATTGTCTGCCGCCCACAAATATTTTCTTTGCCCGAAAAAGCTGTGTGCTCTCACTCCGCGATAAATGATAAAGTTTTGCGATCAGCGCATCAATGCGCTCGGACGACACGATGACCTGTTCCTCCTGATAAAGCGGCTTTGCCGTCTCCGGCGCTTCCTCAAGCACGGTCAGCCGAATATCCGTATGTCTCACCCGCGTAAGGTTTTCCGCGATATATCCGGCAATCCGGTCAAGACAGAAAATACAACAGGTCTTTTCCCTGACGACCATATCCCCGATCAACTCCCGCTCAATCCCGAGATTCATGAGCGCGCCGAGAAAATCCCGGTGAGTCAGTTCTTCAGCAAATTTGGGCGCACACGGCTCCGCCAGCAGACACACGATTGGAAAATCCGCTTCATAACCGAGCATCTTAACATCTCCAAAACGCAGCACCTGCCGCTCCGCGCCCTCCACGCCGCCCGACAGACAGTACCCCGCATAGGAAAGCTCTTTCTCCATCCGATAAAACAATGCCAGCTTATCCGGGCTTAAAAACGGCGTAAACGTATAGCATCCGCTGTCATATGATTTTTTTGCCAGCTCCCGAAACCGCTTTTCCCAAACCTCATCCTCAGTCATGCCACTTCCCGCCCTTTTCTATCCGCATTCTGATTTCCTCTGCTATTGTTTTTCCCCATCGTGCGCTTTCTTAACCGCAATCACTTCTTTTCTACGCCCTCTTTTCCCTCAATAGTGGATTCCCGAACAGCTTCACAAGCAGCGGGATCACCATCAAAATCCATATCACCGGTTCGGACCATATCACCGCCATGTACCCGAAATAGCCGGAAAATATGACCGCCACCAACACTTTTCCGACCAGCTCGACCGCACTGGAGATCAGCGGCGTTATGCTGTCCCCCATCCCCTGCATCGCATTCCGCGCAAGACAGATGACTGTAGGAACCGCATAGAACGGCGTATTAATGCGCAGATAAAGCGCTGCCGTCTCAATGATATCCTCCTCTTCAGTCGCTGTTACCGCGCCCACCAGCCACTCTCCCGCCGTATATGCCGCGAGGAGCATGAAAAGACACCAGCACCACACAACAAAAATGGACTGCGTCAGTCCTTTTTTTATCCGGTCGGGTCTGCCCGCGCCCATATTCTGCCCGCTGTACGTCGCCATCGTCGTACCGAATACCGTAAACGGCAGCATGAACAGCTCTGTGATCTTTCGCGCCGCCGTATGCGCTACGATTGTGTGCTCCCCGAAGCTGTTGATCGCTCCCTGAAGCGCAACCGAACCGATACTGACAAAGCAGCCCATAAAGCCGACAGAAAGTCCCGTCGCATAAAGCTCTTTCACCGTATCCGCACGAAGGCGGCATTCCGCCTTATGCACATGCAGAATGGGGTATCGTCTCCACAGATAGCAGAAGCTTGCCACAAATGCAATGACCTGCGAGAGCACTGTTGCAGCAGCCGCACCTTCCACGCCGAATGCAAATCCACGGACGAACAAAATGTCCAGTCCAACATTTAATAACGCAGAAATCATTAGGAATACGAGCGGCGCTACCGTATCACCGATCGCGCGCAGCAGTCCTGCGCAGACATTATAAAGCATCGATGCCGTCATGCCGAACAGAATGATCCGAAAATAACGCACCGCAAGCGGTATGAGTTCCTCCCCCGTATTCAAAATCCTTAAGATCGCAGGCAAAAAGAGCACACTGACAACGGTCAGAACGACAGAGGTCGCAATCCCGAGCACAAAGGTGCCCGCAACTGCCCTGTGCACATGCGCTTCATCCTTTGCACCGAACCCTCGCGCAGTGATGATGGCAAACCCGTTCGTCACTCCGATCAGAAAACCGATGATCATGCTGTTTAAGGAGCTTGTTACACCGACGGACGCAAGCGCCGACTCCCCTAAATAGCTCCCCACGATCCGCGTATCCGCCAGGGAGTAAAAAAGCTGAAAAATGTTTCCAAGCATAATGGGAACCGCAAACTGCATAATCAATTTCAGCGGCTTTCCCTGTGTCAAATCTTTCATGATCGTTCACCACCATAACCATTTTCTTTTGATATATCGTTAAAAAAGACTTTCGCTGACGCAAAAGTCTTTTCACTTAAACAATTTCCTCCCGCTAAAAGCAAATTCTTTCGAACGTGAGAAATATTTTCGTCGGTTCCTGCTTTTTAAATATAAATCTCCATATATCCCTTAATCTTCGTTACGTCATAATGCGCAAGCACACCAAGATTGGAATCATAGCCTTTTCCTTGATAATACACAAGATAATGGCTGTAGCGCCCCATCTTCTCCATGATAATACAACATTCTGGAAGCGTCACATCCTCTTTTCCGTTCGTATAAATAATCTCCTCGGAATGATCTATACCGTAATAATTAAGCGCGCTGACGAGCTTATCCATCGTTGCCTGCCACTCGCCGCAGTGCATCGTGTTAATCGCCTCGTCCAGCGTAATCCCCGCAAGCATCGCTACGCAGGACTGTCCGCAAAGACCGTCGTGCGGCTGGATGATAACATCCATGCTGTCAATCTTGCGGATCGGGTTTGAGGTACTATACGGGCTTGCCTCCACGCTTGATTTCGTCATGCGGAACGTCACGGGATATTCTTTTCCCGTCTCGAACTGACTCATGATATTTTCCTGAATCGGGATATTGTAATAACCGTTTCCTTCCGGCTCTAAATTACATACGAACACGGTGTCGGCAACCCGTACCTTCACGGGGACATCTCCCTCTTTTTTACAGATCTCCCAGACATTAAACGGAATCTTCATCCGTCCACCCTGCTCCGTCTTATCGATCGACGCCTCAAACGAATATTTCATACGAATTTCGTGCTCCTTTCCGTTTCTCACTACCGCTCATTTTATCATGTCAACAGGAAATCAAGCGCGAACGTAGTGAGCATTTGATTTCACCTGACATGATAACGAGAAAATCAAATCTGCGAAGCAGATTTTTAAGCGCGAAGCGCGGCAGACGCGCAGCGGCTGAATTTTCGAATTTATTTTATCATATCTATGTAAAAATGAAAAGTAAAAACTACCATTCCAGCTCATAGACTCCATGCTTCTTAAAATCCTTGGCAATCCCTCCCTGAAGCATCACCTCACACTCTGCTTTGTCCACCCAGCGGTAATCGGTATGCTCGCCGCTTAACAGGATGGTTTCTTCCGTTGTGGAGCACAGATAAACAACAAAGATTATTTTCTTCCCGCAGATTTCGTCCAATGAGGCATATAAAACCCGTTCCGGAACGACCCGAAGTCCCGTTTCCTCCGACACCTCTCTGATGATCGCCTCCTCAAGGGTCTCCCCCTCTTCCACGGCACCGCCTGCCCCTTCCCATCCCTCAAAATCATCCGGTCGGCGCCGGATCAGCAACGCTTTTTTCATATTATGATTCAAAATGACGGCTTTTACGATAACACGAGCCTGCATAGCGACTCTCCTTTCTAATTGCCTTTATTCAGATGATAAAAAGGTGCAGACTCCATCCTTCAACAGACCGTACCCCTTTTGCCTGTCATGATATAGGTCTATGCTAACTTTTGGAGCTTTTCACTGTGTTCTGTCACCACTTTTTTCAGCAGATCTATATCATCAAACGCATTCTCCATTTTGTCAGCATCATTCTGATATCGATGATAGGTACCGGTATAACATGATTCAATCGTGTCAAGGCGCGGAGTAATCACATTCTCCTGATACAACTTCATCAGGTGAAGCTTATCCTTCACACCCTGCATATCATCTTGTAAGACCTGTACTTTATCCTGTAGATCCTGCATATCATCCTGTAGGGTCTGTACTTTGCGCTGTAGATCCTGCATATCATCCTGTAAGGCCTGCACTTTGTCCTGTAGATCCTGCATATCATCCTGTAAGGTCTGCACATCGCTCTTTAAGACTTCCACATCTTTCTTTAGTTCCTGCACATCGCTC
>CAZZNE010000013.1:0-102257 GCA_964655525.1 uncultured Clostridium sp.
TTCTATGCGGTTTCAGAAAAATACGGAGATGTTATATTTAAAATTCTATTGAATAATGGATTTGATAAAGAAATCTCGGCGTTAAGGTCGTTTCAGGGAAGTAAATTTGTATCACTTTATGAATACTCTTTGGTAGATAAGATCTATCTGATGGAACGGATTACTCCAGGGACTACTCTTTTCGAGGGAACAACCCGTAATAAAAGAATAGAAATCCTCTCGGATATTTTTAACGAGTTACATCCTGAACCGCCTGAAAATCATATGTTCCCTACTTATATTGACTGGTTCAAAAGTGGCGAGGTTGGAACAAGAAACAGGAAAGATTGCGACAGTATTCGTTCTTACCTTGAAAAAGCAGAAAAAACCATTTTTCATATCAATGAAAACTATCCACATAGATTACTTCTGCATGGTGACTTACATCATGAAAATATACTGAAAAACGGTGCGGAAGAGTATAAAGTCATCGACCCTAAAGGAGTAGTTGGTAATCCTGTGTTCGATTTATCAAGATTTATTCTTGATGAATTTAGAGATGATTTAACCTCGGAGTCTAAAAGCACTGTTATAGATTTCGTACAAGCAGTCGGTGACAGCGTAAAGATCCCATGTGACACATTACTTCAGTGCTTATTTATTGAAACCGTGATTTGGCTTTTCCGTGAAGAATTATCGCAAGGTGCAAGTTTGAAAGAATGTGAGGGCTTAATTGCTAATATGAAAATAGCAAACGAACTAAGTGCTACATAGAATGACAAATTCCAGTTCGTTTAATTCAAAACTAAAGATTTTGAGGGATATAGATTAAAAAGCAATGGTTTCAATACTTTTTGTTGACACATAGGTAACATGTTGCTATACTAATATAGGTAACAAGTTACCTATAAAATCGAAAATGACAGACGAACTTTTGGCAACGATTTGCGTGTGAATCTGACCGGAAGGCGGATAAGGAGGCGCGAAGAGATGAGAAGGAGGAACGTACATGACACTCGATGAACTGACAAAACGGTTTTCCGACACCACGGAGAATCAAAGAAAGGCAATTTTCAGCACGCTGTTTATCGCAGGAAACAAATTGCAGACACTTTTTGACAACCATATTCCCGAGGTGTCGTTAAAACAGTTTATGCTGCTAACGATCGTCAGACAATCGAAAGAACCGCTGACCTTGACGCAGTTGGGAAGCATGCTTGGCTGTTCCAGACAGAACATTAAAAAACTGGCGGAAGTATTATCGAAAAAGGGATTTATCACGATCACGCAGAGTCCCGATGACATCAGGGCTATGCGCATTTGTCCCACACAGAAGGCGGAGGATTTTTTTCAAAACGATTTCGCGATCTATCAGGAACAATTACAGGTTCTTTTTTCCGTTTATACGGACAAGGAGATCGAAACGTTGTTTACGCTGATGACGAGGCTGTATGCGGGAATTGAGAACTTAGAAAAGAGGACGGCGGATGAAGAAACATAAAAAAGGAATACGGATCGTGTTAGGTGTCCTGTTTGTATTGATGATTCTGCTGATCATTGGGAAGGTCGTGCTTGGAAATATGGTCCGCAGAATCAGGGAACTTCCGGTTGCTATGCCCGATTTATCTGTGGTTTCAGACGGAAATTATGTGGGAGAATATACAGCCGGACCTGTCCATGTGAAAGTGGAGGTCGTTGTCCGGCAGCATCAGATCACGGAGATTGTGATCCGGCAGCATGATAACGGCTTGGGAAGCGCAGCGGAGTCCATCGTTGGTGATGTGATCGCCGCGCAGTCGCTTAATGTGGATGCGGTATCGGGTGCGACCGTGAGCAGCAAATGTATCCTGAAGGCGGTCGAGGATGCACTGAGATGATAGAAAAGGAGGATGACATGAAAAAAGGATTGATCTTATATCGGTCAAAATACGGCGCAACGAAAAAATATGTCCGGATGCTGGAGGAGGAGCTTTCCTGTGATGTCTGTGATACAAAGAGCGGCAAAGGATACCGGCCGGAAGCGTATGACTGGATCATTTTTGCGGGCGGAATCTACGCGAGCGGTATCGCCGGATTAGACATCCTGCGGAAGAATTATCCGCTTCTGAAAGGCAAAAAGCTGGCGGTTTTCTGCGTGGGAGCGTCCCCGTATGACGAGAAAGCCCTGGAGGAGATCAGAGCGCGTAATCTCAAAGGAGAATTACAGGAGATTCCTGCTTTTTACGGCAGGGGTGCGTGGGACGAGAGCAGCATGACATGGAAAGACCGTATGCTGTGCGGCATGCTGCAGAAGATGGTCGCGAAGAAAGACCCCGCTTCCTGTGAGCCGTGGATGAAAGCGCTCTTATCCGCCGTGGGGCAGAAGTGCGACTGGACCGATAAAACGTATGTCATGCCGCTGGTCGAATATATCAAAAATTGCCTTGACGAGTCTTCATGAGGCATGGTATTATCTATTCCGAGAAAGCGTGCATATGCACGTTTTCTCGGAATGGAGGAACTGCATGGAGATCAAACGTGATATTTATCTGGATAAGCTGATTCGGAAAGAGAAAAATGGATTGATCAAGGTCGTGACCGGTATCAGAAGATGTGGAAAATCCTATCTGCTGTTCAAGTTATTCCATGACTATCTGCTTGAAAATGGCATACCCCAAAATCATATCATAGAAGTGGCTTTGGATGACCGGAGTAACAAGGAATTGCGCAATCCTGACAAAATGTTGGCTTTTGTAAAAGGGCAGATCAAAGACAATGATACCTATTATATTATTCTTGATGAAGTTCAGTATTTGGATGAATTTGAGGATGTGCTGAACTCGTTTCTCCACATTCGCAATGCGGATGTCTATGTGACCGGCAGTAACTCCAAGTTCCTTTCCTCTGATGTCATTACGCAGTTTAGAGGACGCGGTGATGAGATTCATGTGTATCCGCTCAACTTTCGAGAATTCAATTCTGCCTTTGATGGAACGCCTGATGAAGCATGGGATGATTATTTTAACTATGGAGGGCTTCCGTTGATCCTTTCCATGGCAACGGCAGAAGATAAAGCGGAGTATCTATCAAATCTGTTCCAAAAGGTGTATCTTTCCGATATTGTTGAGCGCCACAAAGTGCGTAACAAGGAAGAATTGGAGGAGCTTACGGATATTCTCGCGTCGGCGATCGGCAGCCTGACAAATCAGACAAAGCTCACGAAGACATTCAAGAGCGTGAAGAATAAAAACGTAAGTGATAAGACGATCAAAACCTATATTGATTATCTGATAGATGCATTTTTGATCAGCAAGGCGGTGCGTTTTGATATTAAAGGCAGGAAATATATCGGCTCACCTGCCAAGTACTATTTTGAGGATGTGGGACTTCGAAATGCGAGGCTGAATTTTAGACAGACGGAAGAAAACCATATCATGGAGAATATTATTTATAATGAGCTTCGGATTCGCGGGTACAAGGTCGATGTTGGAATTGTGGAACACATTGAAACAACTACTGGAAAACGCAGTAGAAAGCAGTTAGAAGTCGATTTTGTGGCGACCCGCGGCAGTGAGAAATTCTACCTCCAATCCGCTTTTTCCGTGCCGGACAGCCAAAAGAAAGCGCAGGAACAGCGCAGTCTGCTCTGCATTCCGGATTCCTTTAAGAAAATAATCGTTGTTTCGGACAATATTAGGGCAAGGCGGGATGAAAACGGAATCATGACAATCGGGCTTCGTAACTTTCTGCTGGACGAAAACAGCTTAAGGTTATGAAGGAGGCAGGATGAAACCGGATCAGACAAGGAGGGGACATGGAAAATACGCAGGTCAGCTATTGCCGGCAGCGGACGAAAAAACGTCTGGGTCAAATTTTTCCGGCTCTTATCATTTTGTTTATCGCCGTCGCGTGCGGCGTGACGTTTGCGGTCCGTTTCAGGTCAGATAAAACAGGTTGGGAATACACGGAGCATATCGGACTGATCGTGTCTGCGATCATTGCCGCAGGCGGTCTGATCGTGGGTGTGTATGAGATCTATACCGGTATAAGGGATGCGTTTTTACCCGCGAGAAGTCGTCTGGTAAAATCGATCCGCTCCCAGCTTCCGGGTCCGGATACCGGTCTGGGTGTAAAAGAATTATTTGCTATCGTAGATAAAGATCTATCCGAACAGGGGATATGGTTTAGCGGTGACAGAGCCGCCGTCGGACACGAATGGGTTTTAGGTGATGATGCCGTTTATATCCCGCGTATCCGTGTCGCGTGCGGAAGGGATGAGATTGCAATCCATCGCTCTAACGGCGGGAGTCGATCTTCCAGAGTCGTTTCATTTTATTTGTTGGACGACCGGAAACAGGCGCATAGCACAGAACTCCGTAATCCCGATGAATTAAGGGCGTTTTTAGACTGTCTGAAGCTGCGCGCGCCGGACGTCCTGTTCTGTTCTTATCAGGAATACCTTTCCTATCGCGCCGGATCAGATATTGAATGGGATGAGGTGCTGCGGGGATTTCAGCATCGGAAAAACGAGCGGGAGATCCGCGCTTTAGAGGCGGAGCGTGCCGCGAACAGCAATATGCAGAATCGGACGGCATCCGGTTTGGATGATACCGCTGCCTCATGGGTCATGCCGGACCGGACAGAGCAGGAGGCGCGGCAGTCCATGCCGCCCTGTCTGATAGTGATCGCCGCCTCCGGCGTACGGCAATGTCACGAGATGTTTGAGCGTGAAGATGTGGAGATCGCGGCAGAGGGACTGATTGACGGAAGTTATCGCAATGTGGAAATCCATACAAAAGCCTACTGCTGGATGGTGATCGAAGCCAAAAACATGGAAGAAGGTCGTTTCAATATCGGTGTGACGAGACCCGATGCGGACAGGCTGCGCTTTTTCTCGGCGGAGTGCTCAAGCAGACAGGCGGCAATGTGGTTATTGGATTTTTATGATGAACGGCTGGATACGGGAAGTCTTCAGTGGAGAGACGATACGAAGCAGATGGAGAAAAAGGTTCGTAAAGAGATGAAAAAGAGGGGGAATTAGGTATGGGAAGATGCTTCAGTGATGCGGTGGAACAGGCGCTGCGGTATATTTATTATGACATGCGTACCGGTCAGGGACAGGAAGGGATGAAGCTGCTGCAAAAAGCATCCGCAGAGGGAGACGGCGATGCAAGCTGCATTTTGGCAAGGTGCTATTGCGGCCGTCAGTATGTATGGAGAGGTCATGAGTTTCCGGAAGATGACAACATGGCAAAAAAACTCATGCATTTATCCATAGAGCAGGGCAGCGCGCTTGGTGTGATGGTCGCTCTGCGAAGCGGACTGCTGACGCCGGCCGTACAGCGGAAAATGCCGTTTGCAAGCATAAAAGAAGCATTCGATCAGGTTCTCAGAAAAGCGGAGGACGGGGATGCTTTCTGCCAGTATACCATTGGCAATTCTTATTTTTGGGAAGATTTTTACCGTATTCAGGATAAAGGAAAGTCTTCTTTTGCCACGAACGAGGAATACAGGGCGTACCAGATCGAAAATATTTCCAAATGTGAGGACTGGTTTTGGAGAGCATTCCGCGGCGGTGTCCATTATGCCGGAAACAATCTGATGCGCTATTATACGAAGGGAGAGCGGGATCTGATCGCGCCCTGCCCGGAAAAAGCGGCGGATATTTGGCGCATCGGCGCAGAATACGGCTATCCGAACTATCAGTATAACTATGCTTTGGAATTGAAGGAGAAAAAAAGTCCGGATACATTCGGTTGGTACAAATTGGCTGCGGAAGGCGGGGAGGGCGATGCTTGGTATTTCGTGGGGATTGCCTATCAACATGGGAACGGCGTTCCTAAGGATCCTGTTTATGCCGCAAAGTGTTTTGAAAAGGGATTATCCATGTCCTGTGCGGACGGAACGAGGGGATTTAACGCAAACGCGCTGGGAGCCTTGTACTGCGAAAGTGATATGGTACCGAAGAATTATGATAGGGCGTTTCAGCTTTTAAGCTATGCTTATGCGCAGGGCAGCACATGGGGCGTCAGGTATCTGGGCAAGTGCTATTTTAGAGGCTGGGGAACACCGCAGGATTTCATCAAGGCAAGAGAACTGTTAGAGAAAGCGACAGGGGACAACCGGGAGGTATTTTTCATGCTGGGCTATATTTATGGGCGCGGTCTCGGCGTGCCGGCGGATATCCCCAAGGCTGTGTTCTTACTTCAAAAAGCCGGGGATGATCCGGAGGCTAAGGAAGAATTGCTCCGATATAAGAAGACGCTGTTCGGGAAGTGGGTATTGCGCTGATCGGACAGTCTGATTGCCGTGCTTTGTGAAACAGCAGGGTCTTCAAAGATGCGCGCCGCAGGAGCATGATAGGTAAACCACACAAAGCAGATCAAAAGGACACATACGAAGAAACACAATAGAATCGTATAAGGCTCTAACCTGCGGGATAAGGTAAGCTTGTAGGTAAGCCAAAACGCAATGAGGATGCTCAAAATAAATATACCAATATCTAAGATAAAGCTGTCTTTACCAATAAAAGAGACATAGGTATAAAAAAATATGGGAATCAATAAAGTACCTGTTACAATCCCGAAGCATAAGGAAGATGTGATACATGGGTACCTTTTCCTGAATTTGGAAATAAGAAAGACCGCGTATAGTAACATCGGGAAAAATAACAATTTCATGTGTTCCCATATGGACTCATTGATGGGCGTAAAAAGCCCGACAATATCGTTGGTTCCGGACCAATCATAGAGAAAGTGGGCAAGTGACCCAAGGGCCAGGACAAAAATGATTCCGATGATGGTATAGCGTTTCAGATGTCTCATAGAAATTACCTCAGGAATAGTATGCGTGTCTGAGAAATTATTATGTGGCGAATACGCCACACCGAGGAAACACGCAGTGTTTTCGAGGTTGGTTCTGAACAGTTACATGTGTTTTAACATAACAGGATAATTAAGACGCAAAAAAAAATAACAGCCAAGGAACAGATCGTGTTCCCTGGCTGCTCTTTTTTGGATTAATTTTTCTTCCCGGTCAGCGGATCAACGCCGCTCTCCTGAAGCTTCATTGCGCGTACCTTGCTTGCAAGGCCGAACAGATTGATGAAGCCCTCCGCGTCATGGTGATCATAAAGGTCGCCCGTCGTGAAGGAAGCGATACTCTCGTTGTAGAGAGAGTACGGAGAAGTCGTTCCCGCCTTGATGATGTTGCCCTTATAGAGCTTAAACTTCACTTCGCCCGTCACATTCCGCTGTGTGGACTCGATAAATGCCTGAAGCGCTTCGCGAAGCGGTGTGAACCATTTGCCCTCATAAACGACCTGTGCAAACTTATTGCCGAGGTCGGCCTTTAACGCGTAAGTGTCGCGGTCGAGGATCAGCTCCTCAAGCTGCTGATGCGCTTCATAGAGGATGGTTCCGCCCGGCGTCTCATAAACGCCGCGTGACTTCATGCCGACAACGCGGTTTTCCACAATATCAATGATGCCGATGCCGTGCTTCCCGCCGAGCGTGTTCAACTCGCGGATAATGTCGGACACTTTCATCTGTTTTCCGTTCACGCTCGTCGGCACGCCATGCTCAAATGTGAGCGTGACATATTCGCCCTCATCCGGTGCTTTTTCCGGCGTGGTGCCGAGTACGAGAAGATGTTCATAATTCGGCTCGTTTGCAGGGTCCTCTAACTCTAAGCCCTCATGGCTGATATGCCATAAGTTGCGGTCGCGGCTGTAGGAGCTGTCAGCAGAAAACGGAAGATGGATGCCGTGCGCCTCGCAGTATGCGATTTCTTCCTCGCGGGAGTTCATGGTCCATTTTTCATTTCTCCATGCGGCAATAATCTTTAAGTCAGGAGCAAGCGCCTTGATGCCGAGCTCAAAACGGATCTGATCGTTGCCCTTTCCGGTTGCGCCGTGGCAGATTGCCGTCGCATTCTCCTTGCGTGCGATCTCCACAAGACGCTTTGCGATCGCCGGACGCGCCATTGACGTGCCGAGCAGATACTTGTTCTCATAGACGGAATGCGCCTGCACACACGGAACGATGTATTCGTCGCAGAAAATATCCGTGATGTCCTCGATATAAAGTTTGGAAGCGCCGCAAGCTTTCGCACGCTCCTCAAGACCATCTAACTCGTTTCCCTGTCCGCAGTCCGCGCATACGCAGATGACCTCGTAATCAAAATTCTCTTTCAGCCACGGGATGATCGCCGTGGTGTCAAGTCCGCCCGAATAGGCAAGGATGACTTTTTCTTTCATGATATATTCCTCCGTTTCATTCAATTGTTCTTCTTACAGGAACGTCAACTCTTTTGGTATCATACAACATCCGTTCCGCAATTGCAATAGGGAATTTGTGAATAAAATGCATATTTTTATGAATATTATGCAAAATAGAAGAAAATTATTGCATAATCAGAAAAATGAATGTATAATTATGCAAAATCAAAACAAAAAACTCGGTAGTTGTTTTTATGCGGCGTTTCAAGTAAAATAGAAATAGTGTGTATTGTGAAAGAAAAGAGGATGAACATGGTAAAGGTAGGAATTATCGGTGCGACAGGCTATGCCGGCGGCGAGCTGGTGCGGATCTTAATGGGGCACAAAGACGCGGAGATCAAATGGTATGGTTCCAGAAGCTATATTGATCAAAGATATGACGAAGTGTATCGGAATATGTTCCGCATTGTGGATGCGGTCTGCATGGATGATAATATGGAAACGCTCTCAAAAGAGGTGGATGTGATCTTTACGGCAACGCCGCAGGGGCTTTGCGCGTCTTTGGTAAATGAAGAGATCCTTTCCAGAGTAAAGATCGTGGATCTAAGCGCGGATTTCCGTATCAAGGACGTGAAGGTGTACGAACAGTGGTATGGCATGACGCACAAAAGCCCGCAGTTTATTGACGAAGCGGTCTACGGTCTGTGTGAACTGAATCGGGAACAGGTAAAAGAGGCAAGATTGATAGCGAATCCGGGCTGCTATACGACCTGCTCCATTTTAACGGCGTATCCTTTGGTAAAAGAAGGACTGATCGAGCCGGATACGCTGATCATCGACGCAAAATCAGGCACGAGCGGAGCGGGCAGGGGCGCAAAGCTGCCGAATCTGTTCTGTGAGGTCAATGAAAATATGAAGGCGTACGGTGTTGCCACGCACAGGCATACGCCGGAGATTGAGGAACAGTTGGGTTACGCGGCAGGCAGGGCGCTCACATTAAGCTTTACACCGCATCTGGTGCCGATGAACCGCGGGATTCTCGTGACGGCATATGCATCTCTAAGAAGAAAAGCGGACGGAGCGCTGCCCACATCGGGAGAGCTCCGGGCAGCCTATGAACGTTATTATCAAAAGGAACGCTTTGTGCGTCTGCTTGATCAGGGTGTATGCCCTGAAACGAAATGGGTTGAGGGAAGCAATTATGTGGACGTCGGATTTACCGTGGATGAGCGGACAGGCAGAGTGGTCATGATGGGAGCGCTTGACAATCTTGTCAAGGGCGCGGCAGGACAGGCGGTGCAGAACATGAACCTGTTGTTCGGACTGCCGGAGGACGAAGGGCTTGCCATGGTGCCGATGTTCCCGTAGAGCAGGGATGCGGTTAAATGAAAAATAAGAGCAGATATGACATTACGCTACTCAATAAAAAGAATGAAAAGGAATTCTTTGCCTTGGCTGCCGAGTATCTCCCGGGAAGCGATCAGGATAAGATGAGGAAATTCGCTGCGATATTTCCCGAAGCGTTTATTGCGCTGATGGATGGAGATGAAGTGATCGGCTTGGCTTTCGGATGGCTGAGAAGCAAGGAATTTCCAGATGACAGTTCTTTTATGCTAGACGGAATTGCGATAAGATGTGATCATCAGAGGAACGGATGCGGAAAAAGGTTATTGGCGGTCTTTGAAAAAGCCGCGGTAAGATATGGCGCTTTGGATGTATCGGTTGGCTCGGCGGGAGGATACGTAGAAAAATTTTACATTGATTGCGGGTTCATCCCGCTGGAATATAAGGTGTGGAAAAACGGTCAACCCGTTACGGAAAAAATGTTTCATGGATTTGAGGATTATGATTCCTATATACGACCATCTGATGAAGGATTTGTTGTGATGAACAAGCATTGCTTTTGAGAACATTTGAAAAAGAAAGGAGCAGTTCAACTGATCATGGAAGATATTAATAAGAAAATTCAGAATTTGGAGTTTATCGTTGCAATGCGCAAAATGCAGGACGAGAATACGCCGGCGAACCGCAGCAAAATGATTTCCGAAATGATGCGGACGAACTTTATTTCGCCCGCCATCGTCTCCCCGGAGGTGGAGGAGAAGGTGCGGCAGAATAAGGAGAAAGGTATCCGAACGCCGATTCATGTCAGCTTTAAGGTCATCCATACGAAGGACGGCAAGAAGTTCCTGCCGGCGTTTACGGATACGATCCAGATGAATGAATGGAAGGAACGCACAAAAATGACTGATCCTGTCAAAAACATGGTGATGAATTTCGATGTGTATGCGCAGTATGTGTTCGGTTCCAAAGGGGGACTGGCAGGATTTGTCATCAATCCGTTCGGAGAAAATATCGTGTTTCCCGAGGAATTGATGCGCTCACTGTTCAAGCAGAAAATGGAACACGCGGCTCGTGCGGCGAAGGCAAAAGGCGGGAACGGAGGCAGTCATGACAGTCAGAACCATGCAAATTGAGGATTATGACGGCGTGTATGCGCTTTGGATGAGCATCAAGGGCTTTGCGATCCGCAGTGTGGATGATTCAAGAGAGGGTGTCGCCCGTTTCCTAAAAAGAAATCCGGCAACGAGCGTGGTTGCCGAGGAGGACGGGAAGGTCGTCGGCGCAATCCTGTGCGGACACGACGGCAGACGCGGCTGTCTGTACCATGTGTGCGTGCGAGAGGAATATCGCATGCGCGGCATCGGCAGGCAGATGGTGACGTTTGCGATGGAGGCGCTCAAAGAGGAGGGGATCAGCAAGGTGTCGCTCATCGCATTTACGGTCAACGACGTTGGCAATGCGTTTTGGAACCGGATCGGCTGGACAAGACGCATGGATTTGAATTATTATGATTTTACGCTCAATGAAGCGAATATTATCGCGTTTAATCAATGAAAGGGTATAAAAAGAAATGAATCAAAAAGAGATCACAGAGGTTATGAATAAGGCGGAGGTATTGATCGAGGCGCTCCCCTACATACAGAAATTTAACAGGAACATCATTGTGGTCAAGTACGGCGGAAGCGCGATGGTGGACGAGGCGCTGCAAAAAAGCGTGATCCAGGATGTAACGCTCCTAAAGCTTGTCGGATTCAAGCCGATCATCGTGCACGGCGGCGGCAAGGAAATCAGCAAATGGGTCGGCAAGGTCGGCAAAGAGGCGGAATTTGTGAACGGACTGCGCGTGACGGATGCAGAGACGATGGAAATTGCCGAGATGGTGTTAAATAAGGTCAACAAGCGTCTTGTCACAATGGTGCAGGCGCTCGGCAGCAAGGCGATCGGCGTGACGGGCAAGGACGGCGGGCTGCTCAAGGTGGAAAAAAAGACGGTGGACGGCAGGGACATCGGTTATGTCGGGAACATCGTCGGCGTGGAGCCGAAGATCCTGTTCGATCTTTTGGAAAAAGATTTTCTCCCGATCGTGGCGCCGATCGGTCTGGATGAGAATTTTGACACTTACAATATCAACGCCGATGATGCGGCGTGCGCGATCGCCCGCGCGGTCGGCGCAAAAAAGCTTGCTTTTTTAACTGATATAGAAGGCTTGTATAAAGATGTGGACGATAAATCAAGCTTTATTTCGAGATTGACTGCAAGCGATGCGGACGCGCTGATCGCGGACGGTTATATCGGCGGCGGCATGCTGCCGAAATTAAAAAACTGTACGGATGCCATCCGTGCAGGCGTCAACCGCGTCCATATCTTAGACGGGCGGATCGCGCACTGTCTGCTTTTGGAAATCTTTACGAATTCCGGTGTCGGTACGATGATCATGCGCGATGAGGACAGGCATTTGATGAGTTATGATTATCAACCATGAAAGGGGTCATGACATGGGCATGAAAGAATATATTGATGAGGCGGAGTCGGTTCTGCTTCACACGTACAACCGTTATCCCATCGTATTGGATAAGGGGGACGGCGTATATCTCTATGATATTGAGGGAAAGCGGTATCTGGATTTTGCATCCGGCATTGCAGTATTTGCGCTCGGCTACCACAACAAGGAGTATGATGACGCATTAAAAGCGCAGATCGACAAGCTCCTGCATACGTCTAATTACTATTATAATGTTCCGGCGATCGAGGCGGCAAAAAAATTAAAAGAGGTTTCCGGCATGGATCGTATCTTTTTTACGAATTCGGGCGCGGAGGCAGTCGAGGGCGCCATCAAGGCGGCGCGCAAGTACGCTTACTTAAAGGACGGCAGGACGGATCACGAGATCATTGCCATGAACCATTCGTTCCACGGGAGGACGATGGGAGCCCTCTCGGTGACGGGTACGCCGAAATACCGGAAGGCGTTTGAGCCGGGCATCGGAAATATCCGGTTTGCCGAGCTGAATGATTTTGACAGCGTACGCAGTCAGGTCACGGACAAAACCTGCGCCATCCTGTTTGAGACGGTGCAGGGCGAAGGCGGGATTTATCCGGCGACGGAGGAATTTATGCGCCAAGTAAAAGCGCTCTGCGAAGAAAAAGATATTCTTTTGATTTTGGACGAGATCCAGTGCGGCATGGGACGGACGGGGCATTACTATGCGTGGCAGCGTTACGGCATCAAACCGGACATCATGGTGAGCGCGAAAGCGCTCGGCTGCGGCGTTCCGGTCGGCGCGTTTTTACTGACGGAAAAGGTCGGCGCGCATTCGCTCGCGGCGGGGGACCACGGTACGACTTACGGCGGAAATCCGTTCGCATGCGCGGCGATCTGTAAGGTGCTGGAGCTTTATGAAAAGAATGACGTGCTTGCGAATGTCAGGCGTGTGGGCGCATATTTAGAACAGCGGCTCGATCAGCTTGTTCAGACTTATGATCAGGTAAAGGAGCGGCGCGGCTGCGGACTCATGCAGGGCTTGGAGTTTGATACGCCGGTAGGTCCCTATATCAATGCCGCGTTGGAAAAAGGTCTGATCCTGATCAATGCAGGACCGAACATCATCCGTTTTCTTCCGGCGCTCGTGATCGGCGAGGAGCAGGTGGACGAGATGATCGGCATTTTGGAGGCGTGTCTGGCACAGGAGGCGTAAAAGCGAACAAGTTCGCTTTACAACTTTGAGCCTTTGGCATAGCGCATTTTATGCGCATTCAAGTTTGCAGGCTATGGAAAGGGCATGGTTATTAAGATGAATTTGAAAATGAGACTCGCAGTTGTGCTGCTGATCGTCTGTGCGCTGGCGCTGGAGATTTATGCCGGCGCGATCGATACCGAGGAGCGGGAGCGCGGGGATGACATAGAATATGTGGCGAAAGATACGATCACGCTCTGGTATACGGATGAGGCGTTGACGGATTATTTGAGCAGCGTTGCGCTGACGTATTATGAAAGCACCGATATTCATGTGGAACTGAAGCTTGTTTCAGGATTGGAATATCTGGAGACGATCAATTATAACAGCATATACACGGATGAGTATCCCGATATGTTCATCGTCGGAAATGATTCACTCGGCAAGGCATATCTTTCGGGACTGGCAAGTGAGATCAAGGACACGGAGCATGTGCTGACAGATAGTTATTACTGCGAAACGGCATTGAACGCGGTCACTTATAACGGGCGCTATGTCGCTTTTCCGATGTATTATGAAACGAGTTATCTGTTATATAACCGGACGTACTTAGAGCAGATCGCGCGGACGGAAGTGTTAGTGGAGTGGTATGAAGCAAAAGAGGATGCGGAATCGGCAGGCGCGGACGGTGCGGACGCGGAAAATGCGGACGGTGCGGAAACAGGTGCCGATGCGGAAGATACGGACGGTGAGGGAAACGATGCCGACGCAGGCGATGAAACGGATGCGGAAAGCTGGGCGGAGAGTCTGCTTCTTACGGAGGAGGAATTCCTTGCAAGCCCCGAGTTTGCGGAGCGCGTGGAGACGCGTATCCTGAAGCTTGTGCCGGAGAGTATTGAAGATATTCTGAATTTTGCGGACGAATACGATGCGCCGGAAAATGTGGATTCCATTTTCAAGTGGGATGTTTCGGATATTTTTTACAATTATTTTTTTGCGGGAGATTCCATCCGGATCGGCGGACCGGCAGGGGATGATCCGAACGTGATCGACATTTATAACGAGAATACGATCCGATGCCTGAATATTTACCAAGACCTGAATCAGTTCTTTTCCATCGAAGCGGATGCAACGACCTACACGGGCGTCATGCAGGAATTCATTGACGGAAAGATCATTTTTACGCTCGCGACGACCGATGCGGTCGCGATACTGGAGAATGCGAAGGAAGAAGAACGGTTTGCGTATGAGTACGGCGTCGGCCTGATCCCGGATCTGACCGGGGAGCTTGCGGCGAAAGAGGTATCGGTGACGAACTGTGTTGCGATCAACGGATATAGTGATAAAAAAGAGGCGGCAAGTGTATTTGCGCGATACATCTGCGCGACCTATTCGGATTCCCTGTATGCAAGAACAGGCAAGGCATCTGCGTGCAGGTATATTCCGCATGACGAGAATCCCGCTTTTTACACGATCGATCAGGCGTATGCGCTTTCCGTGCCGATGCCGAAGGTCGTGGAGTCAAGCAATTTCTGGGTGGAGCTGGAGATGTGCTTTACGAATATCTGGCTTGGGGATGATGCGAACCTCACGTTAAAAAAGCTTTCAGAGCAGATTAAGAAGCAGGTGACGGGCGAAGATTTTGAGGAGGAATATATCGAGATCGTCGAGGAGGAAGAGGAGACCTACGAGGACGAGGGCATGGATGCCGGAACAGAGAGTGAATAGAGAAATGTATGAATAAAAATCCGGTCAGCGGACATCCTTTTCAAAAAGGGCACATACTTTTTGAGACAAAAAGGAGTCTTGTATGATCGGATTTTTAATTGCAATGTTTTCCGGCGCGCTCATGAGCGTGCAGGGCGTTTTTAATACACAGGTATCCAAGGCGGCGGGAACATGGACGACAAATGCGTTTGTGCAGTTCACCGCCTTTCTTGTCTGCCTTGCGGCATGGGGGATCACGGAGCGAGGTTCGTTTGGCGCGCTGCTAAAGGTAGAACCGAAGTACATGCTGCTCGGCGGCGTGCTCGGTGCGCTGATCACACTGACCGTGATCAAAAGCATGGCGGCGTTAGGACCTGCTTTTGCGGCGATGCTCATTGTGACGACGCAGGTCGCGGTGGCGTATCTGATCGAAGTATTCGGTCTGTTCGGCATGGAAAAAGCGGAGTTTGAGCTGCGAAAGCTCCTTGGTCTGCTCGTCGTGATCGCGGGGATGATCCTGTTTGAGTGGAAATCCAAGTAGTCGCGCAATCCTGTTTCAAAAGTTTAGGAAAAGCGAAAATCGCTCTTGTTTTTCAAAATCAGATAGCATACAATAATTACACGGTTATCATATGTGATGAGTTATGCGGAAAAAAGAATCTATCGGATGGTTGGTTGTGCTGGCGCTCATGTATGCATGGGTGCTTCCGGGCTGCGGCAGGCAGGACGGGATTTTTTATGAATCGGCGCAGAATGCGGAGACGGGAGATGTCATAAGTCCGGGCGATGCGGCGGAGCTTGAGAAGGACGGCGGATCGGGGGCTTCTGCGGATGGAAAAGCGGATAAGGCTTCGGAATCCGGCGCGGATGCCGGAACTTACGATACCGCGAAAACGTCATGCTATGTACATATTTGCGGCGCCGTGCGTTATCCGGGTGTCTATGAAGTGCCAGAGGGAAGCAGGCTCTATGAGGTGATTGTGCTTGCGGGCGGTCTGCGCGTGGACGCATGTGATCATCTGGTGAATCAGGCGCAGACAGTGGCTGACGGAATGCAGGTTTACATCCCGACCGTGCAGGAGGCGCAGGACGGCTTTTCGGGGGAGAATTCTTCTTTCGGAACGGAAGGTCAGACCGGAAGAGAGGCGGAAAACCGGGATACACGCATTGACTTAAACTGTGCGACAAAAGAACAGCTCATGACGCTTCCGGGCGTCGGTGAGACGAGGGCGCAGGCGATCATCGCTTATCGCGAGGCGCATGGCGGATTTGAGACAATTGAGGAATTGATGGAGGTCAGCGGCATCAAGCAGGGTGTCTATGACCGTTTGAAAGAAATGATAAAGGTGTAGGGCATATGGGAAAGAAAGTGTTGGTTGTCGATGATGAAAAGCTGATCGTGAAGGGGATCCGCTTTAGTTTAGAACAGGATGGTATGGAGGTAGACAGCGCGTTTGATGGGGAGGAAGCGTTAGAGAAGGCGCGCGCGGGACAATATGATATGATTCTGTTGGATGTGATGCTGCCGAAGCTGACCGGCTTTGAGGTCTGTCAGCAGATCAGAGATTTTTCCAATGTGCCGATCGTCATGCTGACGGCAAAGGGCGATGACATGGATAAGATCTTAGGGCTGGAGTACGGCGCGGATGATTATATCACAAAACCGTTCAATATTCTGGAGGTGAAAGCGCGCATTAAGGCGATCATGCGTCGCATGGGCGCGAAGGAGAAGACGGCGAAAACGGTGGAATACGGGGAGTTAAACCTGGACTGTGAATCACGGCGTGTATATATTGCGGGCAGGGAGATGAACCTGACGGCAAAGGAGTTTGACGTGCTGGAGCTGCTTGTCTTAAATCCGAACAAGGTATACAGCCGTGAGAATCTCTTAAAGATCGTATGGGGCGCCGATTATCCGGGGGATGTGCGCACGGTGGATGTTCATATCCGAAGGCTGCGGGAGAAGATCGAGACGAATCCGAGCGAGCCGAAATATGTGCATACCAAGTGGGGCGTCGGTTATTTTTTCAAAGGATAAGGCGGGGGTATGCTTCAAAAAATCAAGCACTTTCTTTCGGGAATCAAACCATTGCGCAGCTTTTTGGTGCGTATATTTGTGATCATTGTTTTAGTGGGCAGTCTGCCCAGTCTGTTTCTACGCTACGGGATATTGGCGACCTATACGGAGCGGGCGGTCTCCCTGCGCATTTCTGATGTGCAGACGCAGGGGAGGATTTTAGCCAACCATCTGCTGAACTATAAATATCTTCAGGATTCTACGTCCGAGGTCATCAATGCGGAGCTCTCTCAGTTAGCTGAGGTCTATAACGGAAGGGTGTTGATCGTTGATCAGAATTTTAAGGTGATCAAGGACACCTACGGACTCAGTGTCGGAAAGATCATGATCTCCGAGGAGATCATCAAATGCTTCAACGGCGAGAACACAACCAATTATGATGAAAAAACGCATTATATTGAAATGACGATTCCAATCTCGGCTCCGGTTGAGCAGACAAATTCTGATCTGCCCGGCACGCAGCAGACGGTACAGGGCGTCATTTTGATCAGCGTATCCATGGAGAGCAATCATACGACTTGGCAGCTTCTCAATCGGAATGCGGTCTTGATCGAACTTGCTCTTTTTATCCTGATCGTCGGGATTGCAGGCGGTATTGCGTATCTGGTGACAAGGCCGTTCCACCATGTAACGAGCGAGATTCAAAAGCTGCAGGCGGGGCATTTCAACGAGAAGATCTCCGTGCCGGAGTACTTGGAGACGGAGCGCATTTCCGATGCGTTTAACGAGTTGTATGCCAGAATCCGCGTGCTGGATGAGTCGCGGGACGAGTTTGTGTCCAATGTGTCCCATGAATTAAAAACACCGATGGCGTCCATGAAGGTGCTGGCGGATTCTCTCCTAATGCAGGAGGACGTGCCGGCGGAGCTGTATCGGGAATTTATGGTGGATATTGCGGATGAGATCGACCGGGAAAATAAGATCATCAACGATCTTCTCTCCCTTGTCAAAATGGATAAAACGAAGGCGGACTTAAATATTTCACAGACGGACATCAACGCGCTGCTGGAGTTGATCTTAAAGAGGCTGCGTCCGATCGCCATCAAGCGCGATGTGGAGATGACGCTTGAATGCATCCGTCCGGTCGTTGCCGAAGTGGATGAGGTTAAGCTGACGCTGGCAATTTCGAATCTGGTCGAAAATGCTGTGAAATATAATAACGAGCATGGCTGGGTCAAGGTGCTGTTAGACGCGGATCACCAGTATTTTACCGTGGAGGTGTCGGATTCCGGCATCGGCATTCCCGAGGAGTCCATGGATCATATCTATGAACGCTTTTACCGGGTGGATAAATCGCATTCGCGGGAGATCGGCGGAACGGGCTTAGGACTTGCCATCACAAGGAGCGCGGTACTGATGCATCGCGGGACGATCAAGGCAGTCAGCACTGTCGGCGAGGGAACGACGTTTACGGTAAAGATACCGTTAATATATGTAAAATGACGGAGTTAGATTGAAAAATCAAAGCTTTTTCAAAAGCGAACAAGTTCGCTTTGCTGTTGGCAGTATGGAAGATTAACAGGGGGTAGCTATGACAGGGAAAAGGCTTGTGGCGGCGGCGCTTGTCCTCGTGTTATTGTTTGGGGGCGGCTGCGGCAGGCAAGATGCCGAAATTGACGAAAATACGATCATATACGGCGTTTATTTTTTGAATAATGAGGAGACAAAGGTGCTTGCGGTGGAGACTGCCGTGGCGCGGGGAGAAATTAGAGATGAACTGTCGGGACTGATCGCGACGATGCAGAAAAAGCCGGAAGATGTTTCCATGCATGCGGCGCTCGATTATGACTTTGGCGTAAATTCTGTTGTTTTGAGCGGAGAGCAGGTCATCGTCAATTTTGACGAGCGTTATCTTGACATGAAATCGACAACGGCGGTATTGATTCGCGCTGCCATCGTGCGAACGCTGACACAGGTTGAAGGTGTGGCATGTGTCAGCTTTCAGATCAACGGGCAGCCTCTGACTGATTCCGCGGGAAATCCACTCGGCATTTTAACGGCGGATATGTTTGTGGACAATGCGGGCACGGAGATCAATGCCTATGAGACGACAACGCTGACGCTGTACTTCGCGAACGAGGCGGGGGACATGCTCGTTTCCGAGAAACGTGAGGTTGAGTATAATAGCAATATTGCGCTGGAGCGTATTGTCGTCGATCAGATTTTGGCGGGGCCGCAAAAAAGAGATTTGTGTCCGACCGTGAATCCAGAGACGGGTATCATCTCCGTTTCCATCAAGGATGGAATATGTTATGTAAACCTAGACCAAAACTTTCTGACCCAGGTCTACAATGTGACCTCCGAGGTCACGATTTATTCCATCGTCAATTCGCTGGTTGAGCTTGGGGGTATCAATCAGGTGCAGTTCATGGTGGAGGGGGAGACCGATCTGATGTATCGCGAAAAAATCAGTTTGAATACCCTGTTTGAGAGAAATTTGGAGCTGATCGAAAAATAACGATCTGCTTATGAAAAGACCATTATGTATGGTATGCCTGCTGTTTGCGGCAGCAGTCGCGGTATGCGTGCACCTGTCCTTACCGGAGACGGGAACACTGCAGGGCGCGGCGGGTGCGGTGGAGACGATTCCCGCAAACTTACAGATGATGCCCGCTGTCATGCAGGGCGCGGCAGTGCGCGGAGAGCGTGTGCGCTTATCGGGGCAGGTATACCAATGCCGCAGTTACGAAACTCAGACTGTACTGTGGCTTAAAAAAGTCGCCGTATCCGGCATGGAAACCGGGACTGTTCTGCCCGGAAATACCCTGAAAGATTTCTGTATCTGCTATTGTGAAAAAACGACGGTTCCGCAGTTGGGGAGCGTGGTCTGCGTGGAGGGAACGCCCGATACCTTTTCTTTCGCACGTAACCCCGGAGAATTTGACGCTGCGAGCTATTATTGGACGCAGGGCGTTACGTTCCGCCTAAAAAACGCACGGCTGCTTTCTGCGTCAAAAAGCCGTACGCCGTTTCAGGCGGCGCTTTTTGAGGTGCGGCAGTATGCGGGTGCATTGCTCGCAGACTATGTGCCTGAGCGGGAGGCGGGAGTGCTTTCCGCCATGCTGCTCGGCGATAAGACCTCTTTGGATGACGGAATCCGCAGCCTGTACGGGCAAAGTGGGATTGCGCATATCCTTGCGATCTCGGGACTTCACATTTCCCTGCTGGGCGCATTGCTGTACCGGGCGTTGAAACGGGCGGGAATGCCGCTTCGCTTCTCCATGGCGCTATGTGGTGCTTTTTTAGGAAGCTATGGTATGATGACGGGAATGGGCACATCCACGCTGCGCGCGTCCGTCATGTTTATGATCTGCATAAATGCGGAGCGTGTCCGGCGTACCAATGATATGAAAACGGCGCTCGCCGTTTCCATGGCGGTGCAGCTTCTTTTAAATCCGCGTCTGATCATGACCGCCGCTTTTCAGCTTTCTTTCGGCGCCGTTGCGGGAATCGCATGGTTAGCGCCCGCGCTCATAAAGCTCTGTACATACTGCCTGTCATGGAAAAGGAACAGGATTCTTAAGCCTGTCAGGGCATTTCTTTCCTGTCTTGCCGTTTCTCTGACGACGTTACCGATCCTGCTTGCCCATCAATATGAGTATGCGGTGTACGGAGTGTTTTTTAATCTGCTTGTGCTGCCGAGCGTGTCCGTGCTGCTTCCAGCAGGTTTTCTTTTGATGTTTTTCGCTATGGCTGCGGACGGATGCGCGATGGGCGGACAGCTCTTGTCAGCGGCGGGGGCTTCGGCGGGGGAGACGGTCGGAGGCATGCTGCTTGCGGCGGCGGAAGGCGTGCTTCGGTTTACGGGCAGTATTGCGAATGCAGCGGCGTATGCAGCGGCATTTTGTTGCAGATGGATTCTTTCTCTCTATGAACGCGGCAGCAGGCTTGTCAGTGCTATTCCGGGGAATCTGCTGCGCGGCAGACCGCAGAATATCCGGATCGCGGCGTATGCGGCGATGCTCATTGCATTCATTGGCTGGGCGGAGCTGTGCAGGCGGAAGACAGAAGACCGGCGAAAAGTGGGTGGCAGAACAAAAGCAGGCTATGGTCGAAAGGAGAACGTCGGAGGAAAAACGGAAAGCGCACAGAGAGCGAACAACAGCCGGGTGCGGCTGCGCGGTTTCCTCGGCATGGGATGGCTTGTGCTGGCGCTGCTTCTGCTGCTTGTCCCCGTAAAACGGGGATTGACGATCACGATGCTCGATGTGGGGCAGGGAGACGGCATCTGTATGGAACAGAGCCCGGGTCACGCGATTCTGGTGGACTGCGGGAGCAGCGATCAGAGGGGACTGTTTGAAAACAGGCTGATGCCGTTCTTAAAGTATCAGGGGATTTACGAGCTGGATGCGGTCTTTCTTTCACACCTTGACACTGACCATGTCAGCGCGGTTTACGATTTGCTGGAGGCAATGGGGACGGAACATATCAAAGTGAGTCAGATTGTGATCGGGCAGGGGATCCCGCGGGATGAAGCGTATGAAAAATTGCTTGCGGCAGCGGAGGAGGCGCGGGTGCCGTTGTATTTTATGCGGACGGGGGAGGTCTACGCATGGGGTGACTGCCGTCTGACATGCCTCGGACCGTCGGATGAGACGGGAAGGGCGGGGGATCGGAATGCATGCTCCCTCATCCTTCGGCTGGATTACAGGGATTTTCAGGCATTATTCATGGGGGATGCCGACGCGCAGGCATCTCTTGCGGCAGTTCGTGTCATGAATACCAGTATGCCGCAGGATACGATCGAACTGTTGAAGGCGGCGCATCACGGTTCGAGATATTCCACAACAGAGGAGTTTCTGAAGCTTGTCAGTCCGCGTATCGCTCTCATATCGGCGGGAGTGGATAATTCCTACGGACACCCGCATGAGGAGACGCTTGCGCGTCTTTATGAGCAGGGCTGTGACAGTTTTCAGACGCCGGAGTGCGGCGCGATCACAATCCGGGTAGATGGGAAGGGAATGCGGGTGAGGACATTTCTTTCCGAGGAGAAATAGGGAAACAACAGCAAAACCACTTGCGCAGGTTTGCGGCAGATGCTATAGTCTTATCATCTAATAAACCAACGGGGATAGTCGGTATGCGCACGATTTTAGAGGATATCAAGACACAAAATTTCAAATCGGTTTATCTGTTATTCGGCGAGGAAGCCTATCTGAAAAATCAGTATCGGCATAAGCTTTTGGAAGCGCTGCTTCCGGAGGGTGATACCGTCAACGTGAACGTTTATGAAAATGCGGACGTGCCCGTCAGGGAAATTATTGATCTCGCGGAGACCATGCCGTTTTTTGCCGAGCACAGGGTGATCGTGGTAAACGGCAGCGGACTGTTCAAAAAAAACGGCGAGGAGCTTGCGGGCTACCTGCCGGGTATGCCGGAGAGTACGGTCATGATCTTCACCGAGCAGGAGGTCGATAAGCGCAGCAAGCTGTACAAAGCGGCGAAGGAGAAGGGGCGCGCGGTTGAATTTGCGCCGCAGGATGAGGAAACGCTGACGAAGTGGATCTTGTCCCTGTTGAAAAAAGAAAACCGCAGCATTACGAGGCAGACGCTTCTTCTTTTTATGGAAAAGACCGGAACGGACATGGAAAATATCGCGCGGGAGTTAGAGAAGCTCGTCTGCTATACGATGGGGCGCGATGTGATCACGGACGAGGACGTTGAGGCGGTCTGCACGACGCGTGTGACAAGCCGGATCTTTGACATGATCGGCGCGATCGCTGAACGAAAACAGAAAAAAGCGCTTGATCTTTACTATGATCTTTTGACATTAAAGGAGCCGCCGATGCGGATCCTGTTTTTGATCGCCAGACAGTTTAATATGCTGCTGCAGGTGAAGGAATTGAAGCGCAAGGGAGCGGATAATAAGCAGATTGGCGCAAAAGTGGGGCTGCCGCCCTTTATTGCAGGCAAATATGTGGCGCAGGCGGCGGGGTTTACGGCTGCGGAGCTGCGCGCGGCGCTGGAGGAATGCGTTTCCTACGAGGAGAAAGTGAAAACGGGAAAAATGAATGATGTGATGAGCGTGGAAATTCTGATCATCAAGTATAGCGCGCAAAAACAAAGAAATAATGAGAATAAGTAGAATACCCCGAAGAAAAATAAATGAGCAGCGAGCATCGTTCGCCGCAGAATGAGAGGAAGGTCAAGATGGAGAAAAAGAGAATTGTAGTGACGGGAGGGGCCGGTTTTATCGGCTCGCATCTTTGTGAGAGGCTGTTGGAGCAGGGGAACGATGTTGTCTGCGTAGACAACCTGTTTACGGGAAGAAAAGATAATATCCGCCATTTGATGGATAATCCGTATTTTGAATTCATGCGTTATGATATTATCGAGCCATATTATGTGGAGGTGGATCAGATTTATAACCTTGCCTGTCCGGCAAGCCCGATCCATTATCAGTATGATCCGATCAAGACAGGGAAGACAAGCGTCATGGGCGCGCTGCACAGCCTTGGACTTGCAAAGCGCTGCCATGCAAGGGTATTGCAGGCGAGCACCAGCGAGGTGTACGGAGACCCGGAGATCCATCCGCAGCCGGAAGATTACCGCGGCTGTGTGAATCCGATCGGCACGCGCTCCTGCTATGATGAGGGAAAGCGCATGGCGGAAACGTTATTTTTTGATTATCACAGACAACATGGCGTGGACATTAAGGTCATCCGTATTTTTAATACCTATGGACCGCGCATGGCAGTCAATGACGGCAGGGTCGTGTCGAATTTTATCGTACAGGCGCTGAAAGGAGAGGACATTACCATCTACGGAGACGGCTCTCAGACGAGAAGCTTCTGCTATGTGGACGATCTGGTGGAGGGTATGATCCGCATGATGAACAGCAGGGACGGTTTTACCGGACCGGTGAATCTGGGAAATCCGGGCGAATTTACGATGCTCGAGCTTGCCAATCTGGTGATCCGCATGACCGGTTCAAAGTCGAAGCTTGTGTTCCAGCCGCTGCCGCAGGACGATCCCAAGCAGAGAAAGCCGGTGATCGAGCTTGCCAAAAAAGAATTGGATTGGGAGCCGACGATCGCGCTTGAGGAAGGCCTTGAAAAAACGATCGCGTATTTCAGAGAGCGGCTTGCATAGGAGAGACTGAAATGGAAAAGGACATGCAGGACCTATTATTTTTTAACGAGTATGAAGCGTTTTACTCGATGGCGGCAAAGTCAGATGCTGCTCATGCAGACGGAGTGCGCTTTGGAGCCGTTTGAGGTGTTCCGCGGGAAAATGGCGCGGTATCTGTTTACGGCAAAAAAAGCAGCCGTTTAGAAAGGATGGCGTAGGATGGATCGGCCGGGTACTTGCCGGAGAAAGTGCTGAAAAGACGGAAAAAACAGCACAAAACACCCAACCAATCTCTTGTTTTTTTTGCAGAATGGGAATATAATGGAAATAGATATGAGCAGGAAACGGATTTCGGCAAGTCGATCAGTGAAAGGACAGGGATGGATATGGGGATAACTGATGTGACCGCAGGAGGCGCAAAGCCCATCCGCGTAGAGATGCCCCAGGTATCAAGCCCGGCACCGCAGCGCGTACCAAAGACAGAAGTCAAGATGCCGCCCAAGGCATCGGCACCAAGCCCGGCGCCGCAGGCCGTAACGCCGAGCGGGGCGGGAGCTGCAACGGCAAATGTTTCCGTGACGCCATCTGTTATGGCGTCGGATGTCATGCAGCCTAAGGTACAGACGGAAACGGCTGTAAGAACCGGGAAGGACGCGGACGTAAGCGGAGAGCGGGTTTCAAGACCGCAGGGGACAAATCGTATTAACAGAATGCCCGCGCAGGACGGACAGCGGGTCAGCAGACAACAGGAAGAAAAGAAGGAGCCTACGGAGCAGGACAGCTACTATGAGAAGGTCATGGCGGAGAAGGCGATGGAGAACGCCGAGGAGCGGCTGCGCTCTTTGAGGCATAACGTGCGCTTCGGGTACAATGACGATATCGAGCGTTATACGATCACGATCACGGAGGCGGACGATCAGAAAGTTGTAAAAGAAATTCCGAGTGAGGAAATACAGAAGATGATCGAGCATCTGCATACGATGAGGGGCATGATGTTTGAGACCGAGGTTTAACGGAAAGGCAGGGGATCACAATGAGAGTAGATGGAGTAAATGGATATACCAATGTGAATTACGGGACGATCGCAAGCGGTAAGCGGATCAACGGCGCTGCGGATGATGCGGCGGGTTTAACACAGGTACAGAATCTGAAAAGTCAGGATAACGGCATGCAGGTCGGCGGACAGAACGCGAAGGACGGCATCAACTTAACGAAGATCGGTGACGGTGCGCTCTCCGGTATTCATGATTATCTGCAGTCCATCAAGAGCGCGAGCGTGAAGGCGTCAAGCGGTCTGCTCACAGCCTCGGATAAGGGCGCGATCCAAAAAGAGATCGATGGTTACTTAAAGGGCATCACCGATATTGTGAGCAATACGACCTATAATACCAAGAACCTGTTAAACGGCGAGAATGCGCTTGGCATGGCGACGAATCCGGACGGAACGGGACCGAATGTTAATACAGCAAACGCAACGCTCAAAGCGCTTGGTCTGGAAGGGTATAATGTAACCGGCAATTTTGATATGAGCCGCGTGGACAAAGCCATTGATCAGATCAGCAGCATGAGAAGCGGCATGGGCGCAAGTGCGAATGCGCTGGAGGGCGCCTATAATTACAACATGAACGCAGCCGAGAACTTAAGCGGTGCAACGAGCCGTATCGAGGATCTCGATATGCCGCAGGCAATTTCCGACAAGAAGAAAGATGAAGTGTTAGAAGAGTATAAGAATATGATGATTCGGAATCAGATGGAGGAAGAATCACTTGTGACGAAGCTGATGAAATAGGTTGTAACAGCTCAGGTCAGCATGACGGGGAAGCCGAAGGCTGAACTGCTGCAGCAGGAATGCTGCAGACGTAACAGAAAAGAGGGAAATAGACAATGAGTATGATAGACAAGGTCAGAGCCGAGATGGTAACGGCAATGAAGAATCATGATAAGGAGCGCAAGGAATCCTTATCGATGCTGTTATCCGCGCTGAAGAATAAAGCCATCGACAAGCGCGAGGATCTGACTGAGGCAGAGGAATTTGAGGTTGTCAAGAAGGAGTTAAAGCAGACAAAAGAAACAATGGAGCTTGCGCCTGCGGACAGAACCGATATTAAAGCGCAGTGCGAGGCGCGCATCGCGGTCTTGAGCGAATTTGCGCCTGAGGAAATGGGCGAAGAACAGCTTAGGGCTGTCATTGCGGAGACGATCGCAGCGCTTGGCATTGAGAATCCCTCGGCAAAAGAGAAAGGGAAAGTCATGAAAGAGCTGATGCCGAAGGTAAAGGGACGCGCGGATGGCGGCCTTGTCAACAAGCTGGTCGGCGAAGTGCTGAAATAAGGAAGCGCTGATGGATGCAGTCACCGTTTTCCTAAAATAGTCATTCAAACGCACCGGACAGAGCGTTGTCCGGTGCGTATTTTTTGGTGGGCCGCAAAGTAACGTAGAAAAACAGACATCAAATTTGTGCAAAACGTATATTTTCGAATATTTTCGAAAAGGATATTGACAAAAAGTGCCGCATGCATTACCGTATGAGATAGAGAAGAACGGTTAGGCATGGTGTTTCATAATGACCTAAAAACGGTAATTGCAAGGAGGGCAAGATAACATGTACAAGAGGCTGAAAACGTTTTCAATGGCGTTGGTCATGTTTCTTACGACGGTACTTGCGGCATTTGTTGATGTGATGCCTGCGGCGGCCGCCGAAGATCTGACCTTGAAGCTGCACTATCATCGCGAGGATGGAAATTATGACGGATGGGACGTGTGGCTGTGGGAGGTAGGAGCCGACGGAGGCGCCTACGAATTTGCGGAAGAGGGCGGCGAGATGGTCGCTACCAAGGTTATTACACCGGGTGTTACTTCGGTAGGCTTTATCGTCCGCACACAGGACTGGACAAAGGACATCGATATGGATCAGTTTATTGAGCTGGGCGACGTGATTTCCGGAACGGTTCATGTATATGTGGAATCCGGAGTGGAAGGGTATACGATGGAGTTAGGAGCAGACAGCGTGACCGGCATCAAGCTCGTCAGCGCGGGTTATGATGGTGGTGAAACCATATTTGTCAAGATGACAGGAAACATTGAGGGGGATTTAGTGAGCGCATTCAAAGTAACGGGTTCGGATGGAGCAGTTTCCGTTGCGGACGTGACATCATCTGCGGATAAAGAATATGTGATCACACTTTCCGACACGTTAGATATAGCAGGAAGCTATACCATTACATATGACGGAAGCGATTATCCGATCACGATGCCGGATATTTTCTCGACGGCAGAATTTGAAGACGAATATACTTATGACGGAGACGATCTCGGTGCAGTATGGACATCGGAAAAGACAACGTTCCGCGTATGGGCGCCGACGGCATCCGCTGTGGCAGTGAACCTGTACGAGTCCGGTACGGCGGGAGAAGACGATCTGATCGAACAGCTTCCGATGACCGAGGATGCAAACGGAACATGGGTCGTTGAAAAAGAAGGCGATCTGAACGGAACTTATTATACGTATTCGGTGACGGTAGGCGGAAACGAAAATGAGGCGTGCGATCCTTATGCGCGTACCACGGGCGTAAACGGAAACCGCGCGATGGTCATTGACCTGGATTCTACGAATCCGGCGGGATGGGATGCTGATACAAATCCCAATGCTGATCTGTCGGTCAATGATGTGGTATTGTATGAGCTTCATGTGAGGGATTTATCTTCCGATTCCTCTTCAGGCATCACCAATACGGGAAAATACTTAGGATTGACTGAGACGGGCACGACTACCGCATCGGGAATTCCGACAGGACTTGATCATATTAAGGACTTAGGTATCACGCACCTTCATCTGCTTCCGGTTTATGATTACGGCTCAGTAGATGAGACAAAGCTTGATACACCGCAGTTTAACTGGGGTTACGATCCGGTCAACTATAATGTGCCGGAAGGCTCTTACTCGACCGATCCCTATAACGGAGAAGTCAGAGTCAAAGAGATGAAAGAGATGGTGAAGGCGCTTCATGATAACGGCATCAGCGTTGTCATGGACGTGGTATACAACCATGTGTATAATGCCGGTAATTTCTGTTTCAATCAGATCGTGCCGGGATACTTTTCAAGAATCGATGCGGACGGAAAGTACTCCAATGGTTCCGGCTGCGGCAATGATACAGCTTCCGAGCGGAGCATGGTAAAGAAGTATATTGTGGATTCCGTATGCTACTGGGCGGATGAGTACCATATCGACGGTTTCCGTTTCGATCTGGTCGGACTGATCGATAATGAAACGATCAACGAAGTGATCGCGGAAGTACACAAAGATCATCCGAACGTGATCTTTTACGGCGAGGGCTGGACGATGTCCACGACGCTGACCAAGGAAGGTTATACGCTCACAACGCAGGTTCATGCGGATCAAACACCGGAATTTGCGTTCTTCAGCGATACGATCAGAGACGGTATAAGAGGTAATGTGTTCAATAATGATGAGGTGGGCTTTGTCTCCGGTGCAAGGGGCAAGGAAAGCCTGATGGAAGATTGCTTTATGGGAATGCCGTCTTGGTGTCCGAGTCCGACGCAGAGCATCAACTATGCGTCCTGCCATGATAATCTGGCACTGATCGACAGGATCGCAACTTCGGCGAGAGGCACAACGTTTGAGGAGCAGGTGCGCATGAACAATCTGGCGGCAGCGATTGTCCTTACCTCTCAGGGTATTCCGTTCATGCAGGCGGGCGAGGAGATGCTTCGCTCCAAGGTCAATGAGGACGGCAGCTTTAACGAGAACAGCTACGCTTCACCCGATTCGGTCAACAGTATAAAATGGGATACGCTGGATGACGAGACCTATTGGAATGTATTCCAGTATTACAAGGGACTGATCGCGTTCCGCAAGGAGCACGCAGCGCTTCGCATGGGAAATGCGGAGGATGTCAGAAACAATATCACCGCAGTGGACGGCTTGGATGACAATGTAGTAGCGTTCAGCATCGAGGGCGGCGCAAACGGCGAGGTATCCGACGGTCTGTTCGTGATCTTTAATGCGAACAATGCAGAGACGACCGTGACGCTGCCGAGCGGCACATGGGATGTATATATCAACGGTGAGAAAGCCGGAACCGAAGCGATCGAGACGGTAACGGGCAGCGAGGTTACGGTATCTCCGATCTCCGCAATGGTGCTTGTAAAGACCGGAGACGCAGCGGAGGTGGAGGTTACGCCTGAGGCGACACCGACGCCGGATGAAACGGTGATAGATACGGTAGAACCTGTCGCTTCCGAAGAAGTGAAGGAGAGCTCCGTAAATGTGGGCGTGATCGTCGGAATCGTAGCGGCAGTAGTCGTGGTGATCGGCGGCGTTGTATTTGCGGTCGTAAAAAAGAAAAAGAAGTAAGAAAAATAAAGAGCAGTAAGAAATAAGAAAAGTCTGCATTGTCACTTTGGTGTCTGCAGAACAGATAAGAGGGTGAAAGCAGTGCATGCGTTCATCCTCTTTTTTTGCAATAGTAGAAAAGAACATCAATCTATGCTATAATCAGCTACGAAAGAAAAATGGAATCCCAGGAGAAAAATCGTGAAAAGCAAAAGGTCTTGGATCGGCATTGTCTATGCCGTAGCGGTCGCGGCAGTATTTATCGTAATTTCGCTTCTTGTTATGGAGTGGCTTTCCGGGACGCCATGGTATTTGTTCAGCAGTCTGCTTCGGCTTTCTTTTGGTGTGCTGGCGCTTATGCTCATGTGCAGAACATACGAACGCAAGGCGGCAGAAATCTTGATGCCCCGACAAAATAAAGCGGCTTTGCGGGCAGGGGCCGGATTCGGAATCTTCTTTCTTTATTATCTGATCCTGTACGCGGTCGGCTTTGGACGGATTGCCGGTCTTTCGCCCGGGATCATTGTGTCACGGATCTTATTGCAGCAGCTGACGACCGGATTTTATGAGGAATTGGTTTTTCGCGGACTTGTGCTGGAGGGGTATTTTCATCAGGATCGAAAGACATGGCAGGTCAGGCTGCGATACGCCGCGGTCAGTTTCCTGTTATTTGGTGCGATCCATGTCGTAACGGAATGGGATCTGTGGAGATTTTTATCGACCGGAATGATCGGGTTTGCTTTCGCAGCAATTTATTTGCGATCAAGAAATCTCATGCTTCCCATGATCCTGCATTTTGTGTATGATATATTTGCCAACCTTGCCGGATATGTGCAATGGAAGGACACCGCGCTTTTCATGAATCTGAGCGGGTGCTTTGAAATCATGCAGGTCGTGATGCTTGCAATCTCCGTTGTGATGCTTGTTACAGAGGCACGAAAAGAGAATATGTTAGAAAAGAGCAGCATGTAAAAAAAATTCAGGCTTGGTAAGAATGGTGAAATCGCATGAAAAAAATACTGGTGACCGGCGGCACGGTGTTTGTGAGCCGGGCTGTTGCGGAATATTTTGTTGCAAAGGGACAGGACGTTTACGTATTAAACAGAAACAGCCGGACGCAGTCTAAGGGAGTTACGCTCATACAGGCGGACAGGCATGAGCTGGGAGAGGTTCTTCGGTCCTATCATTTTGATGTTGTGATCGATACCGCATATACGTCTCAGGACGTCGAACAGTTACTGGATGCGCTTGGCGGCTGTGACGAGTATATCCTGATCAGCTCAAGCGCCGTCTATCCCGAAACAGGCAGACAGCCGTTTGCGGAGGACGAGCCGCTGGGCGTGAACCGATTTTGGGGAAAATACGGCACGGATAAGATCGAAGCGGAGGCGACCCTGCAAAAAAGAAAGCCGGGTGCTTATATTCTCCGGCCGCCGTACTTATACGGACCGATGAACGATGTGTATCGGGAGGCGTTTGTTTTTGACTGCGCGTTACAGGACAGGCCGTTCTATCTGCCCGGAGCCGGAGAAATGAAATTGCAGTTTTTCCATGTGCATGATCTATGCAGGTTCATTGATGTGATCTTACAAAAAAAGCCGGAGCAGCATATTTTTAATGTCGGAAATCCCAATGCGGTTTCCATTCGCGAGTGGGTTGCGCTCTGCTATCGGATCGTTGGTAAGCAGGCGCGGTTTGTCAATGTGCCGAAAGAAATAGAACAGAGGAAATATTTTTGTTTTTCCGATTATGAATATGCGCTGGACGTCTCCGGACAATGTGAATGGATGAAGGATACGAGGAATCTGCAGGATGGTCTGCGGGAAGCGTTTGTATGGTATGAACAGCACGCAGATGAGGTGGAAAAAAGACCGTACATAGCGTATATGGAGGAGCATCTTAAGGGGTGTTAATTGCCGGATGCCTGACTGTGCATGCCTGCAATATGGAATAGACGGTTTGAGGGGGAATAACGATGCGGTATGGTTCCGTATATTTGATCGTGAAAGATTTTGAACGGTCGATCTCTTTTTATGAAAAAGTATTGGATAAAAAAGTGAGTGCGGTAAGAGGAAAGCGGTTTGCAATGTTTCAGGGTGACGGGCTCAATCTTTGTCTGATGAATGGGTACTTTGATAAGGAAAACGCAGATCAGGTGATCACAAAAGGGGAGTATTGGAAGATTTATGACGATCAGAGCAAAATCGCGGACGATCCCAATACGCGTAAAGTATTCATCAACCTGGGAGTGGATGATCTCAAGGCGGAATATGAAAGGATCAAGGGCTTGGGAATCGCGGCGGAGCTGACACCTATCCGGTTTATTCAGTTTTTTTCGCCTTATTGGTATTTTACTTTCATGGATCCCGACGGAAATCCGATAGAAGTGACCGGCGGATATGAAGAAGAATCGGATGCAAATAGGATATAAGAGAGAGGGCAGCGGAGTGAAAAAGCGAAAGGGAAATTCTTTGAGGAAAATAATGGCGGGCCTACTTTCGGCAGTATTGATTGCAGGTATGGTATCGGGAGCGGCGCCGATGAATGCATATGCGGAGGAAAATCCTGAAACGGAGAATGTGGCTGGCGGCGATCCGTTTGATGAAACGGAGTCAGAAACAACGGATATAACGGGAGAATTACCGGAAGGGGCTGCGGGAGAGACGGAAAAAGACCCCGCAGAGGAACCATCCGAAGAGACGACAACGGACCCCGTGGAAAAACCGACAGAGGAAGATGCTGCATTAGGAGATGAGGATGCAAAGGAGAACGACGCGCTACCAGAGGATGAGATCGCATTGGTGGAAGAGGAAAACGCGCTGATGGAGGAGAATCCTGAGAAGAATGTTGTGCTTTTTGCGGAGCATATCCATGGCGATGGTATTACATTTGAGCCTTGGACAGAGGCGGACAGTCTTCCGGAGGCAGAGGGAAATTATTATTTGACGCAGAATGTGACGATTACCGAGAGGTGGCTGGTAAGGGAGGGCACAATCAGACTTTGCCTGAATGGAAAAACGATCACAATGGGAAATCATACCTTTGGGGAGTGCATTGTCATAATCTCTTCAGAGGGCGGTGAGCTTGATCTGTACGACTGCGTCGGTAGTGGAAAGATGACCGGAGCAGACAATAGCTGTGTATCAAATGCGGGGATTTTTCGGATGTATGGCGGTGAAATCTCCGGAAATAGCAATGACAAATCTCTTTTTCCGGACATAAGCGGGGGCGGAGTAAGTAATCAGGGGACTTTTGATATGTACGGCGGCAGAATCACGAACAACCACAATTCGTATGGCGGCGGAGGTGTGTATAACAAGAGTGGGGCAACCTTTTGTATGTACGGTGGAGAGATTACGAATAATGCCGGCGGCGGTGTACGTAACAATGGAACATTCTATTTATATGATGGAAAGATAGAAAACAATACCTCTGTCAGGTATGGCGGCGGCGGTGTATATAATCAAAATTCCTTTTATATGTATGGCGGGAAAATTACAAACAATACCAGTACGAATAATGCCGGCGGTGGTGTAAGCAATTCCAGTCTTTCGGGCGCTTTTTATATGTATGGCGGCGAAATTTCAGGGAATGCCAGCATTTTGGGCGGCGGTGGTGTGATGGTCTATAGTCCGATCTATGTGTATAATGGTAAGATTAGTGGAAATAGAGTAATCAACAGCGGCGCCGGCAGCGGAGGCGTGTGGTTTGGCGCTATTTACTCAGATACAGGCACGTCGGCTTACGGTCGGCTTACGGTCGGCGATAGTGCGATCATCAGTGGGAATAAAGATGTAAGCGGAACGGAAAGTAATGTTGGGGTATCTAATGTCAATACAATCGTGATAGACGGGGAAAAATCGCTTTCCGGAAATGCAGTCATTGGTATCACAGCATACGATAGCTTTAGGCCAACAGAGGGAAATCCCCGCCGTGTCACAGATGCGAATGCTGCGGATTACAGTGCTTATTTTCATAGTGACGATCCGAAGTATGCCATGAGGAATGGGACGGATAATGCCATTTTAATCGTCCTGGCATCTGATCATACGCACCAGTGGGCAGATACGTGGGATTGCAACGCAACTCATCACTGGCACATCTGTAGCGCTGCCGGATGTACCATCATGGACAATGCCGCTAAAGACGGCTATGCCGCTCACACCGAGGATAGTGGAACCGTGACGAAGGAGCCGACCGGGACGGAGGCGGGCATTAGAACATACCGATGCCGTGTGTGTGGATATGTGGTGCGTACAGAAACAATTCCGGCAACAGGAACAGGCGGCGATAAACCGGATGACGGAAATGATGATAAGCCGAATAACGGGGGCGGAGAAGAGCATCCCGATGATAATAACAAACCGAGTGATAATCCGCCTGAAAATAACAATGATAGCGGAAACAATAACGTCTCCGACAATCATACCATAGCGAACAGCGATTCCGAAAGTGTTGATGTTCCTGAGAATGTTAATGAAACGGATACAGCAAACAGCGGAGAACCCGTCTTGGATACGGATACAGAAACACCTGTTATGATACAGGAACAGCCAAAGGATCCGGAGCCGAAGACAGCGGATGCGACATCGGTGGAGCTTTATGCGACGCTTGCCATGATCTCGGGACTTACCTATGTGATCCTTTATTTTGCAGACCGAAACGGCGGCATGACGGAGGAGACGAAAAAGGAACTGGTTTCCAAACTGATCAGATGGGCAAAGCGGGGAAAGACCCTCCGCAGACTGCTTGCGCTTTCCGCGATCTTCGTGCTGCTGGTATATTACCACAGCATCGGCAAACAGGGCAGCATCGAGTGGAAGGAAGCATGCTGAATGCGGCAGGTGAAAAAGGATGAAATATCAAAGAAGGCGCAAGCTCGTGAGATGGTTTTTTCTTGCGGGGATGGTGGCGTGTCTGATACCGATCGGGCGGTCTTATCTTGTTTTCAGGCAGCATAAGGCACAGCAGGATGCCTTGAAAAGCATGGTGGAAATGTCGCAGGAAACAGCAGAGTTCGCTATGGACATTGCGGATATGCCGGGGGAGGTTCTTGCAGCCGATTCGGACATCGGCGGAGGACAGACAGGCGAAAACGGACAGGCAGGGAGTATCGGCGGAGGACAGACAGGCGAAACAGGACAGGCAGGGAACAGCGCCGGGGAGCAGACAGACGGGAACAGCGAACCGCAGGAAGTGTCTGAGCCGGCAATGCTGCGCAAATATGCCGTTCTGTATCAGGAAAATGACGATCTTGTAGGCTGGCTTTCCATAGAGGGCACGGGAATTGATTATCCGGTGTTACAGTGCGAGGATGACGAATATTACCTGCACCATGATTTTTATGGGGAAGACAGCAGATACGGATGCCTGTATGTAAGGGACCGGGCAGATTTAGACGCGGGAACCAACTTTGTTATATATGGGCACAACATGCGCGACGGCGCGATGTTCGGGGACTTAGACCTGTATCTCAAAGAAAGCTTTTATCTGGAGCATCCGACCATTTCCTTTGACACGCTTTATGAGGAGCGCGTGTATGAGATCGTGGCGGTATTCCGGTCGCAGATCTATCACACGGAGGATGAGGTCTTTAAGTATTATCAGTTTTACGAGGCGGATACAAGAGAAGAATTTGAGGATTTTTACAGCAATATCAAAGCGCTTTCCATCTATGATACGGGCGTGGAGGCGGAGTTTGGCGATACCTTTCTGACATGCTCTACCTGCGCATACCATGTGGAGGATGGACGCTTTGTGGTCGTGGCAAAACGCCGGCAATCATAAGGAAACGTTATACATTGAGAAGCATTGTTGAAAAGATTACATGAAGGAGAAAAAGTCATGCAGATTTTTTTATCACATTCCTCTAAGGATGCCGCAATCGCGGAACAGATTTGCGAGCGGCTTGAGAAAAACGGTATCCGGTGCTTTATCGCGCCGAGGAACATCCGACCGGGAAAAGAATATGCGGAGGAGATCATCAACGGTATCGATGAGTCAGCGGCAGTGGTTTTACTGATGTCTGAGAATGCAAACAGTTCCCCCCATGTTTTGCGGGAGGTCGAGCATGCAGTCAGCGGCGGCACGCCGATTCTGGTATATAAGATTGAGGATGTGGCGCTTTCCAAATCCATGGAATATTTCCTGATGACGCATCAGTGGGTCAGCTCGAAGCCGCAGGAGGATTATGCCGATATTGTGGCGTTTGCACAGGATTTAGCAAAAAAAGAGAAGGCGGAGCCGGACGGGACAGAAGCGGCCGGAAATGCGGCGGAACAGAAACCCAAAGCGGCCGGAAATGCGGCAGAACAGGAGCCCAAAGCTGCCGGAAATGCGGCGGATCAGGAGCCCAAAGCTGCCGCAAAACGGAAAACAGGAATTTTTGCAGTGGCAGCTGTAGTCGTGCTCGCGATTGCGGCGATTGCTTTTTTTGCCATGCGAAAGCCCGGAGCGGGACAGACCGTAGCAGAGGAGGACGAGCCGCAACCGGTCTCCGTTCAGGTGGGTGAGACGGTGCTGTTCGGGAGCTATTTAGATGAGGATATTGAGTGGCGTGTGCTGCGCATTTCCGAGGATGGAACGCAGGCGGTTTTGATCGCTTCCCACATTTTGACGATGAAAGCGTATGACACGGCGGAGAGCGGACGCTTTAATTATGACGGGGACAAGGATTATTGGACAAGGGAGTCCGAGGCGGATACCGATATGGCGCTTCAGATACGGGTGCGCGGTAACAGCGATTGGAGCGCTTCAAATCTGAGGACATGGCTGAACGCCGATACCGAAGTTGTCAATTATACCGATCAGCCGCCGGTGGCGGCAGCCATGGCGGAAAAGAAAAACGGCTATCAGAATGAAGCGGGGTTTCTTTACGGATTTACACAGGAAGAACGCGATGCGATCGTGGAAACGGAGCTTGTGACGAAGGGGAATGCGCTTTCGGAGACAGAGACCGTGACGACTTACGACAGGGTGTGGCTGTTATCTTTGGAGGAGCTTTCATGGTTTGATGATGCGGGCATGAGAAAGTTCGCGTCGCCCACGGAAGCGGCGATCGAACAGGATCAAAGCCTCTGGTATATTCTGGATTACAATACTTACGGAGTCGAGTGCCTAAGCTGGTGGCTCCGTGAACCGGAGACGGAAGCGGCAAGTCTGTGCTATCTGGTGGATAACGGCTATACCGAAAGGGTGGTCAGGCAGGAAAATGCGGGTCTGGAAGGCTTCGGTGTGCGTCCGGCGCTGACTGTGGACTTGCGTCTTGTCACCTTCCGCGGTGAGGAGAGCGGAGGAAATACTGATTAAATCCGTGTTTCCCCAAAAAAAGAACCCTTGAGGGTTCTTTTTTTTTAGGTTTTGTATCAGTTCAGAGTACTGTCCAGGCTGAGCGCGGCAGCAGCTGTTTTGTAATCAATTCCTCCAGTTGTTCCTCGAATACGCTGTGATCGACTTCGACTCCGCCTACCTCGTAATAGGGGCAGGGAAGATCGCTGTCTTCGTCCACAAGGGACTCTCGGGCATACAGATCGAAAAGCGTCTCACGCTCTCCGTCAGGCAGATAACGGAATACCGTATAAGAACTGGTGTCATTGTAATCATACTGCGACACCATGGTGCCATCCAGCAGAGGATAATCCCCGGATGTCATTTCCACCATATCCTGATTCCAACAAAACAGCGCACCGTCGGCATAATGGAATACGGCGTTGTAGCAGAGCGGCGCGTCTTCCATCTGAATCAGCAGTTCTTCAACGCCGTCCCCGTCCAAATCCAAATAAGTGTATTCATATGTCAGATCGGATTGAAGAAAATCCGCCCATCCTTCCAAGTGCCAAGTGTTTAACTGCTCGCTGTCAAACAGGGAGATGTCGCCCGACAGAAAAGAGGAATAAGCCGCCATTGCAAGCTCTGAAGGGGAAAGGGTTTCCTCTAAGAGAAGCAGTCCGTCGGAGGAAGCTGCATCCTCAGGAGAAAGGGTATCGTTGGAGGAAGCTGCATCCTCAGGAGAAAGGGTATCGTCGGAGGAAGCTGTATCATCGGAAGAAAGCACATCATCGGATGAGGGGACATCCGTTGAAGAAGGGGTGTTCCCGGAAGAAAACGCAGGTTCTTTTTGTGCGGCTGCGCATCCTGCCGCAAGGAACAGACAGGTCAATATAGATGCATAGGTTCTTCGTCTTTTCATAGGATTTTCCTCGATTCTTTTTTCTAAACAGCGTTTACGCGCCAACCGTTACAGACTCATCAATTCGTTTCTCGTCTTTTTATCAAATTTTTCCAATGCATAGCGATATGCCGTCCGTGGCATGCGGCCATGATTTGCGATCAAATAATTTTTTACGGAAGGCATGTCAATCTGCGAGAGACTTTTTAACATCCAGCCATACCCTTTCTGCACCAGATCATGCTCGTCCGTCATCAGCGCGTCGGAGATGATGAAAGGAGAGAGTCCTTCGTAATCATCACGCAGAATGGAGGGGATTAGGATAACCGCTGATGCGCGGCGGACCCAAAAATCTCCGTCCTTCGTCCATTCTACTATTTTGGGAAAAAGCGATGGGTATTGTCTCAGTAATTCGCCGAATGCGTGTGTACAAAAATCATCACAGTCTCCCCAGCCCCGGACGTACCCTTTAAGCCAGCGATAGAAGGTGTCATAAATGTTTTCGGCATATTGGTTTTTCATCCGGTAAGCCCAATCGAAAGCGATGACGCCCAATGCCCAATCATGTTGTTCTAATAAATCTTCGCACAAAGAAAAAACAGTTCCGACATCCCGCTTGGTGATCTGCCGAAATAATTTAGCCGACAGCTTTCGGATATCTCCGGTAATGATATGCTTTCCTTCCGGAACCTGTTGGTTCAATTCCTGTATTTTTCTGACTGCCTCTTCAACGATCTGATTCATAAAATCCTCCATTCTTACACAGTCTGTGAGGTTTGGCGTAGGTATAAATTTCGTGTGTGAAAATTTTTTACGGATGCCTCCTGACGGAAAACGGATTTACAAGGGCTCTGCCCCGTCAAAAAGAATGTCCACCAGCTTTTTGATATAGGCGGCGCGTTCTTCCGGCCTGCTAAAGTCATAGCCGAGCAGCAGCTTTACCGTCTCGTTTCCGAGAAACGCGGTCTGCATGGCGGAGAGCAGTGTGAAGGCCAAAATTGCCCGATCCTCGTCCGCAACGTCGTTTTTTAACGCGAAGAGAAAGCCGCGCTGTGTAAGTACGGAATTGCAGCGCGTCGTATAATTTTGAAAATCCTCCAAAATGGAAATATGGGACATAGCGGAATGCTCATAAAGAAAATCGAACACGGAAGTCGCCCATGCTCTTAAGCGCTCTTTGTCTGTCTCAAACGTCTGCGTCATCTGAAACGAGGAAACAACCTTTCCGATAATGCGCTGGACGCATTCGGCGATGAGCTTTTCCTTGCTTCCGAAATGATAATTGATCAGCCCAAGGGCGATGTCTGCCTGCCCTGCGATCATGCGCGCGGTGATGCGGTTGATGTCGCCGTCGTATTGTAGGATCAGGTCGGTAGTGACTGCAATGATATGTTCTTTTACTGCGCTGCTCTGTGCCATGACGGATGCCTCCCCTTATTATTATCAGTATATTGAACGGCGTTCAATATGTCAATCTTTTTGGGATACTTTGTCGGGGAGTATCTCACTTTTGCCACTCGTGTCGCTTACCTGCTGATTTTCTTGATAAAGTACTATTTGATTGCAACAATGACAGAAAATTTTTGGTAGGAGTAAACGCATTTTACAATAGAAAATTTGCATTCTTTTAACATCGTTACTTCCTGTTCAACAGAACATTCTTTATCCAGTTTTCTTCGTTCTTTCCATAATGCCAGATCTGTATCCGTTAAGCCGCTGTGTTTGATCTGGGTTTCCCAGTAAGAATTAAACCAATGATCCATTTGCATCTGTTCTACACAAAATTGGTCATAGTTTACAAACAGGCCGCCGCTTGGCAGGTTATCATATATTCTTGAAAATAATGTGATCTTATCGCTATCTTCTAAATGGTGAATGGATAGCGCAGAGATGACCGTATCAAAATCAGTATCCGGCAATTTGTGAATATAGTTTTCTGTTTGATAGGATATGCTTTGGATATTTTGAAATCTCTTTCTGGCAACATCCAGCATCTCATCAGCGATGTCCACAAGCACATATTCAGAATCCGGGTAGTGCTGAAACCAAAAATAAGTTAATAGTCCTGTTCCGGCGCCCAGATCAATCATTCGTTTTGGCTTATCTATGTTTGAAGTAATGAAATCTGTTGTCCGAGTTTATTGTTTTGATTTTATCATGTCCGTGTTCGGGCTTCAAGGTGCAATGGGTGAAATTGCCGGTATCGTAATTCGGTAGTAATGGGGAAATGGGACAATGATAAAGTCCGTTTTATTTCTCTCTTAAGCTGTTATGCTGTGGTTACAAATTGGCACGGGGCAAACGGGCGGCGGAATGATTTGATCACCGGGGAGAGCAAGAACAGCGGGACATGAGATGTGCTGTCGGGGCTTCGGATCAATGCCGTATAGTGATTACAGGAGGGCGATAACGATGGGAAGAAGAATGGAGCTTTATTCAAGGGCGGAAGAGCAAAGACGAAACAGGCGTGCGGCGGGGCGGCGCAGAAACGGGCAGAAGAAAGAAGGACGCGGGGCAGACGCCTTGATTCTGCTGCTGTTATTATTGATCGGTCTATTTTGCGTGACGATGCGTGTGCAGGGAAACGAGGCGCACGGGAGCGGCTATGACGAAGCGGCGTACGATGAATTGGAAAAGGTATATTGCACGGAGGTTCACGGGCTGCTCATGGATTACGGATTGCACAACAGCGGAATGAATCTGACCAAGGTCACGCAGCCGGACGGCGTTAGGGAATATCGGCTGGAGGTACATCATGCGGGAATCGCCCGTCTGACGGGGACGGAGCGTGAAGCCCTGCAGGAAGGATTGGAATTCTTGAGCTTTCCGGATGAAAAGAGCACGGTGATTGTGCGGCTGAGCTTCTAAGGAAACGCTGATTAAATCAGCATTTTCTTAGAGCCTACGGCGAGGGAAACACTTTAATCAGCGTTTCCTTAAGGTGTTGTAAAATTAATACGATGAATGGAATAGGATAATCAGGACATTTGAAATAGGACATGACAATCAGGTATGAATGGAGTATGATGGGATAGGATATAAATATCGTGAAAAGGAGAATCCATCATGCGTCATATTCCGAAAGCTTACGAGAGATACAGACATTTTAAGGGAAATTGTTATCAGATACTCGCAATCGCCAAACACGCCGAGGATGCGACCGAGCAGGTGGTTTATCAGGCGTTATATCCGCCGTTTACGATTTATGTAAGACCGCTTTCCCTGTTTATGAGTGAGGTTGACCATGAGAAATATCCGTCAGTTACGCAGCGTTATCGCTTTGAACTGATATCCGACGAAGAATCTGTGCCGGAGGCGCGGATGGAAGCGTTGGACCCGGTTCCCGAGGCAGAGACATCCGGGAGTCCGGCGGGAGAAGAAAACGAGGACGTAACGGCGGCTGCCAAGGGTATAACGTCGGCAGCATCCACACGCGCAGCAGAGGAAAACGGTGAAGCCGTAACGGAGGAAACCGTGCTTGAACAGACAACGGCGGAAACCGCGCAGGGTCAGGCTGAGGAGGAAGTCGGCGCGGAGTGGGCGATTGATGAGAATGTGCTTGCGTTTCTGGATGCCGACACTTATGAGCAGAAGCTGAACATTTTCTCTGGGATGCGTGATAAGGTGACCCAGGATATGCTCAATACGATCGCGGCGGCGCTCGACATCGAGGTCGATGCGGGAGATTTGGAGGAGCGATACCGGCAGATTCAGAATTGTCTGATGACCTTTCAGAAATATGAGTGCAATCGGCTGCGCTGATGCGGAGTCCGGCAGCGTTTGAATGCTTTTTCGTACCTGTATCAAAAGAATGCCTTGCATTTACGTAAGAAATGTCCTAGAATAGAACATATATTCAGAACAAATGTTCGAAAAAAGGAAGGGAGCGGGCGGATATGGCGTATGAATTAAACGGAAAACTTGTCATCGGCGTTTCGACGAGGGCGCTGTTTGACTTAAGCTTTGAGGATGCGTTATTTGAGCGGGAAGGTGTTGCCGCATTTTGTAAGTACCAGCTTGAGCATGAATATGATATACTGAAACCGGGACCGGGGTTCGGACTCATTCGGGCGCTGCTCAATGTCAATCAGTTGCCCGGTTTTGAAAACCGCGTTGAGGTTATCATTATGTCGCGAAACAGCGCAGACACCTCTTTGCGGGTGTTTCACTCGATTCATGAATATGGTTTGAATATCACGAGAGCGGTATTGGCGAGCGGAGCGTCTCTTGCGCCGTACCTGGAGGCGTTCGAGACGGATCTGTTCTTGTCTGCGGATGAAAATGATGTGCAAAAGGCGATTGATTCAGGCATTGCGGCAGGAATTGTATGCGCGGACGGTGTACATACTTATGAGGAGAGTCGGCTGCCGGACTGTATCCGGATTGCGTTTGACGGGGATGCCGTGCTTTTTTCGGATGCATCGGAACGTATTTTTCAGGAAAAAGGTTTGCATGCGTTTGAACAAAATGAGCTTGCCAATGCGTCTAATCCAATGGGAGAAGGTCCGTTTGCACGTTTTTTGAAAGCGCTCTCGGATTTACAGAGAGAATTTCCGCCCGAGTGCGCGCCCATCAGAACGGCGCTTGTCACATCGAGGAGTGCGCCCGCGCATGAAAGGGTGATTCGTACGCTTCGTGCTTGGAATGTACGGATTGATGAGGCGTTTTTTCTGGGAGGGATTTCCAAAAAGGATGTGCTCAAGGCATTCGGCGCGCAGATATTCTTTGACGATCAGCAGACGCATACGCTGCAGGCGGCGGCAGTCGTGCCGACGGCGCGTGTGCCATACAGAAATTCCGCTTAAAGAATGGCGGTTATAATGAAGTGATTTTTAAGAAAAAAGTACGATGAAGCAAGAAGCGAGTGGTAAAGCTTTTTAATCGGAGCATATCGAAGGAAAATCTTGCGATATGCGGGAGTATCATCATGAAAAATGCATTGAAAGGTCTTGTACAGCCCCTGCTACAATGGTATGATAAGCATGCAAGGGTGTTGCCATGGAGAGAGCAGCCGACGCCCTATCGCGTATGGGTATCGGAGATTATGCTTCAACAGACGCGTGTGGAGGCTGTGAAACCGTATTATGAGCGTTTCATGAGGAAGCTGCCCGATATTCGAAGTCTTTCTGAGGTCAGTGATGATGAATTGCTGAAGCTCTGGGAGGGGCTGGGATATTATAACCGGGCGCGCAACCTAAAGAAGGCGGCGATCATGCTCATGGAGCAGTATGGAGGGGAAATGCCGGCTTCTTATGACCGGATTCTTTCGCTGCCGGGAATCGGCAGCTATACGGCGGGAGCGATCGCATCGATCGCGTTCGGACTGCCCTATCCCGCGGTGGATGGCAATGTACTGCGCGTGATCGCGCGGGCATGCTGTTACGAGTCGGATGTATTGTCTGCTTCTGCTAAGAGGGAGATGGAGCAGCGAATTAAAGAAGTGATTCCAAATCAGCGGGTCGGAGCGTTTAATCAGGCGTTGATGGAGCTTGGCGCGACGGTCTGTGTGCCGAACGGCGCCCCGCACTGTGCGGAATGCCCGTGGGAGAAGCTCTGCAAGGCACATGAGAGCGGCATGGAAACGGCATATCCGATAAAAAAGCCGAAAAAATCAAGAACCGTTGAGGAGTACACGATCCTGATCCTTCAGGATGAGGATCAGACGGCGATCCGTAAGCGCCCCGAAAAGGGATTGCTTGCAGGAATGTACGAATTTCCATGGGTGGAAGGCATCCGTACAAAGGAGGAAGTCATCCGATTTGTAAAAGAAATGGGTTATGCGCCCATTTATGTGCGGGAACTTGAGCGGAGCAGGCATATTTTTACGCACAAGGAATGGCATATGGCGGGCTATGCGATCCGGGTTGATGAACTGGAAAAAGCGCCCGATACGCAGCTATTGTTTGCCAAGGCAGGGGAGACCGAAGAAAAATATCCCATGCCTGCGGCTTTTTGTGCTTATACGAGATATTTGCATATTCGTTTGGGAAACGAGCGTTTTTCATAGAACAGGATTCATAATTTTTTATATAAAAATTCATTTTTTATTAAGAAAAATATGTTTTTATAATGAGGGTAGCAGCGTTTAACGGGCGATTCGATTTCAAAAAGACGGATCAGAATATAAAAAGAGGAAAACAGGAATGAAGCTGATCACATTTACGGTACCATGCTATAATTCACAAGAATATATGAATAAGTGCATTGATTCGCTGCTGATCGGCGGCGAGGATGTGGAAATTCTGATCGTCAATGACGGTTCCACGGATGATACGCAGAAGATTGGAGAAGAGTACGAAAAAAAATATCCGACGATCGTACGCCTGATCAATAAGGAAAACGGTGGGCACGGATCGGCGGTGAATACCGGTATTGCGCAGGCGTCAGGCATTTACTTTAAGGTTGTGGATTCGGACGATTGGGTGAAAGAAAGCGCATATCGCATGATTCTGGATACGCTGCGTAGCCTGATCGGCGGTGAGAACGTACTGGATATGCTTGTCAGCAATTTTGTGTATGAAAAAGTCGGAGAAAAACGTCATAAGGTGATGGCGTATCGTCATGCGCTGCCGACGGATACGATGTTTACATGGAAAGATGTACACCATTTTAATAAAGGGCAGTATATTTTGATGCACTCGGTCATTTTCCGCACAAAGTTGTTAAGAGACTGCGGTTTAGAACTGCCGGAGCACACATTCTATGTGGATAATCTCTTTGTGTTCCAGCCGCTTCCGTGGGTAAAAAACATGTATTATCTCGATGTAAATTTCTATCGTTATTTTATCGGCAGGGAAGATCAGTCCGTGCATGAATCGGTCATGATGAGCAGGATTGACCAGCAGATTCGGGTCAATAAGATGATGATTGATTTTTTTGCAGAGAAAAATCCCAAGAGTCTCAATAAAAAACTGGCAAATTATATGTTTAATTATCTGGCAATCATTACCACGGTCTCTTCCATCATGCTGATCAAGATGGATACGGAGGAGTCGCTTGCGCAGGAAAAAGAACTGTGGAAATATATGAAAGCGAAGGATCGCTATATTTACCGCAATCTTCGAAACGGCATTCTTGGCATTTCCATGAATCTGCCGGGAAAAATGGGACGGGCAATCTCCAAGACAGGTTACAATGTGTGCAGGAAAATCTTTAAGTTCAACTAATAACGCCGACTTTTTGTTTATTTCAGGCGTCTAATGCATAGATATGCTATGAACGTTCGAAAACGGTGCGAGAGAGAACGGCAACTGTCAGCGCCTGCGAAACGGCATAGCGGAAAAGGAAAGCCAAGGGGATGGATATGGCAGAAGAAGCAGCAATCAAGGTGAAAGGACTCTATAAGCTTTACCGCGTCGGAGAAGAGACCGTGCGGGCGTTAAACGGCGTTGATTTTGAGATTAAAAAAGGAGAGTTCTGTTCCATTGTGGGAGCCTCCGGTTCCGGAAAATCGACCCTGCTTAACATGCTCGCAGGTTTGGAGAAGCCGACAAAGGGCGAGATCGTCATCGCGGGAGAGCATATCGAGAAAAAAAGAGAAAACCAGCTCGTCCGGTTCAGGCGGGAGCATATCGGATTTATTTTCCAGTCTTTTAATCTGATGAGCACAATGAACGCAATCGAGAATGTGGCGCTTCCGCTCAACTTTCAGGGGATGAGCCGCACGCTCAGGCGTAAAAAAGCGGAGAAAGCGCTCAGACTGGTCGGACTGCAAAAATATATGAAGCACAGACCTACGCAGATGTCCGGCGGACAGCAGCAGCGTGTCGGTGTGGCGAGAGCACTTGTGATGCAGCCGGAAATCATCTTTGCAGATGAGCCGACGGGAAATTTAGATTCCAAAACATCGCGTGAAGTGATGGAGCTGATGCAGAAGATTGTCAGAAAACGGCATCAGACGCTGGTTATGGTAACGCATGACAATTATCTGGCAGGCTTTGCCGATCGGATCATACATATTATGGATGGAAAAATCGTAAAAGTGGAGGAGAACCATAATCCGCAGGGGATTCTTGCAAACGGTGGGGAAGCATCGAAAGAGGATGCGCCGATACAGAACGGGCTGAAGGATAACGAGTCAATTGGCACGAATGAATAGAGAGTGAACAGAAAGTCATTAAACGGAAAGAGGGAGAATCATGAGGAGAAAAGTAAGAAACCTGATCATGCTGACAGGGACGATCACGGCGATGCTGCTTGCGGACTTGTCAGGAACCTATGGAATGGGAGGGAACGGCTTAGGCGTTGTGATGGCGACGGAAGATGGGGATGATAACGAGACCGACGGTAGTGGTAATGGTGAAACGGGAGAAACGTCCAACAATGGGAATACTACAGGTGCCGGTAGTGAAACGGGAAAAATGCCCGGTGACGAGACTCCTGCGGATTCGAATGGGACTGATGACACGCCGACGCCCGCAGATGATGAGGAATCTGACCCGATAGACGATAGTTTTGGTGGCCCCTCGACATACGCGGCAAACGACCAGCCAATCGTTTATGTACAGCCTTCGCCGATAGAAGAAGAGGAGGACGTGTTCGAATATACGATTTCCTATTCGAAGGCAAAGCTCGATAATTACTGTAACAATCTGAAAACGATTTACATTTTTACCGTGGAAAACGCGGCAAAGCTCAATACCATATGTAATAATGCCAAAAGCTTTTTGGATTCAAACCCTGACATGGATTCGGCGGAGCGCATGAGCTATGTCAGTCAGATCATGGGGCAGATGGAACAGTTTGCTTCAAAGTATGGTTTTGAGGAAATCCCGCGTGCTTCTACAAGCGAATATATCGGTCTTTACAGTAACTGGGAGATACCGACGGCGGTATACGGGAAGTCCTGTCAGATCGTGTTGCCGGTCATCAATTATTGTGAGGAATATTTGAACGAGGTCGTCGTGACTCCTCAGATTTCCGCGGATTCCAAGGCATGGCCGTTTGAGATTGAGCAGACCGATTACAGCCGCATTATTCTTTCACTTGCGGGAAATGACAATACGGAGACGCTTTATGACCACAGGCAGGAGGTCAGCTGGATATTCCAGACAAGGGATGACGTTGCAACCGGCTATTATGAAATGAAGTTTTCCGTGCGTTACGATCGGAACAATCAGATGGAGTCGACGGAGCTTGTTACCTATGTCTATGTGCAGGGCTCGCCGGAAGTGGATAATGACAATGAGGGAGGCAGAACCTCCACACCGCGTATTATCGTAACCGGTTTCGAGACGAATCCGGCACAGGTATTTGCGGGCGATACGTTCACGCTTACACTGCATGTGCAGAATACCTCAGTGGATACGACGGTTACTAATATCCTTTTTGATCTGGAGGCGGCTTCCAGCACGGACGGACAGGGAAATTCCGTTGCCGGCGTTGCGCCGTTTTTACCGACATCGGGATCGAGCACGATTTTCCAAAATGCGATCTCTCCGGGCGGAAGTCTGGATCTGGCGATCGAGATGACGGCACGGGCGGATCTCGCACAGAAACCGTACGTGCTGAACGTCAATATGGATTATGAGGATGATAAGGCAAATCCGTATACGCAGACGGCAAATGTGTCCATCCCGATCTATCAGGAGTCGAAATATGACATCAGCTCCGTGGATTTATGGCCGGGCTCCTGCGGAACGGGAGAAGAGTGCAATGTCATGTTCAGTATTTATAATACCGGTAAGACGACGTTATATAACGTTCAGGTGAAATTTGACCAAAACTATGTGAGCGGCGGCGATGTGTTTGTCGGTAAGCTTGAATCAGGCGGAACGGGCAGCGTTGATACGATGGTAACGGCGATCGCCCCGAACGACGGAACCGTGACCGCTTACATATCCTATGAGGATGAGAGCGGCAATGTGACGACGGTAGAAAAAGAGATCGATCTTTTCATTTATGAAATGAGCTATGAAGATTTCGGAGCATGGGATCCGGGCATGGACATGGATACGATGGGCGATGCCGAACTCGATAAAAAGAGCAATACATGGATCTATATTGCGGCAGGAGTCGCAGCCGTAGTCGTTGTAATCATTGTGGTCGTGATTATTGTATTAAAGAAGAAAAAGAAAAAGAAAATGCTGAAGGAGCTTGAGGATTCGAGCACGGATGAGATACTCTAAGCTTGAGGAAGGACGGATAGTATGCGTTTTATGGATATGCTGCGCATGAGCGCCGGCAATTTATGGAAAAGAAAAATCCGGACAGTCCTGACAATCCTTGGCGTTGTGATCGGTACGGCATCCATTGTCGTCATGATTTCCATAGGACTTGGTCTCGATAAAGCGACTATGGAACAGATGGAATCCTACGGAAGCATGACGGCGATCGATGTGTATTCCTATGGCGGTTATTATTACAGCTCATCAAGCTCCAACGATCCGACGGAAGATTATCTGAGTGATGCGACCGTGGAACTGTTTGAGGCGATTGACCATGTTGACTATGTGTCTCCGGTCTTGGAGATCAGTGCGATCGCGCAGCAGGGAAAGTACCGCGGCTGGCTCAGTATTCAGGGAATGACGTTAGAAGCTTTGGCGGCGCAGGGAATGGAACCGGAGCAGGGACGGCTGCCGTCGGCGGATGATACAGAACTGTCGTTCTTTTACGGAAATAATGTGATCAGCAATTTTTATATTGCCAAGAACTATACCTACTATTGGGAGGATCCGAGTCAATTTGAAGATCTTGATTTTATGAACGGGAATCTGTTTGTTACTTTTGACACGGACGCTTTCTATAGTTCTCAATGGGATTCCTCGGTTTCAAAACCGAAAAAGTATATCGTACCGGCGGTCGGCATGGAACGTGCGGAGTCGGAGGAATACCAGCGTTGGAATTATGCGGCATTTTGCGACATTGAGCAATTGATCGCGAAGCTGAAGCAGGTGTTCAAGAATAAAGCGATTCCGGGACAGCCGACAACGAGAGCGGGAAAGCCCTATAAGGAGTTTTACTATAATCATGTTGTTGTGAACGTGGACAGCACGGAGCATGTGACCGAGGTACAGGAACAGATTCAAAATTTGGGCTATCAGGCGAACAGTAATATGGAATGGGTAGAGTATGCGCAGAAGCAGTACGAGATGGTACAGGCGGTACTCGGCGGCATCGGTGCGGTTTCCTTGTTTGTGGCGGCGATCGGTATTGCCAATACGATGATGATGTCCATTTATGAGCGTACCAAGGAGATCGGTGTCATGAAAGTGCTTGGCTGTAATATGCACAATATTCAGGGCATGTTCCTGCTTGAGGCGGCATTCATCGGTTTTATTGGCGGTATATTCGGCGTTGGCATAAGCTATGGCGCATCCGCAGTTTTGAATAAGCTTGCCATGAATTCAGAGAGCGGATTTTTGGGCATGCGGGGCGAAATGTCCTATATTCCGCCATGGCTGATCCTGCTTGGTATCGGTTTTGCAGTCGTGGTAGGTACGATCGCGGGATTTTTCCCGTCCCTTCGTGCAATGAGATTAAGCCCGCTTGCTGCGATCAGAAATGAGTAATACAAAATTAATAAAAATATCATTGATTTTTATCTCCTCCGGAATTAGAATAGTCTGATTCGGAGGAGATTTTTTATCGCGAGAATTTGTGCTGGTGCGCAAGCTTGGGGTGCGCTTAAAGCGGGGAGGATTTTATGGAAATATGGATAACTGTGATCGTGACGTTTTTTGCCGGAATGGGGGCGGGGCTTGGCACGGGATTCGCCGGAATGAGTGCGGCTGCGGTAATCTCGCCCATGCTCATTACGTTTCTTGGTATGGAGCCGTATCTGGCAGTGGGAATTGCACTTGCGTCCGATGTACTTGCCAGTGCCGTGTCTGCTTATACCTATGGAAAGAATAAAAATTTGGATGTGAAGAACGGGCTTGTGATGATGGGAACCGTCCTGCTGTTTACAACGGTGGGAAGCTATATTTCCAGTCTTGTACCATCCGGAACGATGGGAAGCTTTTCTGTATGTATGACATTCCTGCTTGGGGTCAAATTTATTGTGAAGCCGGTCATGACAACAAAGGAGTCCATGCAGGCGGTAGCTGCAAAAAAACGTCTGGTACAATCGATCGTGTGCGGTATGCTCATTGGTTTTATCTGTGGATTTGTCGGCGCGGGAGGCGGTATGATGATGCTCCTGGTATTGACATCCGTGCTTGGCTATGAGCTAAAGACCGCGGTCGGAACAAGCGTATTTATTATGAGCTTTACGGCACTGACAGGAGCGGTATCTCATTTCGCAATCGGAGGCGCGCCCGATGTGCTGACGCTTGTGCTCTGTGTACTCTTTACTTTGTTGTGGGCGCAGATTGCGGCGCGTTTTGCAAATAAAGCGGCGCCGAAGACGTTAAATCGGGCGACGGGAATTGTGCTTGTCGTGCTGGGCGCTGCTATTTTCTCATTTTCACTTTTTTGAGATAAAATTGAACGAAAAGCGAGCGAAAAAGCAAACAAAAAGAAGAAATTGTCTGAAAATAACTGAAAATTGAATCAAAAATCATTAATTGAATACGAAAATATAATAATTTGAAATGAATCAACAAAAAACTTAAAAAAATTTCAAAAAATGTATTGACAAAAAGGAAAGCATGTATTATATTATACTTACAAGTTACACATTTACATAGATATCCTAATGAAAGGAAGGTATAGTCCACCAAAGCAGCATTATGATATTGAGAGAAATGAGTAGCACATCGTAGACAAGTACACTGAATGAGGTAACAGAAGCAACAAAGGTTACGGTACGACGGGTACAATGAGAATAGTGGAACGGATACGAAAAAAACAATGGAGGTACACCCAAGTGGAGTACGAAGAGTAGAGGGGAGTATAAACGAGGCGTTTATACTCCCTTCTGTATGCACGAAAATGGTAACGGCAATCGAATGTGCAGGCATAAACAGATTGAAATTGGAAATATTTTATGTCGCTTTTTTCATAAATAGGTAGAAATATAGTACAAAATCATGTATAGTAAAAGAGTAAATACCACATTGAGATACAATATTTATGATGCGAGGTACAGATATGTTTAAGAAGAAAAATATGGACCTTTACGAGGACGAGCAATACGAAGAAGAATCGGAAGAAGAATTCGATGAAATAGAGCAAGAAGACGGCACGGAAGAAGCTTACGAGGATGAGGCGGAAGACGGCACGGAAGAAGCTTACGAGGATGAGGCGGAAGACGGCACGGAAGAAGCTTATGAGGATGAGGCGGAAGACGGCACAGAAGAAGCCTACGAGGATGAGGCGGAAGAAGTCTACGAGGATGAAGCGGAGGACGATACGGAAGAAGCCTGCGAGGATGAAACGGAAGATGACGCCGAGGCGTATGCCGATGATGCTGCCTCTGATGAGGACAGCTTAGAGGAATCTTATGTCGAAGAAGATACGGAAAACGGAGATTATTCAGAGGAGCGGTCTGCAAAGCGCGTGATCAGAAGAAAACGAAGGATACGCAATCAGATCATTGCGTATATTGTTCTGCTGCTGATCGTAGCGGGACTTGCCTGCGGTGCGTTGTTTGCAGGGAAACAACTGATCCGGTTTATTGATGCGAGACGGGCCGCCGAGCCTGTGGAGGAAGAGGTACCCCCGCCGGAGGTGATCGCGGTCAATTCCCCCACGACGACACCGGAACCGGAACCCGAACCGGTGATAGATCCCGTTGATGAGGTGGCAAGGTATTATATCGCGCAGATGACGACTGAGGAAAAGGTGGCGGGGTTGTTTTTTGTGACGCCCGAATCCATGATGGAGAACGTGACGCAGGCAGTGAGAGCGGGCGCTAAGACGCAGGAAGCGTTAGATCAATATGCGGTCGGAGGACTGATTTACTTTGGTTCGAACATCCAAAGTGCGGATCAGATCACGGAAATGCTTGCCGGAACGCAGGAAATGAGTAAGTACCCGCTGTTTTTCGGTGTGGATGAGGAAGGCGGAAGCGTTTCAAGAGTGGCGGATTCCCTGAGCGAGGTTAATAACGTCGGCAGTGCGCGGGAACTTGGCGCATCAGGAGATGGTGGATCGGTCTACATCGCTTATGCCGAGATCGGACAGTATCTGGCAAAATACGGATTTAATGTAAACTTTGCTCCGGTCGCCGATATTTATGACGGGCAAAACGACATGTTCGCGGAGCGCTCGTTCGGAACGGAGGCGGATACGGTCGCCATACTTGTTTCACAGGCGGTCATGGGCTTACAGGAAAATGGGGTGAGCGCGTGTGTGAAGCATTTTCCGGGGCATGGGAGTACGGACGCCGATTCCCATAACGGGCGTGCGACGAATGAAATGACGGAAGCGGATCTGATTGCGACGGAGATCATTCCGTTCCAAATGGCGTTACAAGCCAACCCAGATTTTGTTATGGTAAGCCATATCTCGGTTCCGGGTATCACATGGGATTATACTCCGGCGTCCATGAGTTCGGACGTTGTCACGAGAATCCTGCGCATGCAGCTTGGCTATGAAGGCATCATTATCACAGATGCCATGGATATGGGAGCGATCACGACTTATTATACGTCTGCGCAGGCGGCGGTGGACGCGATCAATGCGGGCTGTGACATGATCCTGAAGCCGGATAATTTCAAGGAGGCTTATCAGGGCGTGCTGGACGCAGTCAACAGCGGCGAGATTTCAATTGAGCGGATTGAGGAGTCTCTGATGCGCATCTATCGTGTGAAGTGTGCGGGCATGACGCTTGCTGATGTGCCGGGAGGCGTGCCGGTGGATGATGCAGGAGGCGCCGAGGATCCGGGAGCAGACGGCGGTGCGGAAGGCGGCGAAGCCGGCGCCGGTGAAGGAGAAGGTAACGGGGGAGACGATGGAAGTCTTCTGCCGGAGGGCGAATAAATAAAGGGGAGACGCATAGAAAGCGACTCCCTTTTTTAATGTGGCACAAACAAAAGACTCCCGCATCAGCGAGAGTCTTTTATAAGAGCGCGAGACGGGACTCGAACCCGCGGCCTCGACCTTGGCAAGGTCGCGCTCCACCAACTGAGCCACTCGCGCATACCGTAATTCATACGGACAACTAACAATATACATGATGCGGACGCACTTGTCAATTATTTTTTTCGCGTGATATGCTTTTTCGTGAAATATGATAACCTTTCCTCACAATTTTTTCACAGGAACGACTTTTGATACAAGGAAAAATATGCTATAATAAATTCAATATTGATCGCGTGGATGATCCGGAAAGATGATTCGCATAAGCGTCGGCGAGAGGGAAGCCCCGGGAGAACGGGTCGGGGATGCCGGGCGGATGCGGGAATGCCATGGAACGGAAGGAGGAGCGGTATGGAGCGGTTTGAGAAAATATTGGAGCATATGTCCAATGTCGGCATCGTTGTATTGTCGCGGGACGAGCATATCGTTTTGTATGCAAATGAGACGTTTCGCCGTGCATATCCGGCGGCGGAAGCAGGAACAGGCATCCAGCCTGTTTTTGAGGAAGATAGCAACGCAAAACGGATATTAAGGGAGTTACGCCGGCATGCGGACGGCAAAGAAACGGATGAACGTTACCGGCTGTATCTGCCGGATTTCGGCGGGGAGACCGATGTGTGGTTTGACGCGTTCAGCTGGGACGGAACACCTGCGTATGTGGTGTATTTTATGCTGATCTATTTGGACGATACGGAGAAGTTTAAGTCGGAGCTGTCCAAGATCATGGGGGATACGCTTTCGACCGTGTACTCTGTTGTAACCGCCGTCAATCTGACGGGTAACGCGCATATGGTACTGGCGGCGGATGGAAAGACCGCGTTTCAGAAAGGCGATCACGGAAATTTCAGGCAGGCGATGCAGATGCTGACCGAAGGGGTTCATCCTGATCACCGCGAGGAATTTGCAAAGAAAACGGATCTTTGCTATCTGCTGGAACAGCTTGCAAAAGACAGGGATGAGGTGCATATCGAGTTTCGGATGAAGGAGCCGGACGGTGACTATCATTGGATGGCGCTTCGGTTTGTGCGGGTATATACGGCCGACATGGCGCGCGTTTCCTGCGTAGGTCTGATCAGAAATATCGATTTTCGAAGGAGCCTGCAGCAGAAACTCCAGACAACGCTGGATGCTGCGTATGCGGCGATTCCGGGCGGCGTCGTGCAGTTTATTGCAGATGAGCAATTAACGATCGTGCATGTGAACGAGGAGTTCTACAAGCTGGCGGAAAAAAAGAAAGAGGACTATCAGGGCGGCTATAGCGCCCATGTGTTGCCTGCAGATCGTGCGGAGGTGTGCAGGGTCATTTGGGAAAAGGCGAAAACGGGTGAGCCGTTTGACGTGATCTACCGGATCCGCATGGGGCGGAGCAGGAGGCTCCGCTGGGTACAGATGAGCGGTGTGAAGCTGGAGGAGCGTGACGGTAAACCGGTATATCTCGGTATCCGTATGGATATTACGGAGCTGAAAAACGCACAGATTCGTTTGATGGAGGAGCAGGTGCGCTCCGATCTTGCGATGGGTGCGACCGGCAATATCCGGTTTGAATATGACATAAGGAGCGATGTGCTGACCATGCATTGTCCGTCGAGGGAGGAGCAGGGCAGGCTGGTACCGTATCATATTGAGAAATGCTGTGAGGAAATGGGTAAAAGAGGCGAGGTGCATTCCGAGGATGTGGAAAAGCTGCTCACAGTATTTAAGGGTGGCAACAGAGAGGCAGTCGAGATTCGGATAAAAAACAGAGAAGCGCAGGAATACTCATGGCATCGCGTAAAATGTAAGGACGTGGGCGATTCGGATGGGCATACCTATATTGTAGGTATCATTGAAGACATATCGCGCGAAAAAAGTCTGGAAAATACGAACGAGCAGCTTCTGGAGCAGATGGGCTTCATGTTTCAGGATTCGTTCCAAAGGCTGTATGTCGTGGACTTGCAAAAGGATATTTGTCAGGTCTTCCGTCTTGGAGACGAGCGGACGCAGAATAGGCCGATCGTGAGAAAATTAACGCGTATCGTTGCCGCATATGAGCGGACCCGCATTTATCCGGACGATTTGGATAATTTCCGCGCGAAACGGATGTATCTGTCGTCGCCGTCGGCGTTTTCCAAGGGGCGCAAGGAGGTTTATTTTGATATTCGGGTACGGGACGGTCTGGGACCGGATTATCATTGGTATACGATCCTGATCCGCCGTGCGCAGCATGGTGAGGGCCGGTTCATCTGTCTGGCAAAATGTGTGGACGAGCTAAAGAAACAGGAGCTTTTGAAGCAAAAGTATGACGAACAGGTCAAATATCAGAGGTTTAGTGAAAAAATCATTGATTCGCTCGGCGCGCTCGTGGAATTCAGGGACAGCGACTCCGGGGAACATATCATGCGGACAAAGCAGCTCACAAAAATCGTGGCGACCTATCTTGCAAAGCAGGAGCCGGAGTATGATCTGACGCCGGAAAAAATAGAAAAGATCACGATGGCGGCATCGATGCATGACGTCGGTAAGATATCCATCCCTGACGCAATCTTAAATAAGCCGGGCAGGCTGACTGCGGATGAGTTTGAGGTCATGAAGACGCACACGACGAGGGGCTATGACATTCTCAACTCGATCGAAGTGGGACAGGATAATGAATTTTCCGCTTATTGCAGGGAAATCTGCCGCTATCATCACGAACGCTATGACGGCAGAGGCTATCCCGATCATCTGGTCGGCGATGAGATTCCAATCTGGGGTCAGATCGTCAGTCTGGTGGATGTATATGATGCGCTTGTGAGTCCCCGCGTATATAAGCCCGCGTATTCCCACGAGAAGGCGGTGGACATGATCCTAAACGGGGAATGCGGCAGCTTTAATCCGAAACTGTTGAAGGGATTGATCGCGTGCGCGGACGAATTGAGGTTATGTTATGAATAAAAAGGCCGCGCTTCCGCATAGCTATATGGCAGGCAGTCAGCAATGGTTTGAAAAAAAGAATTTTTTTTCACAGGACGGCAGACTCAGGCGCTATGGGTGCGGGGTGATCGCAGCGGCGGATTATTGCATTTACCGTCATGTTTTGAATGCACCGGATGACAGAGAGGCCTATCTGTCCCTTGTGCGTAAACTGGAACGGCGTTTTTTGCGCGTGGTCCCCGGATTCGGCATGTCTGCGTACCTGTATACGGGTGTCCTGAATTTTATGTTGCTATGGCATCGGGCGCCGGAGCGCCTTCGCGGTGTGAGTTTTCTTTTTTCAGGCAAAAAAAGTAAGGAGCGGCTGCTTACAATCGTGCGGGAACAGCTTTTGGCGGATTGTCCGGTCATACTGATCTTGGGGTCTGCGCCTTTTTTTCATAAAAGGCGGCGGGGCGTGACGCTTTATCGCTTGCAGAACGGCTGTATGGTGTCGGCAAAGGAGCATGTCGCCGCCCATTTTATCACGGTGACGGCGCTTTATGAGGATTCGCAGGAAACCATGTTAGAGGTGTATTCATGGGGGGAACGATACTACCTGTCGGCGGATGCGTACTTAAGATCGGCGCGTTATACCTATCCGTTCAGTAACCGGCTTTATCGGACACGTATACGGCAAAAGTGAGGTTTCGAATCATTGCGTTTCGCAAACGCCGGAGGAGAGGTTTTTGTGAAAGGAATATTCATGAATAAGTCGTTATGCAGAAAAAAGAATGGCATGCTGCTGGGAGCCGCAAAGGGAATCGGCGCCGCGTATGCGCGGGATTATGCAAAGCAATGCCGCACGATTTCGATCATCGATATTGATAAAGAGGCGGGGATGCGATTAAAAGAGGATCTGGAGCGGGAGTACCGCATTCCCGTGTTCTTTTTTCACGGAAATATCTATGATGAGACGGATATGGATATTTTCTGTAAGGCGGTAAAGGAGCAGTTCGGACCGGTTGATTTGTTGTTTAGCAGTTTCAGGAACTGTCCGTATCTGTCTATGACAAAGGAGATGTTAGCTTCCGGAGCGGTTTCAGAGTGCATTGGGGTGCAGGTGTGAAGAGAACGCCGGGGAGCAAATAAAAAAGGAATAAGGTGGGGGATCGGGTATGAAGCTGACTTTTATCGGGGCGGCTCATGAGGTGACGGGAAGCTGTCATTATCTTGAGGCGTGCGGAAAACGGATTTTGGTTGATTACGGTATGGAGCAGGGCGTGAATGTGTTTGAAAACGCCTCTCTTCCGGCGGAGGAGGCACTCATTGATTATGTGCTTTTGACGCATGCGCATGTGGATCATTCGGGAATGCTGCCGCTTTTGTATGCGCGCGGCTTCAGGGGACAGGTTCTGACGACGGAGGCGACGGCGGACTTATGCAGCATTATGCTGAGAGACTGTGCGCATATTCAAATGCAGGAGGCGGAATGGAAAAACCGCAAGGCAAAACGTTCCGTGAACAATGAGCTGGTACAGCCGCTCTACACGATGGAGGATGCGGACGGCGTGATTAAACTGATCGTGCCGTGCCGGTATGATAAGCGCATTGAGCTGTGCGAAGGCATTTCCATCCGGTTTACGGACATCGGGCATCTGCTCGGCTCAGCGAGTATTGAAGTGTGGGTGAATGAAAGAGGCAACGAAAAAAAGCTCGTGTTTTCGGGGGACATCGGCAATCTCGAGCAGCCGCTCATAAAAGATCCTGCCTATACGAGCGACGCCGATTATGTCATTATGGAATCGACTTACGGAGACCGCCTGCACAGTGCGGAGCACCCCGATTATGTGCATGATCTTGCGGCGGTCATAAAGGAGACGTTCGATAAAGGGGGCAACGTTGTCATCCCGTCTTTTGCAGTCGGACGCACGCAGGAGATGCTTTATTTTTTCCGACAGATCAAAGCGGAGCAGTTGGTCGAGGGATATCCCGATTTTCCGGTGTATGTGGACAGCCCGCTTGCGGTGGAGGCAACCGGTATTTTCAATAAAAACATAGAGAGCTGCTTTGATGAGGAAGCGATGGCGCTCGTGAAAAAAGGAGTTAATCCGATTTCATTTCCGGGCTTGAAATTGTCGATCACGAGCGATGAGTCGAAGCTGATCAATTTTGATGATACGCCGAAGGTCATTATATCGGCGTCCGGCATGTGCGAGGCAGGACGTATCAGGCATCATCTAAAACATAATCTCTGGCGGGAGGAATGCACGGTGCTGTTCGTCGGCTATCAGGCGGTCGGAACGCTCGGGCGCATGCTTGTCGAGGGTGTGAAAGAAGTGAAGCTGTTCGGCGAGACAATCGAGGTGCGTGCACAGATAAAGGCGCTTGCAGGCATGAGCGGGCACGCGGACAAAAACGGTCTGATCCGCTGGCTCGGCGGTTTTACCGATAAGCCTGCGAAGGTATTTCTTGTACATGGCGAGGACAGTGTCGTGGAAGCATTTGCGGCATGTCTGCGCGGCGAGTACGGCTATGACGTCTATGCGCCTTACAGCGGTACGCGTTATGATCTTATTGAAAACCGCGTGGATTATGAGGCGGCGCCGATACGGCTCAAGAAAAAGAGCGCGAGAAGCGAGTCGGATGTATTCTCACGGCTTTTGGCAGCAGGACAGCGCCTGCTCGCAGTCATCCGCAAGAACGAGGGCATTGCAAACAAGGATCTGGCAAAATTCGCCGATCAGATTGGCTCGCTTGCGGATAAGTGGGACCGTTGATGCAGAACAGGACGGATCGCTGAAGCAGCGTGTTTTGTGTGAAAATGTCTGACATTGCAAAAAGCGATGGGTAAGAGGAGATTACATAGATGAATATGATCGTGGCGGTGGACGCCAATTGGGGAATCGGCAATCAGGGAAAGCTGTTGGTGAGCATTCCGAACGATCACAAGATGTTCCGTGAAATGACGATGGGAAAGGTGATCGTATACGGCAGAAAAACGTTAATGACTTTTCCGCAGGGGCAGCCCCTGACAGGCAGGACGAATCTGATCCTTTCCGCAAATCCTTCTTTTACAAAGAAGGGCGCGCAGGTGTTTCACGATGAGCATGAACTGCTTGGCGAGTTAAAAAAATATGATGACGGGGATGTGTTTATTGTAGGTGGAGAGAGCGTGTACCGGCTGATGCTGCCGTACTGCGATACGGTGCATGTGACGAAGATCGATCATGCCTATGCAGCGGATGCATATTTTCCGAATCTGGACGAATCGCAGGAGTGGGAGATCACGGCGGACAGCGATGAACATACGTATTTCGATATACCGTATACTTTTTATCGGTACGAAAGAAAAAATAGCATGACCCATAACGGAGGAGCAGACAATGAGTTATTGTAAGAATTGCGGGACGGAGCTGCAAAGCGGCGCGCGGTTTTGCGCATTATGCGGCACGCCGACAGAAATTGACCGGATACCTATGCAGCCGCTTGGAAACGGAGAGACGGCGTATACAGGAGGGCAGCCGTATGGGAATGCGGGACCGGTGTATGCGAACGGCCAGCCGCTTGGAAACGGAGAGACGGCGTATACAGGAGGGCAGCCGCTTGGGAATGCGGGCCAGGCGTATGCAGGAGGCCAGCTGTATGGGAATGCGGGCCAGGCGTATGCGGGGAACCAGCCACTTGGAAACGGAGCGTCACCGTATGCAGGAGGGCAGCCGTATGGGAATGCGGGACCGGCATATGTAAGCGGCCAGCCGTACGGGAATGGAGAGCCTACATATGCAAACGGGCAGGTATATGGAAACGGGGAACAATCCTATCCGAGCATGCCGGGCTATGCGGGTGAGGACGCATATTTTGCAGGAAATCCTTATAGTCCGTATGGAGTTGCGGTACAACCGCAGAGCAGCCGCAAGACGCTTATGATCATAGGCACGATCGTCGGACTCATTGTGATGGTGGCGCTCGTCCTGCTCATTGTTCTTTTAGCGCAGGATAACAGTCGCAAAACATATCAGCGGGCTGTCGGCGTTTTTATGAATGGTTTGGAAAAAAAGGATATGGGGAAATTAGTGGAGGCATTTCCCGAACGGATCCGTGAAGATATGCGGCGTGAGCTGACACGCTATTATGACTCTGAACAAGAATTGTGGGAAGACTATAACGATACCTTGGAGTGGTATTGCGGTAATCATGTGAAAATGACTTATACGATCGTACAGGAAGAGCCGCTTTTGGAGTATCAGATCAGAGATCTTAAGCAGGATCTTATGGAAGATTTTCAATATGACGTTTCCATCAGCAGCGGTTATGAGGTGGATATCGAAATAACCTATAAGGGCAGCGAGGGCGAGTACAGTGACAGTATTGAACTGACCGTTGCAAAAATCGATGGAAAGTGGTATGTGATCGGATATTAAAACAGCGGAGTGTGGGAACAATGGGAGAGACGGGAGAAATATTAAAGATTGACAGCAGGTACCCTTATGTGTACGAGACACATCTGCATACGTCTCAGGCATCCGCCTGTGCAAAAGCAAGCGGCGCACAGATGGCGCGCGCCTGTTTTGAGGCGGGTTATACGGGAATCATGGTAACGGATCATTTTTTTTACGGAAACAGTTGTATCGACAGGTCGCTGCCCTGGCATGAGTGGGTGGAGCGCTTCTGTGCGGGCTATGAGGACGCGAAGACGGAGGGAGACCGCATCGGGCTTCAGGTGTTCTTTGGCTGGGAGGCGAATGATAACGGCACGGAATTTCTGATTTACGGATTAGACAAAGAATGGCTTCTGACGCATCCTGAGATCAAGGATGCAACGGTTGAGGAACAATATCGGATGGTGAATGCCGCAGGCGGCCTTGTGGTGCACTGTCATCCGTACCGCGATGAGCCCTATATTCCGGCAGTCCGCATCTTTCCGGATTTTACGGATGTGGTGGAGGGCGTTAATGCGACGCATGCCAGTCGCAAAAGTAAGGGTCACAACAATCCGGATTTTGACGTGCGGGCAAGGGAATACGCACAGCGCTATGGGCTGCCGATGACGGCAGGGTCGGACATTCATAGCACGGATCTGCTGTTTGGCGGCATTGCGTGTTCGCAGAAATTACAGGATGTGCATGATTATGTGAGGCTGTTGAAGTCCATGCGGGGTGTTGACCGCGCGGACTACCCGTATGTGCTTTTGGATGGGAATGAAGTCGCAGAATGATTTAGTTGTGTTGAGGGAGTATCAATAGCGAAATGGAAAAAAAGAAAAACACTGTGCGAAAGTTCGGAAACGTCATGCGGCGGATGGCAGCGCTTGTGTTGGGACTGACGCTCATGTCCGGGGTCTGTGCCTGCGGACAGAAGGAGGCGGGCGAGAATAATACGAAAGTCATTCTAACGACGGGGTTTGCGCGCGGTGAGATTTTCCGCATCGGATCGGTTTCCTGCATGAAAAGCGAGCTGATGGTATATTTGACAAACACGCAGAATCAGTATGAGAATGTGTTCGGGGAAGAAATATGGCAGCAGGATTTTAACGGTGTGACCTTGGAGGAAAATGTGAAAGAAACCGTGCTCGCGCGTATCGCGCGCGTGAAATCCATGACGCTGCTCGCACAGGAGATGAATGTTTCGCTTTCCGAGGAGGAGCAGGCGCTGTGTACGCAGGCGGCGGAAACCTATTTTTCTTCGCTTTCCGAGCGGGAGAGGGAGCTTTTGGAGATCACGCAGGAGCAGATCGATGCCATGTATCAGGATTATGCGCTGGCAGACAAGGTCTATCATTATATCATTCGAGATATCAACCCGGAGATCAGCGATGATGAAGCGCGCACGATCACCATTCAGCATATTTTATTGAAAACAACGACGGCGGTCGGCGCGGACGGCAGTTATGCGATGAGCGAGGAGGAGAAAGGTGAGCGCTATGCGCTGGCGGTCGAGCTGAGCGAACGCTTAGAAGCGGGAGAGGATTTTGAAAGCCTGATGGAACTCTACAACGAGGCGGATGAAAATACGCTGTTTATACGTCATGGAGATATGGATGAGACGTTTGAGGATGTGGCGTTTTCGCTCGAGAACGGTCAGGTCAGCGGAATTGTCGAAACGCCGCAGGGTTACGAGATCTTAAAATGTGTCAGCACTTTTGACAGAGAGCAGACCGATAAAAATAAGGTGGAGATTGTCAGGGCGCAGCGCGAGCAGGTGTTCGGCGAACAGTATGAGTCGTTTGTGTCGGCTTTGACGCGTTATCTCAATGAGGATCTATGGGAAGAAGTCCGGCTGCTTCATGATGCCGAGCTGACAACCAACGATTTTTTTGAAGTATATAACCGCTGTTTTGCGGATGTTACATTTGCGTTTGAAGAGTAGGGCTGCGGATTGACTGGCTTTTATAAAAAGTTTATAAATCCCCTGACAGGCATAACAGAGCGGTTTTACAAAAATTACTAGCACTCGTTCAAAACGAGTGCTAATTTTTTCTTGACATTTTGTAACGACCGAATTAAACTGTTATAAGGATCGGGCAGGTGAGAGTCCTGTCTGAAGAAAGAACGCGGCGCGAATCAGGAAACTGCAGACTGTGCCTGCCGAAAGAATGTAACGAAGAAAGGAATGTGATTTTTTATGGAACAGAAACACGGCAACTTATCCATTAACAGCGACAATATTTTTCCGATCATTAAGAAATGGCTTTACTCCGACCATGATATTTTTTATCGGGAGTTGATCTCAAATGGCTGTGACGCGATCACGAAGCTGAAAAAGCTGGAGATGATGGGGGAATATACTTATCCCGATGATTTCAAAAACCAAATTCAGGTTGTTTGTAATCCTGAGGAAAAAACGCTGAAATTCATTGATACCGGACTTGGCATGACCGCTGACGAGGTGGAGGAATATATTAACCAGATCGCATTTTCCGGCGCAACGGATTTCATTGAAAAATATAAGGACAAGACAAATGACGATCAGATCATCGGTCATTTCGGACTCGGTTTTTACTCGGCGTTCATGGTTGCCGATGCGGTGCATATCGATACGCTTTCCTTTAAGGAGGGTGCAGCTCCGGTACATTGGGAATGCGACGGCGGTACGGAATTTGATATGACTGAGGGCAGCCGCAGCGAGGTCGGTACGGAGATCACGCTCTACTTAAACGAAGATTGTCTGGAATTCTGTAATGAGTATAAGGCGCGTGAGGTCATTAAGAAATATTGTTCTTTTATGCCGTACGAGATCTATCTGTCCGTGGCGAATTCGACGGCGACGCAGACGATCAAGGCGGAGGAGAAGCTCGATACCGATACCGTGATCGAGACGATCGCACCGGAGAAAGAGGGCGATCCTGAAAAATTAAAGATTGCAAAGCGTCCCGAGCTGTTAAACGATACGACGCCGCTTTGGGCGAAAAATCCGTCCGAATGCACCAAGGAGGAGTACCTTGAGTTTTACCGCAAGGTATTTCAGGATTACAAGGAGCCGCTGTTCTGGATTCACTTAAATATGGATTATCCGTTTAACTTAAAGGGAATTCTCTATTTTCCGAAGATCAACATGGAGTACGAGTCCATCGAGGGAACGATCAAGCTGTATAACAGTCAGGTGTTCATTGCGGATAATATTAAGGAAGTCATTCCTGAATTTTTGATGCTCTTAAAGGGTGTGATCGACTGCCCCGACCTGCCGCTTAACGTGTCGCGGAGCGCGCTGCAGAACGACGGCTTTGTGAAGAAGATTTCTGATTACATCACGAAAAAGGTTGCCGACAAGCTGGCGGGACTATGCAAGACGGAAAAAGAGGAGTATCAGAAATATTGGGACGACATCAGCCCGTTTATTAAATTCGGCTGCTTAAAGGACGATAAGTTCTGCGAAAAAATGACGGATTATATCCTGTTTAAGAATATTGACGGCGAGTACCGTACGCTGCCGGAGTGTCTGGAAGTGAAGCCTGTCGATACGACCGACGAGGATCAGGATACCGGCGCGGCAACGGATGTGGAGACAGGCGAGGCGGTTGAAACAGAGGTTGTAACCGATGAAGCGGACGGGGAAGATGCCGACGCAGATGAGAAAAAAGAAAAGATCATTTACTATGTCACGGATGAAGTGCAGCAGAGCCAGTATATCAATATGTTCCGCAAGGCGAAGATGGATGCCGTGATCTTAAAGGATAATATTGACCAGCCGTTCATCACGCAGCTCGAGTCCAAAAACGAGGGGATCCGTTTCATGCGAATCGACGCGGACATCACGGATGACATGAAGGCAAAGACCTCCAAGAAGGCTGCGGAGGAGCTTGCGGCACAGTCCGAGGAGTTAAATAAGCTCTTTAAGAAAGCGATCAAGAAAGACAATGTGACAGTCAAACTTGAACGGTTGAAAAACAAGGATATTTCCTCCATGGTAACGCTCTCCGAGGAGACGCGCCGCATGCAGGATATGATGAAAATGTATGCGATGCCGGGAATGGGAATGCCGGGCATGGGCAAGGAAGGCTTAACGCTGACCTTAAACGCAAACAACAAGCTTGTCCAGTATATTTTAGAGCACAAGGACGGCGACAACGTGGGAACGATCTGCGAGCAGCTCTATGATCTGGCGCTCATTCAGCAGGCGCCGCTTGAGCCGGAGGCGATGACAAAGTTTGTGGCAAGAAGCAATAAGATCATGATGCTGTTGGCGAAAGATTGAAAACGCTTGGACAGGTGACGGAGTATCGTATGGCGAGAATCATCACGGTAACATTAAATCCTGCCGTCGATAAGACGGTTCGGGTGGAGGAACTGCATATCGGCGGATTGAATCGTGTCCGCGAGGCACGCGAGGACGCGGGGGGCAAAGGCATCAATGTCTCCCGCGCTGTTTATGCGCTTGGCGGTGAAACGCTCGCGATGGGATTTTTGGGTGGCAGACAGGGATTGTTCATCAGAGAGGTACTGGATAAGAGCGGCATAGAGAGCAGTTTTACGCTGATTGGCGGCGAGACGAGAACGAACGTAAAGGTCGTCGGCGGCAATGGAAGCGTGACGGAGATCAATGAAGCGGGACCGACGGTGACGGATGCGGAGATTGATGCCTTATATAAAGGCATGGAGGCGGCGATACGGGAGGAGGATCTTGTCGTACTTTCCGGCAGCGCGCCGGAGGGCGTGCCAAAGACTATCTATGCAGATTTGATCGGGCTTGTTCATAGACACGGAGCAAGGGCGCTGCTCGATGCGGACGGCGCGCTGTTTCGTGAGGGACTCACCGCAAAGCCGGACATCATCAAGCCGAATTTTGACGAGCTTTCAACCTATTGTAAGGAACAGCATATGGAGATGACGGGTGAGAATGAGAAAGAGCGGGCATTGTCGGCGGCACGTGTGCTCGCAGAGCGCGGCATTGCAGAGATTCTTGTTTCCATGGGTTCGCAGGGAGCTGCCCTGCTGACAAAAAAGGAAGCATGGTATGCGCCTGCCGTCCCTGTGACAGTATGCTCCACGGTTGGCGCGGGCGATACGATGGCGGCGGCATACGCGCTATCCTCCATGCGCGGCTGCATGCTGGGGGAGCGGCTGTCGTTTGCTACGGCCGCCGCCGCAGGCGCCGTGACGACGCAGGGGACAAGACCGCCGTCTTTAGAACTTGTCACACAGCTGAAAGACCGTGTATGTGTGGTACCGGTTACTGCATGAGTCGGACGTCGAGTAAGAAATGAAGTGTTCTTTCACACTTTGTCTTGACGCATGAAATCAATACTTGTATGATCAGCACAAAGCATACATTCTTTGACGGCATTCTGCTGTATCTAATGGGAAATCTCCCTTATGATTTTCAAATTAGGATGCATCCTTGGCAGAAAACTCGGAAAGATCCAGGTAATTCCTCAGCGTATTGTGCAGGGAGAGGACACGGATAAACATAGCTGAACAATAGCGAGAAATGATGACAGGATGTGGTTACACATCCTGTTTTGTGTTTGTTCGGGTCTGTCCCGTTCATCATCCGTTTGGTCATTCTGCCAAAATAATACGTTGCGAAGTAAGTCGTTTTATCCTATAATAAAAGTGGATTTTTATGACGTATAAGGACGGTTTTTGTTGTGGAATCGGTAACGCAGCGCTTGATTGACGGAAAAATTGAATATGACGCCGGATCCCTTGTACTTTCCGACTATAAGATCGAGCTTTCCATTCGTAAGGGGGAGACCGTGAAGGGAAGCTTTCAGCTGAAATCAAGGGGCGGAAATCAGGTCGCGGGAACTGTGCGTTCCTCTTCTTTGCGCATGCAGTGTCTGAAAGCGGAGTTTGAGGGGACACAGGCGGAGATCATCTATCGTTTTTCGGGCATCGGCATGGAGGAGGGCGACATCCAGAAGGGAGAATTCTCCATTGTTTCCAGTGCGGGCGAGTATACGATTCCATTCGTGGTGACAGTCTCTCACAGCGTACTCGACTCGCTGCTCGGACCGGTTAGGAACCTTTTTCATTTTGCCAATCTGGCCAAAACAAATTGGGATGAAGCGGTCGCGCTGTTTTATCGTGACGATTTTTTGTCGTTGTTTCACGGAACGGACAGCCGTTACTTAAATACTTATCTCGGTCTTTCGGGCATGAAGGGCAATCAGCAGAATGTGGACGAGTTTCTGATCGAGATCAATAAAAAACAACCGATCGAATACATTCCGATGGAGACGCATATCCGTATAGAGGAGCCGGAGACCACCGCGCAGGGGCGCATTACGATCACGCGCAACGGCTGGGGCTATACGGCGCTCGCCATTGAGACGGACGGCGATTTTCTCTCCGTTGAGAAAAAAGTACTGACGGACGATGATTTTTTGGGAAATATCTGCAATACCGGTTTTGTGGTGGACAGCGCGGGGCTGCATGCGGGCAATAATTTCGGCTATGTGCGGCTGTTTAACGCATCAGTGGATATCTGTATTGAGATTCAGGTCACGGCAGCCAAGCGGTACGGCCTTGCTTTTTCGAGAAAAAAAGAAATGCGCCGCCTGACGGTCTCTCTGATGGACTATTATGCCGCGTTCCGCACGAAAAAGATCTCATCTGCCGTGTGGATCCGCGAATCCAAAAAGATCGTGGAGCGCATGAATGAATTGGAGGAACGGAACATTCCTGCGCGTCTGTTCAAGGCGCAGCTTCTGATCACGGAGGAGCGCACCAATGAAGCGAAATGGATCTTGGAGCGCGTGGAGCAGGATCTCACCTATGGGAAGCGCGCGCCCGAGCATTGGTGCTATTACTTATATCTGACTTCTTTAATACGGCGCAGCGAAGTCTATGTCGATGAGGTGACAAGCGAGGTGGAGCAGATCTATGCGCAGCATCCCGAGAATTGGCGAATCGCGTGGCTGCTTCTCTATCTGCGGGAGGAGTTCTCCAAAAGCCCCTATAAGAAGTGGATTTTTTTGGAAAACCAATTTCATGAAAGCTGCAAAAGTCCCGTTCTTTACATGGAGGCGCTTGCGCTTCTGAACGCAAACCCGACGATGTTAAGCAAGCTTTCTGAGTTTGAACTTCAGGTATTAAATTATGCGGCAAAAAAAGATGTGCTGGGGAAAGACGTCATTTTGCAGCTCCAAAATCTTGCGCCTAAGATCAAACAGTATTCCGATAGAATGTTTTTTATCCTACAGAAAAGCTATGAGACCACAAAGAATGACGAGACGCTGCAGATTCTGCTCAGCTTTCTGATCAAGGGCGGGAAATTCGGAGAACGCTATTTTCCGTGGTATGCGCTCGGTGTCGAGCGGGAGCTGCGGGTAACGAGGCTGTATGAATCCTACATGCTTTCTCTGCCTGCGGATTTTGAGGGCGAGCTCCCCAAAATGGTCATGATGTATTTTGCGTACCACAGTGAGCTTGATTATCAGGGAAAGAGCATGCTCTATGCCAATGTTTACCGCAATCGGGAGAAGTATCCCGAGATTGCGCTCACGTATCGTCAGTTTGTGGAACGGTTTTTATTGGAACAGATCACAATGGGCCATATCAACAGACAGCTCGCGTATCTTTACAGCGAGCTTGTCACACCCACCATGCTGAACGAGGAGAATGCGCCGCAGTTTGTCACATTGCTCTTTTCCCATCTCATTACTGTCAGGGATGATAAGTGCAGACAAATCGTGCTAATCTATGACCGCGTAAAGGGAGAGCATTTCTATCCTGTCACGGATAGGAAGGCGGTTGTTCCGATTTATGACTCGTCGTATCAGATTTTTCTTCAGGACGAAAACGGGAACCGCAGGGTATCAGGCGAATTGTACCGCATTGAGAAACTCATGATCCCCGGACGTTTTATCAAGGAGATCGGCGGAACAATCAGGAGTCATCTGGGAATGGATCTCTATTTGTGCGAGGGCGGACGAAACGGCGTCGTAGTCACCGCCAAAAATGTGGATTGCTACAAACGGCTGTGGGAATCCGGGCAGGTAAAAGACGAGTTTAAGAAGGAGATCCGTCTGCGGCTGGCGCAATATCTCTATGACAATGACCGGATAGAGGAATGTGATGCCGTGATACTGGCTGTTGATCCGGAGGATATGGGAACAAAGGAGCGCAGCGAATTCCTACGCCTAATGATCCTGCGCACGATGTATGACAGGGCGTATCAATGGCTCTGTACCTTTGGAATGGACCAAGTGGATGTGGCGGCAGCGGTTCGGCTGCTGAGCAGGTTGATCGTCAGGACGGAGTTTAAGCCGGACGAAAAAATGATTTCCCTTGCGTTCCGAACATTTGAAGGCGGGAAATATGATGAAAATATTCTCCGCTACCTTGCGGCGTATTATGAGGGGACAACCAAGCATCTGCGCGACATCTGGAAGGCGGCAAAGGATTTTGAACTGGATGTGAACAACCTGTGTGAACGGATTTTATTGCAGATCCTGTTCAGCGGATATTATATCGGGGAAAAGAACGAATTGTTCTATTCCTATGTAAAAAACGGCGCGGGAAAGCAGGTAGAGCTTGCGTATCTGACGGTCTGTGCCTATGATTTTTTTGTCCGCGGCAATGTTGTGGATGAAAAATTATTTTCCTATTTTACAAGATTATTCTATCGCGGCGAGGAGCTTCATGACGTATGCCGCCTTGCCTACCTCAAGTTTTATGCCGATTCTGTTTCTACTGCGGGGGAGGAAGTATTACAGCTTGCCGGACGGTTTTTGGAATATTTTATGGCGAAGGGCATCTGTTTCCCGTTCTTTGCAGAATATGCGCAGATCATACGCTGTGTGGAGCGCTGTGCGGATGAGACGATGATCGAGTACCGCACGGTACCGGGCAGGCGGGTGCTGCTGCATTATGTGATGCAGGCGGAGGACGGGGACGGCACATATGTGACGGAGCCGATGACGGAGATGTATGAGGGCATCCATATTAAATCGCTGGTGCTCTTTTTCGGGGAGACGCTGCAATATTACATCACGGAGGACACCGCCGAGGGCGAGCAGCTCACGGAGAGCGCGACCATCAGTAAGAGCGATATGAGTGCGGGCAGCGGCGGGACTCGTTATGCGGATATTAATGATTTAGTCATTGCAGGCACTTTGCAGGATTATTCCGGCTTTCATAAGATGTATGCCGCATATGAGGAAAAAAACTTTCTGACTGCGAAATTATTTTCAACGCAGACACAGGATTAAGGAGAGGACATGCTGTTTCGGGAAAAAAAGAACCGACTGTTCATCGGACTGGAATTGAATCATGTGAGTGCGCAGATCAGCTTTTGCAGCAGCGAGAAACCGGAGCCGGAGACGGTGAGCCTTGTCGCGGGAAAAGAGCAGTTTGCGATCCCGATGGCGCTGTGCAAGCGCCATGATGTCAATCAGTGGTTTTTTGGCAGGGACGCGTGGAGGCACAGTGAGGAGGGCGACGGAATCCTGGTGGAGCGCCTTCTGGAACGCGCGTACGCGGGGGAGCAGGTCACGCTGGAGGATGAGCAGTTTGACGCGGTATCCCTGCTTGCTCTTTTTATTAAGCACAGTCTGTCTGTGATGCTGCTCGGTTCGGGAGCGGAGCGCCCGGATTATCTGATGATCACGGTCGAGCAGACGGACAGCCGTATGCTGGAGGTGCTTTCCGGCGTGGGCGGCTATCTGCAGATGGATAGGGAACATTTATTTTTTCAGAGTCATGCCGAGAGCTTTTATCAGTATTGTATGCATCAGCCGGAGGAACTCCGCACGCATGAGGTCATGATCTTTGAGTATGCGTCGGAATTTTTGAAAATGTATCGTTTGGAATTTAACCGAAAGACGAGTCCGATCGTTGCGTATACTAAGGAAAAGAGCTTTCCGAAGATGCGTCTTAAGCCGTTTGAGGGGGACGAAGCTGCCATGGCGCTTCAGGCAAGAGAGCGCGACGAGGCGTTTGCGGCAATCATTGAAGAGGAGACGAAGGAACGGATCGTCTCGTGTGTCTATCTCATCGGCGACGGTTATCAGGGCGACTGGTGCAAGGAATCACTCAGGCTTCTCTGCAGCAAGCGCAGGGTGTTTCAGGGAAATAATCTATACAGTAAGGGCGCGTGCTATGCGGCTTATGAGCGCGCTCACCCGAGCGCGGCATCGACGAAATACTTATTTCTCGGCAGGGACAAGCTCAAGGTGAATATCGGCATGAACGCTGTTGTGGACGGAAAGGAACAGTATTATCCGCTCATTGACGCGGGCGTCAACTGGTTTGATGTCAGTCGGGAATGGGATCTGCTCTTAGAGATCGGTAACGAGTTGTTTTTTGTGCTGACGCCGTTGAACGGCGGCGTGCGCAGGACGCTTGTCATGAAATTAAACGGGCTGCCCGAACAGGACGGGCATATGACGAGGCTGCGTCTGAAAGCGCGTTTTCTCTCGGAAGAACGCTTTGCAGTCCGTGTGGAAGATTTGGGCTTCGGCAGCTTTTTTGAGAGCAGCGGATTAAGCTGGGAGCAGGAAGTTAATGTATTGTAAGGCGCGGGAACGGGCGAAGGGTTAGGGAAGTGCTGATTTAATCAGCGCTTCCTTAGAAGCGGCGGAAGGCCGTAAAGAGACATAGAACACAAGGAGGCTGCGATGGGCAGGGTGAGGATATGCGTCGGCAAGTATGCCAAAAAACCGTATGTGATGCGGCAGGCGGGCGTCAGGCTGTATGCAGTCGAGGAACTTTGTTATTATTTAGAGCATCATGCGGTGCTGCTCGACGAGGACATGATGAATGAGGAGTTGTTCGCATGGATTGAGGAGGAGCTTGGTCTGGAGGAACTCGCAAGAAGCCTCCGCGTATATGCGCGGAATGAGGAGCCGTTGGAGAACTTTGTCGTGCGTATTATGGAAGAATGCCACTATTGCGGGAGAGAGCGGCTGGACGACTTAAAGCGGCTGATGCGTGAGAACGCGGGGCTTGGTCCGAGCGAAAAAAAGAAAATACGTATCGATCAGCTTGCCCGAGACGGCAGGTATGAGCGCGCTTTAGCGCAGTACCGAGGACTGCTTGCAGACGTGGAGGGAAAGGATATTGCCTTAACTGCCGCGATCTACAACGCAATGGGCTGTATTGAGGCGCAGATGTTCGGCTTTGCGCTCGCGGAGGAATATTTTGACAAAGCGTACCGGCTGACCTATCACAGGGACAGTCTCCGCAATTATGTGTGCGCGGTCAGAATGCACGGAACAAGGCAGGAACAGGAAAAAAAGCTTGCAGTACTGCCGGAATTAAGGCAGCTTGCCGAGCAGGTGGACGCACAGATCGCGGAATATCGGGATCAGTGGCACATGAGCGAGGCATGCGGGGAGATTGCCGATCTGGAACAGGCATGGGAGGAGCGGAACCCCGATTACTACGCACAGGTGGAAAGCGCAGTCGCGCAGTTGAAGGAAACCTACAGAAAGCGGTGTGAATAGACGGATGTTTGATTTTCTCAAAAGATGGTTTGTGAAAAAAAGAAAGGATGCGGTGGAGGAGGAGACGTTCGACTACGGCGACTGGGAGCAGCTTGCGCTGCGCAGGCAGGAGGTCGATATGACGCTGCCCGAGGAGCGTGAGAAATATGTGCGTGCCCTGATGGAGCAGTCGGCGGACTTAGCAGCAAACCTTTCTGACTTAAACAGGGAGTATAACAGGGTTACGTCCTATTTGAAGGATGTGGAGGAGGTCGAGGCGCTGCCGGACGGAGAGTACGACCGGCTTGTCTCCTATGCCAATAAGATTTTAAACTTAGAGCAGGCAAGACAGGAAATTCCTGAGGGCGAAGGACGTATGCCTGAGGAGGAGTACCGTCAGATCGAGCAGATTGAACCGGAGGCGGAGGAAGCGATCGCGAAGCTCAGGGAAAATGAGGAGTACCGTGAGCTTGTCAAGCACGATCTGCGCAGGCTGCATGCCGAGCGGCAGGCGTATGAGATCCGTAGGCAGGAACTGCGGCATGCGATGCATGATACGAAGGGAATGTCACTCATTTGTATTTGTGCGATGAGCTGCTGCTTTGCCATGCTGTTATTGTTTCAGTTTGGGTTTCACATGGATTCGTCCGTCGGGTATCTGCTGACCGGACTTATTATGGCGGGGGTGCTGGTGTATGTTTATATCCGGTATCATGAGGCGTCTAAAGAGCTTACGCGTGTGACTGCGGGCATTAACAAGCTGATCCTGTTACAGAACCGCGTCAAGATCCGATATGTGAATAACACGAATCTGTTGGATTATCTGTATATGAAATATCATACCGAGAGCAGCGGGATGCTGGAGCAGCAGCTTGCGCTGTTTTATGAGGAGCAGGAATACCGGAAGCAGTATGAGAGAACGGTGGATGATCTCTCGTATTTCCGCAGGGAGCTGCTTCGGTGTTTGCAGCATTATCAATTGTTTGATCCGCTTGTGTGGATGCGCCGCCCGGAGGCGCTGTTGGATGCCCGCGAGCGCGTGGAGCTTCGCCACGGCTATAATGAGCAGCGGCAGAAGCTTCGAAAGCAGATGGAGCATAACCGGGAGCTTGTGGAGCGCGCGAAGCAGGAGATCAGAGAGATTGTGGCGGAATATCCGGAATCCGCGCGCGCGATCCTTACGATCGTGGAGGAGTACGAAAGAGAATGAAGTGGTTGTGAGGTGTCAGAGTGAAGGAGCTTGTATCATTCTTTCGGCTGTTTGTGGATCCGGACGCTGCGATAGGGCAGGATTTTGCGGTTGTCATGCTGATCTTATATGCGGGCGCAGCCCTATATATGGCGGATTTTTATCAATTGGTCAAACAAAAATCCAAAGCGGAGACGCTGGCGATCTTAGGCATTCCCTGTGTGGTTACCATGATGGGTTCAACGCTTGCCGCGCTGATGGTTCAGGTGCCGAGACCGGGGACGGAGCAGATTCTCTTGTTTTCTCGGGCGCTGGAAAGCGAGAAGCTGCAGGCTAAGCTTGTGTTGGCGGCGTTTATATGGATGTTTCTTTGGGCGGTCTGTTACCTGTTTCAGAGAAAGCGCGGGGGTAAAGAGGTGATCCGCTGGGTGATTTCCTGTATTCCGGATGTGATCTGCGCCGCGGTGATCATCTTCAGCTTTTTGTATTATCCGGTCAGCGGGAGGAGTTTATTTTTTGTAACATCGGAGTGGGTGCTGTGGGTATATCTGTATGCGGTGTACTTTTTGTGCTGTAAGACAGTCCTTTTGGCGGTCAGTCTGTTTGTGCGGCTCTACTCGGCAAGGATCACATGTTTTCGATGGCGGGAGGGCAAACATCCGGCCGTGTTCCTGCACCGTTATTTTTACATATATCAGAGTGCGATCCTTCGAAACGTGCTTCTGTTTGAAGGGGGAATCCTGGCGTTTCTCACCATCATGCTTGTGTTAGAACCGCCGCTGCCCGAGGAGCGGGGCGATGTGGTCATGATCATGGTGTTTTTGTATTTGGGAGCGGTGTTTGTCATTGCTGCTGCGACGGCTCCGATCCGAAAGGGGCTGCGCAGATTCAGGGAATGGGGAGATGCAAGGCAGTTAAAGGAACGATTCTGCCGTGAGTACTTTACGCAGGACCCGATTGCTGCAAATAAAGACTATGTGGTCACGCGGCATTTTCTGGTGGATGTGCAGCAGCCTGCTGCCGTTTATTATTGGGGAGATCTTCAGAACGTCGGCGGATGGTATTTGGACGGTAAGGGAAAAAGCCGGTGCCTTTATTTTCACAAGGCAGGAATGGTAAAGTTTTCCGAGGCGGAAGGAGCGTCGTCGGAGGCGGCGTTTCAGTACGCAAAACAGTGGATGAGTCCTTTTTTACGGGACAATCTACAATAATCTTGCGGTTTTGGCTGTTGTGCGATATAATCTTTGCGGTAAGAAAAATATTTGCAGGCATAGATACCGGCGGTAATTACGAACAGAAAGGGAAAGGGACAGACAATGAACAAATTGGATCTGCTTTATGAGGGAAAGGCAAAAAAAGTATTTAAGACAGACGATCCCGACGTGCTCATCGTTGACTATAAGGATGATGCAACGGCATTTAACGGCGAGAAAAAGGGAACGATCGTCGGCAAAGGCGTCATCAACAACAAAATGACGAATCATGTGTTCAAGCTGTTGGAGAAGGAGGGCGTACCCACCCATTTTGTTGAGGAGCTGAGTGAGCGTGAGACCGCCGTTAAAAAAGTAGAGATTGTGCCGCTTGAGGTCATTATCCGCAATGTGGCGGCAGGAAGCTTTTCCAAACGGCTCGGTGTGCCGGAGGGAACGCCGTTTACGGAGCCGACGATTGAATTTTCTTATAAAAACGATGAGCTCGGCGATCCGCTGATCAACAGCTATTTTGCGGTTGCGTTAGGGTTAGCGACATGGGAGGAGCTTGATACGATCAAAAAATATGCGTTCAAGGTCAATGATGTGTTAAAAGCGTATTTCCTTGGCGCGGATATTAAGCTGATCGACTTTAAGATCGAGTTCGGACGCTATCACGGACAGATCATCCTTGCGGATGAGACAAGTCCGGACACCTGCCGTCTGTGGGATGTACATACGAACGAGAAGCTGGATAAAGACCGTTTCCGCAGAGATCTTGGCAATGTGGAGGAAGCATATAACGAGGTGTTTAAGCGGCTTGGTCTGTAAGATACGTCTGTGGCGGTATATTGGAATTGTTTCGCCGTATAGGGCAGCAGAATAGGTTTTTTGCTGTGCGCGGCGGTATGCTTGAAAGGTTGGACATGACGGATAAGTTAAACATTTGTACGGAGCCTGAGGATGGGCTGCATGAGGAATGCGGCGTATTCGGTGTTTATGATTTTGACGGCGGTGATGTTGCCTCCACGATTTATTACGGTCTTTTTGCACTCCAGCACAGAGGGCAGGAGAGCTGCGGCATTGCCGTCAGCGATACGCAGGGGCCGAAAGGGAAAGTTCTGTCCGCAAAGGATATGGGGCTGCTCAACGAGGCGTTCACGCCGGAGATTTTAGAGAAGCTGAAAGGTGACATCGGCGTGGGGCATGTGCGCTATTCCACGGCGGGCAGCAGCACGAGAGAAAATGCACAGCCGCTTGTGCTAAATTACGTTAAGGGTACATTGGGACTGGCGCATAACGGGAATCTCATCAATGCGCCGGAGCTGCGCCGTGAACTGGAATTTACGGGAGCAATCTTCCAGACAACGATCGACTCCGAGGTCATTGCGTATCATATTGCCCGTGAGCGCTTAAAGAGTAAGACGGTCGAGGAGGGCGTGGGACGCGCGATGGACAAGATCAAGGGGGCGTATTCCCTGATCGTGATGTCTCCGCGTAAGCTGATCGGCGCTCGTGACCCGTTCGGGTTTCGTCCGCTCTGCATCGGAAGGCGCGACAATGCGTATATTTTAGCGTCTGAAACCTGTGCGCTTGATACGGTCGGCGCGGAGTTTGTGCGAGACGTGCTTCCCGGGGAGATCGTTACCATCAGTCCTGAATATGGAATTCAGTCGGATACGTCACGCTGCATTGCGAAGGAAAAACAGGCAAGATGCGTATTCGAGTATATTTATTTTGCAAGACCCGACAGCTATATTGACGGAATGAGCGTGTACCATTCCCGTATCATGGCGGGAAAATTCCTTGCGATCGATTCTCCGGTGGATGCGGATGTGGTTGTCGGCGTCCCGGAATCCGGCAATTGTGCCGCGCTTGGTTATTCCATGCAGTCGGGCATTCCCTACGGGCAGGCGTTTGTCAAGAACAGCTATGTGGGGAGAACCTTTATCAAACCGAAGCAGAAAAACAGGGAGAACAGCGTGCAGGTGAAGCTGACGGCCCTGCGTGAGGCGGTGGAAGGAAAACGTGTGATCATGATCGACGACTCCATCGTGCGCGGCACGACTTCGGACAGGATCGTTCACATGCTGCGCGAGGCGGGGGCAAAGGAAGTACATATGCGTGTCAGCGCGCCGCCGTTTTTATGGCCATGCTATTTCGGAACGGACATTCCGGCGAGAGATCAGTTGATCGCTTACAACCGCTCGGTTGAGGACATCCGTAAGATCATCGGTGCGGATACGCTCGCCTATTTGAAGGAAGAACGTTTGACCGAGATGGTGGACGGACTCGGCATCTGTAAGGGATGCTTTACGGGGCAGTACCCGATGACGCCGCCCGAGGAGGATATTCGGGGCGAGTTTGAAAAATAAAAAGGAGAACCGGATGAGCACAGACAGATATGTAAGTCCGCTTTCGGAGCGGTATGCAAGCAGGGAAATGCAATATATTTTTTCTCCGGATATGAAGTTCCGCACGTGGAGAAAGCTGTGGATCGCGCTTGCCGAGACGGAAAAAGAGCTGGGACTGGACATCACGCAGGAGCAGATCGACGAGCTGAAAAGCCATCAGGATGATATTAATTATGATGTGGCAAAGGCGCGGGAAAAGGAAGTGCGCCACGATGTCATGAGTCATGTGTATGCTTACGGCGTACAGTGTCCGAAGGCAAAGGGCATCATTCATCTGGGTGCGACGAGCTGCTATGTTGGGGACAATACGGACATCATCGTCATGACGGAGGCGTTAAAGCTGGTCAAAAAGAAGCTGGTCAATGTGATCGCGAAGCTTGCCGAATTTGCTAAAAAATATCAGGCGATGCCGACGCTTGCATTTACGCATTTTCAGCCGGCGCAGCCGACGACCGTGGGCAAGCGGGCAACGCTGTGGATGCAGGAATTTTGTTTAGATTTGGAAGATCTGAATTATGTGCTCTCTACGATGAAGCTGCTCGGTTCGAAGGGAACGACCGGAACGCAGGCGAGCTTTTTGGAACTGTTTGACGGAGACCACGAGCGGATTGACCGCATTGATCCGATGATCGCAAAAAAAATGGGATTTGAGGAATGCTATCCGGTATCGGGGCAGACCTATTCGCGTAAGGTCGATACCCGCGTTATGAATGTGGTGGCGGGCATTGCGGCGAGCGCACATAAAATGAGCAACGATATTCGACTGCTCCAGCACTTAAAAGAAGTGGAGGAACCGTTTGAAAAGAATCAGATCGGTTCTTCGGCGATGGCATACAAGCGCAATCCGATGCGCAGCGAGCGCATTGCGTCTTTATCGCGCTATGTGATGTGCGATGCCATGAATCCGGCGATCACTTCCGCGACCCAGTGGTTTGAACGGACACTGGACGATTCGGCGAATAAGCGGCTTTCGATTCCGGAAGGGTTTCTGGCGATCGACGGCGTGCTCGATCTGTGCCTGAATGTGGTGGACGGTCTGGTCGTTCATGAAAAAGTCATCTTAAAGCGGCTTATGAGCGAGCTGCCGTTTATGGCGACAGAGAATATCATGATGGATGCGGTCAAGGCAGGCGGAGACAGACAGGAGCTGCACGAGAAGATCAGACAGCTCTCCATGCAGGCGGGAAAAACGGTCAAAGAGGAAGGTCTTGACAATAATCTCTTGGAGCTGATCGCAGACGATCCTTCTTTCGGGTTAACGCTTGAGGAGCTGCAAACGACTATGGAGCCGTCGCGCTATACGGGACGCGCATCGGTTCAGGTGGATGCGTTCTTAAAGAATGTGGTCGAGCCGATCTTAAAGGAAAATGAAGCGCTGCTCGGTGTGAAAGCGGAGATTAACGTGTGAAATAAGATCAGGGTGTACAAGGGCAGGGCCGACAGTTTGAAAAATCTAAGATTTTTCAAACTGTCGGCAGCATGGAGGATTTGGTTGAAAAATCAAAGGTTTTCAACCCACATATAAAAGAAAGGGATTTTGATATGGTAAAAGCGGTAGTTGGAGCAAATTGGGGTGACGAGGGCAAGGGCAAGATCACAGATATGCTTGCTGAGCAGGCGGACATTGTCATACGTTTTCAGGGAGGCGCCAATGCGGGGCATACCATTATCAATAATTATGGCAAATTCGCGCTGCATACGCTTCCGTCCGGTGTTTTTTATGATCACACGACAAGTATTATCGGCAATGGTGTCGCGCTGAATATTCCCATGCTCTTTCAGGAGATCAAGTCGATCACGGATAGGAATGTCCCGATGCCGAAGCTCCTTATTTCGGACCGGGCGCAAATGGTCATGCCGTATCATATTTTGCTTGACCAATATGAGGAGGAGCGCTTGGGGGGCAAGAGCTTCGGCTCCACAAAGTCCGGAATCGCTCCCTTTTACTCCGATAAATATGCAAAGATCGGTTTTCAGGTCAGCGAGCTGTTTGACGAGGAATTGTTAAAAGAAAAGACAGAGCGCATCTGCGAGCAGAAAAATGTATTGTTTGAGCATTTGTATCATAAGCCTGCCATTTCTCCGAAGGAGCTGCTCGACACGCTGCATGAATATCGCGAAATGGTAGAGCCCTATGTGTGCAATGTATCCGCCTATTTGGATCAGGCGATCAAGGATGGCAAGACAATTTTGCTGGAGGGTCAGCTTGGAACGTTAAAGGATCCGGATCACGGTATTTATCCGATGGTGACGTCCTCGTCCACGTTAGCGGCGTTTGGCGCGATCGGCGCAGGTATCCCGCCTTATGAGATCCGCCAGATTGTGACCGTGTGCAAGGCATATTCCTCTGCGGTCGGAGCGGGAGCGTTTGTGTCCGAGATTTTCGGCGATGAGGCAAATGAGCTCCGCACGCGCGGCGGTGACGGCGGTGAGTTCGGTGCGACAACGGGACGCCCGCGCCGTATGGGCTGGTTTGACTGCGTTGCCTCCAAATACGGATGCCGCCTGCAGGGTACAACGGACGTGGCATTTACGGTTTTGGATGTGCTCGGTTATCTGGATGAAATACCGGTATGCGTCGGCTATGAGATTGACGGAGAAGTCACTACGGAGTTTCCCGTTACCTACAAGCTGGAGAAGGCAAAGCCGGTGTATGAGAAGCTGCCGGGCTGGAAATGTGATATACGCGGGATCAAGAATTACGAGGAACTGCCGGAGAACTGCCGTGCCTATATTGAATTTATTGAAAAGCAGATCGGATACCCGATCACCATGGTATCAAACGGTCCGGGCAGGGGAGATATCATTTACCGCAAGCGGTGAGAAGAACATTTAAATGAGGAAAAAAGAATATCGGTCTGGTAGGAAACGGCATACTCGCTGAGCAATAAACAATGGCGGGTATGCCGTTTTGTGCATTTCTTTACTGGCTCCACAGAAGCCTTTTGCAGGGTTATGCCTCCGACGAAGGATGAAAATAAGCGACAGCGATCGCGCCGGGGCCGACATGGGTACCGATCGTGCTTCCGACCGTACAGATTGGGAGGGAATCGAGTGCGTCTGCCCAGAGTGCCCGGCTATCCTCTATGTATTTTTGTAATAGGTCATCGGATAGACCGGTATAGCCTAAAGCGATCGGATAGTCAAAATCTACGCCGCCGTGTTCTTTGATATATTCGATGAGCATATTATTTCCCTTTTTGGAGCCGCGCGCCTTGCCTATGACGACAACCTCGCCGTCGCGGACGGTGACGACCGGTTTAATGGAAAGCATGTTGCCGACAAATGCGGTGGCCGGAGAAATTCGACCGCCCTTTTTGAGGTATTCCAGTGTGTCTAAGAGTGCGATCAGACGGATGCGGGAGCGTTCCCGGCACAGGGTATCTGCGATTTCCGAAGCGCTTTTTCCCTGTTCTGCGAGTATAACGGCGCGTTTGACCAAAACCTGTTCCCCGACGGTCGCATTTAAGCTGTCAACAGGAAAGATCTTTCCCTCATAATCCGCAGCGGCAAGCATGGCATTCTGATAAGTGCCGGAGAGCTTTGAAGACAGAGTAATGACGACAGCGGTATCCCCGGCGGAGGCAACTTTTTCATAAAACGCTTCAAATTGATGCGGGGCAAGCTGACTTGTTTTGGGAAGCGTATCGTCTTCGATCAGCTTTTCATAAAATTCATGGTGAGTGATTGTGACACCTTCCACATATTCTGTTTCTCCGAAAATGGTTGTCATCGGAATGACGGTGACGGCATGGGATGCCGCATATTCTGCGGTTAGATCAGCGGCGGAGTCGGTTATGATTCTTACACACATCGGAAAATCCTTTCTTGAACTCTGTTCAATTTTAATTTGAATATCAAACTATTGGCTTTACTATAAAGGATGATGGTAGAAAAGTCAAGGGTGAAAGAGCATGTGGTGTCTTTGCGATAAATTAAACTGCTTTCTACCCAATTTTTTTTATTTTGCTATTGCATTCTAAACTTATAATGCCTAAAATATCCATGGAAAGAAGGAGTAAAAAAATGAGAAAATTCAGAAAACAAGGGAAATATTTATGTATTGCCATGATCGGAATGCTCGTTTTGGGAGATTACACAACATGCCCTGTGTACGCCTCCGAGCTGCCGTCAGACGATGTATGCGCAGAATCAGCTGATGAAACGGGAATAACCGACATAACGGAACTGACCGGTGAGCAGCCGGTGGAGTATGACGGTGATTCGGTTTTGATCGACGCCCCTATTACCGACATAACGGAACTGACCGATGAGCAGCTGGCGGAGTATTACGGCGATTCGGTTTTTATCGGAGACTCGATTATGGAGGGCTTTCGGATTTACAGCGCAAGGCAGGACAACTTTGTCCACGATATACAGTTTCTGACAGCAATAAGCTACTCGGTCCATAATGCCCTGAGACCTGTTAAAGGCAATATTCCTCACCCTGAATATCAAGGGAAAAAGTGCCATGTGTGGGATGTACTCCCCCTCTTGGGCAAAAAGCGCGTTTTTATTCTGCTTGGCACCAACGACCTCGTCTCATATGGGCCGGAATCTAACCGCGACAAGTACAAAGAACTGATCGATAAAATTTTGGAGACTTCACCGGACTTAGAGATTCATATAGTCAGTGTAACTTATACAGTGAAAGGTAAGGAAAAGGGATGTTTATACAACCCCACTATTGACATATACAACAGCCTTTTACAGGAAATGGCGGAGGAAAACGGATGGGGATACATCGATCTGTGTACTGCCATATCTGACGGAGAGGGGAATCTTGAAGCGAGCTTAAGCAGCGACAAATTCGTCCATCTCAAAACGTCTGCTTATGCACTGTGGGAGGACGAACTCATTAATTATGCTAAAACTATGCTGATGGAAACAGAGGCGGAAGAGGAAGTTGAAGAGGCAACTGGAGAGGAAGTCGAAGAGACAACCGGAGAAGAAGCTGGAGAGACAGTTGGAGAGACAAGTGGAGAGGCACAGGAGACAGAAGTGATGTAGTATCAATGTAATAACGTAAAGGCGCATGGAACCATGCGTCTTTTTTTGTGCCTAAAAGTCCTTGACAGGCTGTCACAGAAAAAAGGAACCGAAACGCCGGAACGCGCATAAGATAATGGCATAGGGAAGCAAAATAGGGTTCATTTCCGGAAGGGGCGGAGGAAGAACGATGCGGATTGTGCGTGGAGATCAGGGGACATTGGTGCAATACATACAGCTTGCGCTGCAAAGGGCGGGGTATTTGACCGCAGTGGATGGAGTGTTTGGGGATGAGACCTGTAAGGCGCTTGCGGCGTTTACGGGGAAAGAGGGGGCAGAGTGCGTTGTGGATGACAGTGTGTGGGAGACGCTTGTGCCGTATTTGCGCGGATATGTGACTTATGAGGTGCAGGCAGGGGATAGCTTTTACGAGATCGCTGCGCGCTACCACATTTCGATGCAGGCGCTCATGCTTGCCAATCCGGGTATCGGACCGCTTTATCTGATGCCGGGCATGTCGCTTACCGTGCCGCTGCCGTTTTCTATTGTGCCGCAGGATGTCGCATATTCTTCAATGCTCACGCGTTATGCGATCGAGGGACTTTCTGCGCGGTATTCTTTTTTGCAGACAGGAAGCATCGGGCAGAGTGTCTTGAAAAATGAGCTCTGGTATGTGCGTATCGGAAATGGGGAGCGTGAGCTGTTTTACAGCGCGGCGTTTCATGCCAATGAGTGGATCACAACACCGCTTGTTTTACGTTTTGTTGAGGAGTACGCGCAGGCGTATGCCTTGGGGAAAAGAATTGGCGGCGTTGATGCGAAGTGGCTGTTTGACAATTATTCTTTATATGTGGTACCGATGGTGAATCCTGACGGCGTGGATCTGGTAAACGGTCTGCCGATCGATACGGCAGCATATGAGAGGGCACGCGAGATTGCGGCGGCATATCCGGCAATCCCGTTTCCGAGCGGATGGAAGGCCAATATTGAGGGAGTGGACTTAAACCTGCAATTCCCGGCAGGCTGGGAGGAGGCGCAGCGTGTGAAATATGCGCAGGGCTATACGACGCCCGCGCCCCGCGATTATGTCGGGCAGGCGCCGCTTGTTGCGCCGGAGAGCGCGGCGGTCTACAATTTTACGCTGGAACATCGTTTTTTACTGATTCTTGCCTATCACACGCAGGGAGAGGTTATTTTTTGGAAATATCAGGATTATGAGCCGGCGCGTTCCTATGAGATTGCGCAATATTTCGGAGCTGTGAGCGGTTATGCGGTGGAGGAGACGCCTGCGGCATCGGGGAACGCGGGATATAAGGATTGGTTTATTATGACGTATGACAGACCGGGTTATACGATTGAGGCGGGCTTAGGTGAGAACCCGCTGCCGTTATCGCAGCTTCCCGGCATGTATGAAGCGAATCTGGGGATCTTCGTCGGGGGAATGGTTCAGACGGGATGAAGGCGGAAACAAGAATTTGAATGACATTTTGGGGGTGATATGCTACAATAAGTAAACTAATATTGAGGGCGCAATGCCGCGGACGGAATCTGCGGTATGCGGGGGAATAAAGATGATAAAAACCGTGATTTTTGATATTGGCAATGTGATGGTGGATTTTTGTTTTAGGGAGATGCTGAGAGCAAAAGGATATTCCGAGGAAATCTGCAAGCGGATCGCGGCGGCAACGGTGGAAAGCGGATATTGGAACGAGCTTGACCGCGGCGTGCTGAGCGATGAAGAGGTGCTCTCCCTGTTTGCCGCGTGTGACAGAGAGATTGAACCGCAGATGCGGGAGGCGCTTGCGGATGTGAGAGGAGTTGTGAAGCTGCGCCCGCATGCCGTTCCCTGGGTTCGGGGATTAAAACGAGCGGGGTATCAGGTGCTCGCGCTTTCGAATTATCCGAAAAAAGCATATGAAGATAACCGGGACCAGCTGGTGTTTCTCGACGATATGGACGGATACATCCTGTCGTATCGGGATAAGGTCGTCAAACCGGATCGCGCGATTTATGAACTGCTTCAGGAGCGGTATTCGTTTCGGTCTGAGGAATGTGTGTTTATTGACGATCTGCAGGAGAATCTGGATACGGCGGACAAGCTTCATTGGCATACGATCCGCTATCAGACTTATGAGCAGGTGTGCGCACAGCTTGAGGAGCTTGGCGTGAAGATGAGATAATTGAGCTGTTACGGGCTCCAGCATTTTACGGTCAGGATTCTCCCTTTGCTTTTAATTTTTCTCGTTTGCTGATACATGTTCTTCCGCTGCATCCACCGCATCAGGTCGCCCGTCTGCTGCATCCACCGCATCAGGCCGCCCGTCTGCTGCATCCGCAGCGGCAAGCCGCGCGTTCAGCACTTCTTCCTCGCTCGGCGCGTCGGGAAACAGGGTCGCGATCGTTTTTTTGCGCGTCAGCAGACCGTAAAACCAAATATAAGTCCAAATGAGAACCGGAACGACGATCGTGCAGGCAAGGGCGCCCATGAATAGGGAAGAAGCGCCTTCAAATCTGCATAATGCGAGAATAAATGTGGCAAGATACATTGCGACGAGGAGCACGATGCCGATGATCGCCGCGATCTGTTTGTGACGTTTTATTTTTTTATCTTCCATAAGAATCCCCCATTTCTGTGCAGCCGGCGCTTTGGGCATGAGCGCAAATCCGTAAGGCGTGCTCATCTATGCTATTGTAGCATGTCAGGCGGACAAAAAACAACCCCTTCCGGCACGGTGACGATGTGTCTGTCCGAAAGAGGCTGCTTTGATAAGGGGAGGATAAAATTATTCTTTTCTTTGGTGTAATGATCAATGGAGGGGGATCCAATGATTAGTCATAGTATCGCCGCATGTCCCTGCTTTATACAAAAATATAAAAAGTTTTTGAAATTCCCGTGCATATGGTATATAATGGAGCGCAAAGGAAAAACAAGCGGACGCAAAAAGCTGCTGTAGCTTTTTGGCGGACATTTGTTTTTCCAGCGCCATTACCGAGCAAACGTCCGGCGTAAGACGGACAAGGAGCGCGTAAGCGCGTGTTTGCGAGGATAGATAATGGAGCGCAAAGGAAAAACAAGCGATATTTAGGAAAGAAGGATGGACAAGCATATGGCATTATTAGAAAAGTGGCGGGAGACGGCGTATTCCGAGAAAGCAAATAAAGGCGATCTGCAGCGTTTGTGGAATGATTATTTTGCAAAGGAGAAAGACATTTACGCGCAGCTTTTGGAAAATCCCGATGAGGAAGTCAAGGGTACGGTTGCTTCTCTTGCTGAGAAGTATGGTATAGATATTATGACAATGACGGGATTTTTGGACGGCATCAATGACAGCTTAAAGGAGCCGAATCCGATCGAGGAGATGGAGGAGGATACCGAGGTCAGCCTTGCGTTCGATAAAGAACGTCTTTACAAGAACATGGTCGGAGCGGAAGCGGACTGGCTTTATAATCTGGAACAGTGGGAGTCCATTTTTGACGAGGAAAAAAGAAAAGAGCTCTATAAAGAGCAGAAGCAGTCCACAACGATCCGTAAAGAGGCAAAGGTTTATCCGAACGATCCGTGTCCGTGCGGAAGCGGTAAGAAATATAAGAAGTGTTGTGGAAAAAACAAGTAATCCGGTAAGATGATAGGGGTGGGAGGCGCAGGCTTCCCACTTTTGGTGTGGAGGGTGTGGATGGAGAGTCGGGTATCGAGGGCGGTCGCCACGTTCGAGGAGGGCTATAACTGCTGCCAGTCCGTGTTCAGCACATACGCGGATCTGTTCGGCATGGACAGGGAAACGGCGTTAAAGCTGTCCTGCTCCATGGGCGCCGGTGTCGGAAGGATGCGGGAAGTATGCGGAACCGTTTCGGCAATGGCGCTGCTTGCCGGATTAAAAACAGGCAACACCGATCCGCAGAATCAGGCGGCGAAAACGGCAAATTACGAGTTGGTGCGTTTGCTTGCAGATACGTTTCGTGAGGAACAGGGCGCGATCGTGTGCCGGGAAATACTGGGGATACGGGGGCGGGAGGAAAGCGCCGCGCCTACGATCCGAACAAAAGAATATTACAGGACGCGCCCGTGCAGCAGGACGGTTGCCTGCGCGTCCCGTATCATAGAGGCGCTGCTGCTCCCCGAGCTGTTTGGGGAAGAAGCGGAATCGGATGCCTTGACGGCGGTTAGAGCGGAGAAGGTTGGAAGTGAAAAAAAGGAGGATTGAAAGTCATGTCAGATGTGATAGAACGTTTTTTAGCATATGTCAGGCTGGATACGCAGTCGGATGAGCATACGGGGACACAGCCGTCCACCTCAAAGCAGCATGACTTAGCAAAGCTGTTGTACGATCAGCTTTGCACGATGGGAGTCGAAAAAGTGACGTATGATAAGGAGCATTGCTACGTGTACGCCTCCATTCCCGCAAGCGCAGGGATGGAAGGAAAAGGAAAGAAGCTTGGCTTTATCGCCCATATGGATACGGCGATGGAAGTGACGGGAGCAAATGTAAAGCCGCGTATCGTGTCATACGGGGGTGGGAATATCGTTTTGAATGAAAAAGAGAATATTCTGTTTTCGCCGGAGGAGTTTCCGGAGCTTACGCAGTACATCGGAAAAGACCTGATCGTGACGGACGGGACGACGCTGCTCGGGGCGGATGATAAGGCGGGTGTTGCGGAGATCATGGCGATGGCGTCTTTTTTTACCGCGCATCCCGAGATGCCGCACGGAGAGCTTCGGATCGCGTTTACGCCCGATGAGGAGATCGGCGGCGGTACGGATTATTTTGATTTAGAGCTGTTTGATGCGGATGTTGCGTACACGGTGGACGGCGGCGCGCTTGGTGAGCTGGAATATGAGAATTTCAATGCGGCTTCCGCCGAGGTCAAAATTTCCGGCAGAAGCGTGCATCCCGGGGATGCGAAGGATAAGATGATCAATGCTTCTTTAGTGGCAATGGATTATCACGCCCTGCTGCCCGCGGAGGAGACGCCCGCGCATACAGAGGGCTATGAGGGATTTTATCATTTGACTGCCATGAGCGGGGAGATTGAGCAGGCGGCGCTGTCCTATCTGATCAGAGATCATGACAGGGAGCGCTTTGAACAGCGAAAGGAATGCATGCGGAAAGCAGCGGAGCAGATTAATGAGCGCTTCGGGCAGGAGCTTGTCCGTATCACGATTGAGGACTCTTATTATAACATGTGTGAAAAGATCAAGCCGCATATGGAACTGATCGAGTATGCGAAGGCGGCGATGGAGGAACTCGGCATCCCGGCAAAGACTGTGCCGATCCGAGGAGGAACGGACGGAGCGAGATTATCGTTTATGGGGCTGCCCTGCCCGAATCTGTGCACGGGCGGGCGAAACTGCCACAGCAGGTTCGAATATGCCTGTGTGCAGGATATGGAGCAGATCGTGAAAGTGCTTGTCGGGATCGCAAAGCGATTTTCAGAATGAGAAGAAAACTGAACGCTCACGGCATGTTGTAAGCATAAATTGAAAGGAAAAAACGAATGGCAAAGATCATAGGGAAAGAGCTGTCCGGCATGCCGTGGCAGGAAAAGCCGGAAGGATACCGGATGCCGGTGTGGCGCTATGACAAAAATCCGATCATTAGGAGAGATGAGATCAAACGCTCCAACAGTATTTTTAACAGTGCGGTCGTGCCGTTTCGTGAGGGCTATGCGGGCGTGTTCCGCTGTGACAGCCGCTCGGTCAGCATGGATCTGTTTGCGGGATTTTCCGAGGACGGGATTCATTTTCATATTTCGGATGAGCCGATTGTTTTTTTGGGCGATGATGAGGTGACGAAGCGGGAATACCGCTATGATCCGCGTGTCTGCTTTATCGAGGACCGTTATTATATCACATGGTGCAACGGTTATCACGGCCCGACGATCGGGATCGGATATACCTTTGATTTCCGGACCTTTTATCAGTTGGAAAATGCGTTTTTGCCGTATAACCGGAACGGGGTGCTCTTTCCGCGCAAGATCGGCGGCAGATATATGATGCTGTCGCGGCCGTCGGATACCGGACATACGCCGTTCGGCGATATTTTTATCAGCCAGAGTCCTGATCTGGAGTTCTGGGGACATCACAGGCACGTGATGAGCGCGGTGAAGGGAGATGAATCTGCATGGCAGAGCACAAAGATCGGACCGGGACCTGTGCCGATCGAGACGGACGGGGGCTGGCTTCTGATTTACCATGGCGTGATCACGACCTGTAACGGCTTTGTGTACCGCATGGGCGTGGCACTGCTCGATTTAGAGGAGCCGTGGAAGGTATTGGGAAGAAGCAGGGACTATATTCTGGCACCGTATGAGTATTATGAGTGCGTGGGCGACGTGCCGAATGTCGTATTCCCGTGCGCGGCGCTTTGCGATGCGCCAAGCGGGCGGATCGCCATTTATTACGGCTGTGCCGATACCGTGACGGGACTTGCGTTTACAACGGCGGATGAGCTGCTGAGCTATATGCGGGAAAATCCGCTTGCGTGAATATCGCATGTTAGGAACTGTTTTATGAAAAAGATGAGGGTGGACATGAATCTGATCGGGAGAATGAAGCAGCTTACGCTGCGCAGATGGATCGGCATGGTGGCGGGGAATGTCATACTGGCGATCGGCATCTGTATTTTGAAGTGGTCGGGAACGGGAAACGATCCGTATACCGGGATGAATATGGCATTGGCGGAGGTGCTTGGTTTAAGCTACGGAACCTTTTTGATCATCATCAACTGTTTCGTATTTTTGCTGGAGCTGTTGTTCGGGCGCAAATATATCGGTCCCGGAACGCTTGTGAACTGGTTTTTGATCGGACCGATCGTGGACGGGCTTTATCCGCTCATCCGACAGTGGTTTTTCGGCGTCCCGTCCTCGTGGGGGCAGCAGTTGTTTTTAGCGGTGCTTGGCGTGATCGTTATCAGCTTTGCGTGCTCCGTATACCAGACCTCGGACGCAGGAATCTCACCGTATGACTCGCTTGCGATCATTGGCAATGAGCGCACGCCGATCCCGTATTTCTGGTGCCGCATGTTCTGCGACGGGCTCTGCGCGCTCGTATGCTTTTTAGCGCACGGCGTGGTCGGCATCGGAATGCTGCTCTGCGCGTTTGCCTTAGGTCCGGTCATTGCGTTTTTCAACCGATTCTTTTCAGTGCCCGTGCTGATTGGGAAAAACAAGAAAGCGTCGGAGTGAAAGAGGGGAGACTTTTTCACGAGCCGCATGACTGATAATGCTTTACACCAAACTGCCATATGAAATAGCAGATCAGCATGAATACGATCATTCCAAGCGGACAAAATGCCAGATACCAACTGCGCGTTTTCCCGAGAAGGAACTGCAAGGGATAATATTGAATCAATGTGTATGGAATTACATACGTACAGAACCGCAGGATTCCTTTCCCATAAATGTCTATGGGATACTTGCCGTGCGTTTTTGCTCCGTATGTCAGTACATTGATCAACGAAGTGTCTTCAATGGAAAAGAAGCAAAAACTTGCCTCCAGCATGAACAGTCCGATAAACAAGAACGTGCCTCCTATGACCATGGCTGCCAATGTCCAAACAGTCAGGATGTTCCATGTGATCTGACTATGCCTGATCCCCAGAGCCAGCGTAATAAGAGCAGTCAGTAAAGGACCGGTTCTTCCGATTTCAAATCTGGTTCCCATAACCTGAAGGAGCAGACTGCAGGGTCTGAGCATCATCCGGTCAAATTCCCCCTTTTTTACTATCCCCGAAAACGCTTTGAATCCGTTGCCAAACAGCTCCGCGAAGGTGAAGGACATTTGAATGATGGAAAAACACAGCAAAACATCCCCATAAGTGTAGTCTTTGATCTGTGAAAAACCGGAAAATAGGAATTGAATCGCGATCAATTCACTAAATGCCAGAATGAACCGTCCGATGATCATCAGCAAAAAGGATAATTTGTATTGCATGACGCTTTGGGTACAGACAGAGGCATACTTCACGTACAATTTTATTGTTTCTTTGATCTTCATGGTATCAGCCTCCTTGTAATATGACTCTTTTTTCCGCCTGTTTCCATAGGACAATTCCCAAAAACAGTAATGTCATCAGCCAGAAAATCTGTTTGAATATGCAATGATAGATTTCTTCGCCGACAAGATCTCCGCTGTATATCCGGAATGGAACATTCTGCATATAGGCAAACGGAGACAGCTCCAATAAAAACAAATACTTTTTTGGAAAAAACGGCAGCGGTATGATATTTCCTGACAGAAAATCTACCGCTCCTGTCAATACCATCCTCCATCCCTGCGGCGAAATCGTAAAAAAGCACAGCATATAGACGATCATACAAAATGTGACGGTTATTCCAAGTGCCAAAAATAAAGTGAGCAGAAATAACAAGAAGGAAACACCATTCACCGGCGGGGTCATCCGATAGGGTTTCGGCATCAGAAACGCACATAATAATACAGGAATACATCTCATGATCGCTTCCGCAATCCGTGCGCCGATCGTTCTGGAAAACCACATGGAATAGATTGACACCGGACGGCACAGTTCATAGGCAATATCGCCGTTTGTGATCATTGCAAAAAGCTCGTTATCTGCTGCCCATGTATTAAAAAGGGCAAGCAGCGCTTCTTTCAGCCATATGTAAGTCACGATGGAAGAATAGTTCATGGGCATAGTGCCGCCGGAGGCTTCTGCGATCGCTTTGTATGCCAGACACTCCATCAATCCCCAAATAAGCTGCGTTGTCAAAGCCGTGACAGATGCCATGCGATACTGCATTCCGGTGGCGAATCGAAGTTGAAAAAAACGATAATATTTTTTCATTGCCGCCTCCTACATAATGTTTAGTTTTTCATAGAGACTGGCGATCATGTGATCAATGTCTGTCTCAGAACGTTCGGTTTCTGATTCCACGGATGCCGCCGCAAGACGCAGATCTTCCAGCGTGCCATCCAACAGCTTTTGACCTTTACCGATCAAAATCACGCGTTTGGTAATTGCCTCAATATCCTGCATATCATGTGTTGTCAGGATCACCGTGGTTTTATGTTCTTCATTCATCTTTTTGATAAAGCCGCGGACGGCAACCTTAGATACCGCGTCCAATCCGATCGTCGGCTCATCTAAAAATAACAGCTTGGGCTCATGCAGCAGGGACGCGGCGATCTCGCAGCGCATGCGCTGTCCCAATGATAACTGCCTTGTCGGAGTCTTTAATAGGTCCTCCAAATGTAAAAGCTGCGTCAGTTCGTCCAATCTGCTGCGGTATCTTGGTGCAGGTATGGAATAGATTGCCTGCAGAAGTTCAAACGAATCTATGACGGGAACATCCCACCATAATTGCGAGCGCTGGCCGAAAACGACGCCGATCTGCCTGACATACGCTTTCCTGTTTTTCCAAGGCACCTGACCGTTTACTACGCAAGTTCCGCTATCCGGTGTCAATATCCCGCTTAAAATTTTGATCGTAGAACTTTTTCCGGCGCCGTTCGGGCCAAGCAACCCGATCATTTCCCCATCGTTTATGGAAAAACTGATATGGTGAATGGCATGAATGGTATTGTACTCTCTCTTAAACAGCGATTTTACCGCATTGCCGAGCCCCGACCCGCGTCTGGCTACCCGATAGCTTTTGCAAATATCCTGAAATTGTATCAAAATAAATTCCTCCTTTATACGCATTGATCAGCTGATAAGAAAAGTTTAGCAGAAAAATAAAAAATGAGTAGACTTGTATTTATTTTTATGGTAAGCTGTATAATGAACCACGCCTAAAAATCGGAAGATGCAATGAACCGAGAGACTTACCCGATCCCTCGGTCTTTTTATGCTTTAGGAGGGATGGACGATGGAATATTAAAGCGTATGAGAACCGGTATCAGGCGGCTTACGATGCGGATATAACGCTTTGGGGCAATTCGGAAAAAGACGTAGTGTTAGCGGAAACGATAAAAAAATGGGTTGAGGACAACGGACTGAGGGGAAAAAGAGTGATCGAATTTGCCTGCGGGGAAGGCTCTTGAGGCATCCTTCTCTCAGAGCTCGGAGTGATTTACTGCGGCACAGACATTGCGCCGACCGCGGTAAAAAAAGCAAAAGAGAGGCTTAAGAGGTTCCCGGACGCGCGGGTCGAAGTGGTTGATATGGTAAAGGAAGCGCCGAAAGAGAAATTTGATGCAGCCCTTGACGTGATGGGCTTTCATATGATCGTCACTGACAGCGAACGGAAACGCTATCTGGAAAACGTATATTCCTGCTTAAACGATCATGCGCCGATGTTGTTCTTTCGTGAAAACTATAGTGAGGAAGCGGAGGAAAACAAGGTCGAAAGTTTTGCGGATTTCCAGAAGCTGACGGGCAGCGATTATGAAACGCCGCAGAAGCGGATGATGAACGGGAAGGAAGTGCTCATTCCTTTACTGCCTGCAAGAGCAAGAGGGAAGGAAGGGTATGTAACGGAACTTGAAGCGGCGGGATTTACCGTGGAAGCGTTTGAACGGTCAAAAGAGAATGGTGCAATGTTAAGTTCGGCGGATATTTATGTGAGAAAGGGATCGTGCGAAAAATAAAAATTCTTATATGCCAGCTAAATGTTCAAGGATAGGATTGGACAATGGTCAATGATTGTAATTCGGTATGAGATATGATATATTGTAGTGGGTGCTGCTAAAACAGTACGGTAGCGGTTCGCCTTTGCCAAAATGAGTACATTTTGAGAGCTTCCAGTATCTTGGAGGTGGTACATATGGAAAATGTGGGAAAGGAACAAATGATGTTTGAATCAATAGTGGGAATTGTCGGTATCGTGGTGACTGTAATCAGTATTATTGTTACTGTTATCAGCATCCGACAGACTGCTGGAAAAGATAGACATCAAAAAAGCAACCGCGACTCTGCCAAGTAGATGGTTGCTTTTTTGTAAGTAACTATTAACTGGGCGAACCGTTACTGTACGGCAGCGCCTTTTTACAGAATTATCTTACCATTTCTTTGTGGGTACGTCAATTAGTTTTGGATGAGATGGTGTTTCAAGTCTATTGCTGATTATAAATAATAAGGAATAACACCTTTCTAAAGTGAATTTCGGTAGTGTTTCTCGAATTTTTTTGCTCTTGATTCTTGCCGATAGCCTGTAGAAGTGATGGTTTTATTAAGTTATAAATGGAATGGACTGATACGCTCCTTGCGAGACCTTATACTAAATAAAATGTGCTTCTTGCTATTTTGCAAATGCATGTTATTATTATAATATAAGTTTAATTGGAAAAGAGGAGAATTATGGAACTTATCTATATACTTAAGAATGCTGCTATAAGTATTGAATCGCTTAAAGATTACTATTCTTCACAAATTGACAAAATAGCAAAAGAGGTAAATAAAAAAATTACAAGATACATTCCTGGCATGATGATTAATAGATATCTTTTTGCAAAGGCTACAAAGCAGAGTGAGCTTTTAGAGGGAGAGTTAGGAATTAAAACGGCTAAATTAGCAGAGGAGCTTTTATGTGATGTTACAATTAATGAAAAAGAATCCGTTTATTCAATAATCATATAAGCTAGATGAAAAATTTGAAAATAATTCGAAATTTGAAACTAATCCAGAAAAGGCAGCTCGTGAAGTTAGGAAACTATTAGAGAGAAGCGAAATCCTAAATTCCAGTACGCTAATGTTACTATTGATAAAATATGAGGAGACTATTGCGGGAATTTTTAAGTATATTATCTCAAAATTTTCATCAGTATATTTGGACAAAAAAATGTTATCTTACTCAGAAATATTGGAAATGAATTCTAAGATTGAAAATGTTAAAGAGATTTTGCTTGAGCGTGAAGTGGATGAAATAATGCGTATGCCAATTTCGGATTGGTATAGGGTTTTGAAAGAAAAGCATAAAATTAATTTTGATAGCTTAGATGCAGTTTTTTTGGAATTTAAGGAAATATACTATAGACGAAATATAATTGTACATAATAATGGTAAAGTGAATGTATCCTATTTAAATGGGGTAGGGAAGGCGCAAAAAGATAACGTAAAGCTGGGTATGCGCCTATTTGTCGATAAAGATTATATCAATAGAGCCTTTAATTTAACTTATATAATGATTTACGGCACGATTCTTAGCGTATCAAATATAAACAAAGAAAGATATCGATTGTATGATTCATTTCATAATTATGCATTTCAACACATGATAGATAATGAATGGGAAATGAGTTGTTACATATATCAAAATATTATGAAGAAAAAAACGCCTGCGATATCATCAATAGACATGGAAATGTGGAGAATTAACTATTGGATTTCTTTAAAAAACTTATATGGAATGGAAAAAATTTAGGAAGAAGTTGCTGAATATGATGTTAGTGCAATGGAAGGAGAATTTAAAGTTGCCAAAGCTTGCTTATTAAATGATTTTAAGGAAACTAATGCATTATTGGAAAAGTATTTGAATACGAGGGTTTACCCTCAAAGTATTGAACAATGGCCACTGTTTATCCAATATAGGAAAAGTAGTGAGTACAAGAAGTTTAGGAAAGATCATGTTGCTGATTTTCAAAAACAAGTATATGATCCAGAGGATATTAAAAGGGACGATATGTGTGAAAAAATGCTCGAGAGATCAGAGGTGCTATCATAATGAAATAGTTTTACTTGAGATTTAATCAAAGTTTTGGGGCGAATATGAGAATAAGGGTCTTTGAATGTTATTTATGTTAATACTTTGATGGCATTTTTGGATTAAGCTGTTTATAATACGGCAGACTGTGTGTTAGTCGGAGTTGTGCAGATCGGCAGGAGCGCAAGTACAGGGGGAAACAATGACAAAAGAAAAATGCGCATGGTGCAGGGACGGTGGATTAAACGAAACCTATCATGATAACGAGTGGGGCATTCCGCTTCACGACGACAGAAAGCAGTTTGAATTTTTGATGCTGGAAGTCATGCAGTGCGGTTTAAGCTGGACACTGATGCTAAAAAAGCGGGAGACGTTTCGGAAATGTTTCGATGATTTTGATTATGAAAAGATTGCCGGCTACGATGAGGCAAAGATACAGAATATCATGGAAACGCCCGATATGATCAAGTCTATCCGTAAGATACGCGCCGTGATCGGCAATGCGAAGGCGTTTATTAAGATCAGAGAAGAATTCGGCTCCTTCGACCGCTTTCTGTGGGACTACAGCGGCGGCAAAACCTTGATTTACAAGAGTCATCGGACAAACTGGGTGGCAAGCAATGAGCTGTCGGACAAGATCGCAAAGGAATTAAAAAAGCGCGGGTTCAAGTTTTTGGGCTCCGTTACCGTTTATTCTCATCTGCAGGCATGCGGGATCATCAACGATCATGAGGAAAGCTGTTTTCTGTATCGGGAGATCACGGAGCATTATCCGGTCGAATACAGGGAGTGAAAAGACTGCCAAAAAAAGGACTTTACAATTCAGAAAAATTGGCATAGAATACAACTATCCATAAGAAAATACGTTGACGGGGAACGAAGCACAAGGAAATGTCGAAAGAGAATGGCGCCGCGCAAGCGTGCTGAAAGCGCCTGACAGGGAGTGTGCGGGAACCGCCCCCGGAGTGGCTTTAATAAAGTCCGCATATCCTGCGTTATGGGAAAATGAGTGGCAGAAGGTTTTTCATGAGGCTCTGCAGCGTGCCGTTTCCGCAGTCGAAAGGCAGAACAGAGCAGCAGTCGATCAGAGGTCTTCTGCAAGCAGGGTGGAACCGCGTTCATACGTCCCTTGCATTGCATATTAATGCGATGCAGGGGATTTTTCATTTCACGTCTGCCTATCGCGATAGGCTTAAGAAGCAAAACAGAAAGGAGAAATCAATATGAAAGAAAAAATGAAAGTTTGGATGGAGGGGCTGACTGAGGAGACCACCGTGACGAAGCGTGAATTGGCGCTCGGGGCGGCGGTCTGTGCATTAGCCGGAATGGTAGTCGGTATGCTGCTTGCGAAGATGGCGACCGGATGGTCCTTTAACTTTATGAGTAATAACGGAAATGACAACGGAAACGATAACGGCAATTACAATTCGGATGGCGGCGAGGATGCGTGCAAGCCAAAGGATAAGAAAAATTGTAAATAGGGAGGATTTTATGAAGATTACATTAAAAGACGGAAGTGTAAAAGAATATGCACAGCCGATGAGCGTGTATGAGATCGCCGCGGATATCAGCGAGGGACTTGCGCGTGTGGCATGTGCGGGAGAGGTAAACGGCAGCGTGGTCGATCTGCGCACCGTGATCGATGGCGACGCGTCGCTCAATATCGTTACGGCAAACGACGCTGAGGGCTTAAAGGTCATTCGCCATACGGCGTCCCATGTGCTTGCCGAGGCGGTCAAGCGTCTGTTCCCGGAGGCAAAGGTGACGATCGGTCCCGCGATCGAGGACGGTTTCTATTATGATTTTGACGCCGAGCCGTTTTCCAGAGAGGATTTGGATAAACTGGAAGACGAGATGAAAAAGATCATCAAGGAAGGGCATGCGCTGACACGCTTTACCCTGCCGAGGGACGAGGCGGTCAAATTCATGGAGGAGAAGGGCGAGCCGTTCAAGGTGGAGCTGATCAAAGATCTGCCCGAAGATGCGGAGATTTCCTTCTACGATCAGGGCGGTTTTGTCGATCTCTGCGCGGGACCGCACTTAATGAGCACAAAGGGCATTAAGGCGTTCAAGCTGATCTCTTCTTCCATGGCGTATTGGCGGGGCGACGCGCAGAAAGCACGCTTACAGCGTATTTACGGAACCGCATTTAACAAGAAGGAGGAGCTTGCTGCACATCTGGAAAAACTGGAGGATGCGAAGCGCCGCGACCATAACCGGCTTGGACGGGAGATGGAGCTGTTTACGACTGTGGACGTGATCGGACAGGGACTTCCCCTTTTCATGCCGAAGGGTACGAAAATGATCATGAAGCTGCAGCGCTGGATCGAGGACCTGGAGGATAAAGAGTGGGGCTATGTCCGCACGAGAACACCGCTCATGGCAAAGAGCGATCTGTATAAAATTTCCGGTCATTGGGATCACTATAAGGAAGGCATGTTCGTGCTCGGTGACGAGGAAAAGGACAAAGAAGTATTTGCGCTTCGGCCGATGACCTGTCCGTTCCAGTATTATGTATACAAAAATTCGCAGAAGTCCTATCGCGATCTCCCTTACCGGATGTCTGAGACGTCGACGCTTTTCAGAAACGAGGATTCCGGCGAAATGCACGGCTTAACACGCGTGCGTCAGTTTACGATCACGGAGGCGCACAACGTCATCCGTCCCGATCAGGCGGAGGAGGAGATCAGGAACTGCCTGCATCTGACACTCTATATCCTAAAGACGCTCGGACTTCAAGATGAGGTTACATTCCGCCTTTCGAAGTGGGATCCGAACAATCGCGAAAAATATCTCGGCGACGAGGCGTATTGGGAGACGACGCAGAATGCGCTGCGTCAGGTTCTGATCGAGGAGAATCTGCCGTTTGAGGAAGCGGAGGGAGAGGCCGCGTTTTACGGTCCGAAGATCGACACGCAGGCAAAAAATGTATACGGAAAAGAGGACACGATGTGTACCGTGCAGTTAGACTGCGCGATCGCCGAAAATTTTGACATGTACTATATCGACCAGAACGGCGACCGTATCCGTCCTTATATCATTCATAGAACGTCGCTCGGCTGCTATGAGAGAACGCTTGCATGGCTGATCGAAAAATATGCGGGCAAATTCCCGACATGGCTCTGCCCCGAACAGGTCAGAGTTCTGCCAATCTCGGAAAAATATGAGGAATATGCGCAGAAGGTGAAAAAAGAACTGGAGGCAAACGGCGTAGATGTGACGGTGGATGCAAGACCGGAGAAGATCGGCTTTAAGATCCGCGAGGCGCGTCTTGCCAGACTTCCTTATATGCTGATTGTCGGCGAGCAGGAGGAAGCTGACGGACTTGTTTCCGTTCGCAGCCGTTTTGCGGGAGACGAGGGACAGAAGCCGCTTTCGGAATTTATTTCACAGATCTGCGAGGAGATCCGGACAAAGGCGATTCGCGAGGAAGTGACAGAAAATACCGCAAAAGCGGAATAGAAAGAAAATCCTTGTCCAAACTAATAAGAGGCAGAGAGCAGGTCATAGGCTCTTTGCCTCAAATTCATTGTTTTGATTGTTGGTAGTGAAAGATGTAGGATGGGCAAAAAAGGAGGACAAGGATGGCTGAGTTAAAATGTGCGGCGGTAAATTGCAGTTATAATTCCGATTGCTATTGCAGCAAAGGGGATATTATGGTGGGCGGAAGTCAGGCGGAAAAGTGCCGCGATACCTGCTGTGAAAGCTTCTGCGACAGAAAAAGGGACAGCTATAGGAGCGCGCTGAATCATCCGAGCAAGACGATCTCCATTGACTGCGAGGCGTGCAAGTGTGTTTATAACAGCAACTATAAGTGCCATGCGCAGACTGTGGACATCGGCGGCAGCAATGCATGTCATTGTAAGGAGACGGAGTGCGATACGTTTCAGATGGAAAAATGAAGTTTAGTGGACAGTCTGACAACGGCGTTTGCAAATTCGATTTATGGGATGCATGACGAGCCGTTTTGATGCTCCGCAATAAAAAGAGTTTCGCGTCCGCGGAACTCTTTTTTTGGTGAACAGGGCTTGCAGGAGGAGGCTTGTTCCGATAAAATAGGAATGAAGTTTTTAGAGAACAAATGATGAAGGATAACTGCGGATATGCTGTTTAACTCTTACATATTTATTTTTTTGTTCCTGCCGCTTGCACTGCTCGGCTGGTACGGCTTCAATCGGATCAAATGCTATCAGGGCGCACAGATATTTCTGGTTGGAATGTCGCTTTGGTTCTACGCTTATTTTAACGTGAGTTACCTGCCGATCATTCTGTTTAGCTGCGCGGTCAATTATCTTCTCAGCGCGCTGCTCGCGAGAGTGGAGAAACGCGCCAACGCACGGATGGATAACGATACGGATGGGCGCGATATCGAACAGAAAGGGCAGGCGGATACGAATGGCGGCGCTTCCGCAAACGCAGATTTTCTTACGCGTTACCGCCGCATCGTGCGTGTTGCGGGCTGCGTATGTAATTTAGGGATACTGGGTTATTTTAAGTATTATGATTTTTTCATAGAGAATCTGAACGCGGCGTTTTCTGCGGATTTTTCGGTCAGACATATCCTGCTGCCGCTCGGCATCAGCTTTTTTACGTTTCAGCAGCTCTCCTACCTGCTCGACCGGTGCAGGGGAGAGGCCAAGCATTACGGAATCGTGGATTATATGACGTTCGTCACCTTTTTTCCACAGCTCATCGCGGGGCCGATCGTGCTGCACAGCGAGCTGGTTCCGCAGTTTCACGACCGGGAAAAAAGAACGTTCTGTGCGGACTCGTTTGCGCGCGGCATTGCTTATTTTGTCATCGGATTGTCCAAAAAGGTGCTGCTTGCCGATCTGCTTGCGAAACCGGCGGATTTCGGCTTTGCCAATATTGGCGGATTAGATTCCCTGTCGCTTGCGCTGTCGGCGCTCGCTTACATGCTGCAGCTCTATTTTGATTTCAGCGGCTACTGCGATATGGCAGTCGGTATCGGAAAGATGTTCGGTGTGGAGCTGCCGCAGAATTTTAATTCCCCGTACAAGGCGGTGTCTGTCCGCGATTTCTGGCGCAGGTGGCATATCACGCTCGGACGTTTCTTTACGGCGTACGTGTATATTCCGCTCGGCGGCAGCAGGAGAGGAAAGCTTAGAACCATGCGCAATACGATGATCGTCTTTTTCCTGAGCGGCTTGTGGCATGGCGCGAACTGGACCTTTGTCGTCTGGGGGCTGCTCTACGGACTGGCGATAGTCGTAAGCAATCTGCATCCTGTTTCTGAGAAGGATGGAAAAAAGCATGTGACCGGTCATGTCGTGACGTTTCTGTTTCATTATCTGTCACTGATTATTTTCCGCAGCGATACGCTTGTTGACGCGTTCCGCTACTTCAAAGGGCTGTTTTCGATGACCTATTTTCACAGCCTGCAGGCGGTTGCCGGCGCGGTGGAGGTACCGGAGCTGTATATCGTGCAAAAATTTTTATCCATGAGAGCGCCGCAGTATGTCGTGACGCTGCACATGGCGGAGCTTTTTGCTGCGCTGGCAGTCGGAATGCTGCTGATCACGAGAAAAAATGCGCGTCAGATGATCGATAGGCGCGTACTGACCGGACGCTTTGCGGTAGGTCTTGCGATCCTGTTTGCATGGTCGGTCATCTCGTTATCGGGCGTGAGCGTCTTTTTATATTTTAATTTTTGAGAGAATGCATATGGAAGCAAACAAATTCATCAGAACATTTTTCATAGGGGCGGGCGCGTTGCTTATTGCTGCCGCCGCGGCGGTTGCCGTCATGGATCCGTTTTACCATTATCACGCGCCGATCGGCGGCATGAAAGCAGTGGTAACGAAGGCGGAGTATCAATGTATCGGCACGGTGCGCAATTTTGCATACGACAGCATCGTGTTCGGCTCTTCGGTGGCGGAAAATTACAATAACCGCTGGTTTGACGAGGCGTTCGGCGGAAGAACGATCAAGGGGATCAAGAGCGGCGCAGTGACGGTCGATCTGGTCTATTACATGAAGGAAGCGTTTGCGGCGCGCGAACTTGTCAACGTCTATTACTGCGTGGATATTTCCGCGCTGAATGCGGACGCCGCGAAAACGTTTCCTGATGCGTCCCTGCCGCTGTATCTGTATAACCGGAATCCGTTTGATGATGTGCAGTATTTATGGAATAAGACGGTGCTGTTCGAGCATATCCCGTACGAACTGGCATCGGGGCTTGATGCCGGCTATGACGAGGGCGCATCCTATAACTGGGCGCATTATAAGACGTTTTCTGCGGAAGGGACGCTTTCGCGTTACGACCGGTCGGAGACGGTTTCTGATATGAAAAAAGAAGATGAAAACGCGGCGGTCATCGACGCGAACTTAGCGCTCATCGGCGACGTGGTGCGCGCACACCCGGAAACGCGCTTCCGCTTTATTTTTTCGCCGTACTCCATGCTGTGGTGGGATGAAGCGTACCGTAACGGTGACAGCGACGCATCCCTTTATACAGTGCGGCGGGCGGCGGAGTATCTGCTTGCGTTTGAAAATGTGGAGATTTATTATTTTCAGAATGATGCGGAGATCATTACCGATCTTGATCATTATATGGATACGATTCATTTTTCCGAGGAGATCAATCATGAGATCGTGCGGAGAATGCAGGCGGGCGAATGCCGTCTGACCTTGGAGAATCTGGATGAGACACTCGCGGAGATGGCGGCGCTCGTTAAGGACATCGAGGAGCGGTATATGGGGGAGTACGGGGAGTGGTAAGCTCATGGCGGTCCCTACCGCTTTCAAAACTGCAAAATATACCTATAAAATTGCAAATGATACCAAATCGACAGATCATGACTTTTCTTATGATATAATAGCCGCAAAGGAAAAGCAAGCGACGCAAAAGTACATAAGAAAGGTGTTGGTATTTGGCATGGAGACCCAAATAGATTTTTTTGAGCAAAATGATAGAAAGGTATGTAAAAATTTAACCAAGGTGCTGCGTTGGATGACTTTGGTTTTTCCAGTTTTGTTTTTGGCAACAGCAGCCGGAGTATTTCAAATAAAATATGATGATCTCGCAGTTCTTTCCGCATTCGGATGTGTCTGCACACTTGGTCCCGGAGTACTCCAGAAGATGGGGATTCCCGTTCGGATTATGAAGTATGTAAGTGTCATATCCGTCGGCGTAGTCGTTATGCTTTTAGGCGGCAATTCGGCAATTGGAATCTATATGACCTATGGACTGTCCATGCTCTTTAGCTGTATGTTTTTTGATAAAAAGTTTACAAAGCAGATTTCTATTATTAGCTATTTTTTTCTGATAGCATCCCTTTTTCTCCGTTCACAAAATGTGATTCAAATTGAATATCCGACAAATATGGAGTGGTTTCTGACGCGTTCTGCCGGATTTACGATAGAGCAGATCGTGATGAGCATTGTATTTATTAACATTGCAGGCACTTGCAGAAATTTGCTGGAAAATCTGCATAGTACGGAGCAGGTAGCGGCTGTCGTATCCAAGTGCGAGGAAGCTTCAACAAAGTTAGTGACAATGATGGATGGTCTTGCAGACAATGTGAGGGAATCAAGAATATCGAACGAGGCCATTGTTACTTCTGCGCAGAACACATCCGAAGATTGCACGAAAAGCTTATCCCATGTCGGTTCTATGCACGGTATTGTTACGGAGATGGTCCGGGCATCTGAATCGATTGATGAGAGTACGAAAAATGTACTGGTGATCTCGGATGATATCTGTCAGCACATGAACAATTATGTGGATATCATGGATCATGCGGTGGCGGACATAAAAGGAATCGGACAAGCCGTAAATTCAACGGAAGAAGCGATTAAAAATCTTGAAACAAGTATCATGGAAATTTCCGGGTTCACAAATGAAATAAGTGAAATCACGGAACAAACGAATCTTCTCGCGCTGAATGCCTCCATAGAAGCAGCGCGTGCCGGTGAGCAGGGAAAAGGGTTTGCTGTTGTGGCGGATCAGGTACGCGTGCTTGCAGAACGTTCCAAACAGTCAAATGATTCTATCACCTCAATGGTTTCCAAAATAATAGAGATGCTGAATGATGTCAAGCGTTCTAACAAGCGGAATATTACGTCTGTAGACGCAGGAATCACACAGATTTCGGATGCAAGGCAGGAAGCAGTCAATTTAGGGCGGCTTCAGGTAGATTCCAGAACAGGAATAGAGCAGATTGCAGAGGGCTGTGACCAGACAAAGAAGTGTAGTCAGGATGTCAGCGAAATGTCTGATCAAATGGAAAAGCTGGTAAAAAATTCGCAAATTCTTGCAAGTTCCATTGTAGAGGAAGCGAACAATCAAAGCCGGATTACAGGCATGACCGAAGAAATCTTTTCAGATGTTGCGCAAATCGCAAAAGAATTGTTGGAGCTGAGTAAAATAGACAAATAGATAAAACCTCTGAAATCCGATTCTTATCGAATTTCAGAGGTTTGTCAGAGTAGCGAGAGGGGGATTTGAACCCTCGACACCGCGGGTATGAACCGCGTGCTCTAGCCAACTGAGCTATCTCGCCATAAAATATGGGACCTATAGGGCTCGAACCTATGACCCTCTGTTTGTAAGACAGATGCTCTCCCAGCTGAGCTAAGATCCC
>CAZZNE010000014.1:0-82921 GCA_964655525.1 uncultured Clostridium sp.
AGAGCAGCTGATTTGTAATCAGCAGGTTATCGGTTCGAGTCCGATCATCGGCTTTGGCGTATAAACGTCTTATATGATTATTTGGATGGATTCCCGAGTGGCCAAAGGGGACAGACTGTAAATCTGCTGCAAATTGCTTCGGTGGTTCGAATCCACCTCCATCCATTCTATGAGCTTCTCATAGAAATGCTTTTAGAAGAAAGTCATTTTATTCTTGAGAAGAACATAGACTGTATTATTTCATAACGCGGGGTGGAGCAGTCTGGAAGCTCGTCGGGCTCATAACCCGAAGGTCATAGGTTCAAATCCTGTCCCCGCTACTGAAGATTTTGAAAAGGAGTCATCTGATTCAGAATCTTATGCCCAGATAGCTCAGTTGGTAGAGCAGAGGACTGAAAATCCTCGTGTCACTGGTTCGATTCCGGTTCTGGGCACGAACCCTTGGGAGACCCGTAGATACTGCATTTTGTGGTATTTGCGGGTGTTTTTTTCGCATAGATATGCTATACTGAAAAAATAGGACAGGCATAGTGCATACACTATATAGAATACAGACTAAGGGACGGAGTGTGTTCTGAACGGAGTAGATTCTAAAAGACAGAAAGCATGTCAAATAGAATAGAAATATTCCAAGGAACAAAAGACGATCCCTAAGGAGCAAAGGTCATGGAAGAGACAGAGGATAAAGAGAAAGGCAGGAAAAAGCGGTGGCTGTTTATTGCTGGCATATTACTGTTGTGCATGCTGACAGGCGCTTATATCGGGGGAATAGTTTATTTTCAGGATCATTACTATTGGGGAACGAAGATAGACGGAATGGATTGCAGCTGCATGAAGCAGGAAGATGTGGAACGGGTATTTCAGGACGAGCTTGCGCAGCGTGTGTATACGATTAGCGGACGCGGAGGTGTGACGGAGGAAATTCCGGCAAGCGAAGTGGATGCAAGCTATATGTTCCATGAAGATTTGGAAGTAATCGGACAGCGGCAAAAGAGTTATCTCTGGTTTCAATTTCTTTGGGAGGAACAGGAATATAATCTGGAGAAGGATTTACACTACGATCAGGAGAAGCTTTTCGAGCTGATCGACGCGCTTGCATGTTTTGACCAAAACAAGGCGGTCATGCCGGAGGATGCATATATCAGCGAGTATCGACAGGACATCAAAGGATATGAAATTGTTCATGAGGTTCCGGGAACATTGCTGCTGTATCGGGCAAAAGAGACGATTGCACAAGCGGTTGCGGAGCAGCGCTATTACATTAATTTGGATGAGGAAGGACTTTATCAAAAGCCGAGAAAAACGGTGGAAGACGCGGCGATGAATCAGCTTGTGGAAAAGCTGAACCATTATACAAAGACGGTCATCACCTATCGGTTTGGTGAGGAGACGGAAATTTTAGATGGGGACCGCATTCATGAGTGGCTTATCATCAAAGGCGGGGAAGTGGAAATTGATGAAGAAAAGGCGGCCGCCTATATCTCAGAGCTTGCAGATGCGCATAATACCTACTATAATAGAAAGCGCTTTATAACGACTGCGGGCGAGGAGAAAGAGCTGCCGAGCGGTTATGGCTTTTTAATGGATGAAGAAGCGGAGACAAAGGCGCTTTTGGATTTTCTGGAAACGGGAGGACATTTCCTCAGAACGCCGGTCTATGTAAGGAGCGGGGCAAATTATAGCGACAATAATATCGGCGGAGATTATGTGGAGATCGACCTGTCTGCGCAGCATTTGTATTTATATATAGAGGGGGAATGCCTCCTTGAAACGGATATTGTATCCGGCTGCATGAACAGTGGGAACGCTACGCCGCAGGGAATTTATGATTTGGAGTATAAACGGCGCAACACGGTACTGAAGGGACCGACATGGGCGTCCTATGTTAACTATTGGATGCCTTTTTGCGGTGCGGTCGGGATGCACGACGCGACATGGAGAAGTCGGTTTGGCGGAGAGATTTATCGAGATTCCGGTTCGCATGGCTGTGTGAATCTGCCGCATAAAGCCGCGGAGGAAATTTATCAATATGTTTATGCAGGCATGCCGATCGTGTGCTATTATTAGCGGATAGGAGCACAAACGTGCAGGCTGAGCAAAAATGGGGATTATTATATGAAAAAAGATAAAGCTGCAAAGCAAAGAAAAGCGGCAAGAAAAAAGAGAATACGTTTGATAAAAAAGTTAATAAGCAGGAAGCGAAGGAACAAAAAGCGTTCTTTGGAAAAAAAGAAACAGGAAAAACGGCTGAAAGAGCTTCTGCAGCAGTATGGAACGGACATTTTGAAGTCTGATAATTTTTTAAAATCCGAAAAATATATTCAGCATGGGAATGTATCCGTAATGCGTCACAGTATCAGTGTGGCAAAGCACAGTCTCCTGCTGGCGAAGCATTTAGGCATTAAATGTAATAAACGGGATCTGATCCGCGGAGCGCTGCTGCATGATTATTTTTTATATGACTGGCACAGCAAGGAACACGCCGGACTTCATAACCTGCATGGGTTTTATCATCCGGGAATTGCCTTGTCAAATGCAAAAAAAGAATATCGGTTAAACCGGAGACAGAGCGATATCATCAAAAAGCATATGTGGCCGCTTACAGTTGTGCCGCCCGGATGCAAAGAGGCATGGATCGTGTCGGCTGCGGATAAATACTGTTCTCTCATGGAGACATTGCATCTGCACAGGGGCGGAAAACGACGAAAACGCTGATGGAATCCGTGCTTTTTTAGAAAACAAGGATGGAAAGAGGTTTCCGCGAAAGAACGAGGCGATCCGGTTATGGAAAAGGAAGTCAGTATTTATGAGCGCCTTACCGCGCTCGCGCGCTCGGACATGTATCCGTATCATATGCCGGGACATAAAAGAAATCCCGAAGCGGGACTACCGGAGGGATTTGCGGAGCTTGATATTACGGAAATAGAACATTTTGATAATCTGCATCATGCACAGGGAATCCTAAAAGATGCGATGGACCATGCCGCTGAACTTTACGGTGCGGATAAGACGTATTTTTTGGTAAACGGGAGTACCTGCGGGGTTCTTGCGGCGATCAGCAGCGTCGTTTCTCGCGGAGATACCCTGATCTTGGGGAGGAACGCGCATATGAGCGCGTATCATGCCGCGTATTTACGGGATTGTAATGTGGTATCGCTATATCCGGAGCTGTTAAAAGAGAATGGCGTTTATGGGGCGGTCGAGGCTGCGGGACTGAAGCGGCTCTTGCAGCAATATCCTGAGGCAAAGGCGGTCTGTATCACATCGCCGACCTATGACGGATTCCTTTCAAATGTGGAAGAACTTGCGGCGCTGGTGCATGCACATGGGAAAATACTCATTGTGGATGAGGCGCATGGCGCGCATTTCGGTCTGGATGCGCGTATGCCGCGAAACAGCATTGACTGCGGCGCGGATATCGTAATCCACAGTTTGCATAAAACGCTGCCGTCACTGACGCAGACGGCGCTTTTGCATGTGAAAGGCAGCCGTGTGAACCGGGAGCGTTTGGAACGATTTCTACGTATTTACCAGAGCAGCAGTCCCTCGTATTTATTGATGGGTTCCATAGATCATTGTATCTGTCAGTTACGGGAGCATTGCGGGGAATGGTTTGATTCTTTTTTGACTCACCGGGCAAAACTATTAAAAGAGCTTTCGACGTTGCGGGTTTTGAGAATAGTGTCTGCGGGTGAAGAAGTGACACGTGCGGGGAAGCATATCGGCACGGTGGATGTGCCGCCCGGAAATGTCTGTGGGGGATTTGACCCGTCAAAGCTTATGATCTTTTGCGATGGAGCCGGCATGAGCGGTGTGGAAATGCAGCGCATTTTGCTTAAGGATTATCATTTGCAAATGGAAATGGCGGGGGAGCATTATGTACTTGCGATCCTGACGGTCATGGATACAAGCGAGGGCTATGCGCGTCTTGCGAAGGCATTAAAGGAAATTGACGCGGCATGTGGCACCAAACGGAAAAAAGGCGGCATGCAGCAGAAGAAATTCGCCGCTGCCGTTCAATCCCTGCAAGAGCACAAAAGAGCGATGTCCCTCACGCAGGCGATGGATGAGGAGTCGGTGGAAGCGGTAGCATTGAAAGATACGCAGGGACGCATTGTAACGGAATTTCTTTATGCATATCCGCCGGGCATATCGGTCATACTGCCTGGAGAGACTATGACAGAGCAAGTGATCGCGCTGATAGAGGGTTATCGGGAAAAGGGACTGACAATGCAGGGACCTGTGGATGAAACGCTTCGAACCATTCGTTGTGTGAAATAGATAGAAAAAAGCTTATCAGGCAGGCTAGGAGGGCAGTATGAGGAAGACAAAAATTGTTTGTACGATCGGACCGGCATGTGAGACAAAGGAAAAAATGAAGGAACTGATGAGAGCCGGTATGGACATGGCAAGATTCAATTTTTCCCATGGTACGCAGCAGGATCAGAAAGAGCGATTAGAGCGCGTGCGCGAGGCGGCGGAAGAGCTGGGACTTCCGATTGCAACGCTGCTTGACACAAAGGGGCCGGAGATCCGTCTGCGCGATATTGAGGGCGGTAAAACGGAGTTAAAAGCGGGACAGATTTTTACGTTAACAACCGAGGAGATGCTCGGAAACAGCGAGCGGGCTGCTATTACCTATCAGGGACTGCCCGGAGATGTGGAAAAAGGCATGGCGATCCTGATCGATGACGGACGGATTGATATGCGTGTGGAGGAGATCGGGGAGAAGGAGATCCGCTGCAAGGTCGTAACCGGCGGCATGATCAGCAATCATAAGGGTGTGAACGTACCCGGTGCGATTCTCTCCATGCCCTATATCAATGAGGTGGATAAAAGCGATATTTTATTTGGCATAGAGAATGGCTATGATTATCTGGCTGCGTCCTTCGTGCGCTGTAAGGAGGATGTGTTAGAGCTTCGGCGTATCCTCAGAAATCATGAGAGTCAGATGAAGATCATTTCCAAGATCGAGAATATGCAGGGCGTTCAAAATCTGGACGAGATCATTTCCGTTTCAGACGGTATCATGGTGGCGCGCGGCGATATGGGCGTTGAGATTCCGATGGAGGAGGTTCCGGTTCTTCAAAAAGAAATGATCAAGAAGACGACGAACGAGGGTAAGCTTGTGATCACGGCGACACAGATGCTCGAGTCCATGATTCACAATCCGCGCCCGACACGGGCGGAGGTCACGGATGTCGCGAATGCGATCTATGACGGGACAACTGCAGTCATGCTTTCGGGAGAGAGCGCGGCGGGAGAATATCCGCGTGAGGCGGTGGAAACGATGGCGCGTATCGCCGAGCGGGCGGAACAGGATGTTGATTATGCGGGAAGGATGAACCGAATCCTTGAAGAAGCCGATATAGATATTACAAAAGCAATCTCGCATGCCTGCTGTACGACGGCGATCGACTTGCATGCCAAGGCGATCATCACGGTGACGATGTCGGGCTTTACGGCCGGAATGATTTCGCGCCACAAGCCGGAATGCATGATCATCGGATGTACGATGAGCCCGCGCGTATGGCGGCAGATGAATCTTTTTTGGGGCGTAACCCCGCTGCGGATCGACGAACAGGAGACGACGAACGCGCTCTTTGATCACGCAGTCGAGGCGGCAAAGAAGAGCGGACTTGTAGAGAAAGGTGATACGGTCGTATTGACGGCGGGCGTGCCGCTCGGTATATCCGGCAATACGAATATGATCCGTGTCGTTGAAGTAGGATAACGTTTATGGAATTAAAAAAATATATCATGGCATTAGATCAGGGCACAACAAGTTCTCGCTGTATTCTTTTTGATAAAAAAGGTGCGATGTGCTCTGTCGCGCAGAGAGAATTTACACAGTATTATCCGCAGCCGGGATGGGTGGAGCATGATCCGATGGAGATCTGGTCGTCCCAGCTTTCGGTTGCAGTGGAAGCGCTCGGAAAGATCGGAGCGGCGGTGGAAGAGGTTGCCGCGATCGGCATCACAAATCAAAGAGAGACAACGATCGTGTGGGACCGCAAGACGGGAAAGCCGGTCTACAACGCCATCGTATGGCAGTGCCGGCGTACTGCTGAGAAGATCAAGGCGCTGACGGCGGCAGGCTATGATGCCATGCTGCGTGAAAAAACAGGATTGATACCGGATGCTTATTTTTCCGGGAGCAAAGTCGCGTGGATTCTGGAGCATGTCGAGGGCGCGAAGGAGCGCGCAAGGCAAGGAGAGCTGTTGTTCGGTACGGTCGATACATGGCTGATCTATAACCTGACAAAGGGAAGAGTCTTTGTAACGGATTACACGAATGCGTCGCGCACCATGCTTTTTAATATTCATACGCGCGCATGGGACGAGGACATCTTAAAGCTGTTTGACATTCCGGCCAGCATGCTGCCGGAGGTAAAACCGTCGAGCTGTATTTACGGCTATACGGATGAGACCCTGATCGGAGGCAGCATTCCGATCGCGGGTGCGGCCGGAGACCAGCAGGCGGCGCTGTTCGGACAGTGCTGTTTTGATGAGGGCGATGTCAAAAATACATACGGAACAGGCTGCTTTTTGCTGATGAATACGGGCAAAAAAGCAATGAGCTCCGCAAACGGGCTTCTGACAACGATCGCGGCAAGCGTCGGGGACGAGGTACAGTATGCGCTGGAGGGAAGCGTGTTTGTGGCAGGCGCGGCGGTGCAGTGGCTTCGGGATGAGCTTGGACTGATCCGCACAGCGGCGGAGACCGAGCGCGCGGCATGTGAGGTACCGGATACAAACGGGGTTTATGTTGTGCCTGCGTTTACGGGAATGGGAGCGCCGTACTGGAATCCGTATGCAAGAGGTATGATCGTCGGTTTAACAAGGGGCGCAGGACGGGCGCATTTGATCCGGGCGACGTTGGAGTCGCTGGCGTATCAGACGCTTGAGGTTTTGCAGGCGATGGAAAAGGATGCGGGAATCGAGCTTCGGAGCCTGCGCGTGGACGGCGGTGCAAGCAACAATTCGTTTTTAATGCAGTTCCAGTCCGATATTTTGGGAAAAGAAGTAATCCGCCCTGCCTGTATCGAGACGACAGCGCTGGGGGCGGCGTATCTGGCTGGTATTGCGGTCGGCTTCTTTGCGGGAGAGGACGAGATCCGCGCAAACAGGCAGGCGGAACACAGCTTTGTGCCGGCGATGGATGAGGAGGCGCGCGCCGTGGCCATTAAAGGATGGAAGCGTGCCGTGCGTTGTGCGCTCTCGTACGCGGAGGATGGCGACGCGGGAGAGTAAAAACGCTTAAATACAGAACGAAAGAAGGTGGGAACAAGTTGGATATTAAGGTCAATCAGGCAATGCAGCCGCAAGCAGTACAGCCGCAGGAACAACCGCAGCAAGCGGACGGTAATTTCAAATTCATGCTTTCCAGCCATATTGAGGAGGCGGATCTGCAGAACCGCTTAAACCTGCTCATGGAAGACATCACGGCGCAGGGCAATAAATTAACAAAGAAAATGGATATCCGCGATATGAAACGGTACCGCTCACTTGTCAAGGAATTTTTGAACGAGGTCGTCACACGTTCCCACAAATTTTCACGGGAAAACTTTTTAGACCGCCGCGGCAGGCACCGGGTGTACGGTATCATCCGGAAGGTGGATGAGACGATGGATGCGCTTGCGCAGGAGCTTGTCAAGGACGAGAAGGATCACCTCGCGATTCTCGGACTGATCGGGGAGATCAAGGGATTGATACTGGACATTTTTATGTAAAGATATGCTGTGAAAAGAAAGGAGGAGTTGCCTATGGTTTCATTTCAGGACATTATCGGACAGGAGCAGATCAAGGAGCACCTGCACACCGCTCTTACAAGAAATCAAATATCGCATGCGTATGTCATCTGCGGGGAACGGAGCAGCGGAAAGGAATATATCGCCCGTCTGTTTGCCATGGCGCTGCAATGTGAAAAAAGAAACAGCGGCGCGGACGATGTTCCCATACCATGCAATGAATGTCATTCCTGCAAACAGGCGCTTACGGACAATCAGCCCGACATCATCCGCGTGCAGCATGAGAAGCCGAATACGATCGGCGTGGAGGATATTCGGACACAGATCAATCAGGACATTGTGATCAAGCCGTACAGCAGTCCCTATAAGGTCTATATCATCAACGAGGGGGAAAAGATGACGCCGCAGGCGCAGAACGCGCTGTTAAAAACGTTGGAGGAACCGCCGGCATATGCGGTCATTCTGATCCTAACGACCAATATGGACGCCATGCTGCCAACGATTTTAAGCCGCTGTGTCAGCCTACATATGAAACCCGCGCCGGATAATGAGATCAGGAAATATTTGATGGAACAGCTGCAGGTGCCGGATTATAAGGCGGACGTCTGCGTCGCGTTTGCGCGGGGAAATGTTGGAAAGGCAAAAGCACTTGCAACCAGTGAGGAATTTGATAATATAAAAGCAGATGCCGTTTCGCTCTTAAAATATATCGGGGACATGGATATGAGCGAGACAGTGGAGGCGATCAAAAAGATCAGTGAATACAAATTTAATATTGATGATTATTTGGACATTATTGCGGTATGGTACCGCGACGTACTTCTCTTTAAGGCGACAAGCGATGCAAATCACTTGATTTTTAAGGAGGAGATACAGTATATTAGAAAAGTGGCGGATAAAAGCAGCTATGAGGGTATTGAAGATATCATTAAGGCAGTCGAGAGCGCAAAGGCACGATTAAAAGCGAACGTCAATTTTGAACTGACAATGGAGCTTTTGCTGCTTGCGATCAAAGAAAAATAAGCCACGGAAAGATTGAGGTTGATAGATTATGACAAGAGTAATAGGCGTACGCTTTCGCACGGCGGGGAAAATTTATTTTTTTGATCCGCTGAAGTTTCCGGTTAAAAAGGGAGATCATGTGATTGTGGAGACGGCGCGCGGCGTAGAATACGGCACTGTGGTCTGCGATCCGAAGGATGTGGAGGACGATAAGGTCGTTCAGCCGTTAAAACCGGTGCTGCGCATTGCGAGCGAGCGCGACGATGAGCAGGAGGCGAATAATAAGAAGAAAGAAAAAGACGCGTTTGCGATCTGCTTGGAAAAAATTGCGAAGCATAAGCTGGAAATGAAGCTGATCGACGCAGAATATACATTTGATAATAACAAGGTACTTTTTTATTTTACGGCGGACGGGCGCATTGATTTCCGGGAATTGGTAAAGGATCTTGCGAGCGTGTTTAAGACGAGGATCGAGCTGCGTCAGATCGGCGTGCGCGACGAGACAAAGATTGTCGGCGGTATCGGGATCTGTGGCAGAGCGCTCTGCTGTCACAGCTACCTGTCGGAGTTTATTCCCGTTTCCATTAAAATGGCGAAGGAGCAGAACCTGTCCCTCAACCCGACAAAGATTTCGGGCGTCTGCGGCAGGCTTATGTGCTGCCTGAAAAATGAGGAAGAGACCTATGAGGAGCTGAACCGGAAGCTGCCGGGCGTCGGGGACTATGTGACAACGGACGACGGACTGCGCGGTGAGGTATCGAGCGTCAATGTGCTACGTCAGTTAGTCAAAGTGCTTGTCGAGGTGGATGACGAGAAAGAGCTGAAGGAATATAAAGTGGAACAGCTTCGCTTTAAGCGCCGTCACAGAAAAGAAAAGAACAGTGTCAGCGCAGCGGAAATGAAAGAGCTTGAGAAACTGGAGAAAGAAGAAAAGCACGAGCGTAAATCCAAGCTGGAAGATAATTGAGCATGGCAGAGACAAAATTGAGGGAGAACGAAAGAATCGACGACCTGCAGCGAAGCGGCTTAAAGATCATTCAAAACAGCAAACGTTTCTGTTTCGGGATGGATGCGGTACTGCTTTCCGGCTTTGCGAGGGCAAAGCAGGGCGATCAGGTTCTGGATCTGGGGACGGGAACGGGGATTATTCCGATCCTGCTTTCCGCAAAGACACAGGCAGAAAAGCTGACCGGCTTAGAGATTCAACAGGAAAGTGCCCAAATGGCGAGAAGAAGCGTCGCGATGAATGCGCTGGAAGACCGCATTACGATTGTGACGGGGGACATTCGGGAGGCAAAAACCCTGTTCGGTGCGTCGGTGTTTGATGTTGTGACGAGCAATCCTCCCTATATGATCACTGATCACGGACTGAAAAATCCGACGGATGAAAAGACCATTGCACGCCACGAGGTTTTGTGTACGCTAAAGGATGTGATTTCACAGGCGGCGGCAGTCTTAAAGCCGGGCGGACATTTTTATCTGGTACACCGGCCGTTCCGCCTTGCTGAGATCATGACGCTGATGTGCGCATATCGGCTGGAACCGAAGCGAATGCGGCTGGTATATCCCTATGCGGACAAGGAGCCCGTGATGGTGCTTGTGGAGGGCGTACGGGGCGGAAATCCGCGGATGAACGTGGAGAAACCGCTCATCATTTATGATGAGCCGGGAGTTTACACCGAGGAGCTTCGCATAGATTATGGATATTGATGGGGGATATGCGCATGGCGGGAGTGTTATATTTATGTGCGACACCGATCGGCAATCTGGCGGATATGACGTTTCGTGTGATCGACACCTTAAAAGAAGCAGACCTCATCGCGGCTGAAGATACGCGTAACAGCTTAAAGCTCTTGACGCATTTTGATATTCATACACCGATGACAAGTTATCATGAATATAATAAGGTGGAGAAGGCGCAGGCATTGATCGCGCAGTTAAAAGAAGGAAAGAATATTGCGCTCATCACCGATGCGGGAACGCCCGCGATCTCCGATCCGGGAGAAGTGCTTGTCGCGATGTGCCAAAAGGAGCAGATCACGGTGACGAGCCTTCCGGGAGCGGCGGCCTGCATCACGGCGCTTACATTGTCCGGACTCTCGACAAGGCGCTTTTGTTTTGAAGGGTTTCTGCCGTCGGATACAAAACCGCGGAAAGAGATTCTTGAGTCGCTCTCCAATGAGAGCCGCACCATGATTCTTTACGAGGCGCCGCATCATTTGAAAAAAACGCTGTGCGAGCTGTACGATTACTTGGGAGAGCGCAGGATTACCATCTGCCGGGAATTGACAAAGCGGTTTGAGACGGTTCTGCCGACGACGTTTTCGGAGGCGCTTGCGCGCTATGAGAGCGAGGAGCCGCGGGGAGAATATGTTCTTGTCATAGAGGGTAAGAGCCTTGCTGAGCAGAAAAACGAACGGCAGGAGGAATACCGCAAAAGATCGGTCGAGGAACATATGCGTTTTTATGAGGAGCAGGGCATCACGCATAAGGAAGCGATGAAGCGTGTCGCAGCGGACAGGGGCGTTACCAAACGCGAAATCTATGCTTATTTATTGGATCATAAGGCGGAAAGTGAAAATTGATAGTTGCGATGAGCGGTCTTTAGACCGTGAATCGTAACAATTTATAAAAGATTCGTGTAAATGTGTATTGCAATCCGCAGAGAAATTATGTATAAATATATCGTAGCCGTATAATTTACCAGAATATGGGTGCGGTGTGTAATAAAAAAGAACAAAAAGGAGAATTAGCTATGTTGGAGAGAGTAAAAGAGATTATTGCAGAACAGTTGAATGTTGATGCGTCCGAAATTACGGAGGAGTCCAGCTTTAAGGATGATCTTGGCGCGGATTCCCTTGATCTGTTTGAGTTGGTTATGGCTTTTGAGGAAGAATATGAGATCGAGATTCCGGCAGAGGATCTGGAGAAGATCACAACAGTCGGCGCGGTGATCGAGTATATGAAGAGCAAGGGCGTTGAGGCATAAGCATGACGACAAAAGAGATCATGGAGATCATTCCGCACAGGCAGCCGTTTCTGCTCATTGACACGATCGAGGAGCTTGAGCCGGGTGTGCGTGCGGTCGGAAAGAAATGTGTGAGCTATAATGAGCCGTATTTTGCGGGGCATTTTCCGACGGAGCCGGTGATGCCCGGCGTGCTGATCATTGAAGCGCTTGCGCAGGTCGGCGCGGTGGCGATCTTAAGCCTTGAGGAGAACAAGGGAAAGACGGCGTATTTTGCGGCGATCAACCGTGCGAAGTTCAAGGGAAAGGTCACGCCGGGAGATGTGCTGACGCTGGAAATCGCACTGACAAAGATCAAAGGACCGATGGGAATCGGAGAAGCGAAAGCAACGGTCGATGGGAAGCTGGTCGCAAGCGCGGAGCTGACCTTTGCGATTGGATAATGGGTTAGAAATGCGTCGCTGAAAGAATAGCGAGGCATATCCGTGATCGTGAACGAGCGGGAATGGAGGTTAATAGGATGCCGGAATTAAAAGGTTCTAAAACAGAAGCAAACTTGAAGACTGCATTTGCAGGAGAATCACAGGCAAGAAATAAATACAGTTATTTCGCGTCCAAGGCAAAGAAGGACGGCTATGAGCAGATTGCCGCGATCTTCGAGGAGACGGCTGCGAATGAAAAAGAGCATGCCAAGATGTGGTTTAAGCTGTTGGGCGGTATCGGAAGCACACCGGAAAACTTAAAGGCGGCAGCAGAGGGTGAGAATTTTGAATGGACCGATATGTATGACCGCTTTGCAAAGGAAGCGCGCGAGGAAGGTTTCGAGGATATCGCAAAGCAGTTTGAGGGCGTGGGAGCGATCGAGAAGGAGCATGAGGAGCGTTACCGCAAGCTTCTGGTTAATCTTGAGAGTGAGACAGTATTTTCCAAGGACGGTATGGTTATTTGGCAGTGCCGTAACTGCGGACATATCTGTGTCGGAAAGAAGGCGCCTGAGGTGTGTCCGGTCTGTGCGCATCCGCAGGCCTATTTCCAGTTAAAAGAAGAAAATTATTAATGATCAGTGAGGAACGTGTTCAAATGAATAGATCCTTCTTTCGTTCGTCACTATTTTTCAGGAAGACGGTGAGCTTATTCTGCATGTCTACGGAGGCGAGCAGAACATCGCGGACGCTATCTGCGCCCTGCGCCTTTAGCTGACGGTGAAGCCAAGTTTCGTCTTTTCCTGTGTGAAGAAGATTTTTCTGCATGATATGACCGTCAATGACAACATTGGCGGTCATTGTTTCCTGTTCGGGGGAAAGTTTAACATCGGCAGCGGTGAGCGGCCGTTCCGTGGAGAGCGGCAGGAAGCTGATCCGACCGTCCGCTTCCAAGACGGCGCTTTGCAGCTTGGAGACATCGAAATAGCCCGCTACGCGGCATTGCGTGAGAAACTCGTTAATGTCGATCTTTGCTTTTCTCAGATTCTTTTCATAGATACTTCCATTGTTTAACAGGATAACTGGACGTCCGACAATAAAGCGCCTGAGCTTGATGGATTTCATGGACAGGAACGACAGCAGGACGGCAAACAGCGCATAGACTGTCATGGCGACGACGCCATGCAGCGGATTTTCGTCTAACGCGGTTGCCATTTCCGCGGCGATCGAACCGATCGTGATGCCGTTGATGTAGTCAAACATGCTCATCTGGCTCATCTGACGGTAGCCCATGAGCTTTGTCAAAATAAAGAGCGTGACGATGGAAGCAATGGAAAGAATAACAATCTGTAACAAGTCAGGCATAAGGGAATCTCCTTTTATGATCTATTTCATTTGCAGACTTAAGCTGCATATAAAATTAAGTTTGATACGCCGTACTAGCATGTGCAGACATGCTTTTTTTATGCAAACAAATTCAAAGACTAACTTTTGAGAAAAATGCGTAGTCTAACAGATGTTAAGCAGCTTACAGGAAATACAGGAGCGAATTATGACGAAAATCTATGAGGAATTGACAAGGTGTATCACAGAAAATCAAAATCGGTATTATCGCCTGGCATACAGTTATGTAAAAGAAGAGCAGGCGGCGTTAGATGTGGTGCAGAATGCGGTGCTGAAGGCGCTGGAGCATGTGCAGGATCTACGTAACAGCGCGTATATGGGAACATGGCTTTACCGTATTGTCATGAACGAGAGCATCAGTTATCTGCGCAGGAACGCAAGGGAGATGCCATGCGAGGAGCAGACTTTAAGCGGTGCGGCGCAGGAAGGACGGCTTGAGGGGGATGCGCAGTATGGGAATCCGGAAAAAATTTTAACACAGAAACCGGAGGAACTATATGCGGCGATTCTTTCTCTGCCGGAGGGTATGCAGACGGTCATCAAGCTTTACTATTTTGAGGAACTGACGATGCCGGAGATCGCGGCGATCACGGGTGTCAACTTAAGCACGGTCAAGTACAGATTATACCAGGGCTTGCAAAAGCTGAAGCTCACAATGAAGGAGGGCGTCGCATGAGGGAGTTGTTGACGGAGCAGGAGGAAGAAATGTTGAAGCATATGATGATGTCGGAGGATGAGATCGATCTGCGCGGTGCAGCGCAATATTATCGGAGCATTCCGATTCCCGAACGTTTACAGGACATGGTTGCGGAGACGATTGAACGGCATGCAAAAAAAGAAGGGGAGCAGAGGGGAAAAAAGCGGCGTAAAAAAAGTATCGTGGTTACCTTACGCACCGTCGGTGCGCTTGCCGCTGCGGTCGTGCTTTTTATGATCCCACTAAATGTGAGCGAGGCGTTTGCCAAGCAGATGCAGGATATTCCTGTGTTAGGAGCCTTTGCGAAGGTATTGACACTCCGTTCCTATTCTTATACGGAAAATGATGTGAATGTAAATATTCAGGTACCGGAGATCACGATTTCAGACGCCGGAGAGGGTGCGGATATTTCCGGTGGGAGCGATGTGGCAGCAGGAGGAGCGGAAGATGAACCGGAAAACAACGGGGCATCCGACGCGGAATGGATCGCGGATGTGAATGCGGAAATCCTGCAGATTGTAGAAGGCTATGAAGCGGCTGCAAAGCAGCGCTTTGAGGAGTATAAGGAAGCCTTTTTTGCGACCGGTGGAACTGAGGAAGAGTGGGGCGGAAGAACCTGCGACGTGGATGTGGAGTATACGGTGACCTATCAGGAGGGAACGCGGCTTTCGCTCGTGCTGACGACGACGGAATCCTGGGCCGCCGTATATGCGCAGCGCTATTATTATAATCTGGATGTGCAGACCGGTAAGACGCTCACGCTGGAGGATATGCTTGGCACTGACTGGAAAGAGATTTGCAATGAGAGCATTGTGGATGAGATTGAACGCCGGATTGCTGAGGAAGAGGATATGATGTACTGGGGCTTCACCCAAGGAGATGAGTATATCGACGATATAGAGGGTTTCCAAAGTGTCAGTGAGCAGACGAGTTTTTATATCAACGAGAGAGGAAATGTTGTTGTTTGCTTTGACAAGTATGAGATCGCGCCGGGCTATATGGGTATGCAGGAATTTGAGATCATGGATGCAGATTAAGGGGGTTACATGTAAAAAGGCATGTACCGGCGAAAGGCCGGTACGTGTCTTTTTACGTTTCAGTAGCTTTCCCTGTGCGAAAAGAACAGGGTTTGCTGTATGGCAAATTTTTCCATATGAATAAAAGTTATCTATATCAGATAACTTTTATGGAAAGTAAGCTTGACATTTTTACTCCAAGGCGTTATATTGATGACATGGAAAGTATACTTTACATATCATCAATATAACATATCAGGAGGTGAGATATACATGAAGAATCGGCTTGAAGAGCTGCGGAAGCAGCGGGGAATCAAGCAGGAAGATTTAGCGGGTGCGTTGGAAGTATCCCGGCAGACGATCGGTTCTTTAGAGAATGGCCGGTATAATCCGTCGATTCAACTGGCGTTCAAAATTGCAAGATATTTTCATATGACTATTGAAGAAATTTTTATTTATGAGGAGGAAGAACAATGAAGCAAAAAAAGTCAGGATACGTAATTGCCATAATAGGGGTTCTGTTACTGATAAGCGGTCTCTATTTAGTGAAAACCATCAGTAATCCGCAAGGGATCATGTTAACATTGCCATATGTCTGTATCGGGGTAGGTTGCGGCTTATTTGGTCACGGCATGGGAAGCATCATTTCGCAGAGAGCGATGCAGAGCGATCCGCAAATGCAGAAGCGGATGAAAATTGAACAAAATGATGAGCGTAATATTGCCATCGCAGATCGGGCGAAAGGAAAAGCGTTTGAAATGATGACGCTCGTATTTGGCATGTTGATGCTTGTGTTTACACTGATGGGTGTTGATATGATCGCAATATTACTTTTGGTTTTTGCATACCTTTTTGTCCATGGATATGCTATTTATTGCAGATGTAAATATGAGAAGGAGATGTAGGTTATTAAATAGGAACCCCGCTTTCCTTTTATAACATCAAAAAACTGCGTAAAGTATGTTTTGTTGTGTTGGATGCTATTTAAATCCCAGTAGATGTTTTTCCATGCTGTCAAGCAGGTCATGGGAACCATCCTCTATATGGGAAAGGTATGTGACGATCAGGTTTTGTTCAGGCAGAATGTAGCATTTTTGTTTCCATTTGCCGTTGATGCTGAAGCCGTCGCGGTATTTCCATATAAAGTAGCCGTATCCGCCCTCGCGGTTCATTTGCTGGATAGAGGTTGCTTTTTTTACATATTCTTCGGAGACGATTCTGTTTCCTTCATAAACGCCGCCGTGATAAAGTAGTAAACCGACCCGGCTTAAATCGTGGACGGACAGCTCCATGCCGGAGGCACCGTAAAAATAGCCGTCGGGGCACCGCTGATAAACCGGATCTATTATATGTAACGGAATGAGAAGATGATGGTTCAGATAAGCAAATAAATCTTCCGAAACCGCATGCGTTAAGGCAACGCCGACTAAATAGGCGGGAATGTTGCTATAGTTAAAAATGCGTGACGAGGTATCTTTGATCGGGCAGGAGAGAGAGTAGGTCAAATAGCTCTCTCCTTCCGGTTGAAGAGGAAACCCGTCCACCGACATGGTTAATAACCGCTTTATCGTAATATCCTGAAATGCCGCAATCTGTTTTCCGGGTATTTGTTTTGTTACTTCTGTCGGAAGATAGGCAAGGAGGGGCTTTTCGATATCAAATTTTCCCTGATCCTGTGCAATACCGACTGCGATCGAGAGGATCGTTTTCGTAGCGGAGTAAATCGGAAATCGGGAGCCGCGCGTATTGCCGTATTCATGAATGAGCTGACCGGATTCATAGACTTCCACTCCGAATACGTTCCATTGGTTCTGTTTGATGTCAGTTACAAATGCGTCAAAATCCATGTGCCTGCCTCCTTCGTGCTGCCTCGGATCTATTTAAGAATGAACTTCGTCAAAAGGAATTGCGATAGCAACACCGTTATTTTATCACAGGTAAGAATGAAATGCCATTTTTTGTTGACAACATTCCCGGCGGAGACGTATACTTTAGAAAATGACGATAGGGGGGTGGATTTATGGACAGTTGCGATAGTACGGGACGAAGTACCATCTGCGGTGGCGGACAAAAGAAATTTTTGGCGCAATCTGTCATAAATCTGACCTAGACTGCGTCCTTGTTCATACTGTCTTTTCACACCACCGTATTTGGTTTCCTCTACTATACACAGCGGTTAATCTGCAGGTCTGCTTTGGGAAATCCGGAAGCGGTGGTATTTTGTGCTCTTTTTGGCGCAAAAAATAATTGGAAAGGCGGTATAAAGATGGAAAAAGAATTATTAAAAAAACCTAATTTTGTGGAAGAATTGTTAGAAATAATCCGCAGCTCCATAGCGGAACAAGAGCTGTTGGAGAGACTGTCGGATTATCATGATAACGATATTGCGGGTGCGGTGGAGCAGCTGACGGCGAAAGAGCGCGAAAGACTGTGGAAGGTACTCGGAATAGAGAAAACGGCTGAGATTTTTGCTTATCTGGAGGATGTGGATAAGTATTTTAATGAATTGGGTCCGGACAGCACGGCAAAGATCATCTCCCTCATGGACTCGGACGATGCGGTCGATGTTTTGGAAGAGATGGACGACTCTGCGCAGGAGCAGATTGTTGCGCTGCTTGACGAGGAATCGAGCCGGGATGTGCAGATGCTGTTGTCCTATGAGGATGATGAGATCGGAAGTAAAATGACAAACAATTTCATTATGATAGACAATGCCCTGTCCATCCGGCAGGCAATGAAAGAGCTGGTGCGGCAGGCAGGGGATCATGATAATATTTCCACGATCTATGTGACGGATAAGCAGGGTTGTTTTCATGGAGCAGTCGATCTGAAAGATTTGATCACCGCAAGGGAAGGGGAGGAACTGGAAGAGATCATCAGTACATCCTATCCGTATGTGAATGATCATGAAAAGATCAGCGACTGTATTGAGATGCTAAAAGACTATGCGGAAGATTCCATACCGGTCATAAACGAACAAAACAGGATACTTGGAATTATTACTGCACACGATATTGTCGAGGCTGTAGACGAGGAGCTTGGCGATGATTATGCAAAGCTGGCAGGTCTGACGGCGGAGGAGGATTTAAAGGAAACAACATTTCAAAGCATGAAAAAGCGGCTGCCCTGGCTCGTGGTTTTGCTGTTTTTGGGAATGGCCGTATCGTCTGTCGTGGGCGTTTTTGAGACGGTTGTCGCCGTGCTGCCGATCGTGATCTGTTTTCAGTCCCTGATACTTGATATGGCGGGAAATGTCGGAACGCAGTCGCTTGCGGTCACAATCCGCGTTTTGATGGATGAAAATCTCACGGCATCACAAAAGTTTCATTTGGTGTCCAAAGAGATAAAAGTGGGTTTTTCAAACGGACTTGTTCTCGGAATGATGGCGTTTATTTTTATCGGCGCATATGTGTGTCTGTTAAAGCATAACCCTGTCGGAAACGCGTTTTTGATCTCTGCCTGTGTCGGGGTTGCGCTTATAGCGGCCATGGTAATCTCCAGCATGGTAGGGACGCTGATTCCGATGTTTTTTCACAAAATAAAAGTAGACCCGGCAGTAGCGTCCGGGCCTCTTATTACAACGATTAATGACCTTGTGGCGGTCATTGCGTATTATGGCTTGGCATGGATATTACTCGTCAAGGCGTTTCCCGTAGGATGACAGGTGCCGCGCCCGCGCTGTGAAGCTGCGGGATAAAGGGAACGGCGGAAAGTATCCCGGAACTGTGTGAATCTACACGGCTTGTATTTGCACTGTGCAGATCTGTGGAAAGTTCGTCGATGTAGCAGGAATCTGCGGAACCGCTAACGGTACTGCACGGATTTGCGGCTGGCAGGACGGTAACCACGTACTCTTGTCCGGGCATCATGTGAAAATCATTATCCGATACGGCTATGCGGTCTGTGCCGCCGATATGCAGCATCCACACAAAGCGGTCCGCGCGCAAAGTAAGGCGCAGAGCGTTACTGTCCGCAGTTTCTTCGATGCGATAGCGGATCTCCGCCGGCAATACCGCAAGGTCTTTGTAGGGTGCAAACAGGTATTCCGCGTCGGAGAGCAGCGTATCGCCGCGGTAGACTTCCGCATGCATGACCGTCTGTTCCGGCGCCGTGATCAGTCCGCGGATCGGAACGGTGAGTGCGGAAGTGCTGATATTCGCGGGGAGTGTGGTCTGATGTTCTCCGGATGTAAGTACAGTGCCGTCAAACAGGCAGATGGTATAACGGATGCGGACATCCTCTTTTTGTAAGGTGTCGTTGCTCAGCCAGATTTCCAATGCGCCGGGATTTCCAGCATAATAATCCCGATAGTCCCGCATGCCTTCAAAGCTTTGAGGACAGTAGCCTTTGATCGAGATGGCGACGGGACTCATCGCCCGTTTCAGCGCATAATAGATCGGCTTTCTGTCAAGATAATAGTCGATCAAAGACCAGTTGTGGATGCCCCAGGAGTCGGAAAGCGTCCAAAACAAAAGACCGGAGCAGACAAATTTTCTGCGTCGAAATTCTTCATAGAGGTATTTGGTAAGCTCCGCCTGCAAAGCCTGACTTTTCAAAATATATTCCTGCAGCCCCATTTCTTTTGTATGGGGAAAATACGCGCTCATGACAAGCTCCAAAATGCGGTGGTCTGAGCTGGTGTTACAATGATGAAGCCATGCGGCAGATTCACGGTCTGGGGCGTCTGCTGTTTTCCATAGTGAAGGCAGAGAGCGCTTTGTGGATTCTAAACTCATGGCGCCGATAATGCCGAACTCGCTTAGGAATTTGATCGGAAAATCGGTAAAATGAACGAGATCCAGATAATGCTCAAATTGCGGGCGGTGCGTAAAGTGCCAAATATGCTGATCGCCGCAGAGAGAACCGGCGGGATCGTCGCCGCCGAACGGACTGCTCTCACGATAGACCAGATTCGGGCAGTATTTTCTGACAATGGCAGGAAGGACTTTCTGAAACAGCTTCATACCATAAGGACGGGAAAGCGGGTCGTAGGTCATCATGCCAAGATACATTTCCTGAATTTCATTATTGCCTGACCAGCCGATCAGACTGCTGTGCCTGCGCAGGCGCGTGACGGCGCGGATCGCTTCGTCTTCCACGCGTGCGGTAAAATCCGGATCGTGATCGGGATAGTATCCGCAGGCAAACATAAAATCATGCCATACCATGATGCCTCTGCGGTCGCAGGCGCGCATAAATGCTTCGCTCTCATAAAAACCGCCGCCCCACACGCGCAGCATATTCATATGGGAGTCCGCCGCGAGATGGACAAGCGCCATGGTTTTTTCGTCCGTGATGCGTCCGATCAGGCAGTCCGCGGGAACATGGTTTGCGCCCTTGCAGAAAACGGGAACGCCGTTTAATACAAAGGTAAAGCCGCTCTCGTCTTCGGAAAGCTGTTCTTCCCGCAAAGAGATGCTGCGGATGCCGTACTCCTGTGTCACAGTCTGGACGGGAGTACCATCCGGCGCATGTAGGATAAATTCGATGTTGTATAAATAAGGATCGCCGAGGCCGTTCGACCACCAAAGCTTTGCGTCGGGAATCGTGAGCGGCATAGTGCAGGTTACGGTATCAGAAACGTTTCGCTCGATGCGGACGGCGCCCGTTGCGATCACGTCGGCCTTGTCAAAACGCGCATCTCCGTAAACCGTGGCAGATACCGAATAGTCGCCGGGAAGCACGGTATCGAGCGTAATATCCGCCTGTACGGAGATCGTTTCGTGCGCAGCCGGTACGGAGTTGTCCGGCTGGTGAATATAAATATCCGTTATGGCGGCCTGTTCATAGATCGTCAGTGTGACGTCGCGCCAAATGCCGCAGGTTTCCAGCCAGGGCGTCCAGTCCCAGCCGTAGACGAATTGCGGTTTGCGCATGAGAACGCGATAAGGCTGATCGCCGTTCCACATTTTTCCCATATCGTCAAGGGGGTGCGTTTTTGCCTCGGCAACGCCGCTGTCAAGGCGGACAATGAGCGTATTTTCCCCGGCGGTGACGAGTGCGCTCACATCGTATTCCGCTTCTACGAGTGCGTTGTTATGACGCCCAAGATAAACCTGATTCAGCCATAGATCGGCAGTGCAGTCAAGTCCGTGAAACGTAAGAATCGTTCGAGCTGAAGCGGATACCGAAGAAAGCATAAATGTCCGGCGGTACCAAAATTCTTTTGTCTCCAGAAAGCGGCAGTCAAGGGTATTTTCATCCACTAACGGCTCGTTGATGACGCCGGCTTCCATGAGCGCCATGCGCACGTCTCCGGGGACGGGACAACGCATCATATAGGGCGGGCGAATGCCACAGCCAAGCTCGCAATAACCAAGTTCCCACATGCCGTTTAAGTTGATCGTCTGATTCATGTTTGCTCCTGTCTTACGCAATATCTTTCATCTGCGCCGTGTAGAGTTTATAGTAGTATCCTTTTTTGGCAATCAGTTCGTCGTGTGTGCCGCATTCCATGATGCCGCCCTCATCGATATACATGATCTTGTCGCAGTTTTTGATCGTCGAGAGGCGGTGTGCGATGATAAAAGATGTACGTCCCTTCAGCATGGCGTTTAAGCCCTGCTGAAGAGCACGCTCTGTCTGCACGTCAATGCTGGAGGTCGCTTCATCAAGCACTAAGATCGCGGGATTGGCGAGCAGCGTGCGGGCAAAGGAGATCAGTTGTTTCTGTCCCTGTGAGAGCAGGGAGCCGCGTTCCTTGACTTCGGTCTGATAGCCGTCGTGCATGCGGCGGATAAACGAATCCGCGCAGACGGTTTTGCTTGCCTGTTCAATTTCCTCCAAGGTTGCATCCAGTTTTCCGTAGCGGATATTGTCCTCGATCGTGCCGCTGAAAATAAAACTGTCTTGAAGCATGATGCCCATCTGGGAGCGCAGCGAGTGAAGCGTGACCTTGGAAATATCCTCGCCGTCAATGAGCACGCGACCCTCGTTGATATTATAAAAGCGCGAGATCAGGTTAACGATCGTGCTCTTTCCGGCGCCGGTCGGGCCGACGAGTGCAACGCTCTCGCCGGGTTTCACCGTAAAGGAAACATCATGAAGGACCATTTTATCCGCCTCATAGCCGAAGGTCACGTGATCGAAGGTGACTTCCCCGACGATCGGTTTCATGGGGACGGCGTCCTCGGCGTCGTCCACGATCGCGGGTTCGTCAAGTGTCTCAAAAATACGCTCCAGATAAGCGATGTTATTGATAAAGTTATTAAAAATATTGCCGAGGTTCATGATCGGCTGCCAAAAGCGGGACGCATAGGAGGTGATCGCCACAATGACGCCGACGGAGGTATAACCGGTTCCGAAAATGATCAGACCGAAAATAAAGACGGCGGCGCGCACCCAGACGGAAATATTGTCTATGCCGGGCCATACAAGGTTGCTGTACTTGACTGCCTCCATCCAGCTCGCCCTGCAGCGGCCGGATAATTCGGAGAAGATTTCGGCATTTTCATCCTCGCGTGCAAAAATCTGTGTGATCTTTGCGCCGACGATATTTTCCTGCAGGTAGGCGTTTAAGTTCGAGTTTTTATTGGAAACAGCCTGCCATGCCCGGCGTTGTCTTTTTTTAATATAGCCTAGGAATACCGCTAAGACCGGTACGCCTGCGAGTACGACGAGCGAAAGCTTTACGTCCACGCAGAACATGAAGATCACAATAAAGATCAGATTCATGATCTCCAACACAACGTTGATCAAGCCGTTTGAAAGCATGTCCGAAACGGAATTGACATAGTTGACGACACGGATCAGAATTTTACCGTGCGGTCTGTCATCATAGTATTGGAAGGGCAGTTTTTGCAGGTGGGCAAAAATATCCTTTCGAATATCATAAATAATATCCTGACTGACCCCGACCATGATGCGGGAGCGGATCGTGGTGAAGAGGACGCTGACGGCGTATGCTGCGATGAGCAGAAGAACCAGCTCATAGAGCAGATTTTTGTCTTTGGCGGGAATGGCGACGTCCAGCGCGTGCTGGATGATCATGGGTGAAAACAATGCCGCAATACCGCCGAGCGCACTTAAGATCAGGGCGAATATCATTTTTTTCAAATAACGCTTTACATAGACCAAAGCGCGGAGCAGATGATGAAAGTCAAAGGGCGTTTCCAGCACCTCGTCTTCTTTATAGGTATTTCTTCGTTCTGCCATGTCTACGCCTCCTCTCCAGTCTGAAGCTTTACAACCTGTGCATAATAACCGCCCTGCTCGATCAGTTCGCGGTGCGTGCCGGATTCCAAGATCCTGCCGTCCTGAAGAACGAGGATCTTGTCAGCGTTCTTGGTTGTGGAAATACGCTGCGCAATGATGATCTTTGTACATGGAAAATCTAAATGTTCCAAGCTGTCCTGAATCTGCCGCTCCGTCTCTAAATCGACGGCGGAGGTTGTATCGTCAAGAATCAGGATGGCGGGCTTGATGGCAAGCGCCCGTGCCAGCGAGATACGCTGCTTTTGTCCGCCTGACAGGCCGACGCCGCGTTCGCCGACAATCGTGTCATATCCTTCCGGCATCTTGGCGATAAAATCCGATGCAGCGGAGTAGCGGGCAAACCGGGCAACCTCCGCCTGTGAAATATGACTGTCGCCGTAGGCGATGTTGCCGTCGATCGTATCCGAGTAAAGCAGGACGTCCTGCGTGGCGAGCCCGATGTTTTTGCGGAGCTGATGCAGTTTAAATTTTCTGACATCAATGTCATCAATCAAAACCTGTCCTTCATACGGATCGTAGAAGCGGGGAATCAGCTGGATGAGCGAAGTTTTTCCGCAGCCGGTCTCCCCCATGATGGCGATGGTCTCACCGGGGGCGGCGGTAAAGGAAATATCGGTCAGAATCGGACCGTGCGCCTCCTCATCCTCATAAGCAAAGCTCACATGCTTAAATTCGATGCGTCCTTCAAAGCGTTCCTCATGATCGATCGCGTCCGGCGCATCCACGATGGAAGGCTCGGAATAATAGATTTCCATGACCTTACGGGAGGCGGCGGAAAAGCGCTGAAACTCGTTCATAATATTGCCGAGCTGCCGCATAGGGTTGGAAATTGCCCATGTCAGACCGGAAAAAGCGACATATTCCCCCATTGTCAGCTGGTCGTTAATGAGGAACAGGCCGCCGACAAGCAGGAGCACAACGGGCAGCAGGTTGGCGAACGTCTCGACATAAGGAAAAAACGACAGCCATGTCAGCGCGGTTTTCTTATTAGTCGCCGCGTAATCGGAATTGCAGAGATCGAATTTCTCAATCTCATAGTCTTCGCGGGCAAATGCTTTTACCACACGGTTTCCGGAAATATTCTCCTGCGCGTTTGTATTTAAGTGAGAGAGTTTTTCACGCAGGGCGCGGTGGCGCGGGGCAACTTTATTTTTGAATAGCACAACGATCAGGAAAATAAAGGGTGCGATTGCGATCAGGCACAGGGCAAGGCGCCAGTCCATGATAAAAAAGTAAATCGTTGTGGCACCGACAAGCGAGACCGCCTCAATGATGGAGCGGATGACCCATGCGATCATGTGGCGCACGGCGTCGAGGTCGCCCGTCAGTCTTGTCATCAGATCTCCGGTGCGGTAGGTTGCATAAAATTTCATGTCCTGCCGCTCGATCTTATTAAATAAGTAATTGCGGATGCGGAACAGGGCGGACTGGGAACAATGCTCGTACGCCATGCAGACGGTATAGACAATGCCCGTGCGGATCAGCGTCAGGAGTACCATTGCCGCAAGCAGCCAGAACAGAAGGTCGCGTTGGTTTTTCAGATGATCGGCGGCATCTGCTCCGGTCAGGAAACGGTCTACGATTTCCTGCGAAACATACGGCACGGTCAGCTGCATAAAATTGTATAGAACCGTACCAAAGATACCGAGTATGTAAATGGCATGATAGCCCTTCATATTTTCCCACAGCCATTGTAATTTTGTCTTTGGAAAGCGCATCAGATCTGTCCCTTCTTTCGTCAAGGAATGATTGTGTAATGAGGAAACTTTTCCTTATATACATTCAAGCGTTTTGACAGTATAGCACAATGCGATTGCAAAAAAAAGTATAAACGAGGAAAAAAATCGTATAAATCGATACAGTTATAAAGTTTTTAAGGTAGCACGGAAGGAATACCTTCATCGGGTTGCGCGTAAAGTGTATGGAGGAACGGCGCGCATGCGTGTTGTGGGCGAAGGCAGCAGGATAGGAGAACAGCGCATGCGCAGGGAAAGGACGCGGAGGAAATTCCGCAGACAGTTATGCTAAATAAAATATGGGGACTTATGATCATTATCGGCGTTGTATACGGCGCGGTGACGGGAAATATGGAGGCGGTGACGGACGCTGCACTGGATTCGGCAAAGGAGGCGGTCTCACTCTGCATCACGATGATCGGGGTGATGTCTTTATGGGTGGGGCTCATGGAGATTGCAAGGGATGCAGGTATCATTGCATCATTGAATCGGAAACTGAATCCGTTTTTGACATGGCTGTTTCCGGATGTCCCGAAGGATCATCCGGCGAGAGAACATATTTCGACCAATATTGTCGCGAATCTGCTGGGACTCGGCTGGGCATGTACACCTGCGGGGTTAAAGGCGATGGAAGCGCTCCGGGAGCTGCATGTGGAAAACTGCAAACGCAAATATCCGGCGCAGTGGGAGGAGCATGCGCGCTGTGCTTCACGCGAAATGTGCACCTTTCTTGTTTTGAATATTTCTTCGCTGCAATTGATCCCGGTAAATATGATCGCGTACAGGAGCCAGTATGGGAGCGTGAATCCGGCAAGTATTATCGCGCCCGCGATCATCGCAACATCGGCGTCCACCGTGGCGGGACTGCTCTATGCGGCGATCCGCGCGGGACGGGAACGGAAGAAGGGGGTGTTGTGAGGGGGAAGGACGACGACAGAGATGTATTGTAAGGAGAAGAATAAAAAGCGGCGGCGGTGATTTACGATTCTATTACTTATAATTCTGCATAAAGCAAAACGGATTATCTTCCTGAATATGACATATTTATTGATTTATAAAATAGAGTATCATATTATATGGAGTATAAAAATATTCATTTTATCAACTGTAAAGGAAGATATTTGTTTTAAGAGCCATTTATCGGACAGGTAATGTACGATTATTATATAGAAGCATCATTTACGTCGAATGAAAAGGGGATAAGGTAGATGAAAGATTTTTCTCATTGGAAAGAGTATGAGGGAGCATCGGAAGGAAGCGGGCGCAGTGAAAAACAATGGTTAATAAATCCTGATACAGCGCAAACCGGTTTATTTAAATATAAAAAGGATATAGATACAACCGATCATGTGTCAGAATGTATCGCAAGCGATCTGGCAAAATTAATTGGAATTCCATGTGCACAATTTGAGATTGGAATGTTTCATGGGAGGGAAGGTTCCATCAGTTATAATATTGTGGAACATGATGGAATGGCGTTGATAGAGGGAATCTATTGCATTAGTATATTGCACAAAGATTTTGATGTTGAGAAGCTGATAGATACCAAGAGCGGTGAAAGATATTCTCTGGAAATGATAAAAGAAGTATTAAGTGGTTTCGGACTTTTTGAAGATTTTTTACCGGTTTTAGTTTTTGATTTTCTCATAGGGAATACAGACAGACATCAAAGCAACTGGGCTTTAATCATGGAAGACAAAAAATTAAGGATAAGCCCGTTATATGATAATAGTTCATCTCTTTGTGCGTACGTGGCAGAATCAAAAATCGAACGTTATTTTGGAAATGACCATTTGCTATGGAAATCACTGATTGATACTAAGTCCAGATCCTTAGTTAGAATCAAATCCAGTGACAGGAAATTGCCGACTCATGCAGAAGTATTGAAGTACCTTCATAAATATTACTATAGTCATACTGTGAATACAGTAAATAGAATCAGGACATTTGTGACAAATGATAAGATTTGTGATATACTTGACAAATATGATGAGGTACTATCTGAAAAAAGAAAACTTCTTATAAAGAAATATCTTTTGGCTAAAATAGATATTATGCGGGATATTTACTGGGGAAAGGAGTAAAGTGATGTTACAAGAGGATGGAAGAGATTATTTGTATTTAATTTGGAAGTCTGAGCAGTCAAGAAAACAGTATATTGTGGGTCAGCTGGTAAAGAATGGACAATATGAGTTTCGATATGCTGAGGAGCTTCTTGCTGCAATGGATGACGGCTTTACACCTTTACTTTGTTTTCCGGATGTCAAAAAAGTATATATGGATAAAAAACTGTTTTCGGTTTTTGCAAGTCGTTTACCGGATAAGAGGAGAAAAGATATTCAGGATATTTTGAAAAAATATGATTTAGAGCAATATGATGAATATTTACTTTTAAAAAGAAGTGGGGCTAGACTCCCGATTGATAATTTCGAGTTTATCGATCCGATAACAAATTTAGATAAAAATATAGAAAGAATTTTCTTTATTGCAGGAGTCAGGCATTATCTTGGATGCAACGGCGAAAATTGTGGAAATTCGATTTCGGTGACAAGAGGAGATGAAATTGTATTAAGGAGAGAGTCAGATAATTGTTATGATAAAAATGCTGTGCAGCTGTTAGATGTATCAGGGCATTTACTTGGATACATTCCAAGGTATTATAGCGAGGGCGTATCGAAGATGATGGGGAGTAATAAGAAAATTTCGTGTCATGTTTATGATGTTGATAATAATAAAAATTGCAATGAATGTATTAGAGTAATCCTTAAATGTTTATTGCAGAGTCAGGAATAGGATTATTGAGTATTGGTATTTGAACGTGTTATTTTATAATCGTTGTTAAAAGCAGGAAGCATTCATAGAGGTGTTATCCTGCTTTTTTTATCTGAACTGAATCTAAAAGAAAAACAGGATAACTCTTTTTGAGGAAGGAATATGCTGATGAAAGACTTGCATTAGGGGAACTTCTTTAGTATATTAAAAACATAGTTACGATTGAAAGCATTTACGAACGATAAAACACGGGAGAGGTTTACTTGATCGCACATATTTCGGATGATGGACTTGACAGGGAAGAATCAGTAGCGGAGCATACGGAGAAGACCGCTTTTTTATGTAATGGAAAGGCAATGCGCTGCGGGCTTTCACAAGTGATGTCACTTTGCGGAATCCTTCACGATATGGGTAAGAACAAGCAAAAGTTTCATGATTATATTTGTGCAGATGAAAATACGAGACATAAATTAAGAGGAACAGTTGCCCATGCATCAACAGGGGCAAAATATATGTATGACATGCTTTGTGACAGCACCGGTCATACAAAATTTATGGTTGAAATGATCTCCTATGCTGTGGCGGCACATCATGGTCTGTTTGACATTGTTAATAAAGAGAAAACTGATCTGTTTCTAAAGAAATTGGAAAGCATTGATGATTATGATGAAGCATCTGATAATGCGAAGCGGGAGTATTTGAACGAATATGATCTTGATCAGATGATTATCAATGCATCCAATGAGTTTCGTATTGTGTGGGAGAAAATAAGTAAATTGTATCAAAATTTGAAATCCTTTTTCACACAGACGGGAAACAATGCAAATCGAGAAGATACGAAAGAGAAGGCATTAGAATGTAAATTTTTTCTGCTTGCATGTCTGCAGCGTCTTATGCTGTCTATGCTGATTGATTCAGATTGGGAAGCCACGTCAGATTTTATGGATAATATCAATACGTTGTCAAAGCACACTGGGTTTGATGCAAAAGAAATTTTTGCGGAAGCACAAGCAAATTTCAAAAGATATATGCAAAACAAGCAGCAGAGCGTCGGCAGTTCTCCATTAACAGAGAAAGAAAAGGTCATATTTGATGCACGAAATGCTCTGCAAAACGAATGTATAAAGTTCGCGAAATATCCTGCGGGAATCTACTGTCTGCCAATTCCAACCGGAGGGGGAAAGACATTGAGCAGTCTCGCGTATGCGTTAGAATATTGCAGGTTGCATTCGGAAACGGAACGTGTTATATATATATCGCCCTATATCAGTATCACGGAGCAGAATGCGAAAGTGTTTCGCGATGCAATCGGAAATAGTGAATGGATTTTGGAGCATCATTCATCCGTTATCAGAAATACGGAAGCAGTGGATGAGGACTATCGGTCAAATCAATGTTCCAAGTTTGAGATGAACTGGGAAGAACCGTTTATCTGCACAACGTTTGTTCAATTTATGAATACACTATTTTCGGATAAGAGTGAGTCGATACGGAGGATGCACCGGTTAATCAATTCGGTTGTGATCATTGATGAGGTCCAGTCAATGCCGTTAAAATGCATTCATACGTTTAATTATATGATCAATTTTTTGACTGCCGTATGCAATACCAATATCATTCTGTGTACTGCAACACAGCCGAAATTAGATGAGGCAGAGTGTCCGATCTGTTATAGTGAGCCAAAGTATATGGTAGAGAATGCGGTCGACTGGTTTCGGACATTTGAGCGGGTAAAGATTGATGTCCCAAGGATGGATCAAAAGCATACTATTGAAAGCCTTGGAGATGAAATTGTGCAACAAATGGAAAAATATCGCTCAATCCTTGTGGTGTTGAATACGAAATCTGCAGTGAAGAGGCTCTATGACAGATTAAAAGAACAGAATGTGAATGTCGAATATCTTACCACAAATCTATGTGCCGAGCATAGAAACGATAAGATAGAAGGAATTAAGAAAACGCTTGGAAAAAAGCGGGAACCGATTGTTGTTGTCAGTACGAACCTGATTGAAGCAGGTGTGGATATTTCATTCGAATGTGTATACCGTTCCATGGCGGGATTGGACAGTCTGGCACAGAGTGCGGGGCGGTGCAACAGAAACGGTGAAATGGAGTGCGGGAGAATCTTTCTGATCACGCTGGAAGGGGAAAACACCGGAAGTATGGGGGAACTGCTGCAAAAGATAAGAGTAACAGATACTTTAATCCGTGAATATCATAACAGCGGAACCGACGACAGTCTTTTGATGCCAAGGTGGATGGATGAGTATTATAAAAGGATTTACTTTTATGAATCGGATCAAATGAATTTTCCAATAAAAGAATTGGATAAGAGCATCATGGAATTATTATCGATAGGCTTAGGTTCCGGTGAAAAGAGAACTTCCATGCATCAGGCGTATAAAACGGCGGGACAGGCATATCGGGTCATAGATGATCATTCATTTGGTGTGATTGTGCCATACAAAAAAGGTCAGGAGATCATAGAGAACATTCAGAGAGCAACCGATATGGGAGAGATCAAAGCTTATATGCGGCAGGCACAGCGGTATACGGTGAATGTCAGGGAAAGCCGGTTAAAGGAGTTTGCCGGATTGATACAACCGGTCAGTACTCAGATACGGGGATTGTATATGGTCGCGCTTCCCGGAGCTTATCATGAAGATTATGGGATTACACCAGAATGGGAGACGCTCATCTTTTAGTAGAGGATGAACAAACGTACTATAATTAAAAACAATCAGAAAGGATGGGCAGAACATGGACAAGCCGAATATCATTGAATACAGCGTATTTGGGAGATATGCATTATTTACGGATCCACTGTCAAAAACGGGTGGGGAAAAATGCAGTTATCAGATACCGACTTACCAGGCACTGAAGGGAATAACGGAATCTATTTATTGGAAGCCCACGATCACGTGGGTGATCGACGAGTGCCGGATCATGAATTTGATACAGACGGAGTCAAAAGGCATACGACCGATCAAATACAATGGAGGAAATGATTTATCGTATTATACCTATTTGCGGAATGTGGAGTATCGTGTCAAAGCGCATTTTGAGTGGAATGAAAATAGAGATGATTTAGCGCATGACCGAAATGAGAATAAGCATTACGACATTGCAAAAAGAATGATCGAGAGAGGAGGAAGAAGGGATATTTTTCTAGGAGCAAGAGAATGTCAGGGGTATGTAGAACCGTGTTCTTTTCATGAGGGCGGGGGCGCATATGATCATATGAATTTATCCTTTGGCATTATGGTACACGGGATTACCTATCCAGATGAAGTGGTCAGAGAAGAAGAAAAAGGGAAAATGACGGTGCGGCTTTGGAATGCGCAGATGACAGAAGGTGTAATCCGCTTTCCGCGTCCGGAAGAGTGCGAAATCAGAAGAGTTCTGCGGGATGCGGATCAGAAATCGTTTCTATCAGGGAAAAACTTCAAGGGTCTTGAAGAATTTGAGGGAGGTGATGTATTTGGCATGGCTAAAGACTTTGGCTGAGACCTATGATGTCTACGCTGATCTGGCGGGGAGGGACAAAAACGGTCAAGCCGTATTGCTGCCAATTTCTCACTCGACGTTTAATGCACAGATTGAAGTGACGATTGACGTAGATGGTAATTTTCAAGGCGCCAGAAAGCTTGAAAAAGGCAGCGATATTGTCACGATCATTCCGGTTACAGAAGATTCGGCAGCAAGGGGTAGCGGCAATGCGCCGCATCCATTAAGCGATAAGCTTTGCTATACAGCGGGCGATTATACTGCATATACGGGCGATGATGATAAAGAAGCCTATTTTGATGCCTACATAGAGCAATTGCAAGACTGGGCGGAGTCGGGCGATACACATCCCATGGTGAGGGCGGTGCACCAATATCTGAAAAAGAAAACCCTGATACGGGATTTGGTGGCAAGCAGAACGCTGGAATTAGATGAAGACGGCAGGCTCACGGATCATACGAAGCTGCAGGGGCAGGGTCAGACCGGAGCAAATGTAAGATTTATTATTTTTGGGAGTGAGCTACCGCAGGAAGTGTGGAAGAATCAGGAGCTGTATCAAAAATATATCAGGTATTATCAACAAAGATCCAAGGCAGATGAACTGTGTTATGCTTCCGGGCAGATAGAAGCCTGTTCCGATAAGCATCCTTCTAAAATACGTAATAGTGCCGATAAATCAAAATTAATTTCAGGGAATGATAAATCGGGCTTTACTTACCGGGGGCGATTCCTTTCAAAAGAACAAGCGGTTTCCGTCGGATACGAAACGTCACAAAAAGCACATAATGCGTTAAGATGGCTGATTCAGAAGCAGGGCTACACGCGTGACGAGTCGGCAATCGTTTCGTGGATTGTCAACAGGGATATGCCACTTCCCGATATTATGAAGGATTCGGTAAATGCGTACAGTAATATAGATGATTTCGATTTTGACTTTGACACGATCGATACGGATGAAATGAACGGCATGGATAAACATGACACCGGAAAATATTTTGCCGAACAGTTTAATCGAGCGGTAAGCGGATATGCCGGAAAGATTCAAGCGGAGGACAGGGCGGCAATCATTTCACTGGAAGCGGCGACAACCGGCAGGCTTTCGGTCGTATATTATGATGAGTTAGGCGGGAAGCAATATGTGGATGCCATCCTGCATTGGCAACAGCATTGTAAATGGCAGAGAACGATCAAGGTGGGAAAATCGGAAGAAAGTAAAAGGCGGATTACCTGTGGGAGCACGCCGTCACCTAGAGATATGGCGCTTGCTGCATTTGGCGTACAGCTATCGGAGTGGCTGGAGGCGGAGAGTAAACTCATTCGCGCTACGGTGAAGCGCATCCTGCCATGCATTACCCAAAAAGGAGTACGGATTCCGGCTGATATCGTCAGAGCGGCGGCAAGGCGTGCATCCATGCCGCAGACGATGAGTGATTTTGTGTGGTACAATGATGTACTTTGTGTAGTTTGCGCAATGATACGATATAATTATCACGAGGAGGAGGGAAAGTCGATGGACGATTTTCTAAATGACAATTTAGATGACCGCAATGTGTTATACGGAAGACTGTTGGCAGTATGCGATTATATGGAACAGCGCGCGATGTTTGAGTATGATGAAAGCGGAAAGGTAAAAGATCGGCGTATTACGAATGCAAAACGATATTGGAACGCATATAGCAGCAGACCGGCAAAAACATTTCAGACGATTCGGCAGAACTTAAACGCATATGAAAGAAAGCTAAAGGATTATGAACATATGAAGTTCGAGGAGTGGATCGGGGAGATCATGACGCAGCTCGGGAAATTAGAAAACGGGTTTGAAAACACCGCGTTATCGGAGCGGTATTTGCCGGGGTATTATTTGCAAATGGAATATATGAAAAAAGCGTTTCAGAAAAAAGAACAATAAAGGAGAGATGAAGAATGGGTGAATTTACAAACAAGGTTGATTTTGAGGTTCTGGTAATGGTAAAAAATGCAAATCCAAACGGGGATCCATTAAACGGAAACAGACCGCGCGAGACGTATGACGGATTTGGCGAAATATCGGATGTATGCATTAAGCGGAAGATCAGAAACAGGCTGCAGGATATGGGGGAGAATATTTTTGTGCAGAGTGAAGAGCGTTCTGACGACGGATGCAAGAGTCTCGCGGACAGAGCAAAAAGTAATGCGGCGATGCAGAAGGCATTGAAGGAGAAAAATCGGGAAGCGTATGCAGAAGAGGCGTGCAGAACATGGATTGATGTCCGCAGTTTTGGCCAGGTATTTGCATTTAAAGATGACAGTGTATCCGTGGGTGTCAGAGGACCGGTTTCCATTCATTCGGCGTTCAGCGTATTGCCGGTATCGGTTGACAGTATGCAGATAACGAAGAGCGTTAATAGCGAGACATCCAAAGAAGGAAAGAAATCCTCCGATACAATGGGAATGAAGCATAAAATCTATTCGGCATTGTATGTCATAAAAGGCAGCATCAACCATCAGCTTGCCGAAAAAACGGGATTTAGTGATGAAGATGCCGAGAAGATCAAGGAGGCTTTACGCACGCTGTTTGTCAATGACAGTTCCTCTGCAAGACCGGACGGGAGCATGGAGGTATGCAAGGTATATTGGTGGAGACATAACTGCTCCATGGGACAGTATTCGTCCGCCAAGGTACATAAGCTGATAAAGATTACAGCGAAAACAGATGATCCGAAGGAATTTGAGGATTATACAATTCAGATTGATTCGCTGCCGGAGCTGGAACTTGAAGAAATAGAGGGTATTTAGCCATGTATTCCGAGGAAGATTATCTTATGCTTTCCGGTATACAGCATTTTGCATTTTGTAGAAGGCAGTGGGCGATGATTCACATTGAACAGCAGTGGGAAGAGAACGCTCGTACAACGGCTGGTGAGTTGATGCATAAGAAAGCGCATGACGAAAGTGCCATTGAAAAAAGGGGAAATCTATTGATTGTCAGAGGGTTGCGTATTTCTTCGCGGGAGCTTGGATTAAGCGGACAGTGTGATGTTGTCGAATTTCGCCAGGACGCAGATGGTATCGAATTATTTGGATACAGTGGGAAATGGAATCCCGTGCCGGTTGAATATAAGCATGGCGCACCGAAAGAACATCAGGCAGATGAACTGCAGCTTTGCACGCAGGCAATCTGCCTGGAAGAGATGTATCAGACGAAAATTGCGCTGGGGTATTTGTTTTATGGCGAAAACAGGCGACGCAGCCAAGTGGAGTTTACAAGCGATCTGAGAGAAGAGGTTAAGAAGCTGACGAAGGAAATGCATGAGCTCTTTCAAAAAGGATATACACCAAATGTAAAACCGACAAAACAATGTAAGGCATGCTCATTGGAGAATTTATGCGTCCCGAAACTGCAAAAGGTGATGGGGGTCCGGGATTATATGAAACAAGGCATGGCGAGCGATGATTAACGGTAAGTGTATTTAGCGGTTATGTCAGGAGGGTCGGGGTGCGTAAATTATTAAATACATTATATATCATGACGGAGACCTGCTATGTAACGTTGGACGGGGAAAATATTGTGATACAGGACGGGGAGAAGACGTTGGGCAGATTTCCGCTTCATACGTTGGAGAACATCATTTGTTTTACGTACAAAGGGGCGAGTCCGGCGCTGATGGGTGCCTGTGCTGAGCGGAAGATCGGAATGAGCTTTTTTTCTCCAAGAGGTGCTTTTTTAGCAAGAGTAGTCGGAAAAGAGTACGGGAATGTGCTGCTCAGAAAGGAACAGTATCGCATATCGGATGATGGGGACAGAGGTATCCTATATGTGAGAAATATGATCTTCGGGAAAGTTTTCAATTGTCGGTGGAGCATAGAGCGCACCCTGCGTGATCATGCATATCGCGTGGATGCGGAAAAATTGAAGCAGGTGTCGGGTGCTTTATATGATACATTGCCCAAAATAGATAATGCGCTTAAAGCAGGTGAGCTTCGGGGAATGGAGGGGAAGGCGGCCGAGCAATATTTTTCTATATTTAACGAATTGATATTAAACCAAAAAGAAGACTTTGAATTTACCACAAGAAGCCGCAGACCGCCGCGTGATAGGATCAATGCGCTATTATCATTTGCTTATACGGTTCTTGCGGGAGATTGCGCAAATGCATTGTCGAGCGTTGGATTGGATCCCTATGTGGGGTTTATGCATGGTGACAGACCGGGGAGAAAATCCCTTGCGCTTGATATGATGGAAGAATTAAGACCAGTTTTAGCGGATCGGTTGATTTTGACGCTGATCAATACGAAGGTGCTTCAGGCAGTTCATTTTGAGGCACAAAAGGATGGTGCGGTTCTTCTGAATGAGGACGGCAGAAAAGTGTTTTTGAGCGCATGGCAGAATCATAAGAAGGAAATGATAACGCATCCTTACCTAAAGGAGAAGATGGAGTGGGGGTTGGTTCCTTATGTGCAGGCACTTTTGCTCGCGCGAACAATCCGGGGTGATGTGGAGGAATACCCACCCTTTTTGTGGAAGTAGGTGTTGAGATGTTAGTGTTGATTACATATGATGTTTCTACTCAGGATGCAGCCGGAAAGACGCGCCTTCGCAAAGTAGCCAAAGAGTGTGTGAATTACGGGCAGCGCGTCCAAAATTCTGTGTTTGAGTGCATATTGGATGCTTCTCAGGTATTATTGTTAAAGGATAAGCTCACATCATTGATTAACGAGAAAGAGGACAGCCTGCGATTCTATTACTTGGGAAACAATTACCAAACGAAAGTGGAACATTTTGGGTGTAAAACTTCTTATGAGGCAGAAGGAATCTTAATGGTATAGGTTGGTGCGAGTGGTAAGCTCACATGAAATGTCATGGAGGTTCGCACCAAAAAAAGAAAGAAAATAAAAAAAATAATGTATTTGAGTAAGAGTAGTAATAATACAATTTGTAGGTATTGCTAAAATAAAAGGAGCCTATAGCTAAAAAATAGGTGACTTTTGCTGTCGCTCCCTACGCGGGAGCGTGGATTGAAATTTGAGAACAATCCGCTTTCTGCTGATGAAGCAAAGTGTCGCTCCCTACGCGGGAGCGTGGATTGAAATGGTATACCCAGCGGTATATAATGCGGTTATGGCGGGTCGCTCCCTACGCGGGAGCGTGGATTGAAATATCTCAAAATCTGCCATCTGCAAAAACGTATCAAGTCGCTCCCTACGCGGGAGCGTGGATTGAAATAAGAAAAAGAATATTATGAGGATTTGTCGATACCAGTCGCTCCCTACGCGGGAGCGTGGATTGAAATTATTAGAAAAATCTTTCTTAATTCTCTGAATCAGTCGCTCCCTACGCGGGAGCGTGGATTGAAATTCTGCCTAGTGGTGTTTTGCGGTAGGTTGGATGTTGTCGCTCCCTACGCGGGAGCGTGGATTGAAATTTTCAGATATATGTAAGTTGCAAAACGGAGGTTTTGTCGCTCCCTACGCGGGAGCGTGGATTGAAATACTACCTCTACTTTCTTTGCGCCACGATTATACGTCGCTCCCTACGCGGGAGCGTGGATTGAAATATTTAACGAAATTAATGAAATTCTCGGAAATTAGTCGCTCCCTACGCGGGAGCGTGGATTGAAATGTGTTCTTCCCGCTCGGATTCTGTCATACGAAAAGTCGCTCCCTACGCGGGAGCGTGGATTGAAATTCATTCCTGGATTTTATGGTTGTGGTACGATAAAGTCGCTCCCTACGCGGGAGCGTGGATTGAAATAAAACATGAGGGTTACGCCGTCATTAAAGAGGAATGTCGCTCCCTACGCGGGAGCGTGGATTGAAATTAAAGAGTATGAAGAGTTTGCAGAAAAAAATAAAAGTCGCTCCCTACGCGGGAGCGTGGATTGAAATCTTATAGTTGATGCGTTCCGCCTGGTTGAGCTTATGTCGCTCCCTACGCGGGAGCGTGGATTGAAATTGAATGGTGCCGGAAACCAGGCACCTACTTTTTAGTCGCTCCCTACGCGGGAGCGTGGATTGAAATATATTTCCAATAATATCTATTGACAATCAACATTTGGTCGCTCCCTACGCGGGAGCGTGGATTGAAATGGTTTATTATGTTTCCGGCTATTGTGTAGACGGGGTCGCTCCCTACGCGGGAGCGTGGATTGAAATCCTTTTTCGGGCGGCAAGCATAGGAATGATAATGTCGCTCCCTACGCGGGAGCGTGGATTGAAATCCGCATGATGAAGCAAGGGCATCCGCAATGGCTTGTCGCTCCCTACGCGGGAGCGTGGATTGAAATTATATCTGTTTCAGCTGAATTTTTTATGTATGCCGTCGCTCCCTACGCGGGAGCGTGGATTGAAATCACGGGTAGTTGTTGCAATTCACCGTCCGTGCCCCGTCGCTCCCTACGCGGGAGCGTGGATTGAAATTTAACTCGTTTGTGCATACATTTAATTTTTCAGGTCGCTCCCTACGCGGGAGCGTGGATTGAAATGGCTCAGTTATACTGATCTGAACGGTTACTTTCCGTCGCTCCCTACGCGGGAGCGTGGATTGAAATTTCTGGACATGGTGACAAGTCCGTCGACGGTATATGTCGCTCCCTACGCGGGAGCGTGGATTGAAATAATTTATCTATTCGCGGGCGCTCAAATTATAGAGTCGCTCCCTACGCGGGAGCGTGGATTGAAATACAGGAGAAGGACGAAGAAATCAGGAAATTAAAGTCGCTCCCTACGCGGGAGCGTGGATTGAAATATCAAGCGTCCCGTCGTCGATTGCTGTGATTGTGTGTCGCTCCCTACGCGGGAGCGTGGATTGAAATCGCGAAGTGGTTCTGATTGTAGCAAGGAAGAACGGTCGCTCCCTACGCGGGAGCGTGGATTGAAATTTTCATGTCCTGAATAAGATATTGCGCTGAATATCGTCGCTCCCTACGCGGGAGCGTGGATTGAAATAATTGTATGATCAATTACTTTCTAAAATGTGACTGTCGCTCCCTACGCGGGAGCGTGGATTGAAATATACACTTTCGGACGTTCACAATTAGAACTGTTCAGTCGCTCCCTACGCGGGAGCGTGGATTGAAATAAGAATTGTTTGCCGGACGCGCTCTATCTTATCGTCGCTCCCTACGCGGGAGCGTGGATTGAAATAAAGAAGCATCAACATTTTGATCAGTTTCTTTTGGTCGCTCCCTACGCGGGAGCGTGGATTGAAATAAGCACCGCTAAGATCGCGTTGCTGTCATAGCTTAGTCGCTCCCTACGCGGGAGCGTGGATTGAAATTTCCACGCCCTGCGCCATGCCAGCAGGAAGCATGTCGCTCCCTACGCGGGAGCGTGGATTGAAATCAAGGTATTACAAAGATATGGACGTATCAGATTTGTCGCTCCCTACGCGGGAGCGTGGATTGAAATCAAGCTGCTCACATGGATCTCGAATTTGGACGAGGGTCGCTCCCTACGCGGGAGCGTGGATTGAAATGTTTGATTAAGTGGTTTACCAGTGCCATGTTTGAGTCGCTCCCTACGCGGGAGCGTGGATTGAAATATAGAGTACCAAATGCGAACAGAAACGAATACAGTCGCTCCCTACGCGGGAGCGTGGATTGAAATATTCCTATATCAACGTTTATTGTTATCGGTGAACTGTCGCTCCCTACGCGGGAGCGTGGATTGAAATGTGTATCGGGTTGTGTCGAGATAATTCTTCGTTAGGTCGCTCCCTACGCGGGAGCGTGGATTGAAATATCACCCTACTTTATTTCGTCCCACATGCTTTCGGTCGCTCCCTACGCGGGAGCGTGGATTGAAATCAGTCTGAGCATACGGAGATTTACACGACCGACACGTCGCTCCCTACGTGGGAGCGTGGATTGAAATAGCATAATGTTTCTTATCCTCTTCGCTGATCGCAGTCGCTCCCTACATGGGAGTGTGGATTGAATTTGTTCAAACGCAAATGGTTAAATTGCTGGTTTACAGGAAGCGAAACAACTATACAAATATCGTATTATGAGCTATTTTGTAAAGTATCGATAAGTGACATTCTTTGCCTTGATAGGAGGTGTTGATTTTGAGGAAATATCAAGGCTGATTGAGAGGTTCTTGATATTGTCACTGGTTTTGATTGACGTGTGTGATAAAAATTTAGATAACAAACAAAATGCAATCTTCTTTCTAATATTCCACAGAAATCAAAGAATACGCTTGTAATTATCCTCATATCATAGTATGTAAATACATTTACAAGGATGATATGGGAGAGACAACATGAATTTTGCCGCAGTACTCGCTAATATTTCCAACATCATCATCCCGGTTGTCATTTTTTATGTTGTGGCAATGGGGCTTGTTGCAAAGAAAAAAGTATATGAGGATTTTGTAAAGGGGGCAACGGACGGGTTTCATACGGTCATCCATATTATGCCGACACTGATCGGATTGATGGTGGCGGTCGGAATTTTGCGTGCGTCAGGCTTTCTTGATCTGATCAGTATGCTGTTTCGCGGCTTTACCGATCAAATGGGTCTGCCTGCGCAGCTTATGCCGCTCATTTTTATCCGTATGTTCTCATCCTCGGCGGCTACGGGTTTTGCGCTCGATATGTTTCGCGAATATGGGACGGACAGCTATATCGGGACGCTGACCTCCCTGCTTTTGTCGTGTACGGAGACAATTTTTTATACCATGTCCGTCTATTTTATTGCGGCGAAGGTGACAAAAACACGCTGGACACTCGCCGGTGCGCTTCTTGCCACGATTGCGGGCATTGCGGCAAGCGTGGCGCTGGCGGGGGTGTTGACATGACGGTTTTTAAACATAAACCCTTATTTTGACACAGATTGGGAAATATGGGGGCTGTAAAAAACAGCCCCTGTGTTTCTGCCATTTCTCATCAGACAGGAATCTTTTTAACTTATAGGAAATTCCTCAGTCCCGAAAGAACGCGCAGCGTTCTTTTTTAATCATACCAATTGCGAGTTCGGCGGTCATACTCGGCGTCTCCCGCATGGAATGCCGTGACGGCGGTGATATAACCAAGGCGGTCGCGGGTGATTATAATATCGACCGTGCCCTCCTGTCGTGACTGATACCTGCCGAGCATCTCATCAGAAAATCGGCGGATCGTTTCGCCGTTATAGCACAGCGTATCGTTTTGCACATCGGGACGGACAAGCCCCCATTTGGCGTATTCTTCATAAAGCGTCTCGCGGTCTAAGATAAGGGAAAGGTCCGTTGCAAACGCGCCCGCTTCCACATGAAACTCCTCGGATAACGCTTTTTTGATGCGGTCGCTTAACACATCGGGGTCGTTTGAGGTATCCTCATGCATCACGTCAAAAATAACTTGTTCCGCTCTGTGCTCGGCATTTTCACCGAGTGAGACGCCCCTTGTCAGGGTGACACGCACGCCGAAACGGCAGGTGTCAGAGCAGCAAAAAGACGTAAAGTACGGATCAAAAGGAGCCTGCCCGCCCGTAGCGAACACAACGGAGCCGCAGAGAACAAAGCAGATGGAGAGCGCGATCACAAGCATCGGTGCCTTTTTGTAACGCAGAATGCTTGAAACGCGCCGCTCGACTGCGGTTTTGGAAAAGGCGCTGTAGAGCAAGGTCGGGCGGTTTCCGGTAATCGCCATGGCAAGCAGGCTGAGCGCGTAGCTTTTTTTCGCGTCCTCGTCGTGATACAGACGAAGAACTGCTTCGTCGCACGCCGTTTCCATATCAGACGCCATGTATCTGGACATGATCCAGACCAAGGGATTGAACCAATGGATGCATAGTGTTACAAGCATGATGAATTTGAACCAGTTATCCCCGCGGCGGATATGCATGACCTCGTGGCAGAGAATATGACGCAGCAGCTCTTTGTTGTTAAAATCCATGCGTGTCGGGAGGTAAATCTTGGGCGCGGTCAGACCGCATACGAGAGGGGAGGCAATCTGATCATTCGTAAATACCAGTATGTGTCCCATATTCATTTCCCGAAGAAGCGCGTTGATCGTTTCGTTGTGTTCCACTAAGAGTGAATCCTTCAAGCGCACCGAATAGCTGTATTTTTGAAAAAGAAGAATACCTGCCGTGATGATAATCCCCGGAAAATAAAGGAATGTAAGGATTCGCCATAACATGTCGGAGTATTCCGTAAAATGTCTAAAATACCCGGTTTCCTCGTAATACATGGTGTCCTGACTGATGGCGCCGCCCGCTATGAGCGCGTTGGTGTCAGCCACCTCAACTGTATGCGAAGAATTCTGTGTCTGACTGACGGAACTGTCGTAAGGAACATACTCGTTCACGGCAAGGGCAGAGGTGGCTTGTTCCATCAAAGGAAAGTTTATGGTAAAGGGGACTTTCATGCTCAGCGGGCTGCTTACGGAAAAAGGGATCAGCAGGCGCAGCAGGATCACGCCCCAAAGGATGGGAAACACGAACTTCGGCAGCTTATTTTTTAACAGACCGCGCAGCACAAGAACAATCGCGATCATCATACTTCCATAAAAAACCATTAAATAAAAAGGCATATTCATCGTAAAATTTATCATTGTCATCTTCCTTTCTTACTTCGCGTCTTTGATCATTTGTGCGAGCCGTGCGGCGTCATCTTCCGAAAGACCCTGATTTTTGAGAAACGAGGAGAAAAAGAGCTCGCTTGAACCGCCGAACATTTTGTCAATCAGTTGTTCCGTTTCGCTTTGCGCTACTTCGTCGCGGCTCACAAGGGATTTGCAGATAAAGCCCGGCTCCTCGCGTTCGATCGCGCCCTTTTCAATGCATTTTTTGATGACCGTATAGGTTGTATTTTTATTCCAGCCGATGCGTTCGGAGAGTATGTCTACGATCTCCTTGGCAGATTTCGGCTCTTGTTCCCATAAAACTTCCATCACTTTTAATTCAGAATCGAATAGTTTCATGATCGTCACCTCCTGGTATGTTTCATCTGTTAGGTAAGCATGCTTTTGCGAGTACAGACTATCGTGATAGTCTGCGTTCTTTATGACAGACTATCACGATAGTCCGCGGGTGTCAATAGAAAATCAAAAAAATATAAAATTACTCTAAATCGGACAAATTGACGTTTCATTCTTTTAGAAAATATGCTATGATGGTAGACAATGAGGGGCTATGGCGACATAACCCTTTTTGTGACTGCACGAAGAATGCTTGAGACGGGAGAACTTTCCATGAGAAGACACGACAGAGAAATTACGGAGTTTGATGAACTGGTGGCAGTCATGCGGCGCTGCGACGTCTGCCGTCTTGCCTTTCAGGACGGGGAGATTCCTTATATCGTACCGCTGAATTTCGGGCTGCAGGTGCGTGACGGCGAGGTTACCTTGTTTTTTCATGGCGCTGCCGAGGGAAAAAAGTACGAGGTCATGAAGCGCCAGCCGAGGGCGGCGTTTGAGATGGACTGCGCGCACCGGCTTGTGCTGGATGACGACAAACATAGCTGTACGATGGAATATGAGAGCGTGATCGGCAGCGGCACGGTGTCGCTGTTAAGCGAAGATGAGAAATATGAGGCGCTGCTGTGTCTGATGCGCCAGTATCACAGTGAGGATTTTCCTTTTAACAAGGATATGATGGCGGCGACCAACGTCTTCTGCCTGCGTGTGGAGCATATGACAGGCAAGCGTAGGAAAAAGGGCGGCGGAAAACAAAAATGAACTATGGGATAACAGCGGCGGCCGTGGTTGCTGCGGCAGCGGGTTTGTATTTACTGTGGCGGTACGTGCGTGCGCATAGGCGGCCTGACCGGATCGACGGGATGGAAGGGCATGAATTTGAATATTTTTGCGCGGAGCTTTTGCAGGAGCACGGATTTTGCGACGTCAGGGTGACAAAGGGAAGCGGCGATTACGGGGTGGACATCCTTGCGGAAAAGGACGGCATCAGCTATGCGATCCAGTGTAAGGCATACGCGTCGCCGGTCGGCGTCAAAGCGGTGCAGGAGGCATATGCGGGCAGGGACTATTATGACTGTATGGTCGGCGCGGTGCTGACGAATCAGTATTTTACAAAGCCTGCAGTGGAAGCAGCAAAGAAGCTCAAAATTTTGTTGTGGGACAGGGGCTATTTGGACGAGATGATGAGTGAGCGGGAGTGACGGTGGATCTGAAACGGCGTTGATAGAATGACTTAGGCAGGTGCGCATGGGTAAATTGGACGGGCAGAAGTTTTACATGAGCATGAAGAGAGGTATGGTATGAGTGCATTTGTGGAATTTGATCATGTTAAAAAAACATATCACATGGGTGAAGTTACGATCGAGGCGCTCCGGGATGTGAGCTTTCAGATCGAACAAGGCGAGTTCTGCGTGATCGTGGGGGCGTCGGGAGCGGGAAAGACGACGATTCTTAATATTTTAGGCGGCATGGATACGTTATCCGAGGGAAGGGTATTTTTAGACGGAGCGGAAATATCGGGTTATTCCGCAAAAAAGCTAACTACTTACCGCCGCCATGACATTGGGTTTGTGTTTCAGTTTTACAATCTGGTCGGCAACCTGACCGCGCTTGAAAATGTGGAGCTTGCGGCGCAGATCTGCAAAAATCCGATGGATGCGGGCAAGGTGCTTGAGGAGGTCGGATTAAAGGAGCGCGCGGGCAATTTCCCGGCGCAGCTTTCCGGCGGCGAGCAGCAGCGGGTTGCCATCGCGCGGGCGCTCGCCAAGAATCCGAAGTTGCTTTTGTGCGACGAGCCGACGGGCGCGCTTGATTACAATACAGGTAAAGCGGTGCTGAAGCTGCTTCAGGATACATGCAGAACAAGTGGCAAGACAGTTGTTGTCATTACGCATAATCAGGCGCTTACGGCAATGGCAGACCGTATTATCACAGTGAAAAACGGAACGATCACGTCTGAAGAAAAAAATGGACATATCATTCCGGTGGAAGAGATCGAATGGTAAAATGACACGCATGTCGGGATGAACCATAATTGATAGAGTCGTTTGGAGGAATGGGTTTTTATGAAATCCATGATGGGTAGAACAACAAGAAGGGAAATCACAGGAAGCTTTGGGCGCTATATTGCGATCATGGCGATCATTGCGCTCGGCGTCGGGCTTTTTGCGGGCTTAAAGGTGACAAAGCCGACGATGGTGCAGATTGCGGATGCGTATGTGGCGGAGCATCAGCTTTACGATTACCGGCTGATTTCTACGTTCGGGCTTGAAGAGCAGGATGTGGACGCGTTTGCCTCGCTTGCGTACGTGCGTGCAGCGGAGGGCGCGGTCTTTGCCGATGTGATCTATTATGCCGGAGAGGATGACGCGTCGCGTGTCGCAAGCGTGCATTCCCTGACACAGGAGCTGAACACGCTCGAGCTCAGGGCGGGCAGAATGCCGGAGGCGGCGGGCGAGTGTGTCGTTGATGACCGTGCTTTTTCGGAGGACGCCATCGGTGAGGTATTCTATGTTGCGGAGGATAACAGCGAGAACACTTTGGAGCTGCTGGCATTTCGGGAATATACGATTGTCGGATTGGTCTCTTCGCCGGCGTATCTGAACTTTGAGCGCGGGAACACTTCGGTCGGAAACGGCGTAGTGTCCTGTTTTGTTTATATGCCCACGGAGGGATTTTGCTTTGACTATTATTCGGAGCTGTATGTGAAGCTTGATTCTGATCTGGAGATTCACTCCGACGCGTATCAGGAGGAGGCGGATGCGCATCAGGATGAGATAGAGGGACTGTTGATCGCAGCGAACGACCGCCGTTATGACAGCGTTGTCAGTGATGCGCGTAAGGAGATTGACGAGGCGCAGGAAACACTGGATGACGAGGCAGCAAAAGCGGAGGAGGAGCTTGCGGATGCATTGGAGGAATTGACGAAGGCGCAGCAGGAGATTGACGATAACCGGGAGCTGCTGGAGGAACAGGAGCAGGAGCTGAAAGATGCGGAGACGGCTCTGACGCAGGGACTTGCGGACATCGACGACGGCATCCGGCAGCTGGAAGAAGCCATCGAAGAGGGAAACAACGGACTGGCGCAGCTTCGGGAGTTGGAGCAGATGCAGGCAGGGATGCAGGGAGCGGGACAGCTTTCAGCGGAGGAGCTTGCAGCGATGCAGGCGGGGATGCAGGGAGCGGGACAGCTTTCAGCGGAGGAGCTTGCGGCGATGCAGGCGCAGATGCAGGGAGCGGGACAGCTTTCAGCGGAGGAGCTTGCGGCGATGCAGGCGCAGATGCAGGAATTGCAGGCACAGATACAGGAAGTTACACAGACCTTAGAAACACTTCAAAGCAATCTGGCGGCGCTTCGGGCGCAGCGTAGCGTGCTGGCGGAGCAGCTTGTGCAGGTGCAGGAAGGTTTTTATGAAATTGCGGATGCGTATGTGACGCTTCATGAGGCGCAGACGGAGCTTGACGACGGATGGGCGGAGTATGAGGATGGGCGTTCGGAATATGAGTCGAAGATCGCCGAGGGGCAGCAGGAGATCGACGACGCGATAAACGAGCTGGAGGAACTGGAAAAGCCCTCTTATTACATGCTGACACGGAATGAAAATATCGGATACGTCTCCTTTGACAATGATTCGAGTATTGTGGCGGGAATGGCCAATGTATTTCCCGTTTTCTTTTTCCTTGTGGCGGCGCTCGTATGTATCACGACCATGAACCGTATGGTGGAGGAGCAGCGGACACAGATCGGCGTATTGAAAGCGCTCGGCTATGGCAAGGCGGCGATCATGGGAAAATATATGGTTTATTCGGGGAGTGCGGCGATGATCGGCTGTATCAGCGGTTTTCTGATCGGAAGCTATGTATTCCCGAATGTGATCTGGACGGTTTATGGGATCATGTATTCGGTTGGCGGAAGCGGATATTTGATCGACGTACCGCTGGCATGTATCTCCGTTGTCGTTGCCCTGATCTGTTCCATCGGAACGACATGGCTGTCATGTCGTATGGAACTTGACAGCGTTGCGGCAGAGCTTATCCGCCCGAAAACGCCGAAGGCGGGTAAGCGGATCTTTTTGGAATATATCCCATTCGTCTGGAAACGCATGAAATTTTTACATAAGGTTTCCGCACGTAATATTTTCCGCTATAAAAAACGATTTTTTATGATGGTGCTCGGCGTCGGCGGCTGTACGGCGCTGCTGCTGACGGGACTCGGCATCAAGGATTCCATTGCGGATGTCGTGACCGAGCAATATGATCGTATCCAGACTTACGACATGGCGGTTTCGTTCAGGAACGCGCCGACCGACGCGCAGCGGCAGGCGTTTGCAGAGGATACACAGGGAATGCTTGAGAGCGGTATTTATTATATGCAGACGTCGGTTGATATTTCGTTTAACCGCATCACAAAGTCGATCGATCTGGTCGTGCCGGAGGATGCGGGGCAGATCACGGAAGTACTCAGGCTGTTTGACAAAAAGGGAGAAGCGATCGCGTATCCCGGAGTCGGAGAGGCAGTGATTTCTGCGAAGTGTGCAGAAAAGCTGGGACTTCATATCGGCGACACCGTGACGATCAGAGATGGGGACATGAGAGAGCTTCATGTGAAGGTCAGCGGAATCTGTACGAATTATGTGTACAATTACGTTTATCTTTGTGCAGAAACCTATTCCAGTCAGCTTGGCAGGGAGCCGGAATATAAAAGTATGTGGTGTAACGTCGCCGAAGGACAGGATGTGCATGAGGTGGGCGCAAAGATCATGAGTGAGGAGAACACGGCTTCCGCAAACATCACGAAGGACATGAAGCAGCGCTTTACGAGCATGATGTCGAGCCTGAATTACATTGTGGTGCTGGTGACCTTCTGCGCGGCTGCGCTCGCGTTCATTGTGTTGTATAATCTTACCAATATCAATATTACGGAGCGTATCCGAGAGATTGCGACGATCAAGGTGCTCGGCTTTTATCCGATGGAGACGGCGGCATATGTGTTCCGTGAAAATTTAGTGTTGACGGGAATGGGCGCGGTCGTAGGAATTCCGATCGGCATCTGGCTGCACCGCTTTGTTATGGATAAAATCGATATTGATATCGTAAATTTTCAGGTGCGTATTCTGCCGTGGTCTTTTGTATTCGGCATTGTGCTGACCTTTGTATTTGCGATGCTTGTCAACGGGGTCATGTATATCAAGCTGCAAAGGATCAATATGGCGGAGTCGTTAAAGTCCATTGAGTAAAAAAAGAATTTCGCTGACGCGTAATTCTTTCGAAGATTGCTATGCGATTCTTCTGGAATGATTGCGAAAGTAAAAGTAAATGGTTTCATGGGGGGTCATAAAAGAATGATAGTAAAACCGGACAGTGAACGTATGAAGATCATGGGGAGGACCACGCAGGTCGGAGAGATTCTTTACCTTGGTTTTTCGGCATCCTATCTTGAATTTGAGACCGTGGCGAGCCGAATCTGTGTGACGATGTGTACGGATGTAACGCCGCAGGAAGAAAGCATTTTAGGCTGGTTTGCGGTTTATCTGGACGATGGAGCGCAGCCCGCCGTGAGGAGAGCGCTGACGAAGCCGGAGGAGAATTTTGTGATCTTTGAGGAAGCGCAGGCGCGAAAGGTGAAGCTCCGCCTTGTCAAGATGTCGGAGGCGGCGTTTGGGCTTGTCGGTGTCAAAGAATTCGATATTACCTGTGGGAGCGGAGAGACAGGAAGCGGGGAACAGGGAACAGAGTATGACGCGCGTGTCACAAGAACGCCTGATCGGCCGCACCGCATGGAAATCATTGGGGATTCCATCACTTGCGGTTACGGCAACGAGGGCGTCTTGGATCGAGATACGTTTACGACCACACAGGAAAACCCGGAAGAAGCATATGCGGTTCTGACGGCAAATGCGCTGAACGCAGATTATCAGCTTGTCTCGTGGAGCGGCATCGGCGTGATCACAAACTGGATTCCGGAGGACGTCAATGAGCCGCTGGAAGAAATTCTGATGCCGGAGTTATACCCCTACCGTGATAAAAGCTTATGTGAGAAATTGGGTCTTGAGCCTGCACGGTGGGACAGCGCACAATTTATGCCGGAGCTGATTGTCCTGCATCTTGGGACAAATGATGACAGCTATGTCAGAAAGATACCGGAACGGCAGGCTTATTTTGCCGATAAATATTATGCTTTTTTAGAGCAGATTCATGAGCAGAATCCGCAGGCGGCAATTCTCTGCACGCTTGGCGTTATGGGTCAGAATTTATGCGAGGAGGAGGAGCGGCAGGCGGCGCGGTTTGCAAAGGCGCACCCCGATGTGCGGATCGGGTATCTCGTGCTTCCTGAACAGGATGCGGCGGACGGCATCGGCGCGGATTGCCATCCGAGTAAACGGACGCATCAAAAGACTGCCGAGATCCTCACGCAGAAGATCAGGGAGTTTATGGGGTGGCAGAAAGGGCATGGTTTGGAATATGGAGATCAGTGAGTGTCTCAATGCGCTGTTTGTGCAGCTTTTTCATGATATTCTTATCATAGAGCAAAAGGCGCTGAAAAAGGGGGAACATCTGAACCTGACAATTAATGACATACATGTCATTGAGGCGATCGGAGACGGCGTGCCGAAAAATATGAGCAGTGTTGCAAAGTCTCTGCACGTGACGACGGGTACGCTTACCATATCCGTAAACAGTCTTGTGAAAAAAGGATATGTGGACCGGGTGCGGAGTGAAGAGGATCGCAGGGTCGTGCTTGTTTCGCTCACGGAGACGGGACGGCGGGCGTACCGCGAGCATAAACGTTTTCATGAGCACATGATCGAATCCATCACAGGACGCCTTGACCCGGAGGAAAGTAAGGTGCTTGCAGGCGCCCTAACGAATATGATCCGTTTTTTTGAGGAGCAAAAGTAGAGAGTCAAATACCCCGTAGCTTGTTGGGGAGGGGTATTTGATTAGGGAGCAAAAGAAGGAAGCGCCTCCCGCAGCATGGAAAACGGCGCAGGGCCCGCGGAAAGAAAAAAAGTATGAAAGCGCATGTCGCTGTAGGTATCCCCCCAGACCGCCTTTGCGGTGTCCTTTAAGGAGACGATCTCCAAATACCCGAGATAGTATTTCAGATAATTGACCGGTTCTTCCACGATATATTCATAGATCGAATTTATGACATCTATGTCGCTTATGCCGTAAGCGCTGAGCATTGCCGACGTTTCCTCGAGCGTCATGCCATAATAGTGGATCGAAACATCCAGCATGGAGTACAGACAGAGCTGAATGCGGCGATCGATCCGGTAAAAATCGCAGAGCAGGGCATAAGCCCCGGAATCCGGGAGCTGTGTGCAGGACTCCTGCATCAGCTGTGCGGCATAGGCGTAGGACAGATCTTCGACGTAGGTTGCCCAGCCCTCGGCATAGCCGCCGTAGGAAAGAATTCCCTCCAAGGGCATGAGGGAATCGGCATTCATGTCGCTCAGGTGATAGACGCTTTGGTACAGATGTCCCGGATAGCCCTCGTGCGCGAGTGTTGTATAAAGCGCCAGCGAGTCCGGTTCATTCCCGTAATTGATATAGATACTGTTATTCCGGTAGTCATCGATCGCGGGGACCATATAAAAAGCAGGACTCGTATAGGGGCTGAGCGCATCGTCCACGGGTTTGATTTCGTAAGAGACCGTATCGGGAACGGCGGGGAAGTCCGCCGCAATGCGCGCGCGCAGATCGTTAAGCATTTCTTCGGGGGAATAGGCATCAAGCAGCTCCGGCGCAGTCAGTAAAGCCTGTGTCGAGTCGGAGAATGCCTCCGTCAGTGCAGATGCAGTTTGTAAAAGCGCGTCATAATCGGAAGCAAAGTTTTCTGTCAACAGTGTCATAATTTCTTCGGGCGTGCGGGAAGAGCCGGTGAGAGAGGCAAGCCGTGTCTCATAGTAGCGGCGGCCTTCCTCGTAATGACAAAGTCCCTGACTGTTTGTGCCGCTGCCTTTTAAGAGAAACAGCCCGTCGGCAAGGCGGGCATATGCGGGCGCTACCAGCTCGGTGAGGATGGCGTCGTTTCTGGCAAGATATTGCTCCATTTCTGCCTCGGTACAGAGCCCGTCGGCAAGAAGCGCCTGAAGGCGCGAACGGAAGGTGATCTGTAGGAAATGACTGCCCTGTTCCAGTTGTTCTTTTGTGCAGAGCGTATCACACTGCGCAATGACCTTTAAGACGGTGGCATCTGACATAAAAAGTCCTGCCGCTGCCTTTTCCTGCTCATAGAGAAGCAGGCCGTCAAAGTAATCGCCGATGCAGGAAAGCGTGTCAAGATAGCACTCCGCGTCCTCGCAGGAGCGGATGCGGTACTCGGCAAACAGGATCAGCAGGGAAGTCTGTTCCCCGGAGGATGGCGAGAGCGGTTCCCCATAAAAGGGCATGGTCACCTCGCGCAGACTGCTGCTCAGGGAATGTTCTATGATATGATAGATCCAGACATCATGCTTTGAGAGCTTGTGCACGTCAATTTCTGACAATTGCGTCATAAAAGAGGAATAGGCCGCAGCCGTCTCGGCGACGGTATCCTTGGTATAGACGGGCAGGCAAACCTGCGCAGGGTCAAGCCCGTAACGGCTTGATAATGCAAAGGCTTCAGGATGCACCATGGTGTAGTGCAGGTTTAGGCTGTTGTCGGTGAGCTCGTATGCGATGAGGTCATTCGAGAGCTGTAGCAGCTTTTCATGCTCTTTTTTTGGCTGGCGGCAGTGCGTCATAAACAGACTGGCGCTGAAAAGAGCAAGCAGCGCCGCTGCGTATAGGAGCAGGCGGCTGCGGATCTTGCGGGTGTAGGGGGTTATTTTGGCTGACGGGTCGGCGTGTAGCGTGGAATGATTTTTGCGATGAATCACAGGCATGTTGTCAATTCAGAGCATATTTTTTACAATATATGAGAAACATACGCAAAGCTGAACTGCGGGACGGGCAGAAAATGATGTGAAGGATGCCAAAGGCGGTCGAAAAATTGCGTGGACGGGGCGGGGACAAAAAAGGACAGGCGTGTAAGGACGTGAGGACGGTGTTTTATGGAGCAGGAGGCAGCTTGGCAGACACAGACGAGCGATACGGAATATATTCCCGAGGAGATGATGGAAGCCGCGGGTTTGAAAGGCGAGACGCTTTCGATAGCACAGCTTCGTTTTGAACTGTATGAGCTGGAGAATGAAGTTGCTGCAGATGCGAGCGAGCTTGCGGGCATGCGCAAAAAGTGGGATGGGATAAAGAGGTCGCTGCGTTTCAGCCTGATCATGCTGGCTGTCTTCTTTTTGCTGCGGATGCTGATGGAGGTCCTGCTCCGTGAGCAGGTCACGATATTTCTACAGACCACGAATGCGGAAGCCGAGTTGCTGGTTAAACTTGTTTCTTCCATGATTTATTTTTTTAGAGAGCTGTTTTATGCGGCCGATTGGATTTTTCTCACCCGTTCGATTTATAAGGGTTATGCATTTTTCTGCAATTATGACAGCGAGGCGTCGAGGCGGTGGTGCGCATGGCAGAACAAGAAAAATCTGAGCAGGGAGATCGAGCAGCAGGGGCTGCGGCTTGTCAAGCTGGAGGAGCGCCTGCGCAGGCTGAAGCAGGTGCGCACGATGTACCGCGAGAGAATGCAGGAGGAATGGCTGGAGGAGAATCTGCCCGAGCGGGTTGTGATGGAGCGGGAACTCGCGGAGGAAAAATAAAAAACGCATTGTCGCGGTTTTTTATCTGTGATAGAATAAAGTCAGCTTGATTTGACGAAAAACCATTCGGAAAGGGGCGCGTCGGAATCGTGGACCGTTATGCGGAAAACCCCTTCAAAAAAGAAAGGAGTATCGTAAAACATGACAAATTTAGAACTTGCCAAGGCTGCCAATCGTGTGCGCAAGGGAATCGTGTCTTCCGTACATAGCGCAAAGGCAGGGCATCCCGGAGGCTCGCTTTCGGCGGCGGATGTCTATACGTTTTTGTATTTTGAGGAAATGAAGATTAATCCTGATAACCCGAAGGATCCGGACAGAGACCGGTTCGTATTGTCAAAGGGACATACGGCGCCCGGCTACTATTCTGCGCTTGCAAACCGTGGTTTTTTCCCGGTTGATGATCTGCTCACGCTGCGCAAGCTCGGTTCTTATTTACAGGGACATCCTGATATGAAGCATATTCCCGGCGTGGATATGAGCAGCGGCTCGCTCGGACAGGGCATTTCCGCGGCGGTCGGCATGGCGCTTGCGGGCAAGATGGATCACAAGGATTATCGTGTATACACGCTGCTCGGCGACGGAGAGATCCAGGAGGGGCAGGTCTGGGAGGCTTCCATGTTTGCGGGAGCGAGAAATTTAGACAATCTTTGCGTGATCGTGGATAATAACGGACTGCAGATCGACGGAAAGATCGAGGACGTCTGCTCGCCGTATCCGATCGACAAGAAATTTGAGGCGTTCAATTTCCATGTGATCAATGCGGACGCACATAATTTTGATGAGCTGCGCGCGGCATTTGCCGAGGCAAAGACGGTGAAGGATCAGCCGACTGCGATCATTGTGCACAGCGTAAAGGGCAAGGGCGTATCATTTATGGAGAACAATGCGGGCTGGCACGGAAAAGCGCCGAACGACGAGGAATTTGCGGTGGCAATGGCGGATTTGGAGAAGATCGACGCCGAATTAGAGAAAGCAGGTGAAGCATAATGGCAGATGTGAAAAAAATAGCAACGAGAGAGAGTTATGGAAACGCGCTTGCAGAGGTCGGCAAAGACTATCCGAATCTTGTTGTCTTGGATGCCGATCTTGCGGGAGCAACAAAAACGAGTACGTTTCAGAAGGCATTTCCCGACCGCCATATCGACTGCGGGATTGCCGAATGTAACATGGTAGGAATTGCGGCGGGACTTTCCACGACGGGCAAGATTCCGTTTGTCAGCTCCTTTGCGATGTTTGCGGCGGGGCGCGCGTTTGAGCAGGTGCGTAATTCCGTCGGATATCCGCACTTAAATGTCAAGATCGGTGCAACGCATGCGGGCATTACCGTCGGCGAGGACGGTGCGAGCCACCAGTGCAACGAGGATCTTGCCTTGATGCGGACGATTCCGGGTATGGTTGTGATGTGTCCCTCCGATGACGTGGAGGCAAAAGCGGCTGTCCGCGCAGCGGTAGAGCATGAAGGACCGGTTTATTTACGGTTCGGCAGAAGTGCTGTGCCGGTCATCAACGACAGACCGGAATATTCTTTTCAGATCGGAAAGGGCGAGGTGCTCCGCGAGGGAACGGATGTGACGATCGTTGCGACCGGAATCTGCGTAGCGACGGCGTTAGAGGCTGCTGAAAAGCTTGCCGCCGACGGCGTGAGCGCCGAGGTCATCAATATCTGTACGATCAAGCCGCTTGATGAGGAGCTGATCATTGCGAGCGCAAAAAAGACGGGCAAGGTCGTGACAGCGGAGGAGCATTCCGTGATCGGCGGATTGGGAAGCGCCGTGTGCGATGCGCTTTGCAAGTCTGCGCCGACACCGGTATGTAAGATCGGGATGCAGGATGTGTTCGGCGAGTCCGGCGCTGCGAACGCGCTTGTTGAGAAATATGGCTTAGACGGCGAAGGCATTTACAAACAGGTAAAGGAATTTCTTGGATAAAAAAGAATCGCGCTGTGCGCCATTCTTTTACACTGCTTAAGAATAGGAATGTTTCACTCCCTCGTAGATTCTCTCACCGTGATGGAGGGGAGCGTACAGTAAAATTGTATTTGCAGGTTTGGTTTTTTCATCTTATTTAGGATCAGTTTTCCCGCCTGAATCCCCATATCGTACACGTCGATGTTGACGACGGTCAGCTTGGGTTCCAGAATTTGGGAAAAAGGATAATCGTCAAAGGTCAGGATTCCCATATCCTCGGGAATCCTGAGTTGATTTTCTTTGAGCGCATTGACGCAGCCGTATGCAATATAATTGTTGGCGCAGATAATGGCATCGGGCAGATTCGGGCTTTGCAAAAGCTGCTCCGTCATCCGGAAGCCGCTGTCACAATCCGATTCCCCGTATTGCAGATGATGCTTCGGAACGATCACATCATACTCTTTGAGCACTGACAGGACACCCGTCAGCCGATGTGCGGAAATTTTGTCCTCATCTGTTCCGCCGATAAAAGCCAATGATTGATACCCCCGCTGCAAAAGATAATTTGTCGCCATCTCGCCGGCGAGTTTATTATCAATATCCAGCCAGCAGAAATGACTGGCAAAGCTGGGCTGTCCCAGCACGATATGCGGGATTTCTTTTTGACTGATGAGATCGTCAAGCTGTCTGGAAATGACAGATGCGTGAATTACCACGCCGTCCACCATTTTACTGTCAAAGATTTCACGCACAAATTCCGGGGCCTCTGCGGGCGTCGTATTTTTGACGCTGAGCAGATAGCCCTTGTTTCCGAGCGCATGTTCTAACCCCGATAGGATTTCGAACATGTGGGGGTTGGAAAATCCGGCGTTCTCGCCCAGCGTTGTGAGAAACAGGACTTGTTTTGTGCTCTGCTTTGCGAAATTTCTTGCGCGTAGGTTCGGATAATAATGTAATTCTTCCATCGCTTTTCGCACAGTCTCAACCGTGGTCTGAGAAATGGAGTAAGAACCGTTCATTACTTTGGAGACCGTCGCTGTGGACACACCCGCCCGTTTTGCGACATCTTTGATCGTAGCAGCCATCCGATGCCCCACCTTTCCGAGTCATAAAAATTCAATCTTCTTTTTTAATCAATGAAATAGTGCCCATCCCATAGGAGCAAGTTCCTGTCCCGAAAGCCCTTCCTGCCATAAAATCCGTTCTGCGCCTTCAAAGTCCGGCAGGCGGGCGGCAGTCTCACTCACGTTCATTGCAATGATGATTTTATCAGAATCCGTTTCCCTTGCATAGAGGTACAGACCGCTGCCCGGTTCGGCGTGTACGGTACGATATTCCCCCTGTCTGAGCGCCGTGTGATCCCTGCGCGTCCAGATTGCTTTTTTGAAAAAAGAAAACAGTCCGTCCTCTTTCTTATCCCACTTCATCGGCGCACGGTACGCTTCCTCCGATAGTCCGCTGATCCCTTTTTCGTCCCCGTAAAAAACGGAGGGAATTCCCGGAAACGTCATCTGGAACAATACTGCCAGCTTATAACGCCGCTCGTCGCCTCCGCACAGGGACAGAAAACGGCTCACATCATGGCTGTCCAAAAGATTTAACTGCGCGTATACGCTCTGTTGGCGATACCGCATCCTCATATTCGTCACTCTGCCGTCAAACTCGTAGGCATCAATGCTTCCCTCTGCAAAAAAACGACGACAATGCTTTCTGAAATCATAATTCATCGTGGAGTCGAATTTTTTGCCGTCAAGCCAGTGGCGTGCCGTTTCCCAAACCTCGCCGATCAGAATGGCGTCGGGATTGACCTCCTTTGCCGCACGATAAAAACTTTCCCAAAATGCATCGTTGATCTCGCTTGCGACATCGAGCCGCCAGCCGTCGATTCCGTATTCCTGCAGCCAGTGTCTGCATACCCGGCAGAAATAGTCGCGCACCTCGGGATTTTGGGTATTGAGCTTGGGCATCATCCGTTCATAGCCGAAGCATTCATAGCTTGGATAAATGTCGCCGTTTTCAGGTCTGATGACCGGAAATTCCAGACGGTAGAACCAATCCTTATAGCGGGAGGATGCGCCGTTATTTACCACGTCGTCAAATGCAAAAAAACGCCATCCGCAATGGTTGAAAACGCCGTCGATGATGACCCTTATTCCGTTTTCATGACAGAGCGCCACCATATCCTTAAATTCTTCGTCCGTCCCGAAGCAGGGATCGATGTGAAAATAGTCTAACAGATCATATTTATGATATTCCCCTGCCGCAAAGATCGGATTCACGTAAATGGCGTTAAAGCCGAGATCCTTCAGATAGGAAACATTTTCCGCAATTCCTCTGATCGTACCGCCCAATTTTCCTTTGACGGTCTCGCCGAGAAATTCTTTTTCTACCGGTTGTCCGGAAAGATATGCCTTGCCCGTTGCAAAGCTGTCCGGAAAGATATTGTAGATGATCGCGTCCTTTGCCCATGCGGGAGGGCGTACGATGTCCGCCCGATGATTGTAGGGAAGCTGATAGTACTCCGAGCGGTCGTCTACGCACTCCTCCATAAAGCAATCCCCGTAATACAGCACCCGCTCTGTCGCAGAGATCAGTTCAAAATAATAATTGATCCTCTGATAGGGATGGGTGAGCGTCGTCTCATAATAATCGAAATATTCATCCGAAGCGCACACATGCATTTCCTGCTCCGTAAAAATGACGGGCGTCAGCCTGCATGCACGGTCTCCGAAATGCAGAACGCACCGCGTAAGATCGCCCCTGCCGCATCGAAGCCGGATCGTCACATGTTCCTCGTCCATCCCATATGCATATTCCGACATCGGAATATGTAAAACCGCACTCCTGTTCATATTGTCTCTCCTTGTTTCTCTGGAATATCCCATACGCTACTTATAGGAAATTTACCCCTTTACCCCGCCTGAGGTCAGTCCCGACGTCATATTTTTCTGCAAGGCAAAAAAGATGATCAATATCGGCAGGGATACCAAAAGCGAGGCCGCCGAAAACACGGGCCAGCTTCCGCTTGTTTCGTTTGCCTGCAGCGAGTATAAGCCCGCAGCCAGTGTGTAGGTACTTTCTCCGGTCATAAAGTTGATAGAAAAAATATACTCGTTCCACACATAGATCAGGACCATCATTGCCGTGACCGCGATCGTCGGCTTTGCAAGCGGCAGAATAATGCGCAGTACGATCCGAAGCGGTCCTGCGCCGTCAATCTTAGCGGCCTCCTCAAGCTCAACAGGGATCGTGTCAAAATAGCCCTTCATATTCCACAGTGCAAACACTGCCATCGTTCCGGTATACACGATGATCAGTCCCGTTCTTGTGTTGATCAGTCCCATCGGGCTCAAAAGCTTGTATAGCGCCGTCATGGACAACAGCGAGGGAAACGCATACAGCAGGATCAATAATTGCAGGATCGCTTTCCTTCCGGGAAATCTTCTTCTGGAAAAAATATACGCTGCCGGAATGCCTGTGCCGAGCGCGATCACAACCGTGGAGACGGCGAGTACCATGCTGTTCTTAAACCAGAGAACGACAGGTTCCTCCGTAAATACCCGGCGATAATTTGCGATTGTCACTTTTCGCGGTATAAAAGAAAAATCAGAGCCAAGCAGGCTGTTCTGCTCATTGATCGAGACGGAAAACGCGTACAGGATCGGAATGAACGTTACAAAGCATACAAGGATCAGGATCAGATTCACGAGCGTCAGCTTTAATCGTTGTTTTCCTTTTCGATGCATGTTAAGATTCCTCCTTTGGCTTCATGTGAATGACATAAGAGAACAGGATCAGGATGACGAAAATGATCATGGATACCGCCGAGCTGTAACCGTAATTATTGGTGATAAAGGCGTTCTCGTATGCATAAGTCAAAATCGTATGGATATGGGCGCCCGTCTTTGCGCCTGCCTGTTGGGTTAAAAGATAAATAACGTCAAACTGCTTAAAGGTCGTAAATATCGTGATTACGACTGACGGCGCGATGATCGGCCGGATTGCCGGGATCGTGATATACCGCGTCCGCTGCAGCCACCCTGCGCCGTCTAAGAGGGCGCTCTCATAATAGCTTTGATCAACGCTCTGCAGAGCGCCGTCGATGATCGTGATCATAAAGGGCAGTGCAAGCCACAGATTGACGATCGTACAGCAGAGAAATGCCGATGCGTCGCCTGCCAGCCATCTGACGGGAGAGAAACCAAGTTTTTCCATCCACTGGTTCAATAAGCCGAACTGGGAATTGAACATACCGGTTTTCCACAGCAGGATGGATACATAGCCCGGCATTGCCCACGGAACGATCAACAGTGTCCGGTAACAGTTCCGCAGTCGTAAGCCCTTTGTGTTCAAGAGGTTTGCCAGCAGGTAAGCGATGACAAGCTGTAAGATCATATTTGCCACCGTCCAGACGATCGTTAAGAGAAGCGCCGAGAGAAAACCGCTGTCAAACACGAGCAGCGCTTCCTGATAGTTGCGAAGCCCGATCACATCATAGGTAAACCAATGGTACACATTCATATTCGTCAGGGAAATATATCCCGTATAAAGGATGGGGAATATGACGATCAGGCAGATCAGGATCAGGGAGGGCGCCGACCATAAATAAGAGATCAGGGTTCCGTATTTTTTTCTTGTGTTTGCTTTTTTCATAAGATACCTCACTGCATCTTCCGGATAAGATCCTCCGCCTTTTTCTGTGCGTCCTCGCAGCTCGCGGTGACATCCTGACCACTCATATTAATGTTGACTAACAGATCGGCGACGACCGTCCACATGATATCCATTTCCGGACGGTTGGGCATCGGAATCGTATGTTCCGCCGTTTCCCGCATTGCCATTACCACGTCGTCAGCGGTGACGTCTTCATTTTCATAGCAGGCCTCCACTGCAGGCGCGCAGCCGCTCACTTTCGCGAGCGCAATGCCGACCTCCGGATCCATCAGCGCCTCCAAAATACGTGTTACCGCTTCTGTTTTGTTTTCCGCTGCGTACCGTAACACCTGTACGCCCTGCACGCCCATATACGGGGAAATTGGAAGAGAGGTCTCATCGATGACAGGCATGGGAGCGATCCCTAAATCCATTCCTGCCGCCCGTGCGGACGATACCAGCCACGGTCCGCCGATCGTTGCATGGGCCTTGCCCTCCTGAAAAAGCGTATTGACCGTTGCATATTCACTTTCTCCGGGCATCCATTCCACAAATTTTTTGTGATACTCCATGGCCGCGATCGTCTCCGGTAAATGTAAGCCCACATCCCCGTTCTCGTTTAAGATATAGCCGCCGAAGCCGTGAATCCAGCCTGCACTATAGTACGCGGTGCTGTGCTGTTCCACAAAACCGTAATGCCCACCCCGCGTTTTTTGTTCCATATAGGCATATAATTCCTCCGTCGTCTGCGGTACCTGATCGTCCGCCATATAGAGGCGGTTATACATAAAAAGCAATGTCTCGAAGTAGATCGGAAGCTGATATAACTCTCCCTTATAGGTCGCTGCGTCCAGGGTCATTCCCACATAAGAAGAAGTTAATGTCTCACGGTCGATCAGATCGGTGATCGGTGCGAGGATTCCCATCTCCGCATAAACGCCAATCTTGTCATGGGCAAAAAAGTACATATCCGGCGCTGCGTTCGGATCGTTTCCGACCATCTTTAACGCTTCCGTCAGATTGCTCTTATATTCAAGCTGCACGACAACGTCGGGTACGAGCCGTTCCAGTTCTGTAAGCAGCGCTGACGACACGGCATCTTCCTTGTCATGCCAGATCACAATGGTATTTTTCTCTTCCTCTGTCAAAGTCTTGCCGCGCGCGCCGCAGCCGCACAACAGTCCGATTGACAGGGTGAGGGATAATAGTAGGGAAAGGATTTTTTTCATAATCATACCTCTTGTGCATGGCAGGCTGTGCCTGCCATGCATGTTTGTGCGATGGGAAACTAGTTCTTTTTCTTAATCTTTGCGATCACACCGGCAATGACTGCGACGATAGCGACGCAGATGACCGCGATCAGTGCGATGATTCCCGCGCTTACGCCCGATTTTTCCGTATCCGGTACGGGGGTGCTTTCGGTCTGTCCGGCATTGTTGTCCGCGTTTGGTGTATCGGTCTGCCCGGCATCCTCCGTTGTATCCGGTGTGGATTCGTCATCGCTGTTTCCGGTTTCCGCTGTCTGCGCATCATCCGCGCTGCCCGTTCCCTCCGGTTTTTCGTAAAATACCTCATATTCTTCGGCTCCGGTCACGACGAGCCAGATATCTTTGCCGGTTTCCACCGAGATATCCACCGTCTGTACGCTTCCCTCATTACCGTTGACGATCACGGAATTCACCCATCCGGGAACGGATAAGGTCAGCCAGCCGTCCTCGCCTTCGGCGAAAGGTTCGCCCGGCCAGGATGCAAATACATTCGTGCCGTCGGGAGCCGACCATGCCCATAAGCAGGGAGCGCTCCAGTCCGCAGGCGCTTTGACGTATACGTTTACGTCCGGTGCGCTCACGGCGTTCGGATCATCGTAGGTGAAATCATAGCTGCCGTCGTCTGCGACTGTGATCCACAATTCGGCGGGATCGATTGAAATATCCTCTGTCTGCACGGAGCCGTCATTCGCATTGATAATAATGGAATTGATCCAGATAGGCGCTTTTCCGGTGTACCAGCCGTCGTCACCCTGCTTCAATGCTGATCCCGGCCATGCCGCAAACGCATTTGTTCCGTCGGGAGCTGACCATGCCCACAGACAGGGATTTTCCCAGTTTTCCGGAACCGTTGCGTGAATGAGGAACTTCTCCACATATTTCGGGATGTCGCCGTCCGTCAGCGCATCGTAGGAAATGGACGCATTTTCCGCATCTTCTACAGTGATCCACACATTGCCGCCCTCTAACACCAGTTCGCCTGTCTGCACGCTTCCCTCATTGGCGTTGACGATCACATGATTCGCCCAGGAAGGAATGTGAATATAATACCAGCCCTCGTTGTCCTCATATACTTCCGTCTCGCCGCCGGGCCATGCGGCAAAGGCATTATTGCCGTCCTCGTCCCATGCCCACACGCAGGGATCGCTCCAATCCCCCGGCACCTGCACGAAAACAACTTCCCTTTCTTCTTCTGCCCTTACCTGTGCAGGTGAAAAAAGCATAAACGCCATCACGGACAAAAACAAAAATGCCGCGATTTTTTTCATGACTTTCATAATAATCCTCCTTTTCAGTTGATGACTTTCCGTTTACAAGGAAAGCATATCATTGCGGTTTTGTTACGGCAATTCCAAATTGGGTAATCGGTTTCTTTGATTTTTGCACTATTTTCACAAGAATAAACCGTGGATATTTGTGTAAAAACGATATTTTTATGGGCAGTTTTACCAAATGAGAAAAACTTTGTGAAAAATTCACAATGAAGTTTCCTTCAGTTTCCGAAAAAATAAAGAGGATTCCGGAGGAAAGGAGACGTGAGACTTCCGTACGACGCAAGCGGCGGAATGACTTGACAGAAGCAATCGCGAAAGTATATGATAAAAAAGAGTTTGCGGAACGCAGACTCTAGGATTAAGAGAAATCCTAGAAGTTCTAGAAGTTAAAAAAGCTGTGCAGGGCGCAGCTCTTTCAGGATAGAGAGGTGCATCATGAGAGTGTTTTTAACAAGCTCCCCGGGCGGATCCTATCAGGATAAGGTCGGCGTGCGCATTCCGTGTGAGTTGGATAATTCTAATGAGTTTGTTGCGAATCTGAAAAAATACTGGCCGAATGAAGCGAGGGGATTGATCATTGCAGCGACTCCTGATAATGCGGTCACAAATGACAGTTTAAGGAGTCAGATTCCCGAATCATTCTGGCTGTCCGGACTGCCGTTTCGGAATTTGGAGGTCTGCGATGCGCGAAACGAAAGTCAGATACGGCGCCTTGTGTCTGACAGCAATGTCATTATTTTGGCGGGAGGGCATGTGCCGACGCAGAATCAGTTTTTTTGGCGCATTCATTTGAAGGAGCACCTGCATGAGTATATGGGCATGATCATCGGCATCTCCGCCGGAAGCATGAACAGCGCAAGCATTGTCTATGCGCAGCCGGAGGAGGAGGGCGAGGCGGTCGATCCGCATTATGAGCGCTACTTAGACGGACTGGGACTGACCGATGTCCGGATACTGCCGCATTATCAGTATTATAGGGGACTGAAGCTGGACGGAAAACGGATATTTGAGGATATATGTATTCCTGACAGTCATGTCAGATCGTTTTATGCGCTGGTGGATGGCTCCTATCTTTTCATTGATAAGGACGGAAGCACCACGCTGTATGGCGAGGCTTATTTGTTGGAGGACGGATTTGAGAAGAAGGTCTGTGAACGTGACCAAAAGATCAGGATACTGGGATAAAGAAGCATTGAAAAGAGGGCGTCGCTGACACCCTCTTTTTTACGGCTCTAATAACGCCAGCAGCTCATAGACACGAGCTTTTGTCAATTCTGCCGCTTTCGTGTTTGTGATAAGCGGATAAAGCGAACCTCCCTCAACCTCGGCGCCTGCCTCTTCTACGGCCTGTTCTTTTTCGGCGATCCATTTAAGCTGTTCGTCGGTGAGTGCACGCATGGTATCCGCGTCGTTCACCCGCTTTAAGGACTTCCAAATAATATTTAACATGGAATCCCATAACTCATATAATTCCTGCGATTTGACATTGAGATCCCCCTGAGAGAGCGTGCCGTCATTTACGAGGGCATCCTCTATGATCGCTGCCTGTTCCTCAATATATTCGACATTATATTTTAAGCTCTCCCATTCAGAATAGCTTGAAAAACCTTCCGCCTCCGCTTCATTATATAAGCCATAATAAGGAAGCTCCGTGTCCGTCGCGTTTTCCAGATAGTAGTAGCCGACCCACGAACGGTAACCCTCAGGAAGCTCGGCGAGCGGTGCGCCCGGCAGATAGATCAAAAGCGTTTCGGCTTCGTCCAAACCGTAGGGAGTGGTGTAGTAATATAAAGTGCCGTCCTTGATTTCACTTGTGTCCGGTTCTTTGGCATAGCTGATCGACAAGATCTGCATGGAGTAGGTATAGTCATTTACTTTTACCGGCTGCGAGAACTGTCCGTCGAAGATACATTGATACACCGTCCCATACGGGTGGCTTTCATCATACGAACCCATGTCACTGTCATGATATTCTCCGGCGAAGGTTCCGTCCGAATGAATGGACAACTGCGTTGCCCATGCGCCCGCGCCGCTTGCAAACCAAAAGGTTAAATTCTTAAATTCAGTAAACGATAACGCGGCACCGTCTATGACCGGTTCATCCGCATCCGGCGTGTCAGAGCCTGTCCCATCCGAGTCTGCATTCCCCGCGCCGTTATCATTCACGCCCGTATCATCCGCATGATCGGCGTTCCCATGATCCGCATTCAGTGCGTCATCTTCTTCAATGATAATGGGAATGTCGGTGGTTCCGGGACTTACGATTTCCGTATTTCCGCAGCCGCAGACGCAAAACACCATACATCCGGCGGTCATCAGGGCGATCTTCGCTTTTCTCATGTTTGTATTTCCCCTCTTTATAAAAGTATGAAACCGATGGAATCTGCTTATATAGACGTTTGGTAACGGCGGGAAGTTTCATGGAAAAAAGGATTTTCAACAAGTAAAAAAAGAAAAATAAATGGTAAAATATGGGTTGACAAGAGTGTCTATTAATGATAGACTCAAAGTGTCTATTAAAGATAGACAAATCACGTGATGGAATTTTTTAGAGTTTTAATATGCAGGAATTCACAAGATGTACTGCGATTGTTGAAATGATTTGATGAGATGACTGACAGGAGAAGACGGAAATGACGGATTACAAGCTGGGGGCGGTAGAATCGAGGTTTGCGGATATTGTGTGGGAGCATGAACCGTTATCGACCGGAGAGCTGGTGAAGCTGTGCAATGAGGAGCTTCAGTGGAAACGGACGACGACCTATACGGTGTTAAAAAAGCTGAGTGAACACGGTTTTTTTCATATGGAAAATAAGACCGTGACAGCGTTGATCTCAAAAGAAAATTATTATGGTTCCCAGAGCGAACGGTTTGTACGTGAGACCTTTGACGGTTCCCTGCCCGCTTTTATTGCCGCATTTACAAAGCAGAGGGCACTGAGCGAGGAGGAGATTGCCGAGATTCGCAGAATGATCGACGGGGAGGGGGAGAAATGACAATGGGGACTTATTTTTTACGAGTGATCAATATGAGTATCACGGCAAGCTGGCTGATGGCAGCAGTGATCGTGCTTCGCTTATTATTGAAAAAAGCACCGAAATGGCTCATCTGTATGTTTTGGGTGTTTGTCGCCATTCGTCTTGTGTGTCCGTTTTCAGTGGAAAGCGCATGGAGCCTGGTGCCGAGTGCGGAACCGGTGAGCGAGCGGAGAACGCCTGTGCGGGATACACCGCAGAACGCACCGTTGTTAAGTACGGACATGAAGGAAACGGAAGACGGGAATGCGTATGCTGCGGGGAACGGAACGAATGATATGGCATTAAACGCCACGGGGATGGGCAGTACACAAAATAGCCGCCTGACGGGGACAATAGACGTGGCATCCTATACGGATGTGCTTGCCATTGTCTGGATATGCGGCGCGGCAGGCTTGCTTTTTTACGGCATAATGAGTTATGCGAAGCTGCATAAGCGTACGGCTGTTTCCGCCAAGGTGGAAGGGCAGATATGGCAGTGCGACGAGATTCGGACGCCCTTTATTCTGGGAATTCTCAGACCGCGCATTTATCTGCCGTCCGATTTAGACGAGACGCAGGCGGAGTATGTGATCGCGCATGAGAGAACGCACTTGAAAAGGCGCGATCATTGGTGGAAGCCGCTCGGTTTTTTCATCCTGTCGATCCATTGGTTTAATCCGCTGTGCTGGGTTTCTTATATCCTGCTCTGCCGCGATATTGAGCTGGCGTGCGACGAACACGTGATACGGTCGGGGGATGAACAATATAAAAAATCCTACGCCGAAGCGCTGCTTGCGTGCAGTATCGGATCGAAAACGATCACGGTATGTCCGCTGGCGTTTGGCGAGACGAGCGTAAAGGAACGCGTGCGAAATATAATGAGTTATAAAAAACCGGCTTTTTGGATTGTATTTGCGGCAGCAGCCGCATGTATTGTCGTAGCGGTCTGCTTTCTTACTAACCCGCAGAAAAAAGGAGACCTTCGGATAGGGCAGCAGGAGGATACAGATCAGCAAAACAGGCTGGAGGTTCAGGTACAGCAGGAAGGGAACGAACATAACGCGAACAATGTTGCGGGAGCGGGTGCGAACGGTACGGACAGATCGAAGGACACGGATAATGCAAACAGTCGGTCGGACAGCGCGGAGACGGTGAACGGAGATGACGCGCAGGATCGTGATGCGCATGATGTACCGGATGTCGTTTGGGAGCAGGCGAAACAGTATGTGCAGGCGGCATATGACCGGACACAGGAGGACTATGAGCAGGGTATCGGTCTGGATAATTCTTACACGGAATGGCGGATTGAGAATTTGGAGCATTGCTATACCTACGATCGAATCGCAGGTATGACCTGTGAGATTTATCGCCTGAACTATGAGTTTTTAGCAGAATCGCCAAAGGATATTGTGCTCGCGGGAGGAATGTCCGTATCCGATAACGGGTGGGTTGTGCCCGAATCACCAAACAGTAATTATCTGGTCTTTGTCAGGACGGAAGCGGGACTTTCCTATTTGTGCGGCATGTATGAGAACGACTGTGAACCGGGAGATGAGGTGTTTACCTGGGATTTGCTCAATTATTGTAATGAGATCGATCTGCTTGACGAAAGCGGGGGCTCAGATCCGGAAGGAGAAGAACTGATCAGACGGTTTATGGAAGTAGATATTGAGGAGCTGCATGCCATTCCGTATACGCAGGATATTGTAGGGGACTATACGGGCGTCGGAGTGGATGTCACGAGGGCGGATGGTTCGACATGTCGTGCGGAAATCCTGTGTATCGGTGAACTGCCCGATCAGGGAATCCGGCTGTACGGCTATAACGATGAGACGTATTGGAGGCAGGGGGTTGCTGTTGAGATCGGTGATGACATTTCTTATTTTGATTGGAAATATATGACGTCGAGGATACAATTCCCGAAATTATATTGGAATGAGGGAGCGCAGCAGCTTCAGATCACGCTTCCTGTCTATACGGGAACGTCCTTTGCGGCGGAAGAGCTGATCGTTCTGCAATATAATGAGAAAGGCGTTTTAGAGGCGAATGATTTCGCGCTTGAAGCGTTTTCTGCACTGATCAACGCAGCCCTTGACTACCGGTTTGACGAGGAGAGCGGGATGCTGACGCTGATCGACCGGCGGACAGATCGGGAGGTGGGTACCGCCATGCTTCCGGGAGAAACGGTAAATGGGATTGTGGGCGGCGATATTTCGGAGTTTGTGCTCGGAGATACGATCCGGCTGCGCGTGACGCCGGGGTATTTAACGAATGCCGCCGTACCGCAGTATGACGGGATGCCGATATTGGAGTTTGATGTGGATATCATGGAGATGCAGGGAGGCAGACTGTCGTTTTTACTCGGGTCGCTGCGCTGAAAGGATTTTTGAAGGAGCATACAAATCTTAAAAATATAAAATAGCATAACAGGGATTGACAAAGAGGTCTATATGTTATAAACTAACGGAAAGGTTTATAATATATAGACCTCAAATTATGTCTGAGTATCGGATCAAGTCAGTGTTTCTTTAGAAATGCGGCGGAGGAAAGGGAGGATAACCGGAATGAAAAAAGAATATCGCTTAACGGAGGCGGAGACGGAGTTTGCGGAATTGATCTGGGCGCATGAGCCCGTTTCCTCAACAGCGCTGGTACATCTGTGCGCGGAAGCATTTGCATGGAAAAAATCAACGACTTATACAATGTTGAAAAATTTATGCGAAAAGGGCGTTTTCCGAAACGAAAATGCGACAGTGACATCCGTTATGAAAAAGGAGGATTTTTACGGAAAGCAGAGCCGCGAATATGTCAACGAAGTGTTTGGCGGTTCTCTGCCGCGTTTCCTTACTGCTTTTTGCGGCGGGAGGAAACTGACTGCCGCAGAGGTAGCAGAGATGCGGCGGCTGATCGATGAAGCGGATGTTTGACGGATAGGGGGTGACAGAGATGGGAGAATGTTTTGGAGTGATCGTTCGGATGAGCCTGACGGCATCGTTTGTCATTGCGGCGGTATTTTTGATTCGTCTGCTGCTTTTGCGTGCGCCGAGGCGGTATTCGTATGTGCTGTGGCTGGTCGTGCTGATCCGCCTGATCTGTCCGGTGGCACCCGCGGCTCGTTTTGGCGTGGTCCCGGATATGGCGCGGATGCTCGGAGAGCGCCAGATCACGGGAGAACAGACACAAACTGGACAGGCGCAGGATGCGTTTCCCGCGTCAGGCAATGTATGGGCGCCGAATGGATATGCGGAGAATGGAACGCAGCTTGCGGATGTGCAGAAAGTGATCGTTGCACCGGACGTTGTGGGCGTTCCGATCAGTGACGCCGATAAATGGAACCCGCTTTCGGGAGAGGCGGGGAACGTGACAGATATGCAGGAGCATTCGGACTCCGGTCAGGGATTGTGGTGGGTATCGGATGCGGCATTCCATACCGTCGTCTGGTGCTGGCTGTGCGGCTGTCTGATTTTTATGGGCTATGGGATCATGAGCTATCTTCGGCTGAATTACCGGCTGCATCAAAAAAAATCAAGCGTAATCTATATGGAAGCGGAGGCGGGCAGGGAAATAAGAGGCGTGTTTAAGTCTTTGCGGTGCAGGCGCGTCCGGCTCCTGACGGATTCCGAAATTGGAGCACCGTTTACCGTGGGGATTTTCCGTCCGGTCATCTGTCTGCCGGAAAGGCTGCTTCCTTTTCAGAGAGAGATGGTGATTGCGCATGAAAATATGCATATCCGCAGGCAGGATAATCTGTTGAAGCTGCTCGCATATGTGGTGCGTTGTGTGCACTGGTTTAATCCGTTTGTGTGGCTTGCGTTCCGTTATTTTGAGGAGGATATGGAGGCGTCCTGTGACGAGGCGGTCTTAAGGGAGCTCGGTTATGAACGGCGAAAGGAGTATGCCAAAACACTGCTTGCACTGTCGGAGTGCGGACGGGATGCCGGCGGATTTTATCCGGTGTCGTTTGGCAGGAAAAATGCGAAGGGGCGGATTCGAAATATTCTTTCCGTGAAAAAAGCGAGAGTCTGGGTCGTGCTGGCGTCGGTATCGGTCGTGGCTGTAGCGGTAGCCGTGCTCCTGGTCAATCGGAAACCGGCGCAGGAGGCGCAGAATGCTACGGATGACCGTTTGGTTTCCAATGCAGGGGATGGAGCGCAGGAAAACTTGAATGAGGAGGATGATCAAGTGCAACCCGGTACGCAGGAGGAGTATGCGGCACGGATAGAGGAGCTGGAGCGGCAGGAGGAACTGCAGAGGGAGTACGAGGAGGTGAACCGGCAGTTTGAAGAAGAACAAGACCGGATATTAGAAGAGATAGAGGACCAGTATGTGGAAAATGGCGTCGATCAGGAAGCGGAGCTTGCCGCTTGGGAGGAGAGACTTGCTGAAGAGCAGGCGTTTCTGGCCGCGCTGGGTGCAGAGGCGAAGACAAAAGAAATCTTGTATAGTGCGAGGGACAGGATCTTGAACGGATCGCTTCCTGAGTGGGAAATCTGTCTGGAGGACAGCGAGGGTTACCTTTATTATGCGGATCAGGCGGTTCCGATGATTTCTGGAGACGGCGTGTGCGCACTCCTATGTAATCCGCGTGTGAGATTCGGGGAGAGCGGACTGTTGGACGTGACGTATTCTTTTCCGCTTGATGGGATTGAGGACGGAAGCGTGATAATGTCAGCCGCATATGGATGCAGAGAGCATCCGATCAGCGGAGAGATTTCTTTTCATTCGGGAATTGATTTTGCAGCAGAAAAAGGAACGCCGATCTATGCCGTAGCGGAAGCCTGCGTGTACCGGACAGGCTTTGATACGGAAAACGGGAACTATGTGATCCTCATTCATGCAAACGGTGAATTGACCTATTATGCGCATTGTGAAAGCGTAGAAGTGCAGGCAGGCGACATTGTTGAGCGCGGGCAGCAGATCGCTGCGGTAGGAAGCACCGGAAACAGTACCGGCGCGCACCTGCATTTTGCGGTGAGCAGACAGGGTGCGTTCGTCTTACCGATGCTGACGAACGGTTATACATCGCTTTCTACAGATTCTATTATAGTGATTCCGGTGGAGAACCGATCGGAATCGATGGGAGATCGGGCGGAGTAAGACATTTATAATCATAAGGCGGGAGGGAAGGCATTTACCTTCCCTCCCGTCTGTTATGGCATTTTACTTCCATAAAAGTCAGGATGTCGTCCTGCTTGAAAAACTGTTGTTTTTCTCAAGTGGGCACGAAAAATGGTTTTAGCAAAAGGCGGGGAACTTGACGATTACAGTTAAAGGAATGCATTTTGATGGACAAGTAGCATCTGTTTACGATAAAATTAGGAGTATAAATCTTTAAAACGACTTTTTTTCATGATAATAAAATCTTGTGTAGTACAATAAATTTGATGAAAATTGTCAAAATATATATAAAATTGAAATAAAGATCCAAGAGGTTGTGGATAAGTGGCTAGCATGAAATCACAAGTTAGAACAAAAGTCATGGAAAGACCTATGCCTGTAAGGGGGAAAACAGCATGGACAGCTTGCAAATAGAAGCATTAAAACCAGAGGAGAAGACAAGCAAGAAAGGCAATATGGAGGAAAAAGAACAATCAGAGCAAAGAGATACGTATTTTCCACAGGAGCCGTTCGGCAATGCAATGAGGCCAATAAGCGAGCTGTCTTCAAATGAAGGGGATACATCAGTAAATCTGTGTGAGGATGAGCCTCAACCTGTGGAATTGCCGGAACCATTAGTCGATGTTCCGCAGGTGTCGCCAGCCTTGGACGCAATTGGAGAAACGGCCGGGGCGGAGGTGACTGCTTCGGCTTTGGAGATAGAGAACAAAGAATCCATGATGCCTAAGGAACCGGAACCTTTGTCGGACATGAATGATCTTTTGAAAAGGGAACATGTCCGTTTGGATCGTTATCTTGTTCCGGACAATCTGAAAATGTCGGGGAAGAAAGTGAGGGAAGAACAAAAACAGGAATTGAGGGACAAAGTGGGGGCGTTTAATGGTATGTTACATCGAATTGCGGGTAAGAAAATAAGGGGCGGACCGTTTGCGGTACATATTGTCGTCGGAGATCTGAAAGGATTTGGTGATATAACAGCAGGAGCCAAGCTGGCGGCAGAACTTTCCGTGTTTTATCAGAAATATCCGGAATGGAAAGGGGTGTCTGTAAAGCTTATTTTGCAAAAAATCAGTAATTTGAGAGGTTTGGGAGGGAGCAGCGAGGAGATTGCGAATATTCAGAGAATCGCTGAGGGCATTATCGGCGGTTCGGGTGCAGAGCTGTCGGAAGAAGATGATGAGGGCGGCATTCCGCTCATTAGTTTGGGATATCCGGCACATAATGTCGGTGGCGTGGATTTGATGATTCAGCAATATGGATATGAACAGTATGGAGATGATACGCGACGGATATACGGCAGCGGTCCGGGTTATGGCTCTTTGGGTACGATCGTGCCGCCGAGACCGCAGATTGAACAAGCTGTTGCAATGGCCGAGGGGGCTACATCGTCCGAGACGGGAGAAATATCCTATGTGGATATACTTCGGGGATTTTGCGATAGCGAGGATATTAGGGAGATTCATTTTGCGTATTATTCCATTTATAAGAAGGATTATAAAAATTTCGTGAATATGATGTGGCAAGGAGAGCGTGATATATTGCCAAATACGGCGTTTGTATTTGCAGGACTGTCATTGAACGAGTTGAAACCGTTAGCGGATTCTTCAGTTTCTTTCGTGAGCATGGAAAGAAAAGCGAATATGCGGATAGTCGGAGCAAGTCTTACGCGAGAGGGGAGCATCGAAATAGTACAATTGTATCCGAAAACGGATAAGAAATCTGGGTCGAAAGGGAAGAAGGGGTCAAAGAAAGCGCCTGTAGCTGCGGAATCGGATCAGCAGGGGGCGGAAGGGGCCGATACTTTGTATATGATTTGCTTTGACGGACGACTGACGCAGCAGGAGATGATGGCAATGTACTATTATAGCACAGGAGAGGTTGGAGCAACCGGCGATCAAAGCTTTATTGAGGCGTATACAATGCGGCGAGAAAAGGCGGGAGAGGCGGGAGAGGAGGAGGAGGCGAAAGAGGCGGAAGAGGCAGGCGCTCGTGTAGAGAGCAGGGCGATTTTGTACGGAATTCCGGAGCAGCAGACGAAACTTTACGGACAGCTTTTGGAGATTGAGGACGGGCAGCACCGCTTTACAGCAGAGCAGCCGGGATTTAAGAGAATAGAGGGAAATAGGAAATTGGATAAAATGCTTGACAAAAAACCTCTTCTCATGCCTGTTGTAATGTTGATTAATGAGATGTTGTGGGAAAAATATCCGCTTGAACTTACCCCCGATGATTAATATCTTTCATAAACGCGACCATGCGTGAAATCTGCTCCCTGCTCATGCGATTCATCTCTGATACGGCAGCAGCGATGTCAAACGGAAACGGTTCATCCATATTAAAAAACTCCATGGGCGTGATATGAAAGTAATCGCAGATGTCGAAGAACGTGCTCATGCTCGGAAGCGTTTTTTCGTTTTCGATTTTATTGATATAGCTCTCGCTGAGACCGAGCGAAAGGCTCATATCCCGTGCGGAAACATCCTTATTTATTCTGAGCCGGGTGAGTCGGTTGCAGAATTCTTTTCTGTACGTATGGTCTTTCATAAAGTAAACTGTCCTTGCTTTTATTTTGATTTTGATAGAGAATAGAAATCTCTGTCATCCCTATTATTATAGGATATGCAGACTTCAAATTTAGATACATTGATACTGTATTTTGCAAGCGGTACATACAAATAGTATGCGCGTGAAATTTTGTATCTGCGGTTTGAATCCAAAGTCCGGAAAGAAATGTGCCCGATAGGTATTTACATTTTTGCATGAATCGTATAAAATACGGGTATATTAGGATGAGTGCAGCGCCGGATGGCGGCCACAGATCGGCAAGGCTGCGACAGGTCCGCCTGTTACAGCGGCAGGGTATGGGGGTTTCGTACCCGATGAGGTATTTCCCGCAAGGGACATGCGAATAGAAGTGGTAACACGGACTTTAGCAGGTTCGTCTTCTGATCTGGATGGAAGGCGGGCTTTTTTGCTTTATCAGAGTTTTTGGGACAGGAGGAGCAACATGGATAAGGGTAAGTATTACATTACGACGGCGATCGCCTATACATCGGGGAAACCGCATATCGGCAACAGCTATGAGATCGTTCTGGCGGACAGTATCGCCAGATTCAAGAGGAAGGACGGTTACGATGTCTTTTTTCAGACGGGAACGGATGAGCACGGGCAGAAGATCGAATTAAAAGCAAAGGAAGCAGGCGTTACGCCAAAGGAATTTGTTGACAAGGTGGCAGGAGAGATCCGTGATATTTGCGACAGTCTTGACACCTCTTATGATAAATTCATCCGAACGACCGACGGGCCGCATGAGAAGCAGGTACAGAAAATATTCAAGCGCCTGTATGATCAGGGAGATATTTACAAGGGCGCGTATGAAGGTCTTTATTGTACGCCCTGCGAGTCGTTTTGGACGGAATCGCAGCTGGTGGACGGCAAATGTCCCGACTGTGGACGCGAGGTAAAGCCTGCAAAAGAAGAAGCTTATTTTTTCAAAATGAGTAAATACGCCGACCGGCTGATCGAACATATTGAGGCGCATCCCGAATTTATTCAGCCGGTATCGCGCAAAAATGAGATGATGAACAATTTCCTGAAGCCCGGACTGCAGGATTTATGTGTTTCAAGAACGTCGTTTACATGGGGAATTCCGGTTGATTTTGATGACAGGCATGTCGTTTATGTATGGCTGGATGCGCTTTCCAATTATATCACCGGAATCGGCTATGATGCGGATGGCGGGAGTACGGCGCAGTACCAGACGCTGTGGCCGGCGGACTTGCATTTGATCGGAAAGGACATCATCCGTTTTCATACGATTTATTGGCCGATTTTCCTCATGGCGCTCGGAGAACCGCTCCCGAAGCAGATCTTCGGGCATCCGTGGCTGCTTCAGGGCGACGGAAAGATGAGTAAGTCGAAAGGGAATGTCATCTATGCCGAGGATCTGATCCGGTTTTTTGGCGTGGATGCGGTGCGTTATTTCGTGCTACATGAGATGCCGTTTGAAAACGACGGCATGATCACATGGGATCTCATGGTAGAACGTCTCAATTCCGATCTGGCGAATACGCTCGGAAATCTGGTGAACCGCACGATCTCCATGAGCAATAAGTATTTCGGCGGCGTTGTGACAGACCGCGGTGTCTCGGTGGATGCGGGAGAGCCCGATGTGGATGCGGAACTTCGCAGCGTGGCGGTAAGCACATATGAGCGTGCGGCAAAGAAGATGGATGAGCTTCGAGTCGCCGATGCGATCACGGAAATCTTCGCGCTCTTTAAGAGGTGCAATAAATATATTGATGAGACAATGCCTTGGGCGCTTGCGAAGGATGAGGCAAAAAAAGAACGTTTGGAGACGGTGCTCTATAATCTGACCGAAGGCATTTTGATCGGCGCGTCGCTGCTGGAGCCGTTTATGCCAAAGACAGCCGAAAAAATCGCAGAGCAGTTTCACGTGGCGCTCCGTCCGTTTGACACACTCGGCAAGTTCGGACTGTATCCGTCGGGTACGCAGGTGACGGATAAGCCGGAGATTCTCTTTGCCCGCCAGGATCTGGGCGAGGTAATGGAAAAGGTCGAGGCGATGTTTGCTGAGCGCAGAGCGGCGGCAGGTGTACAGAATGCCGGGGACGCTGCGCAGGCAGCAGGAAATGACGGAAGCGGTGCACAAAGCGGGTCAGGAGAAGCTTTGCAGCAGAGCGGAGCGGATGAGCCGGGCATTGACATAGAAGCAAAGCCGGAGATCACCTATGATGATTTTGCGAAGCTGCAGTTTCAGGTAGGCGAGATCATTGCCTGTGAGGAAGTGCCGAAGAGCAAAAAACTGTTATGTTCTAAAGTGAAGATCGGTTCTGAGATCAAGCAGATCGTTTCGGGCATTAAGCAGCATTATACCGCGCAGGAAATGGTCGGAAAGAAAGTCATGGTATTGGTGAACTTAAAGCCGGCAACTCTGGCGGGCATCGTTTCGGAAGGAATGCTGTTATGCGCCGAGGACGCGGAAGGAAGGCTTGCGCTGGTGTCGCCGGAAAAGCCGATGCCGTCGGGAGCAGAAATCTGTTAGGAGGTGGAAGCGATGTCAAAAAAAGAAGATATTTTTTATGGTTCACGGGACGGAAAAACAAGAATTCATGGCATTATCTGGAAACCGGACTGTATGACGGGCGATCATCCGCGCAGTCCGCGCTGCGTGCTTCAGATCGTACACGGTATGGAGGAGCATGTAGAGCGCTATGACGAGTTCGCGCGCTTCATGAATGAATATGACATATGTGTCATTGGAGAGGATCATTTAGGGCACGGAAAGTCGGTGAAGGATGAAAAGGATCTGGGTTATTTTTGTGCGGGCGATGCGGCGACGATCGTTGTGCGGGACGTACATCGGCTGAAAAAGATTGTGCAGGAGCAGCTTCCCGACGTGCCGTTTCTGATATTGGGGCACAGCATGGGTTCGTTCATTGTAAGGAATTATATCTGCCGCTACGGAACGGGAATCGCCGGTGCGGTGATCATGGGAACCGGTTCGACACCGAAGCCTGTGCTCGGGTTCGGGAAATTTTTGACAAGTCTGATCGGAATGATTAAGGGCGGTCATCATAAGAGTGCCTTTATTCAGAAGATTGCTTTTTCCGGTTACGGTAAGCGGATCAAAAACCCGCAGAGTCGAAATGATTGGATCTGTGCTGACGCGGAGACGATCAAGCGTTACGATGCGGATCCGTTATGCGGCTTTGGTTTTACGGTAAATGGCTTTCACACTTTATTTACGTTTATCTCCCGCTGCCAGTCTCCGCTTTATCTCAAGCGGATTCCGAAGCGCCTGCCGCTGTTTTTTGTGGCGGGAGAGGAGGATCCTGTCGGTGGTTACGGAAAAGGTGTGCGTAAGGCATTTGCCTCTTATAAAGCGAGAGGAATGCTTAATTTAGAGATGAAGCTTTATAAGAATGACCGGCATGAGATTTTGAACGAGTCGGATAAGAAGACGGTTTCCGAGGATATTTACCGTTGGATCGACGGAGTGCTTCGCGCGAAAGCGTAGCCGAAAGCAGTCTGCGCAGTCGGAAAAGACAAATGAGATAGGGAAAAACGAAAGAGAAAACAGAAAAGCAGACATAAAAAGAGGCGGCACGATAGGTGCCGCCTCTTTTGAAAAAAATAAAAAACGCTGACGGATCGGAGAGGAAACCCGATACGGCTTTCTGTGGAAATGATTTCAAGAAAACGTGCCTTATGCATAAGATGATAAGGAAAATGCATAATGGTTAGTATCTGATTTAGGAATGAGAACATGTTTTTTATCTGCCCGCTGCGGGCGAAAGGAAGGGACGGATACGATGAAAATTGCATTTTATAGTACAAAGCCTTATGACCGCGTTTGGTTTGAGCCGATGGGAAAAGATTACGGTTTTGACATTCATTTTATTGAGATGCCGTGCAATGATGATACGGTATTTTTGGCAAAGGGCTATGACGCGATTTGTATTTTTGTCAATGATTATGTGAATGCGGGGATGATCGACAAATTATATGAGATGAAGGTGAAAGCGATCCTGTTACGGAGCGCGGGCTTTAATCATGTGGATGTGAAGGCGGCGGAGGATAAGATCACGATCCTGCGTGTGCCGAGCTATTCGCCGGAGGCAGTCGCGGAATTTGCCATGGCGATGTTTTTGACCGTAAATCGTTATACGCATAAGGCATATACGCGGACAAGGGATTTTAATATGAACATCAACGGTTTTATGGGAAAAGATATGTTCCATAAAGTAGCCGGCGTTATCGGAACGGGAAAGATCGGACAGGCGATGATCCGCATTTTTAACGGCTTTTCCATGCATGTGATCGCGTATGATCCCTATCCAAACCATACGTTGGATGTAGAGTATGTTTCGCTGGATGAACTTTTGCGCCAGTCGGACTTCATTTCCCTGCATTGCCCGCTGACCCAGCAGACGCAGTATTTGATCGATCGGGATGCGATCGAAAAAATGAAGGAGGGCGTTTATCTGGTAAATACTTCCCGAGGCGCGCTGATCGATACAGAAGCGGTCATTGACGGACTCATCAGCCGGAAGATCGGTGGCTTAGGGCTGGACGTATATGAGGAGGAGGAAGGCGTATTTTATGAGGACTGCTCGAACGAAATCATGACGGATGAAAATCTGGCAAGATTGACGACGTTTCCGAATGTGCTGATCACCTCCCATATGGGATTTTTCACGAGAGAGGCGATGCAGGCGATCGCACAGGTCACGATGGAAAATGCGTATGCGCTGGAGAATGGGCTGCCTCTTGTCAATCAAGTCGGAAAATGCATGGAGTAAACAAAATCCTCTCTTGCACTTACAGCCATGTTTGAGTATACTGTGATTATAAGATGGCGAATGCAAAAGGATTTGATCGGCATGAGTACAACGTACAATTACGAATATCGCGCGGCGCATGCGGATGAGTGGCAGGATGCGATGGGACTTGCATGGAGGGTATTCCTGAAATTCGTGGCTCCCGGATACTGCGAGCAGGGGGTGAACAGTTTTCGCGATTTTGTGACGGACAACACCCTGTACCGCATGTTTATGACGGGCAGCTACCGTCTGTTCGGCGCGTTTGATGCAGGCAGGCTGATCGGTATGATCACGCTGCGCGGAGGGCAGCATATTTCTCTTCTTTTTGTGGATGAGAAATATCAGCGCCGGGGAGTCGGCGCTGCGCTGATCGATATCGCAGGGCAGTTTGCGTGCGGGAAGCCCGGCGAGAGCAGGCTGACGGTGAACGCGGCCCCGGAGGCGGTCGGATTTTATCACAGAGTCGGCTTTTTGGATACGGATACCGAGCAGCTTGCCGACGGTATCCGCTATGTACCAATGCAATTCTTTTTGTGATCGGACAATGAGGGAGACGTATGGAATATATCAAGAGTAAGGATATGTGTATCTTAATTCGGGATACCTTGGCATTGATCAATAAAAGAATCATTGAGCACGGCAGCAGGACGGCATATATCTTAAGCTGTATGCTTGCATGCCGTGGCGGTTATGAGCAGTATGAGATCGCGGATCTGGCGATCCTCGCGATGCTGCATGATTTTGGTGCGTATAAGACGGACAATGTGCATGAGATGATGCGAGTAGAACTTCAGGATCCGATGCCGCACTCCATTTACGGGTATCTTTTTTTCAAATACCTTTCTCCGCATCCCGAGTATGCGAGGATTCTGCTCTATCATCACCTTGATTTTAATCAGACAAAGGATATTGGGGATGCGTACATAGAGATCGCAAGGCACTTAAACCTTGCGGAGAAGGTGGAGATTTACCATTCGGCGCTGGAGAATGATTTTTCGGCGGGCATACTTTCCAAGGATATTGGCACCCGATACGGAGAGGAGTCTTTCCGGCTGTTCGAAGAAGCGGTACAAAGATATAATGTCATTGCGAAGCTGACGGACGGAAGCTATGCCGAGGAGCTTGATCGGATTTTGGATTATGTTCTTTTAAGTGATGAGGAAAAGGTCGGCTATCTGAATATGCTGATGTACTGTATCGGTTTTCGCAGCGAATATGCCGTTATTGACTCCGTGACCTGCATCTGCGTGTGCAAGGAGATCGGAAAGCTTTTAGGATTAAAGGAGGAAGAGCAGGAACTTCTCTATTATAGTGCATTGCTTCATGATATTGGCATGCTGTCCGTGCCGAGGAAGATCATCCAGTCCAAAGATCATTTGGATAAGGAGCAGCTTGCCGTTTTGCAGAAGCATGTGCTGTGTGCGCGGGAAATTCTGCTCGGGCGGATCAATCAGGATGTTGTGGATATTGTTTATACGCATCATGAGCGTCTTGACGGCAGTGGGTATCCCGTCGGAAAAAAGACGGGTCCGATGAATAACTTACAGAGGATTCTTCAGGTCGCGGATGTGATCACCGGTCTGACGAATGAGTGGTCGTATGATACCGTAAAACGCAAGGACGGTACACTGCGCCAGATCAAGGATGAGGCGATCACACTAGAACACAACACGGAGAATGAGGCTGTCATCATGCAGTCTGACACAAAGGACGACGCGATCAATGCGTTAAGACAGGCGACGAAGGAAAAGACGATCCGTGTGCTTGAGGAAGAGGCGAAAGCCGGCAGGCTTGACCGGCGGATCGTGGACAGCTTTATTAAAGCGTATGATATGATCATGCAGAAAGTGCGCAAGGAATCAAAAGAAATCCTGCGAATGCATACAAAGCTGCACAGACAGTACCGCCTTGTGTATCACAAGATCAAGAAGTGAGGAGATCCATGAAGAATTTTTTCAAAATGGAGGGGAAATTTTTCAACATTCTCTCCAAAATTGCGGATCTGCTGTGGCTGAATGTGCTGACGATCGTCTGCTGCATTCCGATTATCACGGCGGGCGCGTCGATCACTGCGATGTACAGTGTAACGCTTTCGATGGTAAAAAAGGAAGAAGGTTATCTGACAAAGGACTTTTTCAAGGCGTTTGCAAGTAACTTTTTGCAGGCGACCGCAATGTGGGCGGTCATACTGGGCGGCGCTTTCGTCATACTGGCGGACGTACATATCATCGGTAATTACGCGCCGCAGTTTCAGACATGGCTTTTAATACCGATGTGCTTTATTGTGATCGTGCTGTTGGCGCTTTATCTGTATGCGTTTCCGCTGCAGGCGTATTTTAAGAATACGATCCGCGGGACGCTGGGTAATGCATTGAAGCTGTCGCTTGCACACCTTCCCTATACGATCGTATTTCTGATCTTGCAGGCAATGCCCGTTATTGTCATTTATTATGTGACAAACATCGGTTTTTTGGTTGCTCTGGGCTGGGGGTTTGCGGGAATCGGATACCTTTGTTCCTTTGCTTATTATGGGATTTTTCATAAATATGAAGAACAGGAAGCAGCTGACGTTTCAGATAGCCAGACGGAATAATTCATGACAATAGAATCCTCGCGAAGCGCGGAGTCTATTGTTGGACAAAGTAGCTAATAAAGGATAGTAATTATTGGCTATTATGCTAAAGAATAAGTCAAAAATGATCTTTTATGAGCACATTTTACAAAGAGACAGAAAATCTTTGTGTAATAGTGGCATAGCCAAAATAGGGGTTTTTCGTTATACTATGAATAGTTTCGAAAAAAGGTGAATCTCACCTATATCAAGAAGATGGAGGCAGGAAAATGGCAAGTTTATCATTGAAAGACATCTGCAAGGTTTATCCGAATGGATTTGAAGCAGTAAAGAACTTTAACCTTGAGATTGCAGATCAGGAGTTTATTATTTTCGTAGGACCTTCCGGATGCGGTAAGTCCACGACACTTCGTATGATCGCCGGCTTGGAGGATATCAGCTCCGGTGAATTGAGAATCGGCGACAGAGTTGTAAATGATGTTGAGCCGAAGGACAGGGATATCGCGATGGTATTCCAGAACTACGCATTGTATCCTCACATGTCCGTATATGACAACATGGCATTCGGCTTAAAGCTGAGAAAAGTACCGAAGGATGAGATCGACAAGATGGTAAAGGAAGCAGCAAAGATTCTTGACCTGACTGCATTGCTTGACCGTAAGCCGAAGGCTCTTTCCGGTGGTCAGAGACAGCGTGTTGCGATGGGACGTGCAATTGTCCGTAACCCGAAAGTATTCCTGATGGATGAGCCGCTTTCCAACTTGGATGCGAAGCTGCGTGTGCAGATGCGTACTGAGATTGCAAAGCTGCATCGGAGACTGGGCACGACGATCATCTACGTAACACATGATCAGACCGAGGCTATGACGCTTGGTACGAGAATCGTTGTTATGAAGGACGGTGTCATTCAGCAGGTTGATACACCGCAGAATCTGTATGAGAAGCCGCAGAACCTGTTCGTTGCAGGATTCATGGGTTCCCCGCAGATGAACTTCCTTGATGCGGTTGTTGAAGTAAACGGTGATGTTGCATCCTTAAAGGTTGCAGGACATACGATTCCGCTTCCTCCGGCAAAGTCCAAGAAAGTGATCGATGGCGGTTATGAAGGCAAGACCGTTACATTCGGTATTCGTCCTGAGGATGTATATGATTCCGAGATGATGATCGAGGCTGCTCCGAATGCGGTATTTGAATCTACGATTAACGTATACGAGCTCTTAGGTGCAGAAGTATTCTTATACTTCGACTTAGAGGAGTTCACGATGACTGCTCGTGTTGATCCGAGAACGACAGCAAGACCGGGCGATGTTGTGAAGTTTGCAATCGACGTTGAGAAGATTCATGTATTTGACAAAGAGACAGAGATGATTATTACCAACTAATCACAGTAGAATGGGTGAGGGAGATGCTCTTGGGCATCTCCCTTTATTGTAAGGGAATGATAGCGTGCTTGAAATTGTCTATTGGGAGTGAATGCATGCTTGAGGAATGGTATATGGTGAAAAACAAGCGGCGATGTATCGTGATGATTGCGGGCGGCATAATCACAGCAGCGATATTATGTATGGCGATATGTTTTTATGGGAAAACGAATAAATCTGTTCATGGAGATGATCTGGCAATTTATGAGAACGAATTGCAGAAGTTAAATGAGGAATTGGGGACGGATTATCAGTTATCACCGACCGGAGATGATACCTATGAAGATATGGTTGCCTTTTATACAGGTATGACATTAGAGGAATTTGATACCTATATTCGGGAAGCATATGAAAAAGAAAAAGAGTTTGATAAAAGGATAGGAGAGGGAGTTGCTATTCCATTAGATGATTGAACAGGATTTCTGAGATATTTATCATATTTTTAATTGGAGGAAAGAATGATAACAAATCAAATCATTCAGACGAGTATAGATGAGTTACACCTTCTGACCAAGGTGGAGTTTGCGGTTTTTGAGATAAATGGAGAGTGTGTGGCGACAACGAATACGGAAATTGCGGGCGATCCGGCAATCCTTTCCTCATTTATTGCCTCGCCGGCGGATTCTCAGATCATAGGGAACAGTCATTTATTAAAAATCGTGGATGACGGCGAGATTGCGTATATTCTGATCGCGAAGGGGAGCGGTACGGATACCTATGTGATGGGAAAAATAGCGGTAAGCCAGATCAAAAATCTGATGATCGCTTATAAAGAGCGCTTTGACCGCAATAATTTTTTTCAAAGTCTGCTGTTGGATAATCTGCTTTTGGTGGATATTTTTAACCGTGCCAAAAAGCTGCATATCGATATCGAGACGGTACGGACGATATTTTTGATTGAGATCCAGTCCGAGAAAAATTCTGAGGCGAGCGAGATGCTGCGCGGCCTGTTCAGTGTGCAGTCGGGCGATTATGTCACGTCGGTGGATGCAAACAGTATCGTACTGATCAAGGCACTGGAGCCGGATAATCAGGCGGAGCAGATGGAGAATATCGCTTCTACGATCGTTGATATGATGAATACGGAAGCGCTTGCGAATGTGCGCGTGGCGTATGGCAATCCCGTAAATCATCTGAAAGATGTTTCGAAGTCTTATAAAGAAGCGCGAATGGCGATGGACGTCGGAAAGATTTTCTACGTGGAGAGGAAGCTTGTTTCTTATGCAACGCTCGGGATTGGCCGTTTGATCTATCAGCTTCCGGTCAGCCTGTGTCAGATTTTCGTGAAAGAAATTTTTGGCGATCAGATTCCTGAAGAGCTGGATGAGGAGACATTGACGACGGTCCATAAATTTTTTGAAAATAATCTGAATGTATCGGAGACGTCGAGACAGCTTTTCGTGCATCGGAACACGCTTGTTTACCGAATTGAGAAGCTGCAAAAGGCGACAGGGCTTGATATCCGTGTGTTTGACGACGCCATGACGCTTGAGATTGCACTGATGGTTGTGAATTATATGCGTTATCTGGATTCCGTGTGATAACGGAAAGTTGTGTTCATAAAATAAAAGCGCCGCTCATAGAATGTTAATAGTTCTGTGGGGGGTGCTTTGTTATGTATGAACAAAAAATATGCTATATTGATTTATATAGAAATGGTGTGAAATGCGGAAATATGGGACATGTACGCATGGAGTGGGATGAGGAACGTTATCGCTTCGGCGCGAATCTCTGCCATATGGACAGACAAACGCTTGTGACGGCGGTGCTGGAGCGCACAGGAGGGCGGCCGCGTACAACGATTCAAAATATCGAGATCATTCACGGAAAAGGAAGCGCCTCATTCGACTGGATGCCGTTGGAGGGAAACGAGGAAAGCCTGCTGTTTCAGGCGTCAGGAGAGGTTTATGGGATTTGCCGTCTACCGAAAATGCGTGAAACCTCAAAGCAGGACGACACAGAGACGGCAGAGCAGACAGAAACCATGCGTCCGATGAATATGGAGGAAGCCGTTTTACAGCTGACAGAGGAACCTGTGCAGGAAATCGTTTCCGGGAAGACGGGTGGACAGGACGGAAAAATGAGAGCGGAATCGGAGACGGCTGAGAGACAGGGCGGGATGCCGAAAACGGATGCCGGGACAGTGCAGAGACAGGGCGGGATGCCGACAGCAGATGCCGGGATAACGCAGAGACAGGATGGAATGCCGAAAGCGGATGCCGGGATAACGGAGAGACAGGGCGGGATGCCGAAAACGGATGCCGGGACAGTGCAGAGACAGGGCG
>CAZZNE010000014.1:83021-101042 GCA_964655525.1 uncultured Clostridium sp.
GGATGCCGACAGCAGATGCCGGGATAACGCAGAGACAGGATGGAATGCAAAAAGCAGATTCGGGGATCGCAGAGGAGCCGGAAACCGATGCGCGTATGACAGAACAACAGAGCGAGAAGACGGAGGAAAGCGCGCAGGAAGAAAGAAAATCGCAAGCAAAAAAGAATAGACAACAGGAAGCAGGTAAAGGGAAAAAAACAGTTGTGCTGACATATCCGCAGAATGCGGAGGCACGCAGACAGCATGAGCGGCATGTGACAGCATTGTCAGATGATAAATGGAAGCAGTTGTGCAGCATCTACCCGACCGTGCATCCGATCGGGGATGGTGTGGATTTTATAAAGATCACACCCGTGGATTTTGTGGTACTTCGGCAGGAATATCAAAACCTTGTGCGTAATAGCTTTTTGCTGCATGGTTATTATAATTATAACTATATTTTGCTTGGGAAATATCCCGACAAATATTACATCGGGGTACCGGGGATCATGCATGAGCAGGAGCGGATCGCAGCGGCAATGTTCGGCTTCGTCGGTTTTGAGCACGCCGAAGCGCCTAAAGAACAGAAAGAGAACCGCGACCGGTTTGGCTATTATATGATGGAGGTTGGGATATAAGCATTGCGGAATGATCGCGAGAAGGTATATAATTAATACATAAAAGAGCGTGTTTGCGAGGCTGGGCGCTCAGTATCAAACAAAAGCATGGGAGTGAGAAACGTGGCGGATCAGGATATGAAGTACATGCGCGCGGCGCTTGGCGAAGCGAAAAAAGCATATGCGCTTGGGGAGGTACCGATCGGCTGCGTCATTGTATATGAGGACAGGATCATCGCCAGGGGCTATAACCGCCGGAATACCGATAAGAGCACGCTTTCCCATGCGGAGCTTACGGCGATCAAAAAAGCAAGCCGCAAGATTGGCGACTGGCGCTTGGAGGAGTGCACGCTCTATGTGACGCTGGAACCCTGCCAAATGTGCGCCGGAGCGATTGTGCAGGCGCGTATCCCGCGCGTTGTCATGGCATGCATGAATCCGAAAGCCGGGTGTGCTGGCTCCATACTCAACATTCTTGACATGCCGGAATTCAACCATCAAGTGAGTGTGACCCGGGGGGTGCTGGAGGAAGAGTGCAGCGCACTTTTGACTTGCTTTTTTAAGGAGCTGCGTATCCGCAATAAGGAGGAAAAGCGGCGCGGTATTGACAAATGTGTGTAAAACCGATATACTTGCAATGCGATGCTTCTGATGAAGCCCGTATAGCTGCCCTTGATAAGTGGCGTTGACGTTTTGGTCCTGCGCAATGAGAACTGCGAATCGTGTCAGGTTGGGAACAAAGCAGCACTAAGCAGATGCCCTCATGTGCCGTAGGAGTGCCGGGGCTGAGCTAACTGTCAAGGTAACGTATGCGGGTTTCATCAGGAGCATTTTTGTATCTGCCCAACGGAAATTGCAGATGTTTTGGGCGGATGATACATGCCATTTTTTTAGGCATGTCTGCTGCTTGCTGGTTCTCTTCGCGGCAGGGAATGGGATGGATAAAACGGGGGAAGTACGGATGGATATTGCAGTGCTATTGGGCGGCGCGGGCTTTGACAGCCAAAAGAGAACGATCAACGGGATCTTGGAAAGCGCGATTCCGGACGGCGGAAACGTATATATTTTTGCCGGAGACGGTTGGAGCTATGGGGAGCTTTCCGCCTACGAGGTCGGGGAGTATAATATTTACCGGCTTGTCGATTTTTCTAAATATGACGGCGTGATCGTGAATCTGGATACGATCCATGACGGGGAGGTTGTGGAGGAGGTCATGCAGGGCATCCGGGAAGCGGGTGTTCCCTGCGTTTCCTTAAATATCGAGTGGGACGGAGCCGTCTGTATTAAGATGGAGAATGAGAAGGGAATCCGTGCTCTTTTGGAGCATCTGATCAAGGAGCATCAGGCGAAGACCATCTCCTATGTATCGGGACCGTGTGATAATCAGGATGCAAAAGAGCGTCTGGATGCGTTCCGGGAGACAATGACAACATACGGGATGCCGTGGAAAGAGGAGGAAATTCTGTACGGGGACTATACCTATGAAAGTGGTGTGGCGGTTGCGGAGGCGCTGCTTGAACGCGGCGCGGGATTACCGGATGCGATCATGGTCGCAAATGACGAAATGGCGATCGGCATCATTTTGACGCTGCAGGAGCGGGGGTATCAGGTGCCGGAGGATGTGCTGGTGACGGGCTATGATGACAGCGCCATCGCAAGGGTCAACTATCCCCGTCTGACGACGGTCAGACGCGGGGAGGCGGCAGCCGCCGGAAAAGCATATCAAAAGATGCGGCAGATGGTGGAACAAAAGACGGAGCAGAAGGATGAGATCGTATACGGAACCCCGATTTTCGGAGGATCCTGCGGCTGTAACAGGCGGAATGATTATACGCATGCCATGTTACAGGAAAAATATGTCAGGAAAGTGGTGCAGACAGGATATTATCTGAATCTGATCAAGAACTCGGCAGCGGAATTTACCGGATTGGATACCTTTGAGGATTTTATGCGTGTTGTAGAGTCTTACATTAGGCAGATTGATCCACAGTCCTTTTATTTATGTATGTGCGGCAGTATTGATCAATATTACGATGAGCTGGAACGCATGGCGGAGGGTCAGGAACGGGGACGGGACGAGTCCGCGTACCGGGAGGAAATCTCGATTCCGATCGCCTACGAGAACGGGACGTTTGGCAGCTACGAGGGATTTTCGAAGAAGGATCTTTTGCCGGAGGAATGCAGGAAAGGAAAACGAGGGAATTTTTATGTTGTGATGCCGCTGCATCATAAGGATTATTGTTTTGGCTATTGTGTCGTGGGAAATTACCGGCCGGCGATCGAAAGTCGTTTTTTCCAGCAGTTTGTATTGAACTTAAACAATGCGCTTGAGACGGTCCGCAGGCAGGATACGATGAGAGCCATGCTCGGACGTCTGAACCGCATGTGGGTATTGGACGAGCTGACCGGTGTCCATAATCGGTCGGGGCTTCGCAAATTCGGCCCGAGAGTTTTGGAGGAAGCGCGGCGCAAACAGTTATCGGCGGCTGTCATTTTTGTGGATGTGGACGGGCTGAAAAAGGTGAACGATCAGTTCGGGCATGAAGAGGGCGACGCCCTGATCAAGGCAATCGCGGGGGTTTTGGAACAGTCCAGACAGCACGGACAGCTATTGGTGCGCTACGGAGGCGATGAATTTCTGATGCTTGCGGCGGGCTACACGGAATCGGACGTTCGGGAACATATCGCGGGTATTCATGCGTCCATCCAAAAATACAATATGGTTTATCACAAGAAGTATTTACTGGACGCGAGCATTGGGTATTATGTGGAGCCGGAATCGGAGAAACAGGAGCTTAGCCGTATGATCGAGCTTGCGGATAAAGATATGTATCGGGTAAAACGGGAAAAAAAGAACCGGAAGGCACTGGAGGAAAGCTCCGCCGCGGAAAATTAAGTAGGCGGGACAGGAAGGATATGATATAATGTCCGCAAAGGGCAGAGTCAAGTGAGTAAAAAAGCATATGCCGAGCTTGCTCAAGCAGATGCTTTTTTACTCATTTGACGAGCGAAGCGAACCCGAAAAATCAAAGATTTTTCGGGTCTCTGCCCGTAACTTGAGGAAACATGGTATAATAAACTCGAAAATTCAGCCGCTGCGCGTCTGCCGCGCTACGCGCTTGCAATTTTCTTGTTATCATGTCAGGTGAAATCAAATGCTCACTGCGTTCGCGCTTGATTTCCTGCTGACATGATATAATATCATAATCCCAAAAGTCCATCACAGAGAAGGAGGAAAACAAGTATGGCAAACAGATTTGTACTGAACGAAACATCTTATCATGGAGCGGGGGCGATTCAGGAGATTTCGACAGAGGCAAAAGCGCGGGGATTTCAGAAAGCGCTGATCTGCAGTGGTCCGAACCTGCTTAAATTCGGTGTGACCAAAAAGGTAACGGATATTTTGGATGCGGCAGGACTTGGCTATGAGATTTATTCTGACATCAAGGAAAATCCGACGATCGAAAACGTGCAGAACGGCGTGGAAGCATACAAGAAATCAGGTGCGGATTACATTATCGCCATCGGCGGCGGCTCGCCCATCGATACCGCAAAGGCCATCGGCATTATTATCACGAATCCTGAGTTTGCGGATGTGCGCAGCTTAGAGGGTGTTGCACCGACAAAGAAACCGTCCGTACCGATCTTTGCGGTTCCGACAACAGCGGGAACGGCTGCGGAAGTCACAATCAATTACGTGATCACGGATACGGAGAAAAAGAGAAAGATGGTATGCGTGGACGTCCATGATATTCCGGTTGTCGCGTTTGTTGATCCTGAAATGATGGCAACGATGCCGAAAGGATTAACGGCAGCGACCGGTATGGATGCGCTGACCCATGCGATCGAGGGTTATATCACGGGCGCGGCATGGGAGTTGTCCGATATGTTCCACTTAAAAGCAATCGAGATCATCGCAAGGAGTCTGCGCGGCGCGGTAGAGAATACGCCGGAAGGCAGAGAGGGCATGGCACTGGGACAGTACGTTGCGGGCATGGGCTTTTCCAATGTGGGTCTGGGAATCGTTCATTCCATGGCACATCCGCTCGGCGCTCTGTATGATACGCCGCACGGCGTGGCAAATGCCATTATCCTTCCGACCGTTATGGAATATAATGCGGAAGCAACGGGCGAAAAATACCGTGAGATCGCAAGAGCGATGGGCGTTCAAAATGTGGATGCCATGTCCGTGGAAGAATACCGTAAAGCGGCAGTTGATGCGGTGCGGCAGTTGTCAAAAGACGTTGGCATTCCGGCAGACTTGAAGGAGATCGTGAAGAAAGAGGACATTCCGTTCCTTGCACAGTCCGCATATGACGATGCGTGCAGACCGGGTAATCCGAAGGAAACCAGCGTAGAGGATATTACGAAGCTGTATGAGTCCTTAATGTAAGGGAAGAGCAGAAAACACAGCGTAGCTGCGGCGTTAGGATGGCTGCAGCTATGCTGTTTTTGTACGGTAAACAAAGGGGTCAAGAAGGAGCATATATGAACGGAACGATCGTGGTGGTGGATGACGAAAAAGAAATCGCAGATCTGCTGGACGTTTATCTCACAAACGACGGCTATACCGTGCACAAATTTCATAACGGCGGGGAGGCGCTTCGCTGGATGGAGGAGCATGAGCCGGATCTGGCGGTGCTGGATGTCATGCTGCCCGATATGGACGGATTTCAGATCTGCCGGAAAATCCGGGAGCATTCTTTTTTCCCGATCATCATGCTGACGGCAAAGGTGGAGGACGGCGATAAAATCATGGGGCTGACGATCGGTGCGGATGACTACATCACAAAGCCGTTTAATCCGCTGGAAGTCGTGGCACGGGTGAAAACGCAGCTTCGGCGCTATACGCGCTATAACAGTCCGACATCGAAGCCGGATGAGAAAGTTTGCGAATATGACATTCGGGGGCTGATCATCAATAGGGAGCATCATAAATGCAGCCTGTTCGGGAAGGAGCTGCCATTAACGCCGATCGAGTTTTCCATTCTCTGGTATTTGTGTGAGCATCAGGGGGCGGTCGTTTCATCGGAGGAGTTATTTGAGGCAGTATGGGGAGAGCAGTATATCAATAACAATAATACCGTTATGGCGCATATTGGCAGACTGCGTGAAAAAATGAAAGAGCCTTCAAAAAATCCGAAATTTATAAAAACCGTATGGGGAGTGGGATACACCATTGAAAATTAAATCATTACGCACAAACATAAAAAAGAGAAATGATTACAGATATTTTAAAAATAAAATTTTCTTCCGAACCGTCCTGATGGTTTTGATTGCAGTCGGCTTCATTTTTTTTCTTTATTCCTACATCCTGTCGGGGAAGTTTGCGGACTGGATGATCGGAGTCTATCAAAATCTGTTTCGCTTGGATTATGATGCGGCATATATCTTATATCAAAATACGTTCCGCAACCATATGGATATTATCATGATCGTGGCGATGGTGTGCATGTTTTTTATTGTGTTCCGTATTTACCTCAATTGGTTTACGGTATACTTTGAGGAGATCGGAAAAGGAATGGATAGTCTGCTTCAGGAGAAGTCGGAGGATATTTCGTTAACCCCGGAGCTGTTTGATCTGGAGCGCAGATTAAACACGGTAAAGCATACGATCGAGAAGCAGAAAAGTGATATTCTGACGACAGAAAAAAGAAAGAATGACTTGATCATGTATCTTGCGCATGATTTAAAAACGCCGCTTGCCTCCGTGATCGGCTATCTGAATCTGCTGCGCGATGAAAAAGAAATATCCGATGAAGTGCGGGATAAGTACCTTTCGATCTCTTTGGAAAAGGCGGAGCGCCTTGAGGAACTCATCAATGAATTTTTTGAGATCGCGAGATTTAATATATCCGACATTGCACTGCAATATAGCCGGATCAGCCTTACGCGTCTGCTGGAGCAGGTTTTGTATGAGTTTGATCCGATGTTAAAAGAGAAAGGGTTGACGGGAAAACTGCAGGCGGAAAAGGATGTGACGCTTCGGTGTGATGCAAATAAGATTCAGCGCGTATTTGACAATCTGCTGCGCAATGCGGTCATGTATAGCGATGAGGGCGGAGAGATTAAGATCACGGTTCAATCTGATCAGGCTCAGGCGGTGACGGTCACGGTTTCAAATTATGGAGATACGATTCCGGAGGAGAAACTGAACCGGATTTTCGAACAGTTCTACAGACTAGATGATGCGCGCAGCACGAATAGCGGCGGCGCGGGCTTAGGGCTTGCGATCGCAAAGCAGATCGTCGAACTGCACGGGGGAAGCATTGAAGCACAGAGCGGGGAGGGGCAGACGAGGTTTTGCGTGACGCTGCCGGTCTCGGAAACGGTTGTAAGGGGCAGTTGAATAGTCGGAGCTAAGCCGCAAATAGACTTAGCTCCGATTGCATTTAGATAACAGGAAAATCAAAATAGCGGTCAGGATAAGGCTCGTTCTTTAGCAGGTAGTGCCACCATTCATTTTCATAGGATTCAAAGCCGTTTTCTTCCATAATGGAACGCAGCAGAGTGCGGTGCTTGGCTTCGCTGACCGTGACTGCTTCCGATGTATGGTGGGAACGGTCGTCCATAAAATCGAAGCCACTTCCCATGGGAACCATGTCGCCCGAATTCAGGTCATAAATCGTGAGGTCAATGGCGCTCCCGCGGCTGTGGCTTGATTTTGCGGCGACATATCCTTTTGCGATCATTTCGCTGCGCTCGATATGGGGGTAATGTTTTTCTTTTGTGCGATAGTCTTCCGGCTGCGCGGACCAGTGCAGAAAGCAGTTTACCGCGCGTTGGGGGCGGTAGCCGTCCCACAGGAGCAGACCGTATCCGAGCGCGGCGGCTGTCTCACCGGCTTTTTTTAGTGCGTCCGCCAGCTCGAACGTCCCGACAATGCGGTTGACCGTATATCCGTCCACCGGCTTTCCTGTAAAGTTGTCCCATGTGGCGTATTTCGCATCCCAGCGGATGCCTTGTACCGCCTCATCTAAAAAAACAAATCCTTTTTCCATCATTGTGCGTATGCCCCTTTCAGCTTTTGTTCATTTATAGGAAATTTCTTAATGCCAGAAGAATTCACGAAGGGAATTCTTCGAAAGATTGGCTATTCACGCCAATCTTTTTTAGCGCGGTCGAGACCAGACAATCGATCACTTCAGAAATGGAAATCCCGGCGGCCTTCATCATGCGGGGATAGCGGCTGTAGGATGTGAACCCCGGCAGGGTATTGACCTCGTTGAGCAAGATGCTTCCGTCTTTGCGTAAAAACATATCTACGCGGGCAAGCCCTCTGCATCCGAGCGCATGATAGATTGCTTTTGCGGTTTCCTTTAATTCCGTCTGCTTCTCCAGCGGAATATTTGCGGGAACGGTGAAGCTTGCGTTTTCGGAACCGTTTTCGGGAGTATTTTCCTGATGAATGCGAAAGAAACCGTGAGAGAGCGTGATCTGGTCTATCTCGCCGGTGACCAAGGCGTTATCCTTTTCCAGCACGGCGCAGCCGACCTCTGTTCCGAAAACCGCCTCTTCGATCAGAATCTTGTCATCGTACTGCCGGGCCGTTTTTATGGCGGCATGTAATTCACTCTGATCATACACTTTACTCACGCCAAAGGAAGAACCTGAACGTGCCGGTTTCACAAAAACCGGGTAGGTGGGTATGTCTTGTACGGTGATACGGGATGCGGCATCATCCGTGCAGTCCGCAGGGAATGAATGTCCGTTTGGCGTACAGTCCGCAGGGAATGAATATCCGTTTGGCGTGTGTGCGTCGGGATATACAATCCGAAATTCGGGAACGGCGATGCCGGCGTTTTTTACTGCCATGTAAGCAAGAGCTTTATCCATGCAGAGTGCGGAGCTTGCAATATCGCAGCCGATATAGGGAATACCGGATAATTCCAGCAGCCCCTGTATGGCGCCGTCCTCACCTGTTTTTCCGTGCAGAACGGGAAATACCACGTCTATATAGAGCGTCTGACAGCTGCCATCCTTAACAAAAGTCACACCGTGCACGGTTCTGTCAGGGGAGATCGTTACAGGAAAGCATTCGCGCCGTTCCCAATCCGGGCAGGGTTTTTCACATGCAAGCCAGCTGCCGGTGCGCGTAATACCGATGTAAAAGGGTTCATACTTTGTAAGGTCGATCTGCTTTGCGATTTCTTGTGCCGATTTGACGGAAATATCGTGTTCCTCTGAGCAGCCGCCAAATAAGACGGCAATTTTCAGTTTATTCATGTGTTTGTCTCCTTTCAAAATCTAAACAATTCCGCAGCGTGATCTCAACGGTGTCATACAGCACGCGGTCGGTGTAGTATGCCGTGTGCGGTGTGATGATCACATTTGGCATCTTTTGCAGTTTTGGCAGGTAGGGGTTGTGAATGGCTTTGTGTGAGCAGTCCGAATAAAAAATGCCTTCTTCTTCTTCCATCACGTCCAAAGCGGCGCCGCCCAGTCTGCCGCCCTCCAATGCGTTGATCAGTTCCTGCGTATCTACAAGCGACCCGCGTCCTGTATTGATAAGGAAGGCGCCCTGCTTTACACGGTGAAGCTGGTCCCTGCCAAGCATATGATAGGTATCAGCGGTGAGTGGCACATGGAGGGTAATAATATCACTTTTTTGCAGCAGCTCGCACAGAGGGATGCAGTCAGCGCCGCGGTTCTGATCGCAGAGCAATATGCGGCAGCCAAAACCATGAAGCCGGTTCTGCACGGCGCGGCCGATGCGCCCCGCGCCGATGATCCCGACGGTCATGTCGCATAGTTCCTTCCCGCGGCGGCGGTTTAATCGGAAGTCGCTGTGATCTGCGCGGAGGATGGACGATTTTGTGCCGCGTATAGCCATTAAAATCAGCATCAGTGTGTAATCGGCAACGCCGTCGGGTGAATATACCGCATTTGAGACGGTGATGCCCAATCGGCCGGCAGCGTCCGTATCGATATGGTCATATCCGATGCTCCGGGTGGAAATATATTTCACGCCCGATTCCTTAAGTGCGAAAAGATCAGCCCCGGTAATCCTCGACTTGTGCCCCACACTGATGCAGGCATTTTGAAGTTCCGGATCATGGTCATACTTTGCCGCGGAGAGCTTCGTTATAACGGGTTCAATGCCGAAGCGCGGTGAAAGCTCGTGAAATAGTTCGGTTTCATCTTCTTCGCAATCAAAGACAGTAATTTTCATGTATGTTGTCCTCCTGTCTAAACGCCTGATACCTCTGAGGTTTTGACGCCAATGTGCGTATTCAGCCGTTCTGTTACAGGTAGTGTATCAAAAAAGAAAGCGGCATTTATCCGCATGCCTGTACGGTATTCTTGTTTTTTTCTGTGGAAATTCTTACGATTTTCTTACGAAGCCGTATGAGGAGGAGGCGATGACTGATTTCATCAGATGGGGAAGAAAGAAAAAACATCATGAACGCTGAATGGATCAGAGGTCATGATGTTTTGATTGATAAGGGTCATGCTTGTAACAGCGTTAATCCCAACGCCCGCTCATTTCCGATTCCAGGGCGGTTTTGCCGCAAGAGGGGCACGCGCATTTAGACGGTCTTACAGTCGGTCTGAGCTTCGCGCCGCAGGTCGGGCACGGAGCGGTAAAGACGGTTCCCGTTTCCGGCATTGTCAAAACGGGGACGCTGACGATCTCTCTGCAGTGTTTACAACATGCGGTACGCAAAGAAAAGGTAAAATTCGGAGAAGGCATTTGAGTTTCATAGAGCGCAATTTCTTCTTTCTGCGTTTCCGGAAACAGACCGGCAACTGATTTCAGGCTTCCGTGCAACATGCCGCTGCCGACCCTGCATTCCCAGTCCGCATTGCAAAATGTACAGTGGATATGGACAATTTCACCCATCGTATCGTGACCTCCGTTCTTATCAAAAGCCCCGCCGCAAACGCCAAAGCCATGCCTGCATAACCCTGACGCCCGCTGCGGGGCAACCCTTATCAGCCTAAGAGACTAAGTATCATGTTTGGCTGCTGATTTGCCTGTGCCAGCATGGATTGTCCTGCCTGCAAAAGAATCTGCCGGTTGGAGAAACGGACCATTTCATCCGCCATATCCGTATCACGTATCCGGGATTCTGCAGCCGTTGTATTTTCAACAACGTTGTCCAGATTTGCAATCGTATGCTCCAGCCGGTTCTGTGATGCGCCAAAATAGCTTCGGACGGCGCTTACATAACCGATTGCCTGCCGGAACACTTCAATGGATTCACGGGCGGAATTCTGTGTCGTCATATCGGTGTTTTCGATTCCGAGTGCCTTGGAATCCATTTGGAAGAGATCGAGTTCCATATAATGCTCCGCCGCAGCGCCGATATGAAGGCTGATCTTCGCGCCGCCGCTTTCCAGATCGACAAATACTTTGTTTGGATCAATGCGGAAAGGCTGAACCTCAGCGCTGTCTCCGAGGATGTCTGTTCCGCCTGTTGCAAGAGACGGAGTGATCACCGAGCCGGCGCCGCCCAAGGAAGCGACGGAGAGCTTTCTCACAAATTCGACCAGATCAGCATTTGCATTGTCAATTCTGGAACGAAGCTGTGACTCGGATAAACCGGTGTTATCCTGCAGCGCAGCGTTTAAGCTTTTTCCGTTTAGAAGGTCTTCAAATATTTTATCCATTCCGGCTGCAATGTTGCTGCCGGTCACATCTCCGCCGCCATTTGCCAGATATCCGGCGTACGCTGCGGCAAGATACCCGTGCCCGTATGGTCTGCCCGTTACGGTGTGGGATTTCAGGTAGTTAGAGATATTAGAATCCAAATGACTGTCGTTCTCGTCGGCAAGATTTTTGGCAAGGGAACTTAAAGAGTTGTTCCAGCCGGTCGGGAAGCCGCCGCCCGCAAGCTGTGCGGTACCTTCTACAAACCATGTGGGGAGGGATCCGCTTTTTCCGTTCATCAGCTTCGGCATCGTGTATTGCATGGCGGAATGCATGAGCTCATGCGCAAGCGTGGATTCTAAAGCTTCTGCACGTTTCCCGGTGCCAAGTGCGTCTTTATCGTCGAAATCAGAAACATCTACTTTTAACAGCATGGAAGTTACCTGGCCGCTGTTTGTCTTATAAGTATATTGCGCATATGCCAGCGTATTATTGGGACCGTCCAAAAACGATACGTCTAAAGCCATGTTGATCGTGTCGGAGCCGACGGCATTTTTGAGGCTGGGAAAAGTATCCAAAATCTGCTTTACCGCGTTTGGCACGAATTCATTGGCGATTTTATCGGCAAGTACGCTTCCGGTGGAAATCTGATCGTCAGCGCTTCTGGCAGCCGCGTTTGTAAGATTGGAAGAAGCGCCTACTGATACGGTATTATCGTTCAGGTTATAAACGACCTCATAATGGTAGGTCTCTATGACGGATGCGGATTTGGGAGACCGCCCGTTATCGGGAAAGAGCTTGAGGGTATTAAATTCGGTGTGCTGTGCGGTACGGTCGATCTCATCCTTTAACTCCTGCAGTTCGGAATCGATCGCGGCGCGGTCGGCCTCGGTCAGTGTTCCGTTGGAGGCTTTGATGGCAAGTTCATTGGAACGCTGCAGCATATCATGCACTTCGTTCAGCGCGCCCTCCGCAATCTGGATCAGAGAGATGCCGTCCTGCGCGTTTGCTGACGCTTGTGTCAGTCCGCGGATCTGACTGCGCATTTTTTCAGAAATCGTCAGACCGGCTGCGTCATCCGCGGCGCGGTTAATGCGATAGCCCGAAGAAAGTCTTTCTGTGGACACCTTTGTACTGTTTGTAGTGATACCGAGCTGTCGGTTTGAATTCATCGCAGCTAAATTGTGCTGGACAGAAAACATGGGGCATCTCCTTTCTGAAAAAATGAATAACCGGCATTTGGTGTATGCGCCTCATGGGTCGAAAATGAGATACGATCACATGGAGATATATAATCATTATATCGGACAGCGAAAAAACATACTTTATAGTGCGGGGGGGGGGTAAATTTTTTGTAATTTTAAAAAAATTAGAAAAAAACTGTTTTATGCAACAATCGACAGGTTCTTTATGTTACAATATAAAACATACAGACTTTACATAGAAAGGCGTTGGCACATTGCAGGAAAATCGTTCAAAACTGATAGAAAAATCAAAAGAAACCTTAAAAGCGGTAGTACCTATCATTCTGATCGTGCTGCTGCTCAGCTTTACGATCGCGCCCATTTCACCGGATATTCTGATGGAATTTCTGATCGGGGCGGTCATGTTGATCGTGGGCATGCTCTTTTTCTCCATTGGAGCGGAGATGGCGATGACGCCCATGGGCGAACGGGTGGGTACCACCATGACGAAGAGCAGGAAGCTGCTTGTCATGATCTTAGTCAGCTTCACGCTGGGCTTTGTCATCACAATCTCGGAGCCGGACTTGCAGGTGCTGGCGCAGCAGGTTCCCTCGATTCCCAATTTAATATTGATCGTGGCGGTTGCGGTGGGCGTCGGACTTTTTTTGGTGTTTGCGCTGTTGCGTATGCTGCTTCGCATTCCGCTGCCACCGATGCTGCTTCTTTTTTACGCGATACTCTTCGCACTGGCAGCTTTTGTCCCCAAAGATTTTTTGGCGGTGGCATTTGACTCGGGCGGGGTGACGACCGGACCGATGACCGTTCCGTTTATCATGGCGTTTGGTATCGGTATTTCTGCAATCCGAAACGATAAACATGCGGCGGAGGACAGCTTTGGTCTGGTATCGCTGTGTTCCGTGGGTCCTATTATCGCGGTGCTGATCCTCGGCATGATCTATCACCCGGAATCCACGGAATATTTGTCGGATGTGATACCGAAGATCACGGATTCCGTGGAGCTTGGCAGACTGTTTGTCAGGGGGATTCCGGTCTACTTACGTGAGATGGCGGTTTCGCTTCTCCCCATCGTTCTGTTTTTTGGGGCATTCCAATTGATCTCTCGCGATATGAAGAAAAAAACACTGATCAAGATTCTGATCGGTCTTGTGTATACCTATGTGGGACTGGTTCTATTTTTGACCGGCGTGAATGTGGGCTTTATGCCCGCCGGAAATTACTTGGGACAGGTGATCGCAGGACTGCCCTATGCATGGATCATCGTGCCGATCGGTATGATCATCGGTTATTTTATTGTTCAGGCGGAGCCTGCCGTATTTGTTCTCACAAAGCAGGTGGAGGAGATCACCTCGGGCGCAATTGCTGCCAAGGCGATGGAGACGAGTCTGTCCGTCGGCGTTGCGACTTCGATCGGCTTAGCAATGATCCGCGTACTCACGGGAATCTCCATCATGTGGTTCGTTGTGCCGGGGTATGCCATTGCGCTGCTGCTGACTTTCTTTGTACCCAAGATCTTTACTTCCATCGCATTTGACTCCGGCGGCGTGGCATCCGGTCCCATGACGGCGACGTTTTTGTTACCGTTTGCGATGGGCGCGTGTAACGCGGTGGGAGGCAATATCATCACGGATGCGTTCGGTGTGGTCGCGATGGTTGCCATGACACCGCTCATCACCATTCAGTCCCTAGGGCTGATCTATCAGGTGAAGGCGGGACGTCTTCAGAAAGCGGCGGGTGGATATGTGTCCATCGATCAGTACGGGGATATGGATATTATAGAATTATAGCATGGATTTCACAGACGGTTTTAAGTAAGAATGGAGCAGGTTTATGGGAAAGTTGTGTCTGATGACAACGATTATCAGTCGAAAACAATTAAAAAAATATCTTCGCCTGTATGAGGAGGAAGCGTTACAGGTCATGTTTATCACGCTGGGATCGGGAACGGCGACAGGGGATATAATGGATTATCTGGGTCTGGAATCCATGGAAAAAGCAGTTCTTTTTCATGTGTTGGAGGAAGACGTTTGGCAAAGTACGAAGAAGCAGCTTAGGCAGAAGCTTCGGATTGACGCGCCGGGCGAGGGAATTGCCTTTATTGTCCCGTTAAGCAGCATCGGCGGGAAAAAGACATTACAATTTTTAACCGGAAACATAGATTTTCAAAAAGAGGAGGAATCGGTTTTGAAGGATACGACCCATGAGCTTATTGTAGTCATTGCCAATCAGGGATATACGGAATTGGCGATGGATGCCGCCAGAGGCGCCGGCGCGTACGGCGGGACGGTGATCCACGCTAAGGGTACGGGCATGGAACAGGCGGAGAAATTTATGGGCGTGTCCCTCGCCTCGGAGAAAGAGATCATTTTTATCGTGGCAAAAAGAGAACAGAAAAATGATATTATGAAAGCGGTCATGGAGCAGGCGGGCATGCAGTCCAAGGCAAAATCCATTGTTTTTTCCCTGCCGGTAACGGACACGGCGGGATTGCGGCTGCTGGAGGACTGATGTTAAAGGAAATTAAAGGAAATATCATAATTTCTTATATGGCGCAGAGGCTATGGAGAGAATCCATAGGCTCTGCGTTTATTATTGCAGAAAAACAAAATTATTCATGCGTTTTAGTGTAAAATAAGAGAAAAAATTGATTGATATTTACATAAATATCTGACATACGATAAAATATTTAAAATTAATCATAGAAAAAATAAACCCTGACATGAGGTGTCAGGGTTGTGCTGATAAACTATGGACAGCAGGGGTAGAAAACGATAGATCTGGACAGACAGAAAGGAAAAATGACGATGGGAAGACCGACGACAAAACCGGATTTGATCAGTGCAGCAACAGAAAACTATGAGAAACTAAACAGTATGATCGATGGGCTGACCGAAAAGGAGCTGAATACGCCTTTTGATTTTTCAGGGAATGCGTCGAAAAAAGAAGCGCATTGGAAGAGAGATAAAAATCTTCGGGATGTTTTGGTTCATCTTTATGAATGGCATCAGCTGTTATTGAACTGGGTGCGGGTAAATCACATTGAGAAAGCGGATGAAAACAGCGCAGATGGCGCGGACGCGGCGCCGGTTCGGATTACCGCACGCGGAAGGAAAAATGATGCGTATCAACCGTTCCTTCCGGAGCCCTATAACTGGAAGACCTACGGTGAAATGAATGTAGAATTTTGGAAAAAGCATCAGAGTACCACATTGGAGCAAGCAAAAGAGCTGCTTCGCAAATCTCATGAGGAGACGATGAAGCTGATAGAAATGCTTTCGAATGAAGAACTGTTTTCCAAAGAGGTATTTCCTTGGACCGGAGGGAATGCGCTTGGTTCTTACTTTGCAGCGAATACCTCGAGTCATTATGATTGGGCAATGAAGAAATTGAAAGCGCATAAAAAGAATTGTGCGGGTGCCTGAAATCATTTTTTATATAAAATCATTTCGTATGCCTTTTCCGTCAGATTCCAATTACTTATCATGCGGCGCATGCGGTCATCCAATAATTTATAACCGTGTTTTTGATAAAAGTGAATTGCCCAGGGCGCATTGCGGAGAGCTTTGACAATGAGACAGGAGTTGTCAAGGCTCTTCTTGACGTAAGCTTCAAAGTGTGTTAATAATTGCTCACCGATGCCTGCTCGTTGATATTCTCTTTTGACATAAAGAGATGTCAGTTCGTGGTATTCACCAAAGGTATGAAAGGACAGAAAGGCGCAGATCGTATCTTCATCCATGTAAATAAAATTTTGATCTTCCTGTAGCTGCTTATAAAAGATTGTCTCGTCCGCATCGCAGCGTTCCCGCTCCTGAAAGAGGGTATTGGCGCTGTTATAAATTAATGCAAAATCGCGTGCATAATGAGGTTCCGTTACTTGTATGATCATAAAAGTCCTCCGGAATCGGTGTAAAAAAATGAAAGCAAGGCCCGTGCTGCCGTTGAAGGCCCCATTTCTTTATGAGGATAACAAGTTCCTGTGTAACAAATTATAACATGAAATAAACAGGGCAGGAAGAATTGATTGAAATGCTCTGTCAATCAATAAACTTCTTGAATATGCAAGCTTTTATGTTCTGTCAAAAGTTAAAGACTTGTTAAGAATTGATATATTATAATCAGAACATGGAAAAAAACGGAATCAATGAAAAGAGGGATACACTATGTTCTGGAGAATACTGAAAAAAGACCTGAAACGCAAAAAGACCATGAACATCATTCTGCTGCTGTTCGTCATTTTATGCTCGATGTTTGCAGCCGCGGCGGTGAACAACATCATCGCTGTGACGGGCGGCATCGAGCATTATTTCGATGCGGCGGATGTTCCCGATGTCACCGTGCTGATGATATTCGGCGGGGAAAACGATCTTGAGGAAAAGATGGGGGAGCTTATTTCCGTTAAGGAGATAAGGACCGAGCATTGGCTGTGTGTAGCCAGTTCAAAGTATTTCAGGCATAACGGAAAAAAACTTGATAATTTCACAAATGCTGCCTGGTTGCTTTCTGATAGTGAAATGGCTATCAACTATTTCGATGAGAACAATAACATCATCGAAAGCGTGGACAAGGGCTGCTTTTATGCCAACGCTCCTTTTTTACAGGACATGAATATAAAAGAGGGCGACGAGGTGGAGCTTACTGTCGGTAACAGTCATCTCACGCTTAAGTTTATGGGGCGGTTTAAAGGTGCACTGTTTGATTCGAGAAACACGGCTTTCCCATATCTTATCATAAACTCTGCTGACTATGACTATCTTGACAAGGACGAAGCCACTCATATCATGAATGGCTGGCAGTTTTGTGTAAATACAGCAGATGTTGATGAAATAAGGGAACTTGCAAAGGACTATAGCGGTGTATATGTCTACACACGGGAAGAAAGCAAGGATATTTATCTTTATGATATGCTTTCTGCGTATGTTTTAATGATGATCAGTATCGTGCTGATGTTCACAGCCTTTGTGGTGCTGCGTTTCACAATAGGCTTTACGGTCAGCGAGGAATTTCGTGAGATTGGTGTAATGAAGGCGGTGGGTATCAGGGGCGGCAGTATAAGAAGCCTGTATATCGTCAAGTATCTTGCCATTGCCGTGGTCGGTACACTGATAGGATATTTCTGTTCTGTCCCTCTCGGGGATATGATGATGAAAACGATATCGGAAAATATCGTTCTCGGCAGCGGGAGCGGTACTCTTATGGGGCTTTTAAGCTCTGCGGCAGTAGTTATCATTATCCTGCTGTTCTGCTACGGCTGCACACGCAGAGTCAATAAACTCTCGCCCATCGACGCAGTAAGAAACGGTCAGACGGGCGAGCGCTTCCGAAGAAAAAGCCTTTTGCACTTAGGCCGCTCTAAGCTGCCGTCATCTGCATTTCTCTCAGTCAATGATGTGATCAGTTCGCCGAAGCAGTTTTCTATCGTGATAGTTGTGTTCACGCTCTGTATCCTGCTGATGACAATTATGTCAAATTTTGCATTGACACTCAAAAGTGAAAAGATACTGCGCTTCTTCGATGTGCCCTCAAGTGAAGCGCATATCATGGATAGCGAAATATTTGGAGAGGTCTTTGTAGATCAGAGTACGTATAAGCAGATCATCGCAGATACCGAAAAGCTCCTTGCCGATAA